>JACPEJ010000002.1 GCA_016183565.1 Candidatus Blackburnbacteria bacterium | reverse complement strand
GAGGGTAGTATTTTGAGGATTGAGGGTAGAAGATAGATTATTTTCTTTCCATTCTCCATCTTCCATCTTCAAATTACCATCTTCTATCTCTCCATCATCCATCGTCTTCCTTCTTCTGCGTCTCCTGATCCTTGTTCCCTTGGCTACACACTGTCCCTCAACATGGAGTTTTTGAGAAGGGCTTGTTGTCCCGATGCCGACGTTGCCGCCTGTAATGGCAAGTGAGTCTGCTGCGTGAGTCACGGTAACATCTCCATTGTTAAAGTTGATGACTGCGCCGGAGGCCAAGAAAAGATCTGACCACATTAAGGAGGTAGTTCCAAGAGCGTTACCATCTGTTGTAGTAGGGGAGAAAGCAGAGGATGTTAGTGTTACCTCATTAGTCCCTCCAATTCCAATCTCCAAAGATGTTGTTGCATTAATATCCGTATCCCACCCGGCAGCAATGTTTATTGCAGTTTCTGTACCTCCACTACCTGTAATAGTACCGATATTAATTGCATTTAAAGCTCCTGCACCAACACCAGAGGCTGAGACATTGACTCCATTCTGTGTACCACCTGTTGTAATTGATCCAGTGGTTACCAAAAGACCATTGGCAGTTATTGTCCCTGTGGTTTGAGTGATATTAGGGTTGGTAACATCCAGCCCTGTTGAGGTATTTGTTCCTGCTTCTGTGTTTTGAGTTATTGCACCAGCACTAATTACAACACCCTTGTATGCATATGTTCCGGCACCTGTATTAGTAACAGCAGGATTGGTTGTTAATGATATTCCTGTTATATTCTGCCCAGTTGCAGTAACATTAGTAGAAAGATCAAGGGAAACTCCTATCAATGCTCCACCCAAAATCTTAGCCCCTCCATATGCCCCGTTCACCACAGTACCTGAGGTATTGGCAATATTAAGATCAATACTTTTTCCAGAAGTTGCAGTAGAGGTTAAGTAGAGTAGAGTTCCAGAAGTCAACGCACTATCAGTAAACACAAAAGCAGAGGAGGTTGTTGTACCTGTTGCAACAGATGAAGTAAATGTCTGAGAACCAGTTCCAGAGGTGAGATTAATTGCAGCTGCACCACCGGAATTACCTATACTGGTAATAATCCCTGATCCATTGCCAATGGTTGTGGTGTTATTGGAAGTTAAGGTTGTAAATGCTCCAGTTCCAGGTGTTGCCGCACCAACAGATACAAAGTTAGCAAGCCCTGCTGCAGTTATGTTCCAGTTATCATCAGTAATGGAAACAGTTGTTGAGGAAGTAGAACCAATTGTTATTGTATTTGCTGTTGCAGAGTTACCAATGTAGATTAAGTCAGCTGTTGTTCCACCATTGCCAATGTTGATAGTATCTGCCAGAGTTCCAGTGCCTAAGTTTATAGCTCTTGTTACAGAAGTTGAGCCTATGTTCAGAGTTGTGGCAGCATTAACTAAGTTAAAGGTAGCAGCTGTTGTTGTTATATCCCCACCATTTACAGCCAAATCTCCTGCAGTTGTAATATCTCCTGTTGAACCGGTGACATCAAAGTTGGTGAGATCTATGTTGGCTGTTGTTCCAGTTATGTTGTTATCTCCAATTGACAATGCATTAGTGTAATCCGTATCAGTCACAACTATGGCTGTTGTTTGGCTAGCTGATGCAGACATTGTTAATACCCCAGTTCCTGCCATATTCCAATCATCCCCGCCAGTTATTGCAACTGTTGTTGAAGCATTTGAATTACCAATGGTTATTGTATCAGCGTTGGTTGTACCATTAGTTGCTATATTGATAGTGTCTGTTCCATCTGAAGTTACCCCTCCAATGTCAATTGTTTTGGTGTTTGTGGAGTCTGCAAGATTAAAAGTAGTTGCCGCGCCAGCAAAGTTTATAGTAGTCGCTGTTGAGTTTAATAAATTGAAAGTCGTTGCAGTTGTTGTTATATCCCCACCATTTACAGCCAAGTCACCTGTAAGTGTGGTGTCACCTGCGACACTAATGGTACTCGAAAGTGTTGTTGCACCACTTACATTTAAGGCACCTGTAAAGTTAACATCTCCGTTTCTAACATCAAGCGCATAACCACCTGTTCCCGCGTTCTTGCGACTCAAGACCAAAGTATCCTGTGCTGATCCAGTTGTGTTTGTCTCATCCAAAGTTAAAGTCAAAACATCCGAAGTTGCCGAACCTTGAGCAGTCGTTGGGCTTTTGGTTATTCTCGCCGAGTCAGGGGAGCCTTGGTCAATCTCAAAAAGCCCTGAGTCTTGGTAGTAGCCGGTGATTGAAGACAGTCTCCCCAGGGAAGATATGCGTGTGACCCTATTAATACTTAGCGCTCCATTGATGTTAGCGCTAGATGCTGTTAGAGTGCCAGAAACATTCATATCACCTTCAGTAGTTGTATCTCCTCCGATATATGTATTGCCCTGGCTATCTACTGAGAAGCGCTCTTGTTCTATCGGGCCTGAAGAAAGATAGAGAAGGTTATAGTTTGTACCATTGTTTCCAACATAGCCGGAGATCAAATTGCCTGTTGTCAAATTGGCATTTTGAATATTTAGGGAATCATTGGTTGTGGTAGAGGAGCGAATATTGACCTGACCGTTACCATCAGGGGAGAGGGTTATATCCCCATCTGATGTTGGATAGCTTCGCAAGGTGAGACCTTGCGAGGCTATATCGAGAACGCCGCCGAGGGCTTTTATTGCCGGGTTTTCGCCAATAAGCTCGAGGAGTTTGGCAGTCAGGGCGTCGGAGGAAGATGGGATCTGGGGCTGTTGAGGTGGTTGGGTAGGTTGGGGCAGTTGAGTGGGAGTAGGAGTAGACTCCTGTGCTACCTGGTCTACTTTTACTACTTCTTCTACCTTTACCCTTTCTACCTTCTGCACTGTTTGTGCTAACCCTCGTAAATTAAGAAGCAAACTTCCAGGTATGGATCGGGCTAAAAACACAGTCAATACAACCGTAGTGAACGCGCCAAAGGCAACGCCACTAACTTTGAGCCAGGGGAATTCTCCGTTGCCAGTTTTCTGTCTATCAGCTAGAACTGACGAACTGATAACTGATCGACTTGTATCCGACAACCGATCACTGAGAACTGATAACTGACCCTCGGGCACATGCCCCTTTGCCTCTGCCCAACCAAAAAACCTTCGTAAAGAGGAGAGCTTGCGCTTGGCAGTTGCGTGGGAGTGAACTTTTTCTATCTCTTCCTGATACTTTTTGAGTAACTCCGGATCAATATTTAGAATAGTGGGCATTTTTAAAATAAAGGGGATTTTGGTCCTTCTTGACTATTGCAGAGTGGTGTATAATAAAAACTAGCAGCACGGGTGGTCGCAATTTAAACGGATTTTTCCGTTTGGATTTATTTTAGGAAAATCAAAAAAAGTCTCCCCCAGATCTTTTATGATTGCGCGGCCACCCGTTGTCTGCCCATCCACATAAGGAACTGCCTTACATCGGATAAATAATTCTTCGAAGTTACAGGAGAAACCCTCTCGCTCTCTAAATATTTTTGGAAGTCCTCAACCATTTTTTGAACTTTTTCCTCGAAAGACAAACTGGCTCTGGAACCCAAATTACTAACTGAGTAAGTTGGGTCATTCCCAAGAACCCCAATCTGTACTAAGAAACGGGTAAAATTTCGCAGAGTCGAAAGCCTGCGATTTGCAGTAGATATTGGTGTTTTGTTTTCCAAGTGATAGCTTTTATATGCGCCGACTAAAGAGTTTGTTAAATAGGGGAGAAGTGATTCTACGGTTTCTAGCGGTTTGCCCTGAGTATGTCGAAGGGTCTTGCCCTGAGCATATCGAAGGGACCACGTAAAAAAGTGCAAAAGGTCAGAGCGATAATTACGCAAGGTTTTCCCTGAAACCTTCTTCTCGGCTCGCAAGTGTTCCTCAAATTGTAAAGGCAGATTCTCCATTTTTCCGTTGCTGATTTTCACTGTCTAGCTAGCTTCAAATTATACAAAATTAGACGCTATTAGACAGTACAAACTAACTATAATAATATAGGTAATTCCTTGTCAAGGGGCAATCGGTTGACGATTGCCCCGCACCCGCCCTAGGCCGCTCCGTGAGCCGTGTACGAGTAGTACTGAAAAGGCGAACGGTTAGGCCAGGCGGGAAGGGCCAATTGATAATTGCTACAAACCCATCTAATGTGTTTTCACACTCCCTCCCACGGAAAAATGCCTGTATTTTTACCAACCTTAAAGTATCAAAACATATCAACGTTCAAAATTGGCAACCCTGTTTTCAATCATCACCCAAGATAGGGAGGTGATGCTGTTTGATATAGTGTCACCCTTTTACCCTTTTTACCTCTTTTACTTTTTCTTCTTTTGCTCCTTTCGCTTGTCAAATTTTTGGAAATTACTAAGCTTAATTGACCAAAAACGAAACATAAAACTAGCGCTTCCGCCAGAGGACTGATAACCCTTCTGTAAGAAGAAATCGGAGCGATATATAAAGAGAAAGTAGATTTTTAAAAGGTAACTAACTTTTTGAAGTTTCTAGTATAGAGATTCTTCCTTCGTGGCCAGTTAATTCATCATTGATCCTCTGGTGAGAGTATTGATGAACATCATCTTCTTCTTGTCGTGCATTAAGCTTGGCAATTATCTCATCTTTCATATTGGCAAGATCATTGCGTAGTGGCTTAAGCAGTCGTTCTTCAATCTCTTCTTCGAACCTGCTAAACCTCTCTTCTAGATACTGCTTAGTTACCAAATCATTGTCTTTTACCATCTAATTCAAATTACACCGTGTAAACTTCTCTGTCAACGCAAGTTGTGTTACAATTTAGGTATGAAAGCGCCAAGAAAGAGTAAAACAGAGTATAACCCAACTGAAATCGAGCCAAAATGGCAAGAGGTGTGGGAAAAGGAGGGGCTTTATCAAGCAGAAGATTTCTCGGGCAAGCCTAAATACTATGTCTTAATTGAATTTCCTTACCCTTCAGGCGCAGGCCTTCATGTTGGCCACATTAGATCCTGGTCAGCCATGGATTCTTACGCTCGAAAAAAGAGGATGGAAGGGTATAATGTTTTATACCCAATAGGCTGGGATGCTTTTGGCTTGCCAGCAGAGAATTACGCAATCAAAACCGGAATTCACCCCTCCAAAGCAGTAGCACAAAATATATCAAACTTTAAAAAACAATGTAAATCCCTGGGGCTGTCTTTTGACTGGAGTCGGGAAGTGAATACTACTGATCCAAACTATTACAAATGGACTCAATGGATTTTCTTGAAGTTTTTCGAAAAAGGACTGGCATATCTTTCTGATGTCACGGTTAACTGGTGTCCGTTTTGCAAAACCAATCTTGCTGATGAAGAAGTTTTAGCCAACGGTACACATGAACGTTGCGGCAACCCAACGGAGCGTAGAATGCAAAAGCAATGGTTATTAAAGATTACAGCTTATGCTGATAGGTTGATTGAGGATTTAAAACTGGTTGATTATTCCCCGAGAATTCGTATTCAACAGGAAAATTGGATTGGCAGAAAAGAAGGAATCAATATTACATACCCCATAGATGGGACTAATGAAGAAGTTGGCTGCTTTACAACACGTCCGGACACAAACTTTGGTGCCACATTTATCGTTGTAGCGCCAGAGCACCCAATTGTCGCGAAGCTCCTGGATGGCAAGTTCCAAATATCAAAGGACGAAATTAAGAAAATTGGGGAGTATGTAAAGAGGGCTAAGAACAAATCCGAGCTGGACAGAATATCGGAAGGTAGAGAAAAGACAGGGGTGTTTACTGGTCTTTACGCAACAAATCAATTGAATAGCACCAAACTACCTATATGGATAAGCGATTTTGTACTTGGAAGCGTTGGTACCGGTGCGGTAGTTGGTGTTCCAGGACACGATCTTCGTGATTTTGAGTTTGCGCAAAAGTTTAACTTGCCAGTTATTCGAGTTGTTGTAGGTTCAGATGGTGACACTTCTTCTATAGCCGAAGCCAGGCAAGTCCAGGAAAAAGAAGGAACAATGATCAACTCCGGCTTTCTAAACAATATGGACATTAACCTCGCGATCGAGAAGATTATGGATTATTTGGAAGAAAAGGGTTGGGGAAAGCGAGTTGTATCATATCATCTTCGCGATTGGGTATTCAGTAGACAACACTATTGGGGAGAGCCAATCCCAATTATTCATTGCCCAAGCTGTGGAATAGTACCAGTACCAGAAGATCAGCTACCAGTTGAGCTTCCTTATGTTGAAAAATACGAGCCATCTGGCACCGGCGAATCACCTCTAGCCAATGTCAAGGAGTGGGTTGAAGTATCTTGCCCTAAGTGCAACAAGCCTGCTCGTCGGGAAACAGATACCATGCCTAACTGGGCTGGTTCAAATTGGTACTTTTTGAGATATTTAGATCCTGAAAACAATAATGCAATAGCTGACAAAGACAAAATGGAGTATTGGATGCCGGTTGATTTGTACCAAGGTGGATTCGAGCACACTACTTTGCATCTTTTGTACTCCCGCTTTGTCTATAAGTTTTTGTTTGACATAGGTGTTGTGCCAACTTCGGAGCCGTACGCAAAGAGACGTTCTCACGGAATCGTTCTTGGCCCAGACGGTAGAAAAATGAGCAAGTCTTTTGGAAACGTTATAAACCCCGATCAAGTAGTTGGTAAGTTTGGCGCAGATACCTTGAGGCTGTATGAGATGTTCATGGGGCCCTTTGATCAGACAGTTACCTGGAGTATAGAAGGTGTTGAAGGCTGTTTTAGATTCCTCCGTCGAGTTTGGTATCTTTCACACAGCAAGATTTCGAGGCAAAAAACCACAGGGAATTTATTAGCAAGTCTTCACAGGACGATAAAAAAAGTAAGTAGCGATACAGAAGATTTAAAGTTTAATACGGTTGTTGCCTCTTTGATGGAGTTTGTTAATAGCTGGCAGGGAAGTAAAAATGGATTAAGCAAAGAAGATTTGAGAAAGTTTTTGTTAATCTTGGCTCCTTTTGCTCCACACATGAGCGAAGAACTGTGGCAACACATGGAATCAAGAAGCAAGAATCAGGAATCAGGGAAAGAAAAACATGATTCATTATTCATAATTCATAATTCTATACACGGCCAGTCTTGGCCGAAGTTTGATCCCGCACTTGTCGAAGAGGAGATTGTAGAAATCCCGGTCCAAGTTAATGGGAGATTGCGTGGAACGTTGCAAATTGCAAAAGAGGAAGCCGGTAAACAATCTGCTGTTGAGTCCCAGGCTCGAGAGGACGAGAGGGTAAAGAAATACTTGGCAGGGAAAAACCCCCAAAAGATTGTATTTATTCCAGGCCGCCTCATCAATTTCGTAACCTCCTAACTTTTGTTACACTGTATTAATGGCTGAAAATTTAACCTTCCAAGAAAAGATTGAAGAGTTGGTTTTCAAAAACAGGCGGCCTATATCTCTTGTCCTTCTAGGGTTTTTACTTCTTGGCTTTGGTGTTTTTTTCTTGCGAGCAGGATTTTTTGAAACCACAAAAGTTGAGGTAATTAAACAGGGTGGGCCAGCTGAGCTGGCCAATCACCGAGCTGAGCTCGGTGGAGAACTTGTTGTCGAAATACAAGGAGCAGTGGAAAAACCAGGAGTTTACAGGCTCAATTCTAGCAGCAGAGTTGAGGATCTGCTGATAAAAGCAAGCGGTTTGAGTGCAGCCGCTGATCGAGATTGGGTCAACAAAAACCTGAATCGAGCAGCAAAGCTTGCCGACGGCCAAAAAATATATATACCCAGTGTTAATCCCCCTACCCCCCAAACTTCCCTGGATCGGACTTCCCCCTACCTCCCCAACTTAATCAACCTTAACTCTGCCACACTCAGCGAATTAGACTCCCTCCCCGGAGTTGGAGCAGTCCGAGCCCAGGCAATAATTGACGGAAGGCCGTACTCTTCAGTTGAAGATCTGCTTTCTAAAAAGATTCTTCCAAAAAATGTTTATGAGAAAATTAGGGAGAGGGTGGTAGCACCCTGAGAAATTCAAATGCGCTTACCTTTTCTGCCTAAGTTCTTTTTAGTTTTTGTTCTCTTAAGTCTACTTTTGTTCCGTTATTTAATAGTTCGACATAGTTTTCAAGAGGGACAACTAGTTAGGGTTACCGGGGTAATTTCGGAAGAGCCTGTGACTGTGGGAGATCGACAACAGATAAGAGTGGGAGAGGTAAAAATTTATACTCCGCGGTTTCCCGAGTTTGGCTATGGGGAAAAGGTAGTTGTGGAGGGGAGAGCGGCAAAGGGTAGGGCAGGATGGTATTTGCGTGAGGCAAAAGTAGTACGAGTAAAACAAGCAGTACAGGTTTTATCTAGCCTTAGAAGCAGAGCATTGGGAGTTTATGGGAAGTTTTTTCCCGAGCCACACGCAGCTTTACTTTCCGGAATTGTTTTGGGTACAAAATCCAGCCTCGATTATCAATTTTTTGAAGCATTGAGGAAAACTGGTACTCTACATATTATCGTTGCCTCCGGCAGTAATATCGCCCTGGTTGGCGGTACTATTTTGAACAGTTTAATCATATTTTTAAGTAGAAAAAAAGCGGTCGTTTTATCTCTTGCCGCCATTTGGCTTTACGTTGTGCTTGTCGGTTTCCAGCCCCCGATTGTCCGAGCAGCAATCATGGGCACAATTGCTTATCTTGCCCAAGCACTTGGCCGTGATTTTGACGGGGTACGGGCGCTATTTATCTCGGCAGCAGTGCTACTCCTTGTAAACCCTTTGTGGCTTTTTGATATTGGTTTCCAACTTTCTTTTGCTGCAACAGCAGGAATAATCGGATTATCCCAAAGAATAGGACGGTTGGGTGTATTAGGGCTGTTGCCTCGAGGGATAAAGGAAAATCTCGCTACAACCCTGTCGGCGCAGATCGCGGTGAGCCCTTTTCTTCTTTTGAGATTTGGAGAGATTTCCCTTATCTCGCCGGTTGTAAATGTGTTTGTCTTGCCGGTAGTGCCCTCTATTATGGCCGGAGGAGCGATAATTGGACTCATTGGACAAATCAGTCTCATTAACCCAATCACCCAAGTTCTCTCCTGGTTTGTCTGGATCCTGCTGGAGTACTTTGTCCGAATAGTAGAACTATTCGGAAATTTTTAATTTATGCCCAAGCCCTGGAAACTCCTCCTCACTCTCTTATTACTATCAAACCTGCTTGTTTTAGGAGCAATATTTGGACAAGACAACAACCTCCACATGGTCTTCTGTAACGTCGGCCAGGGAGACGCAACACTTATCTATAAAGGCTCAACCCAAATATTGGTAGACGGAGGCCCGGATTCCTCAGTTATCTCTTGTTTGTCAAACCATATGCCGTTTTGGGATAGAACAATAGAACTTGTTGTTTTAACCCACCCCGAACAAGACCATTTTGGAGGGTTGATAGATGTATTTCGCCGTTACAAAATTACAACTTTTAGTGGATCCGGACTTAGTAACAAGAGTGAAGGGTACAAAACGCTTGAGAAAGAAACAGATACAGAAACAGATACAGGCATGAATGTAATATCCTTGACAAGTGGCGATAGAGTAAAAAAAGGGGAGATCATACTTGATGTACTAAGTCCACAGAAAGAAGTAGTAGCGCAAAGGAGTGCACCCACCTCTAGAGGGAAAATCCTAAGTGCAACAGAGTCAGTCAATGAATATTCTGTGGTTCTAGAGATGTCCTATGCTGCGTTCAAAAGCCTTTTAACAGGAGACATCGAGCCCCCGGTGACAAATCAAATTAGTCAAATTAAACAAATTAGTCCAATTGATGTCTTGAAAGTCCCACACCATGGCTCAAAGAACGGCTTGACGCAAGAGCTTTTAGACGCAGTTCGCCCGTCATTGGCCGTAATTTCGGCCGGTAAAAATAATCGTTATGGCCACCCACATGCAAGCGTTTTAGATATGCTCTCAAAAGGCGGCGCAAAGGTTTTGAGAACTGATGTGGACGGGGAAGTTGAAGTGGTTAGTGATGGAAATAGTTGGAGAGTGAAATAAGGAGTCCTATAGATCTTAAAAGCTCAATGAAAATTAATATTTAGCTTCGCAAGGTTAGCTTCGCAAGGTGAGACCTTGCGAAGCTAGGCCTGTGTAAACCATCACCTCATTTTCCCTTGTGTGAATTATGGCAATGGGAAAATTAAAAGTCGCTTTCTGTCCGCCTTCTTTTTTAACAACAATTGGCTCATTCTCAATGACTGTTATAAAGTTTGAATGAGTGGGCAAAATATCAAACAGCCCGAGGCGATTCTTGGAAGAAACTGTCTCCACATCTCCTTCAAAAATCGTTTCTCTTGGTGATAGTATACGAAGGTGAAAAGTAGGTGATGGCATATTTAGTTCAAAGTTTAAAATTAAAAATTATTTTCAACTTTAAACTTTGAGCTGTGATTTTGCACTTTGAACTTTTAACTATTTTAATACGCTTCCAGCAAATGCTTGTTCTTAAGACTTCTTAGAGCGAGACTTATCGCGATTTGTTTATCTTTTATACTTTTTCCTGCTCGACTCTCCGCTTGTTCCATACTAACAAGCCGCGCGCTGGTTCGCGCAAGCTCTGAATCCAAGAAAGCGGCCTCAAGAAGAAGAGCTAAGACCTGCGTGTCAAAAAACATTAAGATCTTGTCCGCCTCAGGCTCAAGAATATACCCGGAGCCAGACTTGATCTTCCCAAAAAGAATCTCAAGAGGATTTTTTTCCAACTCCTCCCTCATTGGTCTCTCAATTGTTTCTGTTATATCCTTTACAACCGTCTCCTGCTCAAGAATCGTCTTAAAAGTTGGATAAAACACAAGAACTTGTTTATACAACAACGCCAACTCTGCTAAATCCGCTAGTTCTTTGTTGTCTGGCAGTTCTCCCTTGGTGACAAAAGGTTTAAACGAAAAAATAGGATGCATGGTCTTTATAATATCCTGGCCTGTTTTTCCAATAACAACCTTGTCCTCTGAAGTTTTTGCATTTTCTAGAAAAAAATTAACAACCTTGGAAGTTAAAGTACCATAAAACCTGTCATTGGGAGTTATAAGAATTGAAAGTATTTTATTGTTTTTTATGCGAAAAATGCCATACTCTTTTGCCGCAACCACCCTCACGGTTCTATAGATAACAGAAACCTCATTATAAAAACTCCTGTTTCTCTGTATCTCGTCTCGTATTCTTTTGAGTTTTCCCGCGGCAGTTTCTTTGTAAGATTGAGCAACAAGCTGTAAAGAAACAGCAGTTTGCAGGTCTAATTTAAGTGCCGATAAAGAGAACATGGAAAAAAATTAAAAGTTCAAAATGCAAAATTCAAAATTACAATTCAAAATTTAAAGTTTGTTCTTTCCTTTTAACGTAGCAATACTGGATCCCAAGATTTTAGCTAATTCATCTCTTGAGCTTGCAGCTTGTGCCTCAATAATATTAGCTCCAATACTTGTTGCCGCTCTAATGAGTTGATCAGCAATAACCCAAGCAGACCTTTTGTTAGGAAACATATCTACTAGGGTGATTACGCTTCTTGCAAATTTAAACGCTCTATTTATTAATCTTCGTTTGAATTCCTTATTATCTTGCATAATTTTTAACTTTAAACTGTCACTTTTAACTTTTAACTTTGAACTTTTAACTAAATATGTTTTGCTCTTTGATTTATAATTTTACTCAGCCTTCTTACTTGTTCCCTAATTGAAACAAATCCCTCCTCCTGGTTTATAATTTTCGTTATTTTCTCTTTTTGCTTAAGAATTGTCTGTGTCTGGGCAGGCAAATCTGTCGCGAACCGGCCTACTGTCTCGTACTGGGAAGCCATGGCAAGAATAGACTTTATTTTTTGAGCCAAAACATTCTGATCCCTTTCCTGGGTCTGACTCCCAACACGCGAAACCGATCGGAAAATATCAATAGCAGGCCGCCTTCCTTGGGCAAAAAGGCTTGCCTTAAAAAGAAGGTGTCCGTCGGTTGTTGCCATAAGATTTGTCGGGATATAAGTTGTAAAATCCACAAAGCCGATCTCAATAACAGGCAGGGCAGTGATGGAACCTCCTCCTGCCTCCTTACTGAAGCAACCCGCCCTCTCAAGAATTCTTGCGTGCTGGTAAAAAATATCACCTGGATAAGCCTCACGCCCCGGTCTTTTGTTCCCAAGAAGCGAAATTTCCCGATAAATCTTTGCGTGGTTTCCCAAATCATCAAGAATAACAAGAACATCTTGGCCTTGTTCCTGGAAATATTCTGCAATTGTTAAAGCAGTATGGGGGGTCAAAAAAACAACAGGAGGGCTATCGTTTGAAGAACTTGCGACAATCACTGTTTGTGATAAAGCACCCGCTTTTTTCAAAGTGTCAAAAACATGTCGAATCTCACTCACCGGCCGGCCGACAGCCCCGTAAATTGAGATCACCCCGGTCTTTTTCTGGTTTTTAATAACCTCTATCAAAAAGTCAGTCTTTCCTGAATGCGCATCACCCAAGATAAGTTCTCTTTGTCCTTTTCCAAGAGGAATTATTGTGTCAATCAAAGTTATGCCGGTTACAAATTGCTCGGAAATAAACCGTCGGTCCGAAAGTGGGGGAGCTTTCTTGAAAATCAGAAGGCGGTCAGAAAATTTCGGTTTTTGTCTGCCGTCTAAAGACTTGCCCAAGGGGTTTATAACTCGGCCCAAAACATCCTTTCCAACACCAACCGTCAGGGAAGTTTTAAGAAGACCAAACATCTCGCCCGGCTTAACATCCGCATCACCTAAAAGCAAAGCTTCAACAAGATCTCTGTTGATATTTGAGACCAAAGCGCGAACACCCCTTTTGCTTTCAATAATCTGGTTTATCCTTGCCCCGGGCAACCCATCCAAATATATAAGAAAGTTTTTAACTGATTTTACAAAACCAACATCCATGGTAAAGATTAGTTCAAAATTCAAAATTAAAAATGCAAAATTGCAATTCAAAATTCAAAGTTTTTTAATTTTTAACTGTTAACTGTAACTTTTAACTTTGCACTTTGCACTTTGAACTAAATACGTTTTGCTCTTTGATTTATAATTCTGCTTCTGAGCGAATAATCACAATACTTCCCTCCAAATGCTAACGCTGCTCCGCCGATTAAATCCGGATCGTATTTTATATCCAAAACAACGTTTTTGCCGAATTTTTTTCTTATCTTTTGCCCCAACTTCGGAATTTCCCGGGAAGGTATAGAAAAGGGGACAAAGATAGTCAAAACCGGCGCTGTTTTGGTAAGTTGAGAGTTAGTTACCATAAATTAATTAAAAGTTCAAAGTGCAAAATTCAAAATTGCAATCCAAAGTCCAAAGTTTTCTAACTTTAAATTTTAAACTGTAATTTTTAACTTTTAATTTTGCACTTTTAACTTATTGTGTCACAGTTTCCCCACATACAAAAGTTTTTCCTCCGGCACATCATCGAGCTTCCCCTTAAGAATCCTCTTAACGTCTGAGACAGTATCTTTGAGAGCAACATGCACACCCGCTCTACCGGTTTGCGCCTCCGTTGTAAAAAACGGCTGAGTCAAGTAGTTAATAACTCTCTTTGTCCTTCTGAAGATAACCTGATCTTGGGCTGGAAGCTCGGCTTCACCGATTATACTTGAGATGCTTGAAAGCCTTTTATACTCTTCTAAAAGTTTCTGAAACTCGGTCAAAGCATTAAAATGATCTTCTCCGATTATTGATTTGTTAATGCTCTCCGAGGACGAAAGATAAAAATCCAAAGGAGGATATAGTCCAAGTTGAGCGGTCTGTCGTGATAAGACTATCACAGTATCCATAAACGACATGACCGCGTTTACTCCCGGATCCGCAATCTCGTCGGCCGGAACATATATTGTCTGAATGGATGTTATACTTCCATCCACCGTAGAAACAAGTCTGTCCTCTAAGCTCGATATCTCAGTTTGCAAGTTTGGCTGGTAAAACTCCTCGGACGCTGCGCTCTCCAAGATTGCCGAAACTTCATTTCCGGCTTGGACAAACCTGTACATGTTGTCAAGAAAAAACAAAACATCACGCTCCTTTTTGTCCCTAAAGTACTCTGCAATAGTAACCGCTGCTAAAGCAACCCTGTATCTTACCGCGGCGTTTTCGGACATTGTGCCTAAAACAACAGTTGTTTGAGAAAAAACCTTTGATTCTTTTAATCTCTCCAAAAGTTCCTGCCCCTCACGAACTCTTTCTCCCACACCTGCAAAGACTGAGAAAACCGGCCTCTTAACATTAAGAAGAATCTCTGTCAAAAGAACAGTTTTGCCAACACCAGCGCCGCCGACAAGACCGACCTTGCTTCCGGCAAAAATCGGCGCAACAAAATCAATTGCCTTAATTCCTGTCTCAAGAATTTCGTTTGACCGCTTAACTACTGTCAAAGGTGGGGGTTTTTGGTAGATGGAAGAGGTGGGGGAAGTATGGGAAGTAGGGGATGCCGAGAGATCAATCACCTCTCCTAAAACAGAATCTCCGACAGGAACTTTAAGGCTTGTGCCCAAACTCACAAGCGGCATTCCGCGATAAAGATCCTCAGGATCAGAAAGCACAAGGCAGGAAGCATTCCCCAGTTTTTGAGAAAAAACCTCCAATAGCACTCTCTCATTCTCAAGCGAGGTCAAAAGCTCAAACCCTGCCGGCTGATCCTCGGACTCTACTGAAACCTCCGCAATCTGCCCCTTAATGCTCTGTATTTTTAATCTTGACTTTTTCAAGCGCCTCATACACCATCTCCATGTTTTCCTTCAAACTCAATTTTTTTCCGAGAACTGCTGCGGCGGTTCCTTCAACCATCTCCACAATATTTTCATCAACCGCCGCTCGCCGCTGAATTTCATATTCCCTGACCGCCTCCCGCGCCCGCCTTAACTCTTCCTGAACTTCTGCTGTTCCGGTTTTGTAAACCTGCCCAACCGCCCGGCTAAGCTCCTTGTCAAGTTCCGCTGTGGCAGTGTTTAGGCGAGTCTCCAAAAGCTCTGGCAAACTCTTTTTGATGTCCTTTAAAAAGTTATCAAGTTGTGAGCTAGTCTTTTTCCCTTCTTCAACAATGCCTTGCGCTTGCTCAACTGCACGGGAAATAATCCTTCTTGATTCCCGTGAAGCTTTTTGTATGTCAATATCGCGCTCGAGTTTTCCCAAATTTTGAGCTAGTTTTTTCTCATGCGAAGAAATGTAGTAGCGCAATTTATTGCGTGTATGCAACCAAAAAAGCAAGGCCAGAATATTGGTGATAACTAAAACAACAATGATTTCCAAAACCCCATTAGTCATACAACTCGTTTCAAAACTCACGCATCAGGTGCCAGACGGTACCTGACTTGTGTAAGGTGAGATTGGAGAAGCTGTTTCAAAACAGCTTCATAATTCAGAATAGCAATTCAAAAGTCAAAATGCAAAGCCACATTTACACGAATCATGAATTACGAATCATGAATCATGGTTTTTGATTTTTTTATCAAACCATTCAAGAGTTTATTTACTGCAACGGTTTTATTAGCAATTTCCATAAATTCTTCTTGAGCTATATATTTAAGGTCTTTTGCAATGAGAAGTTGGTTTTGGACTTCAGTTAAAGAACCTAGAGCCATGGAATAAAACTGAGACTTTTCCTTATAAGAACTTCTGCTAAATCCTTCAGCGATGTTTGATGTAATCGAAACAACGGCTCTTCTGATTTGATTTACCAAACCGAATTGTTCCTCATGAGGGAACTTTTTTGTTATTTTATATATTAAAAGAACTAACTCATGCGCTTGTTTCCATGCGTTTAAATCTGTAAATGATTTTATCTTTCTTGCTTCTTGATTCATGATTCTTGCTTCATGCTTCTAGTATTTTGTTGTGTTACAATCTCGTTATCACCACTGACGCAAGGATCCCGAATGCCGCGGTTATAATCGTTAAGAAAATATTAAGTACTATAGAAAGTAGAATTGTTCTTCTGGCCAAAGGATTTCTTCCTACTGCTTCAACACCCTTTACAACAGCTCTGGAAAAAGTCAGGAAAGCAAAAGCAAAGCTTGAGATAGCAACCACTCCTGCCGCAATATATTGGATTATTTGCGCAAACCTCTCAGGATCTTGGAGGTTTTTAAAAAAAGCTTGGTTAATATACTCCAAAAGCCGTCTTGTTGATCTTGCGGTAGTAATCTCTGCGTACTCGATTCTTATTGCGACCTGAATCTTCCCAACCTTGACTGGCTTTCCGATCACAGTCGTTGTTTGGGCCGAGGAATCGTCAAAACTGGTTGTTGCAATCCCTATAACATAGCCAGATTTCAAAGCCTTCTGTCCGTACCCCGGAACCTCGGAAGATGTCACATAATCCCCCTGTTTTATTACCCCGTTAAGATCAGTCACATTAAGCTCTCCTGTTCCTTCTCGTGCAACCGGCCGGCCGTTCCCGTCTGGCGAGCGGAAGGTGATCGCGGCTTTATTTTGCAAAACTCCAAAAATACTGGAAGAATAAGCCTTGTCAGCTCGCACAAGCCCTTCGTTGGTTGATGCTAGAATATCACCGGATCGCGCTTCTTTATCCAGGATATTAAAGTGTGTCGCGATATCGGCAGTTATTGTTGCCTCCGAAGCAGAAACAGGGGAGGGGAGTAGAGTAAGAGTAAGAGCTAGAGCGAGAATAATATAGAAGCGCAATTTGTTGTGCGCTGTAGTGGGCATAATTCAGAATAGCAGTTGTAATAGCGAGTTTCAACCCACTGTCTAAGGAGATTGCATTAGTTCAAAATTCAAAATCACATTTACATGAATCATAATTCATAATTCATGATTCATAATTCATAATTCATGCTTCTTGCTTCTTAATTCTTGCTTCATGATTCTTGACTCATGCTTCTTGCTTCATGCTTCTAGTATTTTATTTTAACTTTTCACTTTGCACGCTTGCCCTGAGCCTGTCGAATGGGTTGCACTTTTAACTCGTCAGGGTGTTCCTGACGAGAGTACAAAGTTATATATCGCCGGGTCAATATCCCCGGTTCTTTTTTCTGACCTCATATAACTGCTCCGTAAGTCCGCCAGTTTTTGCAAACTTCTCGATACCGGCTTTTATTTGCCGGTCCAGAAGATAGATTACTTAAGTGACTTAACCTGAAGGCCGTTTGGCGGAAAGCGGTTATTTTGGGGTCGGTTTTGGGATAAATTTCTAAACTGTGTTGTCTTAGATAATCCTCGAAATCCATCAGAAGTTCTTCAAAAGAGGCTTTGGCGACACCTAAAAGTTTAATTTCCCCGGATTTGGAGGTTTGGGATTGCCCGATGCCTTCAACGATGTTTTGCTTTCCAGATCGGGCAGCCTGGTTCATCTGGTCTGCCTGACGGTAGTCAGGCTTGAAATTACTTAAGTATCTTAAGTTGCTTAAGGGACTTAAAACATACTTTTTGGTGAATTCAACAGTTAAATCATGGATAATTTCTGCATAACGGTAGGTTAATAAATATTTAACTTTATTCATAATTTTACTTATTGTGTTCCCGTACTCGGCCCAAACCTGACAGTCCCACCTCTTTAGTTCAAAATTCAAAATTCAAAATTCAAAGTTTTTAAACTTTTAACTGTCAACTGCAACTTTGAACTTTGCACGCTTGCCCTGAGCCTGTCGAATGGGTTGAACTTTTAACTTCTACGGTGTACCTGTAGACGGGCCGAAGCGGAGTCTATTTGGCCGTTAAGCTTCTCTTAAGAATTCTTCTATGGTTAGCCCGGCATCATCTTCAATGATTGACTTCAGTAAGGGTTTCTTAACGGTTCTTCTATTGGTGTTTGGATTAATCAAGATGAGGTGAGATCCTTTTTGTCTGTCTTCTGTAAAACCAGCTTTCTTTAATGCTTTGATGACCTTTCTGGAGTTTAAAGCTGGAAGATTCTTCATGCAAGAGTGGGATAAAAAACTTCTATCTTTCCCTGTAAAACCCTTCTTTCTTGAGGAATTTTTTCACCATGAGCTTCTAAACTTTCTAAATACAATTCAATAGCCTCCTGGATATTTTTTTCTGCTTCTTCTATGGTATCCCCTTGGGTGTGGCAGCCTGGTAGACTTGGCACAAAAGCTACATACCCTCCTTCAGGAGCTTCTTCATAAATAACAGAGTAGGAGATAGTTTTATCTGAACTTCTTCTCATAGAGCAATTATACCACTAATTTAGTTCAAAATTCAAAGTTTCTTTAACTTTTAACTTTTCACTTTGAACTTTTAACTGTTACGGTGTTCCTATACTCGGGCTAAAGCGGACAGCCCCGCTAATAATTAAAAATTCAAAATTAAAAGTGCAAAATTACAATTCAAAATTCAAAGTTTTTTAACTTTTAACTGTCAACTGTAACTTTTAAGTTTGCACTTTGCACTTTTAACTCGTTTGCCCCGCAGGCTTGCTGTACAGGGTCAATCTAACCATTATTCTTTTAAGAGTTTGAGGAAAGTTTCTCTATCCATATTAGCTTGCTTAAGGATTGAGTTAAAAGTTCCAGGAGCAATGGGTTTGTTATGTACTGCAACAGTTATTTTCCTGCCATCTTGATGGGTAAGCCTGGCATGGCTGCCTGTTTGTCTGGTAATTTGAAAACCTCGTTTAGAAAAAAACTTGATGAGAGATTTAGGTTTAATCTGGGGCAGCTTGCTCATTTAGTAAGCAATAATAGCATTGTTGGGAAGTTCCACTCTGGTTTTGGTAACCAAACTATTCTCAGCTTCTATTGGTACTCTTTCTCTTTCCTGCGCTAGACAGTTGATATGAAACTGAATTAAAGATTTAATTTCCTTTTCAACCTGCTCTATGGTATCAGCCTCAGTAGCAATACCTAAAATAGGAACGTAGGCTGTATAGCAAGTGGTATTAGTACCTGTTCTCTTTTCTTTTTCTATAACTACAGTATAGTTAGCGACTTTCTGTTCCATAATCGCATTATACCATACTCTAGTCCAAACCTGACCGCTCCATCATTAAATAAAAGCTCTACCTGTGCAGCCGCCTGCCCCGTACAGTCATTAACAATCATAAGTTAGGGTGTCCCGGAACTTGGTCCGAAAAATAAAGCACCATTATTGTACAAAAGTTTTACTTGTACCGGGGTGAGGGCATAGTTATATATCCTGACACCTGTCCTGAGCTTGCCGAAGGATCATCAATCTGGTCATTAAAAGGAAATTTGGAGCTTGGTGTTGAGAGCAGCAGCAATCCTTTTAAGCAGGTGCAGGGAGGGATTGGCATCCATGCCTTCGATTCTGGCAATTGCTGCTTGTGAAGTACCTACCCTTTTCGCGAGCTCTCTTTGAGAGAGTTTTTGCTTTAGACGAGCTTCGATAAGTTTGCGTCCTAGCTGATATTCTAACTCAGAATCCTCCCATTCTTTTTTGAATTCAGGATCTTTGAGTCGTTCTTTGAGATCGTCCTCAAAAGTATAAACATATCTACCTTTATATTTTCTCATTTTCATAAATATAACGATATCATATATGATATCAGATTTCAAGTAGCGTCTTTTGGCTTTTTCCACTCAACTAAACGCTGCAAAGCAGTTTCTACCTCTTTTATAGGAGTCCTTGGTGACTTTTTAATAAAACCATGAAGTATTATTATTGCGTCTCGGTCTTCTGTTGCATACAAAACCCTGATATTATCTTGTCCTAAAATTCTGATTTCCCATAGAGGAGTGCCAGTTAGCTTTTTAATATGACGTATCGCAGTAGTAAGCCCGTACGTTTCTATATAGGCTAAAACACGTCTTACTTTCCTTTCTTGTTGCAGTGACAGTGATCTCAGAAATTCCAATGCTGGGCTTTCTTTGAGTGCTGTTGTGTAGTAAATGACTTTAGTCATTCTTTCATCATATCATGGAGCTCCGGTGGAGGGGCCAAAGCGGATAGCTCCATCAAACTTAATTCAAAATTCAAAATTAAAAGTGCAAAATTACAGTTTAAAGTTAAAAGTTTTCTAACTTTGAATTGTTAACTGCAACTTTTAACTTTGCACTTTGCACTTTTAACTCGTCAGGGAGTTCCTGACGAGGGTCCAAACCTCACCGCGCCATCATTAAATAATAATTTAACCTGTGTCCCTGTGAGTGCATAATTATATATCCTGACATCATCAATCTGGCCGTTATTTTATGATACTATATTTGCTGTATGGTTGAGGAAAGTGTCAAAATAATATGGGAGATAATTTTCTTTGAATCCTCGAGAG
>JACPEJ010000005.1 GCA_016183565.1 Candidatus Blackburnbacteria bacterium | reverse complement strand
TTAACCTGTGTCCCTGTGAGTGCATAATTATATATCCTGACATCATCAATCTGGCCGTTATTTTATGATACTATATTTGCTGTATGGTTGAGGAAAGTGTCAAAATAATATGGGAGATAATTTTCTTTGAATCCTCGAGAGGAGAAAGAATTGTTGAGAATTTCATACTAGCTCAGCAAGATATTACTCAAGCCAAGATAGGCAATGAGATTGACCTGCTGGAAAAGCACGGCCCGTTTTTAGGAATGCCCCATTCCAAGAAGTTAAACAGCCAGTTATATGAGCTGAGAATAAGAGGCAAGCAGGAGGTTAGAATTATCTATGCGTTTATGGGAAAGAAAATATATCTTTTGCATGCATTTAGAAAACAAACCCAAAAAACTCCTGCTAAAGAGCTAGTAATTGCCCAGCATAGGCTAAACTTGCTGTTGACACCATAACATATATGTTATAAAATAGATTCATTATGAGAACCTGGTCAGAGGTAAAAAAAGATTTACTCAAAAACGAAAAAGTGGCCTTGGAATACAACAGGTTAAAGCCCCGCTATGAGCTTATCTCTCAACTTATTGAGGCCAGAATCAAAAAAGGATTGACCCAAGAGGAGTTGGCAAAAAGGATTGGCACTAAACAATCGGCTATTGCCAGAGTTGAATCAGGCAATGCTAACCCCTCAATAGGTTTTTTGGAAAAAGTGGCATTTGCTCTGGGATCAAAGTTAACCATTCAGTTTAGAGGCTAAGGAACTCCGGTCACCTGCCCAAACCTCACAGCTCCATCATTAAATAAAAGCTTTACCTGTGTCCCTGTGAGGGCCCTTCGACTACGCTCAGGGTAAACTCCGATATCCTAACACCTGTCCGCCTCTGGCGGATCATCAATCTGACTATTGCATTTTTTGATATACTGTGCTAATATCTATTTGCTGGTTAACCGTAAGGTTTATTCGGCTAATCCCAAGCCGACGGCCAGCATTTAATCTTCTTCAATACTCCTTTTCTTAGCATTTAAAATTCCAAAGCGATCTTTTCTCCATGCTGGTATCACGCTCCAAAAATGTTTCTTGCCTCTGCCAACTTGTCTTACTATGACTTTTATCCTCCTGTCGTCTACTACGGCCTCAAAAGTCCAGAATTTATATGTTACTTCTTCTCTGGAATATGATGTTTCCTCTTGAGGATAGGCCATATGTTTTAAAACTTTTATGGCTTTTGGTAAAAGGCGGATGTTTGTCAAAATTCGTGATTCCTCCCGACGGCTGCGGTTGCCCTTGTAGATAAGATGGTTAATTCCTTTAGCATTGAAAACCACTTTTTCATTAGGAAAGGATGGGCAGCTAACCTCCTTTGTTTCATTAAAGATTTTCTTAATTTGATCTTTAAACTTAGTCATATTCTTTATGGTGCTCCTGTACTTGGTCCAAACCTCACAGCCCCATCATTATAAAGTAGTTGTACCTGTTTAGCTGGTCCCCGTTAGAAATCCTCATTAAAAAAGAACTTCAAACGATTTTTCAGATACCTCTTACCCATACCTGATTTGAGGTACTTTTCTCTGGCTAGAGCATCGTATTCATGTAAACAGGCTTCATAATAGATCAACTTGAAGGGACGTCTTCTGCTGGTAGCATACACTAAACCTTTGTTGTGCTCTTCAAATCTACGTTTCAAATCGTTTGAAGAACCCGTATACCATCTTTTATCTTTTAAACTGAGTAGAACATAAACATACCACATATTTCTAACGGGGCTACCCCGTTACAAGTTTAAGTAATTTTCCATCATGGAGCACCAGTAGATGGAGAAAAGTTCACCGCACCATTATTGTAAAGCAATCTCACTTGTAACGGGGTGAGGGCATAATTATATATCCTGACATCATCAATCTGACCAGGGAAAAAGTAATAGCTGGTATCGGGACTGGATGTACCATAGCGCTCATTTGCGATTGTCCATCCTCGGTTTGTTGAAGAAGCTCCGTTAGTAGTAGAATTAGCACTAGTAGTAGCTTTACTTTGTCCATTGACATATAGAGTGACACTGTTTCCGTTATAGACTGCTACTAAGTAATACCAGTTATCTGCAGTTAAAACTGTTGAGTCAAGAGTATCTTGTGCGGCTACTCCGGCCTTACCGATAGTAGCACCCCATTTATTACCGGGACTGATTGACATGGTGATTTCAAAATCGTTGAGAATTGTTTGGTTAGAAATAACTCGTTTTAAAGTTGAAGGGAGCGAAGCGGCTTTTACCCAGGCAGACAAGCTTAAGCTGGAAGTTGGTCCGATTGATCCGAGCGCGGAGGTAGCAATACTCACATAATCATCCCCCCCATCAAAATTTAAACTATAATTTCTCTTCCCAGTCTTGCCATTAAACCAGGCAGTGCCAGAAGTATTAATATCTCCCGCAGCTGTCTGGGTGCCTCCAGCTGCTCCATTCCAAGTTCCATTATTAGAATTCCCAGAGGAATCATAAAGGGTGCCTCCTTGCCCTTCATCAAACTTCCAATAGGCTATTGGAGCCCCCCTGTTATAATCCCAGGCTATTTGAGCTGCACTCCGGGCGTAGTTATAGATGCGGGTTTCATCAATAGTACCATTAAATTTATTTGCAAAATAAGTATCACCATCTCCAATATAGAAAGCTCGGCCTGAAGAAGACTGGTAAGCTGAAGTATTAGAG
>JACPEJ010000001.1 GCA_016183565.1 Candidatus Blackburnbacteria bacterium | reverse complement strand
TGGCGCGCGAAAATCAAAAATTGAGAAGAAAACTTTTTTGCTGGCTGGCGAGCGTCAGCGAGCGGCGGCGGGGCGGAGCGTCAGTTTCGCTCAAAATAGGTTCGGATTTGGTAGAATAAGCGCACCAGAATTTGACTTTCGGGAATTTGCCCGACGAGATTGGCCGCGCTTCGTGCGGCTGAATAGGGAAACACTGGCTCGCCGCGCACAGCGCGGCTCGCCAAGCGCAGGTTCGAAATCCCTTGCGATTTTAAGTATTTGCTTTGCCTAGTAATTTTATGAATATGGAACAACATAAATTTTTCTTATACGCCCGCAAGTCCACTGATGTGGAAGATAAACAAGTAAGGTCTATTGAAGACCAGATCGCGGAATTGCGCGCCTTTGCGAAACAAGAAAATTTGAATGTGATTGATGTTTTTATTGAAAAACAAAGTGCCAAAATTCCGGGCCGACCGATATTTGGTGAAATGTTGGCGCGAGTAGAAAAAGGCGAGGCCAACGGAATTTTGGCTTGGCACGCAGACAGACTGGCGCGCAATTCTGTGGACGGCGGGCGTATTATCTATCTTTTGGACACCGGCAAGCTCGCCAGTTTGAAATTTCCAACGCTATGGTTTGAGCCAACACCGCAAGGAAAATTTATGTTGAACATTGTGTTTGGGCAAAGCAAATACTATGTGGATTCTCTTTCCGAAAATACAAAAAGAGGATTGCGCCAAAAAGTGAAGCGCGGAGAATATCCCGGCCCCGCGCCAATTGGCTACATCAACGACAGCCGCACAAAAACTGTGGTAGTAGACAGAAAGAAGGCAAAAGTCATTCGCGGGGCCTTTGAGTTATACGCAAAGGGTAATTCGCGGTTAGGATATTTCCGACTTTTTGGCGCAACGCGGGATTATGTCCCGCGGCGGAAAGAGAATCCACAAGACGAGGGCGACTTTTATCCTTTCCAATCCATTCTACACTGGGTTATTCAAATACGCTGGCGAGTTGCATGAAGGAAAATACGAGCCAATCATCGCAAAGAAAATTTTTGATAAAGTCCAAGAGGTTTTGAAGCAGAGGGGAAGGCCGCACCACAAAACAAAGTATGAGCCGCAAGATTTTTGCGGACTAATGAAGTGCGGCACTTGCGGAATGTCCATAACTGGCGAATACAGGGTTAAGCGTCAGAAAAATGGAAATGTCCACGATTATATTTACTATCACTGCACCAAGAAAAACAAATCAATAAAATGTCCCGAACCCTGTATTCGCCAAGAGGAACTGGACAAACAAATTTCCTCTCTGCTTCAAAAATTTTCTTTGCGCGCGGATTGGGCGGAAAAATTATTGATTATGGCAGAAAAAGACAAGGTACAATCCGCCCAATCAGTTTCTGCTTTTGTTCAGGAATCTCAAATCAAAATCCGCGCCATACAAACCAAGCTCCAACGACTTCTTGACGGCTATTTGGAGCAGGATATTGAGCGCGAGGTATATCGAGAACAGAAAGCGGTTTTACTCTCCGAAAAGAAGTCGCTGGACGAGAAAATGGCGCGGATTGAACAAAAGCAGAATGATTGGCTCGAACCGATGGCGGAATGGATAAAAGAGGCAGGTAACCTGCCCGAAATCGCACGGGAGAGCAACCTTTTTGCGAAAAAGGTTGCTGCCAAAGAAATCTTTGGCTCGAACCTCGTCTTGGCCAACCGCGAGGCGCGGCTTACCGCGCCGAGCGGAGAGGATTTGTCGGGGCAAAACGCTTGGGCGGCGCTGTGCGCCGCCAACGAAAAAGTCGGTCAATTTTCTGAAAGTCAGATTTTGGTGCCGCGGGACGGAGTCGAACCGTCATGATCTTTTGAATCACACGCTCTTGAGGCGTGCGTGTCTGCCAATTCCACCACCGCGGCTTGCAAGCTATATTTTACCATTTTTAAGCTATAGCCTCAATGCTTGTGTAATCTGAGAGATCTGCGTGTTGGATCACTTTGAAAAAGGGTCAACAAATTTTTTCGAAATATTCTTTCTTTCAGGTGGAATTAGGTTTGCACCTTGGGAGTTGAGATGTATGTGGTAGAATTTTGAGGTAATGAAAAAGCAGGCACAAGAGATAATAGAAAAGATTCCTGGAGAAGTATATGCAGACGTAAGAATTATCGAGAACGAAACTCAAAGCATTGCAACAAAAGATGGCATTGTTGAAGCCCTAGAGTCTTCCACAACTAAGGGTTTTGGAATACGGGTTCTTAAAGATGGTGCCTGGGGCTTTGCAGGCTCTAATGATTTCTCAAAAAATGGAATTGATAGAACTACAAAAAGAGCACTGAAGATTGCCGAATCTTCAAGTAGGCATATTACCGAAAAAGTGGAACTGGCTCCCCAAAAACCTACCGTAGATTCCTACAAGATTCGCGTTCAAGAAGACCCTTTTGAAATTCCCTTAGAGGAGAAACTTGAACTTCTACTTGCAGCTGACAAAGCACAAAGAGTTGATCCAAAGATAGTAATTTCGCAAACCTCTTTTTATGCACGTCGTGAGAAAAAGGTCTTTGCCTCAACAGAAGGATCGCTTATTGGCCAAGAGATTATCTGGTGCGGAGCGGGGATTGAAGCCTCAGCTGCGGAAGGGCAAGAATTCCAAAACCGTTCATACCCCAATTCGCACGGCGGACAATTTGCAACAAGGGGATATGAACTAATACGCGAACTAGACTTAGCTGGCAATGCACCAAGAATTGGAGAAGAAGCAGTAGCTTTACTTTCTGCACCTCTTTGCCCAAGCGGGGAGTACGATCTAATTTTAGATAGCAATCAACTTGCTCTTCAAGTACACGAAAGCTGCGGTCATCCAACCGAACTGGATCGAGCCTTGGGGTACGAGGCTTCCTATGCTGGAACAAGCTTTATGACTCCGGATAAACTGGGGAAACTAAAATATGGCTCAGAGATTGTTAACATGACAGCAGACGCAACACTTCCCGGGGGTTTGGGCACTTTCGGGTACGACGACGAAGGAATACCAGCCCAAAGAACTTATCTTATAAAAGACGGGGTCTTTGTAGATTACTTGACTTCCCGGGAAACTATTAGGGAACTTAAGTGCCAGGTACCTAGCTACAAAAAAGGTAGTAACGGCACCATGCGCGCCTCAAGTTGGTCACACATTCCTCTTATTCGCATGACTAACGTAAATTTGGAATCAGGGAAGTCAGGGAAGTTGGGGGATTTGATCGCAGATACTAAGCGTGGCATTTTTATGTCCACCAACAAATCTTGGAGCATTGACGATAGAAGACTCAACTTCCAATTTGGAACAGAGATTGCTTGGGAAATTAAAAACGGAAAACTGGGGAGGATCTTGAAAAATCCAACCTACCAGGGCATAACACCAGAATTTTGGAATAGTTGCGATGCAATTTGTGGACCTTCCGAATGGATCATCTGGGGTACACCCAACTGCGGCAAAGGTCAGCCCTCACAAGTTATAAATACTGGCCACGGCGCCTCTCCCGCCCGCTTTAGGAAGGTCAAGGTTGGAGTAATTAAGAAGTGGTAGGAGGAGCGGGAGGTGCATTTTTCTCAATATTTTGTAGGTCTTTGTCAATATACCTAAGGAGTGTCTCTTTTGCCCCCTCATAAATACTCAAATTATTAAGTATTGCTCTTAACCGCCTTGCCACTTCCACCATCTCTTTTCCCCAGGTTTTAGTCAAATCTTCTGATGCCTGAGAAAGCTGGGGGCTGTTTTTTAACGCTTGTACTGCAAAACAAACCTTCTCTAAAGTAACTCCATGATCGCGCAAGATCCTTGCTGGTACATGAACTTGCCCAGGCACTCGAAGTACACCTATTAGTAAATCAGTGGGTTCTACCTCAAGTCTATTGATTGTATTTGCTTCTGTTATGGCAAGCCGAACTGCCTGACTTGCACGTCTATTCGGAGAAGGCAAAAGCGAACCGATCTTGCCTGGTTTATAAATCTCTTGTAAAACAGAGTAAACAGCGTATGGATTGACGCAAAGTTCATCAAAAACCGCATGGATAGAAGGTTGCCTAAGAAGGGCCATCAATATATGTTCTGTGCCAATCTCACTGTGATTTAAGCGCTGCGCTTCTACTCTTGCACAAACCAGTACTGTTCTGTAGCTTGCTGTGAAACGGTCTGGTGTCCACGGGTTCTCAACCACAATAAAGAGGAGCTTACAATAAAATGTTACTCATAGTCAAGTCTAAAAATCAAAATTTCAATCTGGTATACTTTGGCTCATATGCTAGGCGAGAAAAGGCTAAAAGAAATTTCAAAACAAGTCTTAGGTTTTTCCAAAGCCCAGGAAACAGAAGTTTTATTGTTTGTCACTGACCGATGTTTAACTCGGTTTGCAAACTCACAAATCCACCAAAACGTAGCCTCCGAAGATTTGGGAATCTCTATCCGTGTGGTTACACGGAAAAAAATAGGGGTTGCTTCTGGAAATAGTTTTGAAGAATCCGCGCTAAAAGACGTTGTCAAAAGAGCAGAAGCTCTAGCTCGGCTCCAAAAAGAAGACCCCCATTTTATTTCTTTACCAACCCCACAACCCTTACCAAAAATAAAAAGCAAAACTCTTCAAGCCACCCCAGAAGAAAGAGCTTCTCAAGTTTGGACAATTATCAAAAAATCAAAAGAAAAGGGGATTGTGGCCTCCGGAGCTTACGATAGCTCAATCACTGAAATCGCAGTTGCAAATTCCCATGGCGTTTGGGCTTATCACGCAGGAGGAGCCTCCGACTTGTCAACAATTTTAATAGGCCCAGAGTCAACTGGTTTTGGCTCAAGCCTTGCCAAAGATCCGAAAGAGATAGAGAAAGAGACAGAAAGAGTGGTTGAGAGTGCGATAGAGAAAGTAATACGCGGTGAAAAACCACAGACCATAGAACCCGGTGAATACGAAGTTATTCTCGAACCGCAAGCAGTAAATGAAATGATGTCCTTTTTAGCCTGGCTTGGACCAAACGCGAGGCTTTATCACGAGCAAGCAAGCAACTTCTCAAGCAAACTTGGCGAAGATGTGCTAGGAGAAAACATAACAATAATTGACGATCCTTTAAATGAAGAAGGATTTCCCATGCCTTTTGACTTCGAAGGTCATCCCAAAAGAAAACTAGAAATTATAAAAAATGGAAAATTATTAAACTTAACCTACGATTCATACCATGCGGGGAAGCACAAAACAGAAAACACAGGACACGCCCTTCCTGCGCCAAACACATTTGGCCCTATTCCTCTTCATCTTCGCTTTGAACCTGGCAAAAAGAGCTTAGAAGAAATGATTAAAGGAGTTAAAAAAGGACTTTTGGTAACCCGGCTTTGGTATGTGCGTTATCTTAATCCACGCTCGCTTTCAATAACCGGAATGACTCGAGATGGAACTTTTTTAATTAAAAATGGCGAAATAGTCGCCGGACTTAAAAATTTACGCTTTAATCAAAGTATCCCTGATGCTTTAAAAAACGTTGTTGAAGTGGGTCGCGATCTAACACCATTAGCAAGTTTTGAAACAGAATTAGGCACAAATCGCATGCCAGCATTACATATCGCAGGGTGGAATTTTACAAGTACTACCGAATTCTGAAAAAATTCGCAGAAAATTGAAAATTATCATATGATTCCCATAACCGACCTTCGCGCCGGAACAACATTTCTTTTAGATGGACAACCCTATATTGTCCTAAAATACACTCACGTCAAAATGGGACGGGGTAGTGCTACTATCCGTGTTAAGGTCAGAAACCTAAAAAGCGGTGCAACTGTCGAAAGAACATTTGGATCAGGAGAATCAGTCTCTTCAATTTCAACGACAAAAAGAAAACTGCAATATCTTTATATGGATCAGCAAAATGTTTATTTTATGGACCCTAAGACTTATGAACAAGTAGAAATCTCCAAGAACATCATGGAAACACAAGCCACTTTCCTCAAGGAAGGAGCAGAAGTTGACGTTCTTTTTTGGGAAGATAAACCTCTTTCTATTGATATACCTAATAAAGTCACAATGAATATTATTGAGGCTGAGCCAGGTGTAAAGGGGGACAGTGCCAGTAACATGTACAAACAAGCAGTTTTGGAAAATGGCTTGAGGATCAAAGTCCCTCTTTTTATTAAAACCGGCGACCGCGTAAATGTTGACACAAGAAACGGGGAGTATGTAGAGAGAATAACGCGCTAAACCATTATCCACCAAACCGCTGCTGCTATTACAATTACCTGTGTAATCAAGCCGGGGATTACGGGGACGTCAAGTTGTAAGGAGGTTTGGAATTTTACAAATCTAATTAAGAAGTTAGATTTCGACTTAAGAAAGAAGTATGGTCCTTCTATTACATCTGGCAGAACAGCAAAAAATGAGGCAGCGATAACAGCTATGAAATGGGTGATGTTAGGCAATACTTGGGAAGCGATTGTGAATCCAGCAATAAGACTTAAGATTGTGTCGAAGGCAACGATAATTGTTGTGCGCTTGCTTATTTTACCTTGTTCTTTAAGTTCACGATTTAGGTGTGGATTCCAATGGGGAAGTAAATCTAAAACAAAATGACTCGCTAGAGCAAGCGGTAGGGAGAGGGCAGGATTCTCAATCTTTGCTGCAATTGCCGCCCCAACAATGGTGTGGGTCAATTCAATCATCCGGTAGTAACAATGATATAATTCTTAAGATTAGGTTGTCAATTAATGCTTAACACTTTCCCGTTCCTAAACATTATTTTACCCGCTGCCTTATCTGCTATTGGAATTTTTTCTTTCAGCTTCGCCCTCTGGAAGAAGCTGAAAGAAGACTACGAAGTCGATCAAATTTTTTACCTAACCCTTCTTATTTTATTTGGAGGAGGAACTGGGCTTTTTGTCTCCAGTTTCTTTTTGGGGGACACTTTTTCTTTTTGGGGGCTCTTTTTGGGAGCCCTTTTATTTGGAGTGTATGCTGTCCTAAAGCTTAACATGAGGTTTTTTGAAGTTGTTGATGGAGCAGTTTTAGGACTCCTTCTATTTCTAAGCCTCTTTTCAGTCGGCAATATTGTGAAATGGGGCTTAGGCATTCAACTTGCAAATCTTCTTGAATTTATAATAATTCTCACTTCTTTGGGGTCTTACTATATCTTTTTTAAGAAGTATAGAACCCTCTCTTGGTATATCTCGGGCAAGATCGGATTTGTAGGCCTAGCAGCCTTAACTGTTTATTTTTTAGAGCGAGCGCTAGTTGCATTTTATCTGTTTTTGGTGTTATTATTTCCTCAGAGTTTCTTGTATGGTTTTGCCTCTCTAATCCTAAGTCTTTTATTCGCAGGTATAATATACCTGCGTTCTGGTAGAGAAGGAGCTAAAGAAATTCTTTCCCTTCTACAAAAATATGGCAAAAGCAAAAAATAACAAAAATGGGCAAGGTATTTTTGCTATCCCACAAAAACTACTTGCTCCAATCGGAGATTTTTTGACAACCCAACTTCATAAACTTGAGCGAAGAAAATCTCTTCTTGAGAGCGACGACCCTTTTATTGCAGGCAGAAGCGAAAACTTTGCCTCTCCTGATACAACTGCCGCTGAACAATTCGGCCATGCCAGAACCGAGGCAATCCGACAAGAGTTGGACAAGAAAATAATCCAAGTGAGGAAAGCTCTAAGCAGGGTCAAAATCGGTACGTATGGCAGTTGCGAAAACTGCACCACAATGATAGACACAGATCGTCTAATGGTCTTCCCAGAAACAACACTTTGTGTTGCTTGTGAGCGAAAGAGAGAAGGGAAGAAGAGGTAATTTCCACACATTCTTCAGATTCCGTTTATGATTCAACCACATATATTGTTTGAAGACGACTATCTACTTGCTATTAACAAGCCCTCCGGAATGGTTGTAAACCGAGGTTTTGCGACAGAGGATGAAACCCTTCAGGATTGGATTGATACGAATTTCAATTTTCCACTAGCACATGACTTTGAAATGCGAAACGGGCTAGTCCACAGATTAGACAAAGAAACAAGCGGCGTATTGCTTATTGCTAAAACTCCGGAGGTTTTTGAAAATTTGCAAAAGCAGTTTAAAGAACGGGGAGTAGAGAAGGGCTATGTAGCGTTAGTTCATGGCAGAGTAGAACCAACTGAAGGGACAATCAACGCGCCTGTCGGTCGGCTTCCTTGGAAAAGAACAAGATTTGGTGTATTGAAAGACGGGCGAGAGGCAAAAACACTGTACATAGTCAAGTCGTTGATCAATCAACTGGCAAGCCAAATTTCTACAACCTACAACCTACAACCTACAACCTACAACCTACAACCTACAACCTCGCTTTCCCTGCTTGAGCTCTATCCAAAAACCGGCCGAACTCACCAGATCAGAGTTCACCTAAAACACATTGGTCATCCTGTGGTAGGAGATATACTTTATGCAGGGAGAAAAACCGCAAGACGAGACAGAGAATGGTGCCCAAGGCTCTTCCTGCACGCCAAAAGCCTTACGTTCACCCACCCGGTAACTGAAAAACACATAACCATAGAAGCACCATTACCCAAAGAACTAGAGGATGTCTTACTGCTCTAGCAGTTAAGGTAACCTCGCAAGGTCTTCCTTGCAAGGCTAAACGCCTCTCACGCCTCCCCTATACTACTTGTACTACCTGTACTACCTGTGCTACCTTTGAACTGTGGGTGATGCCAGTTCATTGTTTTTAGAACTTGCTGCAGTCTTAGGAGTAGCTGCAGTTATTGGATACGCAGTTAAAACTCTTAGACTGCCTCTTATAGTAGCCTATCTTCTTACTGGTGTTCTATTCTCCGTTTGGCGAGTCTTTGATCTTTCTAGCTCCTCCCTCATGGTTTTCCCGGAAATCGGGATTGCTTTTGTCTTGTTTTTGATTGGAATGGAGATGGACTGGAAAGAGATAAAAAACCTAGGGAAACCCATAATTGTCAGTGCCCTTGTGCAAATTTTGCTTTCCAGTATAACTGGTTTTGGAGTAGCATCATTACTTGGATTTACCCAAGCTGAGAGTTTGTTTTTGGGATTTGGCTTAGCATTTTCTTCAACAATCGTTGTTGTAAAACTTTTATTAGAGAAAAAAGACCTAAGCTCGCTTTATGGCAAACTTTCTATAGGCATCCTTCTTCTTGAGGATTTAGCAGCAATAATAATCTTAATGGTTTTGACTGTTGGTAATTCTGTTTTGAATAGCGGGCTAACTCAAGCGTTTCCCGTCTTAGCTATCTTTCTTAAGAGCACAGGACTTTTAGCAACTGCTCTTTTCTTATCCAAATATGTATTAAAGCGTATATTTAAAGTAGTTGCGGATTCACCCGAGCTTCTGTTCTTAGTCTCCCTGGCTTGGTGTTTTATATTCGTATCAATCTCAGTATTGTTAGGTTTTTCTGTCGTTATCGGCGCATTCCTCGCTGGTCTTGCCCTTGCAAACTCTCCATTCTATTGGGAAATCCAGGGCAAAGTTAAACCCCTGCGCGACTTTTTTGTTATGTTGTTCTTTGTTTACCTCGGTTCCCAGGTAGTATTCCAAGATATTGCGTTGGCCTTGCCACTTATTATAATTTTTACGCTCTACGCTATTCTTATTAAGCCGTTAATATTCTCGTTTATTCTAGGCGCCTTCGGTTTCCGCAAGCACACTATTTTCCAAACATCTCTCAATCTCTCACAAATCTCAGAATTTTCTCTTATCATCATGGTTATTGGTCTTAAGCTCGGAGTTGTCTCGCAAGAAGCGGTTACCGCAATTGCACTTGCAGCAGTCATTTCAATAATGGTTTCTTCTGTGATGATTACCTCATCCCGCAATCTCTACAAAAAGTTCGCTTCTTTTATAAGTATTTTTGAGCGAGGCAAATTTATTCACCAAATTGAGATGAAAAAAGACGGAGCTTTATCGAAGGATCATGTTGTCTTAATAGGAGCGCACCGCATGGGTGGGGAAATTATAAGGTTTCTTAGGCGAGAACGAGTAGCATTGGTTGTTTTGGACTTTAATCCACGAGTAATACAAAACTTAACTAACGAACACATAACCGCAATGTATGGAGACTTGGGAGACCCTGAAACATTAGAATTTTTGAACCTTGAAAAAGCAAGGATTATTATCTCAACAGCTCCTTCCCTAGACGATAATTTAATTCTTCTTAATGAAGCCAAAAGAAGGAAAGCCCGTGCACCAATATTAACCCGTGCTTCGTCTGTTTCAGACGCAAAAACTTTGTACGAGGCAGGATCTGACTATGTTATTGTGCCCGAAGTCGTCTCAGGAGAATTTGTAATGGAAGCTTTAAGAAATCACTGGACCGATCTAGGCTTCTTCAGAGGCCGAAGCCAACTCGAACTCAACAAGCTCTTCCGCAACCGCTTCGCCATTGAATGATCATCAGTTGAAGACAAATTTGTTTTCCTTGTTCTCTCTGTGTTACTTTTAATACAGTGCCCGGAAAACCCAAAAGTCAATCCCGCGCCCGAAAAACTATATCGCGTCGTAAATCATCAAGTCGCAAAAAGACTGATATTTACAAAGTTTATGTAATTCGTTTCATTCTAGCTGTCCTAAGCTTGGTTCTAGTATTTGTAGTATTTAAAGTATATTTAGCATGGCAAAACAGACTTTGGGATGGCAATAGCCGCATAACTGTTGTTGTAGCAACCCCTGACCCAACTGTTTATTCTTACAACCCGCGAAGCCAAACCCTAATCACATTCCCAATCCCCAAAGAAACACAGCTTACCTCTGCGATGGGATATGGAGAATGGATGGCAGGTAGCCTTTGGGCCCTTGACGACCAAGAGAAAAAAGGAGGAAGACTTTTTGCATCTTCCGTGCAAAAATCCCTAGGAATGCCAATTGACGGTTGGATGAATAGGCAAGGCAAAGGATTTTTCCAAAACAGCAGTTTCTCGTTTTTACCTTCGATGATTAAGGCACTACCTAACGCCAAACTCGGAACAAATCTTACTTTTTTTGATCGGCTCAACCTGGCAGTCGCCGTTGGTCGGGTAAGCACTCTAAATCGTCGCGAGATAAATCTTGTGTCCTCTGGCGCGATTAAAGAGTCATTTCTCGCAGACGGCGAGAAGGGTTTTCTGGTCATTCCAGAAAAGACCGTTCTGGTTCTAGACGCCCTGCGCGATGATAAAGTTTTCGAAGAAGCAAAAACAATAAAAATTACCAACGCCACAGGCAAAAGCGGAGTAGGGGCAGAGGTCTCCCGCACGGTTTCAATCCTAGGAATTAGAGTTGTCGCTATTGATACAGGCCAAGAAAATCTTAAAGAAGTTTGCGTAGTCCGAGAAAGGGGAAAAACACTCAAATCTCGGGCAGCCAAACAGATCATCGGCCTTTTTGGATGCACCTCTGATTCAAAGGATCCTGCCGGCCCCGCGAGCTTAGAAATTATATTAGGTGAAGATTTTGTGAAATACTTCTAAACTCACTCAGATTCCTCTTCCAGGCTCTCTACTTCAGGTCGTTCGTCGTGAATAAGATCAGGTGGTGTAAAAGCAACGTAATTTGGTTTTTCAGTCAAAGGAAAAGAGGGAATATCCGCTATACTCACACCTCGCTTAGTCTCCCTAATAAATATACGCACACTATCTTGGTTAACAGAACGGACAAAGGCCTCATACTCATTACCTTCTCTTGAAAACTTGATTATTCTTCGGGAGATATCGTCCGGCAATCTTCCTATATACTGTCCACTTCCTATTTCAACAGACACACGATGAGCATGAGGGACAAGTTTAACTTCATACGCAATATCCAAACTGGAAAGAGCAGTGCTACTTCCAAGATGGATTAAAGAAACAGTCCTTGTCTTACCGGGTTCTTCAAGAAATACTGTCGCTGATTTTACGGCCGACTGACCATTGGGTAAAGGTCGAAGTCTTGGTCGGCCACGCGAAGCGCTACCCTTTAGTTTTTGCAATCTATCAACAGCCTTTTTAGCAATTGTATTATAAGGATCGAGTTTAATTACTTTTTTGTAAGTTAGAAGTGCCTGCTGGCGTTTACCAAGCTCAACGTACGCGTGGGCAAGCCGATTAAGAGCATCCTTATCATTTGGTGATTCTCTTAAAACATCCTCGTTTATTTGTGCTGCTTCTTGCCAGTTGCCTCGTATTGCAGCCTGGACAGCTCTTTGGGCAAGTTGATTCATAAACTCGTGATACGGAAAACGCAAAACGTGATACGTAAAGCATTAAGGGTTTGCCATTTCCCGTTTGCCGTTAAACGTTTCTCATTTTACGTGGTTGTTCAATTGAGTATTATACCTAACATACATTAATTTACATGCTACAAATAGCTATATTGGGTTCTACTCAACTTCAGAAAATTGCAAATTCGGGTAAGTTGAGTATATGTCTGTAATAAATTTTGTCAAGCCCCGCTATGGTGCTTGCACCAGCGGGGCGCAGACCCCGTTAAGAGCGCAGCATGAGTCGTGTATGGATAATACTGTAAAGGCGAATGCTAAGCTCAAACAGGGTCAAGAGTGACTATCCATTCACCTCAGCGCCTTGAGCCTCAAGGGTGGTATAATACCCGTACTACCTTCCTACCATGTCCGGACATTCCAAATGGTCAACCATTAAAAGACAAAAAGAAGCTAATGACTCCAAAAGAGGACAAATGTTTTCTAAAATTGCCCGCGCAATAACATTGGCTGCACGAACTGGCCCCAATCCCGATACCAACCTCCAACTCCGTGCTCTTGTCGAAAAAGCTAGGCAATACAACATGCCTAAAGACAATATAGGGCGCGCGATAAGTCGAGCTGATGGGGCAGGTGGAAAAACAATAGAAAACGTTGTCTACGAAGGATATGGCCCTGGCGGAGTAGCAATTATAGTTGAAGCTGTAACTGACAACAAAAACAGAACTGCTCAGGAAGTTAAAAATATTTTCGAAAGGGGAGGGGGGTCCTTGGGTACCCCCGGCTCTGTTAGTTTTCAATTCCAGCACGCTGGCCAAATTTTCGTCGAAAAGAAAAAAAACCCCGAAGAACAAGCCCTGGAAATCATTGACCTTGGAGTAGAAGATGTAGAAATTGTTGAAGACGGGATTGAGGTACACACCAAACCTGATGATCTTTTCAAAACAAAAGAAAAAATAGAACAAGCCGGCATGGCAATAAAAAGCGCAGAGCTAGTTTTTAAACCAAAAATTCTTGTCCCAACTTCTGATTCCACAAGCGGCCAACAAGCTCTTCGACTTCTCGAAAACCTAGACGAACACGACGATGTACAGCGGGTATACGCGAATATGGGCTAATAGGAAATGACCAAACGACAAAAATTCGTAATAAGTTCTCTTATCCTTACCTCAGGATTTATATCACTTCAGTTTCTTGATACAAGCTTTAGATACCAGGCAATAGGAGGTTTAACACTGCTATCTACTCTCCTTACTCTTTGGTCCCTAAAAGAAGGTTTGGGACGAAATTCAACACTCTTAGTCCTTATTCTCCCCACCCTTTTCACAGCCGGAGTTGGCTTTTTCTATTTCTTATTACCTCCCACCTTGTTTATAGCTATCCCGGTTTTAATGCTTTACTCTTTGGGAATCTATGCACTTCTTCTAACATCGAATATTTATACAGTTGCTGCAGCTCGTACAATTGCTCTTTTGCGCGCTGCTCATGCAGTAGGATTCCTGCTCACTCTTTTAACAAGCTTTCTTTTGTTTGACACACTCTTTTCCTTAAGATCCTATTTTTGGGCTAATGGAGTAGCAGCATCTCTAGTTTCTTTCCCGCTTTTACTGCAAGGCTTTTGGTCAATCGACCTTGAACGAAAGCTTGGGCGCGAGGTTTTATTATTAGGTGCTGTTTTTGCTCTAGTTACCGGTGAGATCGCAACCGTGCTTTCATTCTGGCCTGTGACAGTTGCAGTGGGATCACTCGCGCTAACAACGGTAATGTATATGGGACTTGGATTAGGCCAAGCTAAACTTCAGCAAAGGCTTTTTCCAAAAACAATCAAAGAATATTTTCTTGTTGGAGCAATTGTTTTTGTAACAATGTTCTTAACAGCAAGGTGGGGAGGGTAGTGTGATGACAGTAGAAATTGAGACAAGAGTTATCCAAGATGCCCAAACTATACCTCAAAATGGCAGGTTAAACGGTGCTTTCCACCCAATAGACAACCTCCCAAGACTTTCAGAAGCGGATGTTGCAAGAGCACTAGCGGAAGGAATTCGATTATGTGACGCTTGGATGAAAGCGAACTTCAAAGAAATACGTGTTCCACTAAATTATAAGAAGATACAGATTTTGAGTTTTGCACATCGGACCAGAATAAAGAAATCATTAATGACTGAAGGAATACTGCGCCAGATGTTTAAAGAAACAATCTAAAATTGCCTTGGTGTATATTTTTTTACCCACAGCGTTCGGAGCAGGGGAGAGGGAGACCTATAGTCCATAATAACCTATAATTTAAAGGCAGGTTTTCACAACATTAGCCCATAATTTTCACGCAAAAAGCGACGTAGACTGCTAATGAGCATAGAAAAGAAAACCCGAAAGTAGCCTTAAATGATATAGTTTGATAGTAAGTTTCTGCTCTGGGAGAAGGGGTTTGTGGATAAGTTCAGCAGATAGATAACAAAGGAGGTTGTGTGGGTACTCGCTTCTGTATATAATGATCTTAGGTTTATATACTGGACAGGCCCTGATGTTTGATGAGTAATATACTCCCGCAGGGAGAAGCAGATTGTACAGTGTCGTACAATATACCTTTTGCGACGCTTCTGAATTTCCCTAGAGAAGAGGCGACAAACCACCACAGTTTTGATTCTTAATGTATTGATTTATTTTTTGCAAAGCCTTGTATTCTTTTATGTTATTCCGACTAGCCCGAATGTCCAACTTTTTGCCTCTCCAAACAATACCCAAACACTATCCCCTATTAAAAGTATTTTGGGTATAAGACGGGTATCTAGTCAGCTTTCCTAAAAAAACGCGTCCTAGGGCATTTGGTGAAGTGACGATTGTTGACTACTTAAACAACCGAAAAAATTCATCATTATATCACGAGATGCCAGCTCTCCACAGTCGCACAATATTGACTCTCCGCTCTTCTTGATGTAAAGTGTATTAACACAATTCATTTTAAAAATTAAAAATTTCAAATTAAAAATTTATTTATGGATCCTGCCGAACCGCAAAAAACAAAAACAGAACTCGAGAAGGCAATCCAAGAATTTCTTGAATATCTTGAAGTTGAACGCTCGGTCTCCCCTCTTACAGTCCGCAACTACTCGCATTATCTTCATAGGCTTTCTACTTTTTTGAAATCCCAAAATAAAGACAGGCTTGCTGATATCAATCAGGATATTGTGCAGAACTACCGCTTGTATCTATCTCGATTAACTAACAGAAAAGGCTCTTCGCTCTCAAGAAAAACCCAAGGCTATCATGCAATTGCCCTTCGGTCTTTTTTGCGCTATCTTGTTAAAACCGACCGACAAGTCTTAGCTCCCGATAAAATTGACCTACCTAAAGGAGAAAGTCACTCTTTAAAGTTTTTAAACGGAGAGCAGATGGATAGACTTCTTAATGCTCCTTCTTTATCTTCTGTAATTGACAAGAGAGATAAGGCAATCCTTGAGACTTTATTCTCTACTGGTCTTCGAGTATCCGAGCTTGTTAGTTTGGATAGAGACACGGTAGATTTAGACAGAAGGGAATTTGGGATTGTGGGGAAGGGTAGAAGGCCACGGGTTGTTTTCCTTTCGTCTCGTGCCGGAGATATGATTAGGACGTATTTGACTGCACGGAACGATAATTATAAACCACTTTTTATTCGCCACAAAGGAAAAATTGATCCTCAAGTATCTAATGAAGAAATGAGGCTTACTCCCCGATCTATACAACGGATGGTAAAAAAATACGTTAGGAAAATAAAACTTCCTGTTGATGCTACTGTCCATTCAATTCGCCATTCGTTTGCCACAGATTTATTAATGGCCGGAGCAGATTTAAGAAGTGTGCAGGAGATGCTTGGGCACAAGAATGTCTCAACTACCCAGATCTACACTCACATAACCAATAAACAACTAAAAGAAGTCCACGACGCATTTCATGGCAAGGGCGGCCGAGGTTAATGGGCATAATCTATAAGGAGAATTAAATCCTAAATTCCATCCAAAAAGGATGGAGTTTGGGTCATAAGCATTCTGATTTGCTTAAATATCCTCCAAGCTGTTTTGTATGTGACTCCCATAGATCAAGAAATCTTAATCTCTTAATAGCTTCCAGCCTTGTTGTCAAGGGATAATTGCCAAATCTTATATATTCTGATACCATCAGCACATGCCAGCAAAGAAATTGACAGCAAAGACAACAAAAACAAATAAGCCTGCTAGTAACCGAAAGACTTCCAAAAGAACCATTGTTTCTCCTGAAGTTGAGAGCTTTGAGTCTTCTTTCTCCCTAACCAACCGAAAACTATCTACTAGAAAAATTCTTGCTATATCTTTAATAGCCCTAGCAATTTTTGGCCTAGCATATTACAAAAAGGGCTGGTTTGTTCCCGCAATAGTTAACGGCTCCCCTGTTACAGGAATTGAGCTATTAGAAAGAATGAACAAGGACTACAGGCAACAAACATTAGAGCAAATAATCAACGAAAAGATTGTCCTTGATGAAGCCAAAAAGAAAAACGCTCTCCCAACTTCTCAAGAGATTGACGCAAAAGTAGCAGAGCTTGAAGGGAAATTCGGTGGCGGAGATTCTTTTGCAAAACTTCTTAAGGAACAAGGTCAATCAAAAGATGGTGTCAGAGACCAAATTAAACTGCAACTTGCTATGGAAAAACTTTATTCAGAAGAAGCAACAGTATCAGCGGAAGAAATCGATAAGTTTGTTAAGGAAAATAAATCTCAACTTCAAGCAACAGATCCTACTGCTCAACGAGAAGAAGCAGAAAAACTTCTCAAACAACAGAAGCTCTCACAAATCTTCTACCAAAAATTCCAGGAATTAAAACAAAACACCAAAGTCCAGACTTTCTAATACTCCTGCTGCGTATATGGTTGAGCGAACGCTAACCCAAGGCACTCATTCTAATCAAACTACTCCGAATAGTAAGATGCACTAAATTCCACCTGGGAGGTGGAATACGCCTGCCCCGTAGTCAACAATGTTGTACTACTGGGGTTGGCACCTCGGGATATGTGGCACTAGTTTACCTCAGGAGCTTCTTCTGAAGTCTCTGTCACAGGTGTTTCTTCCTCTCCCCCGTCTTTCTCAAGTGTCGCAACTGCCGCAACCTGATCGGCCTTATCACTAAAGCGCATTAGAATTACCCCCTGAGTAGCTCTGCCCAATTGCGGAATATTCTTCAAAGGAAGTTTAATCACCTGCCCGGTTTTACTCGTAATCAAAACCTCAGGAATCTCCTGTGTTACCAAAAGCGCTGCTGCCACATCTCCTGTTTTGTCCGTCAACTCAGCAACTTTAACCCCCATCCCGCTTCGTTTCTGCAAGGGGAAATATTGGATCGGAGTTCTTTTCCCGAGACCCTTTTCCATAACAACAAGTATATTCCTAAACAATTTCCGTCTCTTGTCTGTTGTTGTCTCTGGTTTTTCCGGAACAACTTCCATGCCAACAACCTGATCTCCGTCATGTAGCTGAATCCCTCGCACTCCCCGCGTTGGTCTTCCCATTGGCCGAACATCACTTTCCGCAAAACGAATGCACTTACCCTTCTTAGTTACAAGAATCGCATGACTCTTGCCATCCGTTGGTCTTACCCAAGCCAAAGAGTCATTCTTGTCAAGTCTAATCGCAATTAAGCCTCCGGAACGCAAGTTCTTGAACTGCTCAATAGATGTTCTTTTAATTACACCGTCTCGGGTTGCAAGAATTAAATACTTAACACCACTCTCTTTCTCCAAAGATAAAACCGATTCTACCCTTTCCCCCTGATCGATGTTAATAAGGTTAACAACTGCTTGTCCCTTGGACTGTCGGGAGCTTTCAGGAATTTCCCAAACCCGCAAACCAAAGACACGACCTTTGTTAGTAAAAAACATAAGACTATCATGCGTAGAAGCGGAAAGAAGAGAAGCTATCTCATCTTCCTCTTTTGTTGTCATACCCACTACTCCCTTCCCTCCTCGCCTCTGTTGCCGATATGTGTTTGGTGGAACCCGTTTTATATATCCTGTCTTGGTAATAGTAATTACAACATCTTCTTTTGCAACCAAATCTTCTTCCGACATCTCCCCTATTGGAGACGCCACAACTCGGGTCTGTCTTACATCTCCGTATTTTTCCTTAAGAGCACCAAGCTCATCCTCTATGACTTTCAAAATTTTCTCGGGGTGAAGTAGGAGATCTGTCAAATAATCTATGATCTCTTGAACTTTCTTATATTCTTCTTCAATCTTTTCCCGCTCCAAAGCTGAAAGACGCCTGAGTTGCATATCAAGAATGGCAACTGCCTGAACTTGGGTTAAGCCAAACCTCTTTATCAAGTTGTTTTTCGCAGTTTCCCCATCCCTGCTCTCGCGAATTGTTTTTATAACTGCATCCAGATTGTCAAGGGCAATCTTCAATCCCTCAAGGATATGAGCCCGTCGCTTTGCTTCTGTAAGCTCAAATATCGATCGTCTGGTTACTACTTGTTGCCTGTGTCTTATGTATTCGACCAAAATCTGCTTAATATTTAGAGTTCTAGGCACTCCATCAACAAGAGCAACAAAGTTTGCTGGGAATGTTGTTTGTAAATCTGTGTGTTTGTAGAGGTTATTTAGAACCGATTTGGGGCGGGCATCTTTTTTAAGCTCTATAACAACCGACATTCCGCGTCGGTCAGACTCATCCCGAAGATCCGAGATTCCAACAATCCTTTTATCGCGAACAAGTTCTGCGACCTTTGCAACAAGTACCGCCTTGTTTACCTGGTATGGCAGTTCTGTTATAACAATGCGAGTCTTGCCGCGGACAGTTTCTTCAATCTTTGCAACACCTCTGATAACAATTCTGCCTCGCCCCGAACTATAAACCTCCGGAAGCAATTTCCCGCCATAAATTACAGCTCCGGTTGGGAAATCAGGGCCTTTGATATAGCCCATTATTTCTTCAATTGTTATATCAGAGGCAAAATCGACTTTTGGTGCTTCTATACGCAGTTGAAGAGAGCTTTGCTCTTTTATTGTATCTGTAACCTTGGTCTTATTTTGAGAAACCGCAAGGTCAATCCTTTTTATAAAGAAATCATCCGCTTGTCCTGAGCTAGCCGAATGGACTTGTCCTGAGCGACCCTGAGCGTAGTCGAAGGGGGGTCTAGGGGTTCCTCCATTCCCCTCTCTTACAACCTTTCCTTTTTTAATAGTTTCAATAATTGCATCTGTAACTTCTGTTAAATTATGAGGCGGAATCTTTGTCGCCATACCCACAGCAATGCCCTCTGCGCCCATTAAAAGAAGATTAGGCAAGAGTGCAGGCAAATATCTTGGTTCTTTCAAAGATCCGTCAAAGTTATCATCAAATTCTACGGTGCCTTTATCAATATCTTTTAATAATTCCTGAGAAATTTTCGAGGGACGCACCTCACTATATCTCATAGCTGCCGGGGGGTCGCCATCTACTGAGTTGTGGACAAAAACTCCTGCTGCTAGTGCAAAGTTATGTGTTGAGTCAATTGTTAAATCATAGACATCCTCTCTTTTAACAAGAGTTTCTACACTCACGATTTTGTGATTCTTGTTTATCTCAAGTCTTACGAGATCTGGGTCATTATTAAAGTAGTTTTTCAATCCCGTTCGCCAAAAGGGAGATGAACCGTAAGGGTAAACGGTACTTCGTGCTTGATTGTAATTATGTTCATCTAGAGATTGAAACTGTTTAGTTACCTCCTTGCAAATATTTATAAACTTGACCCTATCAGTCTTGTTGATTGTGTGGTTTTTGTTGCCTTTAATAATCTTTTCATGCATTGCGGCACGGTAGTTTGGATCTTGCCATAGTCTCTTGAGCGTTCTGTGCGCTCTTTCGCTGAACTCTTTCCTTTTTTCAGGGTGTGCAGCAATGTATTGAATATTAACTTCACTTAACAATTTTTTCATTTTTTCCCTATACTTGGGATTTTGCCAGTTCTTGAAGTTCATGGTTGACGTACGAAGTGCTTGCTTCTCGCGTGCGGCAGGATTTGACCAGTATTCTGTCCGGCCTTTTGCTATCTTCTCGCGGTATTCAGGGTCTTTGTGTTTCAATTTTGCATTTTCATAATGGATCTTCCAGTGGTTTTCCCATGCCATTCTGATTACATTGTCTGGATTGTTATTAAGCTTGTTAAAATCTTGGTGATGTCGCACTCTTCCTGCGCTTTTTGTGTATGTGCCGTGAGTTAAGTTGTAGTTGTCGGCTAGATGATGTGTGGGCACCCACGTGTCAGTTGAATTTTGGAAGATTAGAACATAGCCTTCCCTATTGAGGCGATCCGTGTTTTGAGATAGCCTTTGGTAAAAAGGCATGAGAGAGTCTTTTTTCGTTAGATTGGCTGCCTCCTTATAGCTTCTGTCTTTCAACATAAATAAGTGGTTCGGTGTACATTTTATTTTCTTGCCGTTGTCTAAAGTAATTTTTACGATCTGAGTTTTTTTAATTGTCAGCCTGGGATGCTTTATTTCTGCAATGTTAATCAGTCCCTGGGAGTTTATGGTATAGGTATAATTCTTTTTACCTTTCTTGTACTCTACTATGAGATCCTGGAAGGTTATATCGCGACCATCTGTTAGTTTAATTTTTGTATCTTTAGTAAAACAGCCGAAGTTTCCCTGGCCATCAACCAGCGGGTAGCGCAACGAGAAGTCTTGGGCCATGCGGACAAGAGCATCATAGATTGGTCCATCACCATGAGGATGGTATTTACCCATCGTTTCTCCAACAACCTTTGCTGACTTTGTGTAAGCTGAGCTAGGAGCTAAACCCAGATCATTCATTGCAAAAAGAATTCTTCGGTGTACAGGTTTTAAACCATCCCGAACATCAGGAAGAGCACGCGCGACAATAACAGACATCGCATAATCAAGATAGCTTCTATGCATTTCTTGAGTTATCTCAGCTGGTATTACTTTGCCGATTTTCATGAGTAGAAGGTAATATGTTAAACGTAAAACGGCAGACGTTAAATACTTCTTCGTTCTTCGTATAACGTTTCCCGTTTTTCGTTTTACACCAAGAATGGCGCTAGCAATAATGCCACTACATTAGCCACTTTTATCATTGGATTAATCGCGGGCCCTGCCGTGTCTTTGTAAGGATCTCCTACAGTATCTCCCGTAACAGCAGACTGGTGGGCAACACTACCTTTACCTCCCAAATTTCCATCCTCTATATACTTTTTGGCATTATCCCACGCAGCCCCACCAGTTGTCATAGAAATTGCAACAAACAAACCGGTTATAATAATGCCCATCAAAAGTCCACCAAGTGCTCGGCTTCCTAACAACAACCCGACCGCAATCGGCGTAATAACTGGAATAAGTGCAGGAATTATCATCTCTCTTAAAGCCGCTTTTGTAACAATATCCACACACTTTGCATATTCCGGTCGAGCCGTACCTGCAAGTATTCCCTTTATTTCTTTAAACTGGCGCCTAATTTCAGCAACAATAGCTTGGCTTGCCCGCCCCACAGCTTCCATTGCAAATCCTGCAAAGAGATATGGCAGAGAAGCGCCAAGGAAAAGACCAACAAGAACATAAGGGTCAGAAAGCGAGAAAGATTCTGTCATTCCTCGCCTAGCCAACTCCTCCGTGTAGGCAGCAAAAAGCACTAGACTTGCAAGGCCAGCCGAAGCGATAGCGTATGCTTTAGTAACTGCCTTAGTAGTATTACCCACAGCATCTAGTGAGTCCGTAACTTTTCTTACCGACTCACTCTGCCCTGACATTTCAGCTATTCCACCTGCATTGTCCGTTATAGGACCGAAAGCATCAATTGCAACAACTATAGCGGTTAGAGAAAGCATACTTACCGCTCCCAGTGCTATACCAAAAAGACCACCAAGTATGTATGATGCCAAAATTCCCACGGCAATAAGCAGTATTGGGAAAAGAGTTGCTTTCATAGAAAGCGCAAGCCCGGCGATTATATTAGTCGCATGTCCAGAAGCACCCGCCTCTGCAACCTTGCGAACCGGACCCGAATTTTTACCAGTGAAAAACTCAGTAGTTACTATCATTCCAGTCGTTATGGCTACCCCAACTAGAAAAATTCCAAGAATACTTGAATCACTAAGTTGCGGTATGTTCGGAGGCAATATTCTCAGTGCCAGCACTACTCCAATAGTTGCAAAAATAGCCGTTGCTCCAACCCCTTTATAAAGCGCAGGCATAATTCTTTTGCTGTTGGATAAACGAACAAAGAAAGTACCAACTAAGCAAGCGATCAAAGAAATTGCCGAAACCAAAAGTGGAAACAAGACATTTGCCCCACCCCCAAAAAGAAGCGAACCCAAAAGAATTGCCGAAACTGCGGTCACAACATAAGTCTCAAAAAGATCGGCAGCCATTCCCGCATCATCTCCAACATTGTCTCCCACAAGATCGGCTACAACGCCGGGATTTCTTGGATCATCCTCAGGTATTCCCTTCTCGATTTTTCCTACAATATCTGTTCCTACATCAGCGCCTTTGGTGTAAATTCCCCCGCCCAATCTTGCAAATACTGAAATTAAAGAACCCCCAAACCCAAGGGCAACCAGAGCCATATTTGGTTCAAAGCCTAATACTGTAGATAAAAAAATAACGATCGAAATCGACAAAAGTGCAAGTCCGCCTACAATAAGTCCGGTTACAGATCCTCCTTGAAAAGCAACATATAAAGCTTCAGGAAGTCCCTTTTTTGCAGCCTCGGTTGTACGAGAATTGCTTCTTACAGCCACCATCATCCCGCTGTATCCAGCCAGAACACTAGCAAGAGCCCCGATTAAAAATCCACCTGCCGCATAAACTCCCAATGTTGCCCAAAGCACAGCAGTAAGAACTATGGCAACAACTGCAACGGTCTTATTTTGACGAGCCAGGTATGCCGCCGCACCCTCTGCTATTGCTTTTGCGATCTCTTGTACTTTCTCATCTCCCGCAGGAAGTCTTAAGATGCGCACTACCAGGAAAGCACTATAGATAAGTGTAACCAAAGATGCAGCTATTGATATTAGTAATATCGGATCCATATTTATATATCCAACTGCGCAAATTTCGCATATGTCTGTATAAACTTTTTCCTCTGTGGCACATCCTCTCCCATAAGAGTGCTAAATATTCTATCTGTCTGTTCAACATCCTCTATGGTAATTTGCTTAAGTGTCCTCTTCTCAGGATCCATAGTCGTATCCCTAAGCTGATCTGCGTTCATTTCCCCAAGTCCTTTATAGCGCTGGATTGTGGCTTTGCCGTTGCCATGGCTTGTAAGTATTTCTTGCTTTTCCTCTTCATTGTAGGCATAAAAGATCTCTTTTCCAAGCTGAACCTTATAAAGTGGCGGAAGAGCAAGATAGAGGTACCCTTTTTGAACTATTTCGGGGAAATGTCGATAAAAAAATGTCATCAAAAGAGTTGCGATGTGAGACCCGTCCACATCCGCATCAGTCATAATAATGATTCGGTGGTAGCGCAGTTTATCAAGGTTAACCATGTCCCCTATCCCCGCTCCCAACGCAATAATAAGATCTTTAAGCTCTTCGAATTTGACAATTTTGTCAAGATGCGCACGTTCCGTGTTAAGAATTTTCCCCCCAATTGGCAATATTGCCTGAAACTTTCGGTCCCTTCCGCCTTTTGCCGTACCAGCAGCAGAATCCCCTTCTATGATAAATAACTCACTAAAAACCGGATTTTTCTCTTGACAATCAGCAAGTTTCCCAGGAAGACCTGACCCCTCGAGCGCGCCTTTGCGCAAAACCGCATCTTTAGCAGCTCGCGCAGCAAGCCGGGCCTTAGTGGCCAATGTAATTTTCTCAAGAATTCGTCTCGCCTCGCTTGGGTTCTCCTCAAAATAAGTGTCCAAACCCTCTTTGACAAGTTGAGCAACAAAACCTTGAGCCTCGGGATTATTAAGTTTTGTTTTTGTTTGCGATTCAAATTGAATACTATTGGTTGGAATCTTGACAAATAATACTGCAGTCAAACCCTCGCGTGTATCCTCTCCGCTTATTGACTCAATTATTTCCTTCGTAACACCAATCTTTTTCGCATAATCATTAACTGCGCGCGTAAGTCCGATCCTGAAACCAGTTAAATGAGTCCCACCATCGGGAGTCTTTATAACATTTACAAAAGAATCAACCATCTCCCCCATCCCATCGTTGTATTGAATAGCAACCTCAGCCGAAATATCATTCCCCTCACGGGAAACGTAAACTATATTTGAAAGAGTGGTTCTATCACTATTCAGGTGTGCAACAAGGCTTTTTATACCTCCTTCAAAGTAAAATGTTTTAGGACCCTCCTTATCTGTAAGATGAAACTTCAGCCCAGCAATAAGATAAGCACGATTCCGAATAGAATCCTCGATTATCTTTTTGTTCCAATCTGTCGTAGTAAAAACTGCCTTATCAGGCAAGAAGGTTGTCTTAGTGCCCGTGTCCTTTAATGCCTCTCCTTTTTTCGGTGCACTTTCTGGAACGCCCTTTTTGTATCGTTGTACCCAGGCGAATCCATCTCTATGCACCTCTACCTCAAGCCACTCTGAAAGTGCATTAACGACAGATGCTCCAACTCCATGTAAGCCTCCTGAGACTTTGTAAGCCGAGTCTCCAAACTTACCCCCGGCGTGGAGCTTTGTCATAGTAAGCTCTAAAGCTGAAACTCCTGACTTGTGTTTATCAACAGGTATACCACGCCCATTGTCTTCAACAGTTGCTGACCCATCGGGGTTAAGACTTACCCAAATTTCAGTTGCGTGGTCTGCTAGAGCTTCATCGACTGAGTTGTCAATTATTTCTGTGATGAGGTGATGAAGTCCTCGGGAATCAGTTGAGCCGATAAACATTCCAGGACGTTTGCGAACTGGCTCTAAACCCTCAAGAACTTGTATGTCTTTTGCAGTGTAACTGGTAGTTTTTGCGGAAAGTGAAGCCATTGTCTAAACACGAAAAATAGGGCTTTTAAAACCCCATTTCCTAACTATAATTATAGCTTGATATGCGAGTCTTTGCAAACTTAGCGAAGGTTAAAAACCTGGCCCCCAAAGCAACTTTCCACAAACTTTCCACATCGGGAGTGGAATAGCTTTGCACATCGGTATTAATCAATCACCATGTGCTTAATTTTCTCCAACTCCTTTGCGTATTCAGCGTGGTCTAATATAAACTTCTTATATTCTTCCTTAGAACTGAAATTTTGGAGTATAGGAGTAGGGTCAACTATATTCTGAGAAATGTTTTCTTGTAAGAAGTATTGGAGCGATGACCACTGATATTGGATGAAGTTTTCTTGACGCACAACAAAAGAAACCAGTGGATTCAGGTGTATATATCTTGACACATGAAGTAATTGCTCAACCGTTGTAATTCTTACCGCCTTAAATGCTCCCTGAAACAAAGGACCAACACGTTCATGTTTGGTGTTGAAATAACGGGCATAGCTATCAGTAGCTCTCTTTATAAAAGTAGAAATACCATTGTTAACTGATTGTTGTGCAAGAGCATGGAAGTGATTTGGCATTAGAACAAAGCAGATAAGATTTACTAATTTCTTTCCCTTCGTCTCGAGTTCTTTGAGTAAGTATTCCTTTTCATCCTTTTGTAATTGCATAAATCGAGACAGCTTAACAGGTGGTGTTTGTAACTGATAGTATTGTAGAGGGAGTAAAAACTTTTGGTAATCCCTGTTAGTAGAAAAAATTGGTTGATGCGCCACACCTCGATTAAAAAGATGGTAAAACTCACCGTTTACGAGAGGTATTATCCGAGTAGGCATGTACTAACATTACACTACAACAATCCTCCCGACGTGTCAACCTATTCCACATCGGGAGTGGAATGGAATATAGGATATTGGAGAAGCAGATTCACAAGAACCAACTTTACATTAACATTGGATTCTAAATCATCCTTAGCCTGTTTTAGATCTTTAAGTAGTTTTAGACAGGAAGCCGTGTTAGCTGAAGCCCCATCTGTTTTTACCGAACTTATCATCACATCTCGTGCAGCAAACGTTTGTTCTACTACAAACTCTAAAGCCATCTCCCGATCATCAAATTTTTCAGCCACAATAAGTCTTTCTCCGATAGAAGAATTCACAAGTTTTTCCAACTCCTCCTTCTTGCCCGAAGTGGGAGCACTATTGCCTAAATTTTCCACCTGACAACGTGAGACTATTGTAGGAAGTAGAGAATCTTGATTAGGTGCGGTTAAAATAAGAATTGTATGAGCTGTAGGCTCTTCTAAAGTTTTAAGAAAAGCATTAGCTGCCTCAGTTGTCAATCTATGAGCATTTTTCACAACAACCGCTCTTGTGGTTTCGTCCAAAGTCTTTAGCCGCAGGGTTTTATTTAAATTACGAACACTCGAGATAGAATATACCTCTTTGTCAGAAGTTAGACTCAAAGTCTCCCCCACCTTATTCTGTTTAAGAATTTCCACAACCGCACCCTGTCGTTCTTTTTCTGTTTTGCCAACAATCAAAAAAGCATGCATAGGAGTAATATCAGTAACACCAGTAACCCAGAGTGACATCAGCAACAAAGTCTGACGTTACTTGCTTTCCTTGCATTTTACCAAAAATTATATCAATATGGATGTATGCCCCAGCCTGCCCCCGCGAGTAAAAATAAGAGTAGTAAGACCGAAACTGCAACCAGTGCTACTTTAACCCCTGATGTTCCCCACAACAATGATGCCTCCTCTGTTGTAGATATACTTGTTTCCCAAGGAGTCTTAGGGCCAGAAGGCGCAGAAAAGATCAAGTTAGAAGAACTCCAAACAGGACGCACTCAAGAAGAAATACTAAAAGAGCTAGGGATGGTTAAAGAAGAGCAAATGGCAAAAGCGCGCGCTGTTTTTTACAACGTTCCCTTTATAGACTTAGACCAAACTCCTATTTCTCCCGAAGCACTTTCTGCTCTCACCCAATCAGTTGCCTCAAGGTTTAACGTTATCCCCATTTCAATTGACAAAGACGCTCAACAAATTACTCTGGCAATGGCTGATCCTCTGGATATCACCGCTGTCGAGTTTGTAAGACAAAAAACAGGTATGCGCGTTCGCCCTGTTTCCGCTGTTCCTTCAAAGATTGAAAGAGTCATCGGAGAACAATATTCAGTTGGTTTAAGCCGAGGTGTAACAGAAGCAATTAAAGAAGCAGAACCCACAGAAGGCGGGGTCAACACTGTTGATTTATCTCGCTTAGATCAAGTCATAAGAGAAGCACCAATCGCCAAAATTGTAAAAGAACTTTTAACCTTTGCCGTTAAATCGCGCGCTTCAGATATTCATGTAGAACCTGAAGAAAAATCAACTCGCGTTAGATACCGCATTGACGGGATTTTACAAGAGAAGTTTATTATGACCAAACAACTTCATGATTCCCTAATCTCAAGAATAAAAATTCTATCTGGTATGAAAATTGACGAAAAAAGAGTACCCCAAGACGGGAGGTTTAATTTTAAATCCGGCGGCGAAGAGGTGGACTTGCGCGTATCCTCTCTGCCTACAGCACATGGAGAAAAAATCGTTATGCGTCTTCTTAAAAAAACAGGCGGAGTACCAAAACTTCCGGAATTAGGACTCAGAGGCCGAGCCTTGAAAAATCTAGAAGACGCAATTTTAAGACCACATGGAATTATCATCGTCTGTGGTCCGACCGGATCTGGTAAAACCACAACCCTCTACTCCGTCTTATCAAAAGTTAGCACACCCAGGGTAAACGTAGTAACCCTTGAAGATCCCGTTGAGTACCAAATAGCCGGAGTCAACCAAGTTCAAGTTAACCCACAAGCGGGTCTAACTTTTGCAACGGGGCTGCGCGCATTCCTCAGGCAAGACCCAAACATCATCATGGTTGGTGAAATTCGTGACGCTGAAACCGCTGGACTTGCAATCCAAGCTGCGCTAACAGGCCATTTAGTTTTCTCGACATTACATACAACAAACGCCTCGGGTGTTCTCCCACGCCTTTTAGATATGGGTGCCGAACCATTTCTCCTTGGGTCGACAATTACATGCATTGTTGCCCAAAGAATCGTTAGAAAAATCCACGAAGACTGCAAAGAGGCCTATGAACCAGATCCTAAAATCTTAGAAGATATGAAAAGCAACCTGGGAAGTCTTTGGCCCAACAATCCACAAGGTGGGACAAAACTTTACCATGGCAAAGGAGACACAGAGTGTGGTAATACTGGATACATGGGAAGAGTTGGAATTTACGAGGTAATGCCTATCACAGAAAAGATAGGAAGACTTGTTCTTGAGCATGCTTCATCTGGCGACATAGAAAAACAAGCAAAAGAAGAAGGAATGATTACGATGAAACAAGATGGATACTTGAAAGCCTTGGAAGGAATTACTACCATAGAAGAGGTGTTAAGAGTAGCACAGGAATAATATGGAACTACAACAACTACTACAACTATCCATAGACAAAAAAGCATCAGATCTTCATCTTGTTGTTGGTGCTCCACCGACTATTCGGGTTGACGGCGAACTTTTGAAAGTCCCCAACGAAAGTGTTTTAGCCCCGGAAAGCACTCAAAGGCTTATTAACCCCTCCTTAAGCGCTGAGCAATTGGAAAGGGTTACTGTTAATAAAGAAATTGATTTTTCAATTGCTTTTTCCCAAAACGCACGTTTCAGAGCGAATGTTTATTACCAAAAAGGAACAATTGCAGCAACATTCCGAAGAGTTCCCCTAAAAATTCCAACAATCGACGAACTGAAACTACCCCCAATTTGCCACAACTTTACCAAACTGCGTCAAGGATTTATCTTAGTTACTGGTCCAACTGGACATGGTAAATCCACAACTTTGGCTGCCATTCTTAATGAAATCAACCAAACTCGACCTGTCCACATATTAACCATAGAAGATCCTATTGAGTTTGTATTCCAGTCGCAGATGGCCTTGGTATCTCAAAGAGAGATGCGAGAAGACACACATTCTTGGGAAATTGCACTAAGATCCGCCCTTCGTGAAGATCCTGATGTGGTGCTCGTCGGAGAAATGCGTGACCACGAAACAATTGCTGCTGCCCTAACTGTTGCAGAAACCGGGCATTTAGTCTTTGCTACATTACATACAAATTCTGCCGCCCAAACAATCGACAGAATTGTGGACGTTTTTCCTGAGGAACAACAAGGCCAAGTACGCCTGCAGCTCTCTAATGTTCTAGAAGCTGTCTTTTCACAGCGCCTTGTCCCGTTAATAGGTGGGGGCAGAACCGCAGCGTACGAAATCTTAACTGGTACTTCGGCAGTCCGCACAGCTATCCGCGAGGGCAAAACCCATCAAATTGATAACATCATTCAAACTTCCGCCGAGTTTGGTATGAATAATATCGAAAAGATTTTAGCCTCCTATGTTAAACAAGGCCTAATTACCTTGGAAACTGCCAAAAGCTTCGCTATGCGACCTGAGGAGTTAACAAGGCTTGTACAAGGAAGCATATGAACCGTTTTGTCTACAAGGCCCGAGACAAAAGTGGAAAACTTGTTAAAGGTCAAGTTGAAGCCCAAGATATCCGCGAAGCAGCAAAATTATTGCGAGAGCAAGGGTACGTAGTTATCTCACTCTCTCCCAAACATGCCTCTCTTCTGGATTTGTGGCGCCGCGTTGGTCAAAGAGTAACTCTTTACGACATCGCACTTTTTACAAGACAGTTCTCCATAATGATTACAGCAGGTTTGCCAATTACCGACGCACTTCTTATCATAAAGACACAATCTCGTCCAGCTCTGCGTCCGATAGTAGATAGTCTACTCTCAGATATCGAAGGAGGTTCCTCTCTCTCGGCTGCCTTAGAAAAACACCCTAAAATTTTTTCCCCTGTTTATATCGCACTTGTTAAAGCTGGCGAAGGCGGAGGTGTTCTGGACAACATTCTAGCAAGACTTGCGGATAACCTTGAAGCCCAGCGCGAGTTTCAATCAAAAGTAAAAGGAGCTCTTATTTATCCTGTAATTGTTGTTGTTGGCATGATAGCCGTTGCAGTAGTAATGATGGTCTTTGTTATACCCAAAATGCTTTCTTTGTTTGCTGATTTTAACGCCGAATTGCCAATGCCAACCAAAGCTCTAATGGCTATCTCGTCATTCTCGGAAAAATACTGGTGGATTGTGGGAGGAGTAATAGGAGGAATAGTGTGGGTATTAATGCTTCTTGCAAAGACACCCAAAGGCCGACAAAAAGTTGACGAATTAAAATTAAAACTACCTATTCTTGGCCCCTTGCAAAGACAAGTTATTTTAACTGAACTAACCCGAACTCTAGGACTTTTAGTTGGCGCGGGTGTCTCTCTTCTTGAGGGGTTACGGATAGTTTCAGGAGTTGTTGGAAATACTGTTGTCAACGCTGCAATTACTCGTTCCTCAACGCAGGTTGAACAAGGATTCTCTCTTGCCTATGCCTTTTCTCAAGAAGCAGAGGTTTTCCCGCCAATGCTTTACCAAATGCTAGCAGTAGGCGAAGAAACAGGGAAACTAGACGAGTCCTTAATAAAAGTCTCCCATGTATTCGAGCAGGAATCTGAGCATTTAGTAAAAGGTTTAACAGCAGCAGTCGAGCCTTTGGTAATGATAATTTTAGGAATTGGTGTTGGTTTTCTGGTTATCGCAGTAATCCTGCCAATCTACAATCTCACAGGACAGTTTTGATTTGTCCCTTGACAAGCTCTTTTTGTTATGTCTAACTAATAACAGTAATGAATAAACCTGCCGCAAAACTTCGTGGTTTTACCCTTATTGAGCTTCTTATCGTTATTGCAGTTATTGGAATTTTGGCAACTGCCGTTCTTTCCGCTATTAACCCAATTGAACAGATCAGGAAGGGTACGGATACAGGCCTCAAATCTGATGCTGCCGAACTTTTGAATGCAGTAGAGAGGTATTATACAACGTTTCAAAAAGGCCCGTGGGCGACTCTGCCTAATGGCACAGCCATGTCAAGCTCTGATGCTGGCATTACCGAACTGGTAAGCAAAAATGAACTTAAAACTCAATTTCAGAGCAGGACCAATCTAACAAGTCTTATTGTAACGGAGAATAGTACTTCCGGTCTGACCACAGTTTGTTTTGCACCAATCTCCAAAACCTTTAGGGCTAATGCAAAATATGCGAATAACACAGGTAGCTCTACTGCTGGTTGCCCAAAGGCAGATCTCTCCGCGGGATGTTTTATTTGCCTTCCTGAATAACAACATTCTCCTACTTGCTTTTTATAAGGTTTCTTCTTTAAGCTATTTAAGAGTATGCTTCGCCTCACAACTTTTTTGAGAAACGGTTTTACTATTATCGAACTTGTTATTGCAATTGGCTTTCTTGCTATTCTTGTTTCCATGGCACTTTTCGTTACCGACCCCTTCGAGGGAGTTCGCCTCAAGCGGGATAGTAATCTTTCCAAAGATGCCGAAACAATTGTCGAGGGGATTAATAATTTCTATATAGCTCGCGGTAAACTTCCCTGGTCGTCTAATCTCAACAGCAGAGACAATGCCAATCCTTTTTCTTGGCATAAAACAACAAACGTTGAGGTTGGTATTTGTGAAAACGAAGATTGCTCGAAACCCGGAATTTTGGTTACTGAGGGGCTCATTCCGTCTGGACTACCCTCTCAACACATCAGTGCTGACAAAAGCGATGCAATATACCTAGGAAAAGGACAAGGTAGCCAGTCGCCTGTCTACGCTTGCTTTGTGCCAACTTCTGAAACAGAAAGGAAAAAAACAGGAGAACTTTACAAAATTAACATAAATACAAACTTTCCATTAACCGGAGCCCTCGAGAGCTGTCCATCAACTGTTACCTGGGAAGATGAAGATGTATGCTATGTTTGTGTAGCAAAGTAATTTTTAATTTGAAATTACTCTCAACATGCCATTTTTCTATCTCATTCTCGCTCTTCTTGGACTAGCCCTCGGCTCCTTCATCGGGATGCTCACCCACCGTATCCCTCGTGGAATCTCCATATTCGGAAGGTCAGTCTGCGACCACTGTCACAAAAAAATCCGCTGGTTTAATAACATACCGGTTGTTTCTTTTATCTTGCTCCGAGGGAAATGCGCTTCCTGTGGAAAAAAAATTGGCTTGCGTTATCCTGTAATCGAAACTTTGACAAGCATAGCATTTGTTATCTCAACCTTCCTATTCTTCTCAACGAATAATTCATCCTTAAGCCTTTTTAAAACCACACTTGGTTTTGCGGCACTCCCTGCCTTACTAATGATTATTGCAATCTTTATAAGTCTAATAGTAATAGACTTTGAATTTGAAATTTTGCCTGATATTTTAGTTCTAGTATTAGGTCTTACAGTACTTTTGTTTTTATTTCTTGCTCCCCCCCCCACTCTTATCAATCACATATCTTGGGGTCTTATTTCTTTTAGTTTCTTCCTGGGTATTTTTGTATTAACAAGAGGTCGTGGGATGGGATTTGGTGATGTCAAACTTTCATTCGTTTTAGGTTCTCTCCTAGGATACCCGAGAGTCCTGATTTGGTTTCTGCTTTCTTTTTCCATAGGAGCAGTTGTTGGACTTTTTTTAATAGCAGCAAACAAAGCCTCTTGGAAAAAACACATCGCCTTTGGCCCATTCCTACTGCTTGGCGCTTGGATTAGTTTATTTTTTAGTGATAGGATAGTAGGGTGGTATAACCATTTCCTCTGAAGGAAATGAATTTTAAATTTTAAATTTTTAATCAAATCCAAATAATCTAATTTTAAATTTAACATACTCAATTAGATTAAAACCTAATTAGTAAACATTTAGTCATTAAAAATTGAATAAAAATTAAGAATTGAAAATTGAAAATTTTTTAAACTCATGCAACAGGGTTTTACCAAAAACGAAATCCTCATGGTTGGTCTAATCCTCACAATAATCTGGGGCTTGGCACTTTTTAATTTCCGCACCTCGTTAGTCCGAGCGCGGGACGTACAACGCAAAAACGACCTTAAACATATAGCCACTGCCTTAAATATGTATTTAAATGATTTTGCCTCATATCCTCCAGCACGCGATGGAAAAATTTTTGCTTGCGGGGAGATAGAAAAACCAAGCCCGTGCGAGTGGGGAAAGGATGGAATAAGAGATATTACTGATTCAAGCTATCCTCCTTATATAGATAGAATACCCGAGGACCCGTTGGCACCTGGAAAGAAGTATTCCTATCTATATGTTACTGATGGGAAAAACTTTCAACTTTTTGCTCATCTGGAAAATTCAAAAGACGATGAGTATAAAGAAGGAGTAGCACGCCGAAAACTTGCTTGCGGTTCTCAAATATGCAACTTTGGTGTGGCTAGTGGCGACACTCCTGTCGAGAAAGAACTTGAGGCAATCGAAAAAGATGTCGTCCTTATGCGCAAAACCCAAGCGTCTGAATCCACCGATAGTGCAAATAGTGCAAAATGAAAAAGGTATCCCAGGGTGCAAACTCAAATCCACCAATACTTCTCGTACTTCTTGTGATGGGAATTGTTAGTTTTTTTGCTCTCAGTTATATTCGAGAGCTCCAAGCCAAAACCCGAGACGAAAAACGCAAGAGTGACCTCTCGCAAATTCAAAAAGAACTTGAAATCTATCATTCTACCCATGGCAAATATCCCGGGGTGATAGAAAAAATGCCCAGTGACCCCGTCCACCAACTCAAGTATTCTTACCGCTCTTCAAAAGATGGTTCAAAATATCAACTTTTCGCAAAACTTGAGAACAAGAAAGACCCCGAAGTTGTTTTAGGCCTAGATAGCGATTGTGGCGTAGCTTGTAATTACGGCTTAACAAGTGCTAATCTGGAAGTAGGAGGAAAGCTGGATGAATAAACGTGGCTTTACCCTAGTAGAAATCCTAATCGTTATAACAATTATTGGCATTCTAGTAGCAACGCTTATTTCTGTATTTGATCCGGTTGCCCAAATTAAAAAAGGCAATGACACAAATCGCAAAAATGATATCAAGCAATATCAAGTAGCACTTGAGAATTATTCAGCAGAGAACAGCTCACTCTACCCTGTCAGAGCGACAACAGTGAAAGCATATACTCTGTGTAGTGGCAGTGGGCCACTCGAGTCTTACATGTCAGGGTGCTTAGAGGATAAAAAATATACTGAGGACAATACATATCAATACAGCTACCAATCGGATGCTAATGGTTTAAGCTGGGTTCTGTGGGCAAAACTCCAGTCAAAGACTAATTACTGGGTCATGTGTTCTAATGGCAAATCTGGTGAAAAATCGCAAACAGGCTTTTCGGTCTCAGGAGGGAGCTGCCCAATATGATAAAGAAAAAAAGTGGTTTCACCTTCATCGAAATTCTTGTAGTTATCACTATTATAGGTATCTTGATAGGGCTTTCTGCTGTTGCTTATAGCTCTGTTAGGAAATCGGGGCGAGATGCAAGAAGAAGAGGAGACCTAGAACAAATTCGCTCGGCGTTAGAAATCTACAGAACCGACTGCGGAGATTATCCAGCAAGAAGCGCCGTTGTAGCAGGGCAACCACTGGTAGGGGATGGTTCACCATCTACATGTTCAAGCTCAAATACCTATCTCTCATCTATTCCTGCTGACCCATTAACTGGTGGTTCGTATCAATATCAATACTACGCCTCAGGTGACCAAAAAACCTACAATCTTTGTGCTTATTTGGAAAAAGGATCTGGCACTGTTAACTGCAATGGGAGTAATGAAAATTGCGGTACTTCCACCTGCAACTACAAAGTAACGAATCCATGAAATGGAAACACAGGGGGTTTACCCTAATCGAGGTCCTCATCGCCATTATGATCGCCACCATTCTATTTTTTGGTGGCTATGCAAGCTATCGTGAGTTTTCAAGACGACAAACCTTGGAAAATTCATACAAAGAACTCCGTTCAAATTTAAACCTTGCCCGCCAATTTGCACTTTCTGGCGAAAAGCCAACAAGTTGTGGAACAAATACACTTGATGGGTACAGGGTTACTCTGAATTCAGGCAATTTATCAGTTGCCGCAGTTTGTCAGGGAACTGTCCAGTCTGCAAACAGAACATTTACCTTACCGGGAGGAATTACTCTTTCTGCATCTCCAACCACGGTTCTCTTTAAAGTTTTAGCCCAAGGGACTGATCTCTCCGGCAACCTAACTATTCAACTTAACCAGCCATCTTCTGGTCGATCCATAAGTGCTACCTTAAGCAAGGAAGGAGTTTTAGAAAGACAATGAAGAAAGAGCACGGTCAAACTTTGATTGAAATGGTAGTTGTCATAGGAGTTCTTGCTCTTTTGATAACAGGAATTGTAAGCATCGTAACGTTCTCTGTCCGCAATAGTAGCTTTTCGCAAAGTGAAGCCCAAGCAAACAAGTACAGTCAAGAAGCAGTTGAATGGATCAGGCAGCAAAGAGATGGCGGTTGGGACAATATTTATTCAAAAGCAGATGGTTCGGTACGATGCATGCAAACTCTAACTCTAAACATTAGCGGCAACTGTCCCCAATCCTCCAAAATTGCAGATACCTTTATACGCGAAGCAACCCTTACCAGGATTGACAATGATACTGTGCAGATTGATGTAAAAGTAGGGTGGACTGACAGCCGCGGAACACACGAATCAAGAACTTCTACGATCTTAACTAACTGGAAAAAATGATAACGAAAAAGTACGGCTTCACCCTCATAGAAATCCTTGTCGTAATCACAATCTTTGGTATTGTGCTAGTGGTTGCAAACCAAATGCTGTTCTCGGCTCTTAAGGGCGCCTCTAAAAGTGAAGTTACTGCAAAAGTAAAAAGAGATGGAGAAAACGTTATCTCAACAATGGAGAGACAACTACACAATGCTCGCTCTATTTCCTGTGAAGCTACAGAAAAGATTGTTACCTACAAAAACCCTCTCGGTACCACAACCACCTTCTCTTGTATAGACATTGGAACCAATAATGGTCGGGTGACTTCAGGAAGCGATACGTTAACATCAAGTGATGTTTTGGTTTCCTCCTGCTCCATAACATGTGATCCCTCAAATGACCCCAAGGCAGTTCTTATAAATATGACACTCTCAGAAAAAACCGGTTCTTCTCTCCGGGTCGAGGAACGATCGTCCTTAAATTTAAGGACGAGGGTGTTGTTGAGGAATTGAAGTTACTTAGGGGGTCAGAGAACTCGGTGTGCCGGAGTGTTAGTGGATCGGCAAATCGGTGTATCGGTATATCAGTGTTTCAGATAATCTGGTGCGTTGTAGAAGTAGACAAATCAGTTGAGAAAAGATTTCCTCTTTCCTCCTTTTCCATGATTCGAATCATAGTATCAAGTGTTGCGTTGCGTGAGTAGCTGGACACCCCTGTTTAATAATCATTGCCTACTGCTTGAGTGATAGGCTGGACGACCATATACAAGAATATTTCGGTGTTGTTCTATAACTCCTTCATCTATCTCGATGCCTGTTGATCCAACTATCTCACTCGTTGCATGATCCCAAACTTGATCTAATATATTCACGCTTGGTGAACGCATACTCGGTGGGAGTCTATAATTATGGTCAATAAGGCGCTCTGCTATCTCGAAAAACTGTCTGAGTAGGGTAGTATTTGGAGAACTAGCTTGAGCCAATACCATGTCCACTCTCATACCTCTAATAGAGCGCCTGACAACTTGTGGATCTTGTTCAAGAGCCCTTGCTACATCTTCTACGAAATGATCCGATTTTAACATATGGGCTCTTTGGGGAGATGTATTAAATCTTCTTTCAGAAACTCCTACCTGAGCAATCTGCTCATAAAATAGATTTTTTAAGCCAGCATTATCTTCTTCTAGAACTCTTGAAGCATCTAATCTCCAATTAGTTCTCTCTCCTGATATCATACCTGCTTTCAATCTTGATATTGAAGTAGGATTTAAACCTGCCAAGCCTTTTTTCCGAAATGCTTGAGCTACACTTTTCCGGTCACTACCTCTTTCTCCTAATGGAGTACCTAATTTTTGTTCGATCTCAAAGCGACTCCCCATAGTTTTGGAATTTAAAATTGTTTGTTTAAGATATTAATAATTTGCCGCAAAAAAGTCAATCGCTAACGAAGTTTTCTAACAAAATTTTCAATTGCATTGACATTACTCGAGTCTTGCTGTTACATTTGAAGTGCAGTGCACAAAAGAAAAGAATCTGGCCAAGCTTTAATTGTAGTCCTTCTCATAATGTCGGTTGTTCTGACAATTGCCTTGTCAGTTGTTTCTCGCTCCATAACTGACATCACAGTCTCAAGAAAAGAAGAAGAGGCATTAAGGGCCTTCTCAGCAGCAGAGGCCGGCATTGAAAAAGCATTAATTTCTGGGACTGGTGGAATTATATCCGGGTCACTTGCGTCAACCGGAGCTACGTACCAAGCTCAACCAACAGGCCTTGCGCAAGGGGCGTTAGACTTTGCAGTCCCACTTCGCTTAGATTCTGGCGAATCCGGAGCAGTGTGGTTAGTAGCCCACGACTCAAGTAACAACATTATTTGTGATGGCTCAAATCATTGTTTTACAGGTACCCGCATAAAAGTTTGTTGGGGCGATCCTAATACTTCTGCCTCAGACCCTACAACCCCAGCCTTGGAAACAAGCGTGTTCTATCTCAGCTCCGGAGGAAATTTTGCAACGGCAAAAATTGCGCGTCTTGCCTTTGACCCAAACAGTTCTCGCACTAACGACAACAGATTTACTGCTGCTGATGGAGCCTGCTCGCTCGACGGAAAACAATTTGCCTTTAGCAAAGAAATTGATCTAAGTTCCCTGGGTGTTACTGCAAGGCCAAGTGCAAATTCCACAACAGGTCCATATCAAATACGCTTGCGCATGCTCTATAACATTGGTGGGGATCACCCCTTCGGAGTTTCAGTCAACTTCTCCCAAAACAATGGTAGCGTTTTACCCCAACAAGGTACTAAAATAGAGTCAGTTGGTACTGCCGGAGATGCTAATAGAAAAATAATTGTTAACAGATTATATGCCGATCTCCCACCAGTTTTTGACTTTAGTATCTTTTCCGGCTCAGGATCAATAACAAAGTAAGTTCCCTGCCATGCCCATCCTAGGACTTGATATAGGTTCCAAATCAATCAAACTAGTCCAGCTTGAAAAAGCTGGTGACAAATATTCTCTTCTGGCAGCAGGTATTACATCTTCCCCCGTTGCCGATGTGCCATCAGCTACCGAACAAGACCTGGGGCTAGTAGCTGAAGCTGTCAAAAAACTTTTTACAGAAATTAAAGCCACCGTACGAAACGTTAACGTAGCATTACCGGAAAACAAGGTATTTACTCCATTTATCAAACTCCCCTATCTTACCGATAAAGAAATTGATTCAGCAATTTCTTGGCAAGCTGAACCTTATATCCCAATTCCTGTTGCTGAAGCCAGTATTGACTACCAAGTCATAGGCAGAACAGAACCCCAAGGTAACAAACCTGGCGGTGTGGAAGTACTTTTGGTAGCTGCCCCTAAAACTCTAGTTCAAAAATATGCCAAAGTTGCAACTCTTGCTGGTCTAACAGTTACCATGGTTGAGACAGAACTCCTGGCACTTGTACGCGCTATTGCTCCAAAAGGCCAAACAGTCGTAGTTGCGGATTTTGGCGCAACTTCAAGCTCTGTTGCAATTGTCAGAGATGGTCAACTTGTAATAAGTCATTCCGTTCCAACTGGAGGCGAAGCTTTAACAAGAGCTGTTGCATCTTCCCTTGGCATGAACATACAGCAAGCTGAAGAATATAAAAAAGCCTATGGTCTAAACACTGGTACCGCAGAAGGCAAAGTTGCCGAAGCACTTAGCCCAGTCTTACGGGTTATAGCAGACGAGGTTAAAAAAGCAATTCAGTATTACAAAACCGAAGCCGGCGATAACAATTCAATAAGCTCCCTAATATTAACTGGCGGTACAGCTGGAATGCCGGAAGTAGTACCATTTTTGGCTAATATCCTAGGTATGGAAGTTGTAATCGGAGATCCTTTCTCCAAAATAGCAAAAGATGGGAGAATAGAGAAAACCTTTGCTGCCTTTGCGCCACTTTATGGCGTAGCGATAGGATTAGCGCAAGAATAAAGCTGCCATGGCACCAGGAACAACTAAAACTGCTACCGACAAAATTAATCTTCTTACAAACCAAGGTGAGTCAAAGCAAAAGAAGATTATAAACAAAGTAACTCGTACAAGCTTGGCAGTTTTATTTGTGTATGTTTTTCTTATACTAGTTCTCGCAGGTCTGCAAATTTTTGTTGGTAGAAAAAAAGCCGAAGTTGACTCCACTCAACAAGCCCTGGTGCAAGATATTAGTAAGTTAGGAAAAATCGAAGGTTTAGTTCAAGCTGCAAAAAACCGGGCAGGGTTGGCAAAAACAATTATTTCTGATTCACCCTCCTCCCCGGGAAAACTATTGGACGATGTTGTTACTTCCCTACCATCCTCAGTCTCAGCAACAAGCGCTGACACAGAAGGTGGAGGAATTAAGCTAAGCTTAAAAGCACAAGATTCCGAGGCAGTAACCAAACTTATTGAAGTCTTAAAGAGCAAACAATTTGCGACAGTTGATTTAGAAAGCATATCTTTGGGAACTAGTGGAAACTACAACATTTCATTAAGAATTAAATAAACATGAAACTTGATTTTTCGATTCCAGCTGAACATAAACCTCTTGTGCTGCCTCTCATAGTTCTTCTGGTTGTAGTAATTTTGTCCACAACTCTCACGCGTAGTATGGTTACCAAACTTCTTGACGCAAGGACTGCTATTAACGAAGCCAACGAAAAAAACATTATGCTTAAAAATAAAAAAGAAGTGCTTTCTTCTCTAAAACAAAACGAACTCGTCTCAAATGTTAATGCCTCAGTCCTTGCGATTCCCGACGAAGATCCTACACTTTTCGGAAGTTCCAGCATCCGCGATCTTGCATTAAAAGAAAATATTCAAGTCAAAGAACTGGAATCCGCAAGTGGCAATACAAATCAATCTAAACTAAAAACAGTTAGTCTAACTTTTGATCTACAAGGACCATTACCTAATATTTTGTCGTTTTTAAGACGTCTTCAAAAATCTGCACCGCTAATCCAAATTTCAGATATCAGAATGGATGGCTCAAACGACAATGTCAGTCTAAAACTTGGCCTCTCGGCTTTTTGGAGCAAATTGCCAGATAAACTCCCCCCCGCGGACCAGTCTTTTGAAAATATAACCAACGCTGAAAAAGAGGTATTAAAACAACTAAGCCAGCTTGAGAAAAAGTCCTCCGAAGCTCTTACTCCTCTCAGTCCAGAAGGTAGGGAAAACCCCTTCACACAGTAGATCCCAATCTGTGCTTTCTGTATCTATATCTGTGTCTGTATCTCTTAGTCTCGCTCTTGAAGTTCAACCCGAATATTTGTTTTTTCTTTAATAGCACGTGCCCGGGCAAGAAGCCGTATGGCGCGGATAGTACGACCTTCTTTGCCTATCAATAAACCCATCACCTCTTTAGGAGCTTTAATCGTATAAATTCTAATTCCATCTGACTCCGACTCATCAATGGCAATGTCCTCATTTCCAGTTATCTGAGTTGTTATATATTTTAGAAGTTCTTCCATGGTCAAATTAACCTGATGAGTTTTCTCACAGTCTGAGTTGGCTGAGCTCCTTTAGTTATCCAAAGTTGATACTTCTTTTGATCTACAGATAATTTTTTCTCACGCGGACTCCAATAACCAACCTGTGCAACCATCTTACCATCGCGCTTTGAACGCTTCTCAGCAACTACAATTCTGTAGTGTCGATCGTGCTTTTTCCCCGTCTGCATTAGTCGTATAGCTAACATGGTAAGTATTTTACCACAAAGTAATTACAGGAGGCAAAAGTTTACTTCCCGTGGTTCCAAATCTTCAAAGCTTCCTCGGCAGCGCTCTGTGTTGCTGTTTTTTTACTCGATCCGCGTCCAATAGCATAGGGTTTCTTGTCAATCCAAACCTCAACGGTGAATTCTTTAGCATGATCTGGACCTTCTTCCGAAAGAACCCTGTAAATTGGAGCCGGATAACTATTTGCTTGTACAAACTCTTGTAACAAACTCTTTGGATCCTTAAGAGAAGTCTTCATCGTCTCAGGAATCTTTTTGATTATAAACCGATCTATAAAATCACGAGCACTCCCTACACCCTGGTCTATAAAAATGGCCCCAATGATTGCCTCTAATGTGTTTGCAAGAAGCGTTCGATTTGTACGACCTCCGCTTTGTTCCTCACCGCGCGAAAGGAAAAGAGCCTCCCCTGCGCCCAGTTCCCTTGCAGTTTCAGCAAGAGAAGTTGTGTTCACCAATCTTGATCTCAAAGCTGTCAAATGCCCCTCATCTTGATTCGGGAATTTCACAAAAAGATGCTCGGACACAACAAACTCTAAAACAGCATCCCCTAAAAATTCCAACCTCTCGTTTGATTCTGTTTCATTTTTATTTTCGTTAAGGTACGAGCGATGCACAAAAGCACGATGAAGAAGACCTTTGTCCTTAAAGGTAATACCTAGTCTTTGTTCAACTGATGGTTGTTCATTTGGGCTATCCATTTTGTTTCTCACTCCCCTCACTAGACTGCCCCTTAACAATACTACCCAATACTCCGTTTACAAAACCAGGAGAATTCTCACTACCCATTTCTTTTGCCAATTCAACCGCTTCATCAATAACCACCTTCACCGGCTCTTTCTTCTCAATAGTCAACTCGTAAACCGCTAACTGTAAAATTGCCAAGTCCACCCTGTTCAATTTATCAAGAGGCCATTCTGGAGCATTTATTGAGATCAATCCATCAAGTTGATCTTCTTGTCTGGTAATTTCCCGAGCCAAATCACTTACTGTCTGGTTTTTATTGAAGGAAACTGCAAAGAGTTCTCGTACAGCATTTCTGCGTCTTTGGTGTCGGGGATCATTAGCTGCCTTCATGGAAATAATAGGCTCCTATTGCCTATTGCCTTTACCATAATAACCACAATGTGGGCAAATCATATGCGGCCTTTTTAGCTTCTTACATGAAGGACAAGCGGATAAATTAGGCAACAAGAGCTTCTTATTTGCTCGTCTTTTGCCCGTTCTTGATTTAGTATGTCTTCTCTTCGGTAATGGTGCCATTGCAAATTGAAGTTTAGCATAAATAAGGTATATGGGACAAGTAGAGAGGGCAGTTGAAGGCTTCACCTTTACTTTCTGGAGTCGTAAAGGATTTCAAAGGCTTTGCCTTCGTTGACAAGTAATTCTAATTGAGTATCCATATCAAGGTAATCGAGACCTGGGATAATAATGTCAAATGGTCTTGCCCCCCGGGGTTTGGTTGTAACAAACCTTAGTTCTGGCACGCCGTCCAGTAATGACATGACAGGGTGTTTTTTACCTTCGAACTCCAATTCGATCAAAGCCCATCCTTTATAATTCTCAAATCCGTTTGATACTGGTCCTAAGGTACCTGAGTGTTGAACATAAGCTAAACCTGCTGCGCAAAGCACTTGAGTGATGCATTGTTCTATTTCGCAAATCAAAGAAAGCCTTTCTCTACTCCCTGTTTCAGCAGAAAAATTAATAACAATATCTAAATCTCTTTCTTCTGGAGGTTTCTTGTGAATGCCTGTGACAGTGCCACCAACAAGAAGAGCCAAAAACTCTATGTGGGGGAATGTGTTATTTTTGGTATCATCGACACGTCTAAGAAGTGTTATCAAAAAGTGTCTTTCTTTTCTATTAAAACGAGTGTTATGGAAGAGCAGTATTTCCTTTCGCCTTCTTCGAATTACACTTCTGGCTGCTTCAACCCATGAGACCATACGTATAGGATTTAATCAATTTAACCCCACTTTTTTACTATATTTCCTGTGTTAGTCTTATCTTCTATCGGTTCGTGATGCTTTCTTGCAATGTACACCGCTTCAGATATTTGCATTTGACCTTTTGCTACCAATTTGGACAAAGGTAGTTCTCCGTTGAGGAATCTCTGCCTAGTGTCCTCTACTATATCTTGTTGTAACAGCTGTTGGAACAATGTTTTCCCATCTTCGTCTGGAGTAACTATTGTTTCACCATATCTTAAGATAATTTGGTCATCTTCTCTCTTTGCGTTAAGTGCAATTCTAAAGAATGTCGACATCATGTAAATAGAGGGACTATATCTAGTATCACTAGAATAAAGACCGGTATGTACTGTATACGCACCTGTTGTAGCAGTAGGATATTCAAAGACTAGATCTACCCAAATATCTCCCGAATCAACAGAAATCCGACAAAGTTGTTGGCTAGTCACTTCTCCGGCTTTCCAGATATTTTGTTGTACATCTCGGAGTGTTTCTGATACACCCAGAGTACAGAATCCATTTTGCAAGGCAATTTTTATTTCCTCTTCGTGACGATGTATTTGCTCTTTTTTTTCTCTCTCGATTCTTTCTTGTTCTGCAACAACTCTTTGCTGTTCGGCGATTGTTTGTCTACGCGATTCTTCTTGTTGGGCTAGAGCCGCTTCAACTGCAAGTCGTACTTGATCAGCTAGAGAAGATCCGCCGGGAAGGCCAGACGGAGGGCGAAGTCTTTTTATGGGCGGCTGCTGTGGTTCACCGAGAAAACATCGGCGTAGTCTTTCTTGTAGACCAGCCATTTGCAGTATTCTATATAGTAAAAACACAGAAGTCAAATTTGAGAAGATATATGTTTCCACTCGGGAGGTGGAATAAGAACCTGGCTTCGCCAGAACATTGACTTCTGCGAAGTTAGGTTTGTACCTCAGTAATTCCACTAATTGGGCACCACGATCTCAGAGCCTGAAAGGAATCTTGAAAGGTCTGCCTTCTGTTCAACGAGCCACTCGGCAGCGAAACGAGTAGCCTTTATAAGTTCAGTATCCATAAAAGATGCAATTTTCAACTCCGGAAAACCATGCTGTAAAGTCCCATAAAGTTCCCCCATCCCCCGCATCTTCAAGTCAATCTCCGCCAGTTCTCGTCCTGACATAGTTTTTTCAAGTGACTTAAGACGCATCACAACTTGAGGTGAAGATGATCCGGAAAAAAGAAGGCAATAAGATTGTTTTGCACCACGACCCACCCTCCCTCGCAATTGATGAAGTTGTGCAAGACCAAACCTTTCTGCTGCCTCAATCATCATAATAGTCGCATTTGAAATATCAATTCCAACCTCCACAACCGGTGTTGCAACAAGAATATCTATCTCTCCCCCTTGCATCTTTCTCATAATCTCATCCTTTTCCGAAAGTCCCACCTTGCCGTGAAGGAGACCCAAACGCAGGTCCGGAAAAACTTTCCTAGATAACATTTCAAACTCAGCAGTTGCTGCCCTAACTGCCTTCATGGTTTCCTTTTCTGACTCTTCAATAAGTGGACAAACTATAAAAGCCTGTTCATCAGTGTCTTTAACGTGCTTTCTGATCCAATCGTAAGCACCTTCTCTTTTTTGAGGTGGAACAACCCACGTTTTTATGTTTAATCTGCCTTTTGGCAGCTCATCAAGAGTTGAAAGATCAAGGTCGCCATAAATAGTTAAAGCAACAGTTCTGGGAATTGGGGTTGCGGTCATTGTAAGAACATGAGGAGAAAATCCACCACTGCCCTTTTGTGTGAGGATGGCTCGTTGGGCTACCCCAAATCTGTGTTGCTCGTCAATTACGACTAATCCGAGGTTTTCAAACGTGACACTTTTCTGGACGAGAGCATGAGTTCCGACTAACACGTCAATTTTTTTTCGCTTTTCGCTTTTCGCTTTTCGCCTCCCTCCAGTAACCAACCCTACACTCACACCAAGAGGTCCAAGTATACTATTCAACGTGACGTAATGCTGCGAAGCAAGAATCTGTGTTGGAGCCATAAACGTTGCCTGAAATCCGTTTTGAACCGCCATGTAACAAGCAAGTGCTGCAACAACAGTTTTTCCAGAACCCACATCTCCTTCCAATAACCTGTTCATAGGTTGGCTCTTTTTTAAATCCCTTAAAATTTCTCGGCCAGATCTTCTCTGTGAATCTGTTAAATTAAAAGGCAAACTGTTTATAAACTGGAGCATTTTTTCTTGATTTACCAAAAGTTTATGCGAAAGCTTTTTTTCTTTCCATTCGTTTTTACGAATCAAACTTTTTAACTGGTATTCCAAAAGCTCGTCAAATGCCAATCTTCTCCTTCCCTCCAAAGCTTCTTCTAAACTCTTTGGGTAATGGACTTTCTTAATAGCATCCTGAAGACTAATTAGTTTAAACCTTGCCAAAAGTTCCTCCGGAAGATATTCAGATATTTCCTCAATGACCCTAGGCAGAGTATGTGATATTTTTGAGCGCAACCACTTTGATGAAAGACCCTCAGTCTCAGGATAGATAGGTACCAAACGACCCGTATGAACAGTGTCACCAGTTCGTAGTAAAGATGTTTCCTTCGGAAAGGCGTAGTTAGTAGTTCGTAGTTTCTCATACTCCGGCGAAACAAGAGATCTACGAGAACCAGAAGCCTTAACCTTCCCCGACAAAGAAACCATTGTCCCAGGAGGTAAATTTTTAACCAAAAAAGGTTGGTTAAACCATGTTGCTTCAATAACTCCTTCTCCATCCGAAACTTGCGCCCGCTGTATAACTATTCTTTTCCTTGTATAAATGTTCTCAATTGAAAGTATTTGTCCCTGGATTGTAACTTCCTCTCCGGGCTGAAGCGTACTTATATTTGAAAGCAAAGAGAAATCTTGATAGCGATTTGGAATATGATACAAAAGATCCTTAACAGTATTTACACCAAGCTTTTTCAATCTCCATGCATAACCTGGCCCAACAAAAGGGATAGTATCCACCGGATCAGCAAGCTTCATGGCAAGGAAAGTATAACATCTAGGTGTGATCCAAGGTATAATTAACGAATATACAAAAGAGGATAAAGAAGAGAGCTGAGAACCAATGCCAGCCCTGCAATAAGGGCAAGAATCTTAAGAATTAATTTTTGCTTTCGTGTCAAATTCATCAGTTACTTTCCATTCCACATCGGGAGTGGAATAGCTTTGCACATCGGGTCTAAGGTTACTATGTTGCTTCAATTTTAAGAAAACGGTGTTTGCCTACTCTGAGCATTCCGTCTGTTTCTACTGCAATCTGAGGACTGGTTACTTTTTCTCCATTCCACTCCAGACCACCTTGTTCAACAAGTCGACGTGCCTCAGATTTGCTGGTTACCAGTTGTGTCTCGACAAGAACTTCTACAAGATCAATCATTTTATCCTTTGCATTGTATGCTCTTACATCTTCCGGAACCCCACCTTTTTGGAAAACTTCCTCAAATTCCTTTTGTGCCCCATCTGCTTCTTCTTTACTATGATAAAGAGCAACAATCTCCCAAGCCAATCGCTTCTTAGCCTCCATTGGATGCAATTCATTTGATTGAAGCGCGTCCTTTGTCTTCTGTACTTCCTCGTCAGTCAATCTTGTTGCCAACTCAAAATATTTAGAAAGAAGATCATCACACAGACTCATTACTTTACCAAACATATCTTCAGGTGTATCTGTTAGACCAATGTAGTTCCCAAAAGACTTACTCATTTTTCTTCCATCCAACCCCTCAAGAAGTGGAACTGTAACCACAAACTTATCTTTGTTCTTAATCGCTTTAATTAAAGTCCTTCCAACCAACATATTAAATGTCTGGTCAGTACCACCGATTTCTGCATCAACACCCATTGCGACTGAATCATAACCTTGCATCAATGGATATAAAAATTCATGCAAATGAATCGGTTTATTTTCTTTAATTCTCACCTGGAAAAAGTCCCGTTCCAACATCTGTTGAACTGTAACAAATGAAGCCAACTCAACAACATCTGAAAAACTTAACTTCGCCAACCATTCACTGTTAAAAGTAAACTCTGCTGGATTTTCTCCCTCAAAACTTAAAATTTTTGAAACCTGCTCCTTGTATGTTTTTGCATTTTCCAATACATCTTCTCGGGTTAACTTTTTTCGAGTAGCAGATTTGTCCGTAGGGTCTCCAATCATTCCAGTGAAGTCTCCGATCAAAAGAATTACCTTGTGGCCCGCATCTTGAAAATCTCGTAGTTTCCACAAAACAACTGCATTGCCAATGTGTATTTGATTTGCCGAAGGATCAATCCCTAAATAAATTTTGATGGGGCCAGCATCAAGTCTTTTTCGAAACTCTTCCTTAGTTGGTAGAATTTCTGCTATGTTTCGAGAAAGCAAGTTGTTGATATCCATAGTCTGTTGATCTAATTATATAACTATTTGACTCCGGTTTGCACCCATATCTTCTTCATACTTCCTACTCTATATCTTTATCTGTATCTTTGATATACTTTTTCCTTAGATGGCCTGGAGATCTTCCCTCAAACACAGAAGACACGATTTCGCTCACAGTAGACGACCAGTACGCGGAAGAGCTCATCTTCTACATAGAATCGCCGTTCTCTTTTTTGTAGGCGTAATTGGCCTTTTTGTATTTTCACTTATAATCTTCCCCCTTTTTGCTTTCGGTCTCCCCTCACCCGACAAAGTTGTTCGACGGGAAGGTTTCTCAACAAAAATATATGACCGAAACGAAGTCCTGCTTTATGATCTTTACTTAACTCAGCGTAGGACACCTGTAAAACTTGAAGACGTACCGCAGTATCTAAAACAAGCAACAATTGCAGTTGAAGACAAAAATTTCTACAAGCATGGAGGATTCGACCCCACGGGAATGGTTCGTGCTATCTGGAATATCATTATCTACAGAAAACTTCAAGGAGGATCAACTCTAACACAACAACTAGTCAAAAATGTACTTCTTACCTCAGAACGCACACTACCTCGGAAAATCAAAGAATTTATTCTATCTATTCAAATAGAGCGCAAATACAAAAAAGATGAGATTTTGAATATGTATTTGAACGAAGCGCCCTATGGAGGTACAGCTTGGGGTGTTCAAGCAGCCTCCGAAGTTTATTTTGGGAAAAACGTTAAAGATTTAACTCTTGTAGAAGCTGCAATCCTTGCAGGTTTGCCACAAAGGCCTAGTAAATATTCTCCCTACGGTACAGATCAACAAGCCTACGTGGGCAGATCGGAACATGTTTTGCGCCGAATGAGAGAGGATGGATATATAACCAAAGAACAAGAAGAGGAAGCCAAAAGAGAACTCAATAATGTTAAATTTGTTGGGCGAGGAGCCTCCCTAAAAGCCCCACATTTTGTTACCTATGTACAAGGCCTTCTTGAGGAGAGATATGGCCAAGCAACTGTTGAACAAGGAGGGTTAAAAATAATCACAACTTTAGACTGGACACTCCAAGAAAAAGCACAACAAATTATAGCTGAGGAGATAGCCAAAGTTGAATCACTCCACATCACAAACGGCGCCTCTGTTGTAGTTAATCCTCAAACAGGTGAAATACTAGCAATGGTTGGCTCCAAGGATTTTACAGCAGAAGATTACGACGGACAGGTAAATGTCACACTTTCTCTGCGTCAACCTGGTTCCGCCATTAAACCTGTTACGTATGCTACTGCCCTAAAAAAGGGATATACCGCCGCAACACTCCTTATGGATGCTCCCACAACATTTCCTGGGGGCGAAGGCCAACCAGATTATGAGCCGGTCAACTACGACGACAAACACAGAGGCCCAGTTCAAGTGCGTTTCGCATTGGGGAATTCTCTAAATATTCCTGCTGTTAAAATGTTAGCTCTAGTGGGAGTCAAAGATATGTTATCAACTGCCTATGATCTAGGATTTAAAACTCTGGAGCCAACAAAAGAGAACATGAATCGTTTTGGATTGTCAGTAACCCTAGGAGGTGGAGAAATTCGTTTACTTGACATGACTTCTGCTTACGGAGCGTTCGCAAACGGGGGTTTAAGATTTGAACCTGTTTCGATTCTTAAGGTAGAGGATCAAAAAGGAAAGGTACTTGAAGAGTACAAAGAAGAAAAGGGACGAAGAGTTCTTGGGGAAGGAGAAGCTTTTATTATATCTAATATTTTGTCAGACAACGAAGCCCGTGCAGACGTATTTGGAACCCGATCTGCCCTGGTTATTCCTGGACATACTGTTGCTGTAAAAACTGGAACTACAAATGACCAGCGGGATAACTGGACAATGGGATGGACACCGCAAGTTGTTGTTGGTGTTTGGGTTGGTAATAACGACAACAGCCAAATGAAAAAAGTTGCATCAGGTATTACAGGAGCTTCCCCTATTTGGCGAAGAATTACAACTGAAGCACTTTCTGGTAAGCCAAATACAAACTTTACAATGCCGGAAAACGTTATTACAGGAGAGGTAGACAAAATTTCAGGATATAAATCACATGATGGATATCCTTCTCGTATGGAGTACTTTATAAAAGGAACAGAACCAACCGGCGAAGACCCTGTGCATACAAGATTAAAATTATGCAAAGGCGAAGGAAAATTAGCAACTCCTTCTCAAGTCGCAGCAGGAGACTACGAAGAAAAAGAATACTTCGTTTTCAAAGAAGAAGATCCCTTTGCAAAGTCTAGCGAGGAAAACCGTTGGCAAAAGGGAATTTTGGATTGGATGAATACACAAACCGATGAGCTATACAGATCACCAAGCGAATACTGTGGTTCTGCCAATCCGGTTAATGTAGAATTTGTTACACCAAAAGATCATGAGCAAGTAAATTCAAATAACTTTGAAGTACGGGTTGACGCAAAGTCCACATCTAACGTAACTCAAGTAGAATTAGAATTTGACGGACAAAGATATTTGTTAACCTCGAAACCCTGGAAACAGGAATTTAGGAATGTTAAAACTGGAGTCTACAATTTAGTAGCGCGAGCAAGAGACGAGAAAGGAAATCAATCTGATCGAAAAATTACAATCGGAGTAAGTGTGCCCTGGAACTATTCAACTACCCCCACCCCTACTCCTACACCCTGATTAATCCTTTATATTAATTCCAAACTTTTTATCTAAAACTTGAAGTATTTTTTCTCGTATAGTTTGTACTTCCTTATCAGTCATTGTCTTATTAGAGTCTTGGTAAGTAACCCTTAAAGTTACGGTATTTTGATAATTATCAACTAATTCAACCGATGCAATATTGTTTGTTTTCCTGATATTTTCTATCACAGGCCCGATATAGATTTTTGATGGCAGCAACAAAGTTATGTCCTCAATTTGTGGCGGATATTTTGGTTCCGGTTGATAACCGGGGATTAACTTAGCAAAAGTTCTCAAAGATTCAACATCAAATTCATAGTAAACCAAGCCCCTGCCTTCAAGAGTCCCAAACTCGCCGATATTATCTTTGCCTACATTTATAGTAAGCCTATGATTCAGTAAAAACCCCATTGAATTCTCAGGTTCAAATTCTGCCTGTATAGAAAAATTTCGCAAAATTGTTTCTACGATTCCACGAGCTTCCCGCCAACTGTAATTGAAAAAAACTCCTCCCAAAGTCATCTTCTCATCTGGCAAACTCTGTTTTCCTGGTGAAAGGTAAACATTAGCAATTTCAAAAATATGGAATGGTTCTTTTTCACCAACCCTCTTTGCAACTTGAACTAAAGAAGGAGCAAGAGACGATCTTAAATATTCGGACTCTTTACCAAGTGGATTTTTAAGCTTTAATGCACGCGGTGAAACGTCTTGCAGGCTCACAAGTTCTTTGGAAACCAAAGATGAAGTGTAAACTTCTATTGCCCCCAGTGTCTTCTCTAGATCTTTTATTCTTTTTTCAAAATCAAAAGGAGAATTATGCAATTTCTCAGGCAACGCACCCATCATAAGTGCACTCGGTAAATTATGATAACCATAAATTCTAGCAACTTCTTCAACTATGTCTTCGGGTAAATTTATATCCTCGGCTCGAAACGATGGCACTGAAACCGTAATAGCGTTGCCCATTGTACGAACACCAAACCCTAAGGCAAGAAGATACCTTGTTATATCTTTTTTAAGAATTTTGGTACCCAATCTCTCTTCAATAAAACCAACCCTTGTTGAAATGACTTTTGGTTTGTACGCCTTCGGATAAATATCAAAAATCGTCTTTGCAGGTTTGCCTCCGGCTAACTCCACAAAAAGGTCAATGCCTCGGCGGACAGTTAGCTCAATGTTTTCTGGATCAAGTCCCTTTTCAAAAAGCGCCGCAGCTTGTGTTCTGTGAGAAAGACGCATCGAAGTTCGTCTTATATTAATAGGGTTATAATGCTGTACAAACAAAAGAACATTGCGAGTGTGAGGATCGATAGCTGAATTCCCCCCGCCCATTATCCCAGCAAGATCAACCAGTCTTCCTCCGCCATCTTCTATTACAATATCATCCCCAGATAACTCATGAGTTTTCCCGTCCAAAGTTGTTATTTTTTCTCCAGGTTTAGAGGCTCGAAGCACCATCCTTGCTCCTTTGATCTTGTCATAATCAAAAGTGTGAGTTGGTTGCCCAAGTTCCTGCATAAGATAATTGGAAATATCAACAATATTATTAATCGGTCTTATACCAACAGCACTTAATCTTTCTTGGATATGTTTCGGAGAAGGACCAACTTTAACGTCATGTATTAAAATCGCAGTAAATCTTTTACAAAGAACAGGGTCCACCTTAACGCTCAAATAATCGACGGTTCCTGCCAACTTTTGACTACTAGCGACTTTAACTGGTTGAAGAGCTGCCGGAATCTTAAAACGAGGAAGTATTGCTGCTGCTTCCCGAGCAATGCCATAGACACTAGCACTATCAATGCGATTTGTAGTCACTTCAATCAAATAAACTAGGATGCTTTCGGATTTTTCAATTTTCTCCACAGAAGGTCCGGCCAACGAGAGGCACTTGGCAATCTTCTCAGGTGTTGCCTTAGTCTTTAAGAAATCTCTCAACCAATTGTCAGGAATTAAAATATCCATTTAAAACTGTTTCAAATATCTCAAATCAGTACCATATAACGTTCTGATGTCATTGATATTTACCCCAGGTTTCAACAGCAGGGTTCTTTCCACTCCCCACCCAAATGCAAAACCAGTATATTTTTTAGGATCTATTCCTCCTGCTCTAAGTACATTAGGATGAACCATTCCGGCGCCTCCTACCTCGTGCCAACCACTTTTGCAAAACTTACACCCTTTACCCATACAATGTACACAACTAAAATCAACTTCAAAAGATGGTTCAGTGAAGCGAAAATGAAACGGACGAATTCTTGATACTGCACCCGGACCATAAAACTGACGAGCAAAGTGATCAATTGTTCCTTTGAGGTGAGTAATATTTATTCCTTTGTCAATCACTAGCCCTTCAAACTGATGAAACATCGGTGCATGTGTTTGGTCAAACTGTCGTCTATAAGTCTTCGCAATGTTTATCATCCTTATAGGTGGCACCTTAACTCTTTGCATCTCTCGTGGTTGGCCTGAAGATGTATGAGGGGTTAAAACCATTTGACCATACCTAAGGTGAGAAGGAGTATCAACAAAAAACGTTTCCCATTCATCACGAGCAGGATGATTTTTCGGCATATTTAAAGCTTCAAACGCAAACCAATCCCACTCAACCTCTGGATAGCGAACCCGTACAAAACCTATTCTTTGAAAAATTTCTGAAATTTCCTCAATTGCCTGTGTAATAAGATGTAAGTGACCTATCTTAGGGATAATACCAGGAACAGTTGGATCAAACCATTCTGTTTTTTGCTGAGTAGTCAAATCAATGTATTGCGAACGCAAAGCCTCTTCTACAGCAACCCTTACATCGTTTACCATTCTCCCAATCGCAGCTCGCTGTTGAAGTTCTAAGGTAGGTATTTTTTCAACAATTTTATTTATGTGTCCATTTCTCCCAAGATATGTAACACGCAAACTCTCCAAATCTTCCGGAGTTTCGGATGATATTATCTGTGCTAATGCCTGGTTTTTTAGGTTTTGTATTTGCTCTTCCATATGCAGTTCGCCTTCATCTACTTTTATCTACCTTCTTATTTTAATGATGAATTTGAATTGACGCAATAAACGAAGATTTCAATTGAAGGATAATCTCTAAGTAGACTTCACTTTCTCTATGATTTGTTCAAAGACCCGATGGTCGCGGACAGCAATGTCGGCAAGAATTTTGCGGTCCAGACTAATATTAACTTTCTTGAGACCAGCAATGAAATTACTATATGAAAGGTCATGCTCTCTCGCGGCAATATTTAATCTTTGTATCCAGAGAGAACGAAACGCTCTTTTTCGAAGTTTTCTCCCGGCATAAGCATACTGACCCGCATGAAGAACCGCTTCCTTTGCAGCTTTGTGATGCGTTCGTCTAGACTGCCTAAAACCTTTCGCAGCCTTTAAAATCTTTTTGTGTCTTTGGTGTCTAGTTGTTCCAGTTTTTGCCCGTGCCATATTACTTTTTCCCTTTGAGCTTTACCCTTTACGCTATTCCTAAAATCTGTTTTACCTTCCTCTCGAATTTACCTGTTACAGTAGCTGACTGATTTAATCTTCTGATCCTGCTCTTTCTTTTACCAGCCCTAAGATGGTTACCAAAACTTTTATCACGCACCAGCTTACCTCGGCCTGTCACCTTAAACCTTCGGACTAGTGCTTTCTTTGGCTTAAATTTAGTTTTTTTCATTGACAATCTTCTTCTTTACTGGCGTCAACGTCATAATAAGTTGCTTCCCTAAAAACTTTGGTATCTGATCAATACCAGCCATCTCTTTTGTATCATTTGTCACCCTAGTCGTCATTTGATACCCGAATTCCCGATGGGCCATTTGACTACCCGTAAATTTAACCACAATTCTTACTTTGTGTCCTTCTGTCAGAAAATCTTTTACCTTTAAAAGCCGTACTTCATAGTCATTTTCTCCCATAAAAGGAGTAAACCAGACTTCTTTTTGCTCTGATCCACGCTTTTCTTTTTTACGTGCTTCTTTTTCCCTCTTTTCTTCTTGGTACCTGAACTTTGCAAAATCTATAATCTTAACAACAGGAGGTGTAGCTTGTGGGGCAATCTCCACCAAATCCAATCCGAGTTCTTCTGCTTTACTCAAAGCCTCCTCGCTCGTAAAAATACCAAGCTGTTTACCCTCCGGTCCAATCACTCTCAACTCCCGAGCATGAATAGCCTGGTTAATTCTCCAGAACGGCTTCCTTTGTTTTGTATATTTTTGTCCTACCAAAGCAAATGTCTTAAAAGTATTTTACCACACAGAAGATATTTTGTTCAAATTAAGCCTCTTTCTCTGAAATGACCTTTTTAATACTGGCAACAAATTCCTTGATGCTAACTTGTCCCGTATTTTCGCCACTTCGAAGCCGTACTGAAACAGTCTCTGACTCTTGCTCCTTATCCCCCACCACAAGCATATATGGAATTTTTTGGATTTGTGCGTCCCTTATCTTTGCCTGCAAAGTCTCTGATCGGTCATCAACCTGAACTCGAACCCCATTCTCCCTAAGCTGTCGCCCAACTCTTCGTGCATACTCAATATTCCGCTCGGTTATTGGCACAACCAATGCCTGCACCGGAGAAAGCCACACAGGAAAAGCTCCGGCATAATATTCGATAAGGAAAGCTAAGAAACGCTCAAATGAACCAATGAGTGCTCTGTGTATTACGTACGGACGAGCTTTTTCACCTGATGTATCGATATAGAAAAGGTCGAATTTTCTTGGCAGGTTAAAATCGAACTGAATTGTAGAGATTGTGTCTTCTTTGCCGAAAACATTTACGGCTTGGATGTCAATTTTTGGGCCATAGAAAACTGCTTCACCTGGTGCTTCTTCATATTCCAATTTATTATCATCAAGAACTTTTTTAAGTGCTTTTTCTGCTCTCTCCCATTCTTCCCGCGAGGCGATTGCGTATTTCTTGTCTTTTGGGTCAGATAAAGAGAGCCTAATCCAATACTTGTCAAAACCCAGATCTTTATAAAATTGCTTTAAGAGATTTATGACCTCTGTTAACTCAGCTGCTATTTGGTCTTCGCGGCAAAAGATGTGCGCATCGTTTTGAGTAAAACCGCGGACTCTTTGCAAACCGTGTAGCTCACCAGACTTTTCGTATCTGTAAACGAGTCCGAATTCACCTAGTTTTATAGGTAAATCGCGGTAACTTCTGGTCTTGTATTTATATATAAACATTGCTCCAGGACAACTCATTGGTTTTAGATACAATTTTTCATTATCTACCTCAATTGGTGGATACATGGACTCGTCATAGAAGCCTAAATGCCCGGAAGTTTTAAAAAGTTCAGCTCTTGAGATAACTGGTGTTATCACGTGCTCATAGCCGAGTTTTCTTTCGGCTTCAAGCATATAATCCTCGAGAACCCTTCTAATAGTGAAACCGTTTGGCAGCCAAACAGGCAACCCTTGGCCAATCTCAGGAAAGATTGCAAACAGCTCCATCTCTTGCCCGATCCTTCTGTGGTTTCTTTTTTCGGCTTCTTCAAGCCGCCATAAGTATTGATCTAGATCTTCTTTAGTTGGGAAACAGGTTCCATAGATCCTGGTAAGCATCTTATTCTTAGAGTCCCCATGCCAATAGGCTCCTGCAATACTCAATAATTTAAACGGTCCAATCTTTCCCGTTGACTCAACGTGTGGACCTTTACAGACGTCGACAAAAGAGTCGGCTTGGCTCTCTTCCTGGATGGTATAAATACTTACCCTCTCTCCTCTTTTGTCCGCTTCTTCTGCCCATTCCAACTTGTAAGGATTGTGGGCAAAGACTTCTCTTGCTTCTTCGACCGACAGTTCACTGTGGACAATTGCCAAGTCCTGGTTAATAATTCTCTTCATCTCCGCCTCGATCTTTATAAAATCCGCTTCCGAGATTTTTCCGGAGTAATCAAAGTCGAAATAAAAGCCATCCTCAATTGCCGGTCCCATTGCAGGTAGTAAACCCGGATAAAGTTTGATCATCGCCATAGTTAAGACGTGTTCACAAGAGTGTCGCATGGCTTCTAATTGATCGTTCTGTTTATTCATCTTTGTACATTATACAAAAATACCAGACTTCAGGCTACATTCTGTCAATTCCACCTGGGAAGTGGCAAGTCAGACTTGCCTACCGAGTTTGACTCGGTGGAACACGTTTGCACGTCGGGGTTAATGTGTTGGCGCTGGCTACTCTTCAGGAATTTGTTGAGTAGGGATTAGAGTTGGTGCGGCAGCTTTAGATGGTATCCGGATCTCAGGCTTAGGTTGCTCAATGACAGATTCTGTAATTTTCTTAACAAAATCGCCAATTACTGGAACAAAATCTACCTTAGAAACCAAGTATCCCAAAATTCCCAAAACAATTGACAAACCAACAGTAACTCCTAAAGCCCAAGCAATACCCCCCAAGAAATTATGCAGAAGCATCTTTCCCAATGGTCTATGCACCCTATCTACTGGCTCCATACACTTTAAAGTAGCACAAGTAGTACAGGTAGTACAAGTAGATCAGGATTTATTCTTCAGTTGTAGAAGATTTTTTGGAACCAACTGTGATAATCATATCAAACTCAGAATCCTCAGAAAGATCCACACCCTTTTTAACTGAATATCCGACTAATGCTTTTTGCACTGCTTCATAAAGCCCTGTAGGACTATCTGCCGCAACCTGTACCTCAGTATCCGTAAAATCATAAGTCTTTGCATTCCCTGTTTTTATATCTTCCATTCCAGCTTTTTCCAAAAGCGCTTCAACCTTTCCGGCTTCTCCTCCTATTCCAGAGCCATTAAGGACCTGAGCACTGTACTCTGAAAAGTCTATATTTCCCGTTTCCTCTGGAGTTGGAGTAGCTTCTACTGGCGAAGGAGTTGTATTCCCCGCTTCCTCTGTGGGTCCTCCATTAGCATTCTGGGTTTTTTGGGTATAGTAGAAAAAGCTTCCTCCAACTATCGCTCCTAAAGCTATTAATATTACTACAATTGTTGCTACAACCCTGCCCTTGCCGGATTTTTTGGATCCAGAAAAATCTGCTGTTGGAAAAGATATTGCCGGTTCTTTTTGTGTTGGTTCCGTCTTCTGGTTTTCTGTTGCAGTGCTGACCATGGTCGTCTCCTGAGTATCCACCGCCACTGTTGCTACTTGACCAGCGGACATTTCTTTCACTGCAACATTTTGTTCAGTAGTCTCTGTCGGAGGACTAACTGTTGCACTGGTTTTTTTACGGACAGCAGGCATTCCATATTTAGGTTAACACTATTTTTACACCCCTGTCAAATGCTTGTCTCAAAAAGAAAAGGCCCGATGCCAGGGTGAACCCAAACACCGGGCCGCTGCGTTAGAGAGTGCCCCGAGACCTGAATCGAAGTGGTCACGATTGGGAAGCACAGAGAGTGCGTACCATTCGAGCGAACCTGCGGGAGTTTGCATCCAAATGTGCAACCAGATCAGTCTCGCTCGGAACCCGCGCTATTGCGAGAATGAAACCTCCCCAGAGGTTCGGGAATGGCATATAGTGCAGGCGATTCAGGAAGCTTGCGACAACCCCATCAAGTCAACACGAGGGTAACCATCCCTACACCAGTAGACGCCCCTGACGTCTGCGACAAGTGTACCCACTTTGGATCCGTACCCCTGCACAAACAGGAGGACTCTTTCGCCACCGTATACCGTTCATTGCAAACCTATTTTACTTCCCAGAGATAGAATACTACACTCCTACGTAGGAGTGTAGTATTAGCCTTAAATACGTAGTTGAAGAGAGTTTTGGAGAAAATCTTTTACACTTTAAAGTATTAAAGCGAAAGAGATTAGTTTCTTACTAGTTTCGCACTTTGTCACTCCGTACTTGATACGGAATCCATACAAATAATTATTGATATAGATTCCCGCTTTCGCCAAGTCAGACTTGGCTTTCGCGGGAATGACATGAAAGTGATTTCATCAAAACTGCGAAACTCGTGTTTCTGTGCGGGTTTCTCTAGTGGAGGCCTTTTTTGATATAATGGGATAACTGGGACGGTTAGCTCAGTTGGTAGAGCGTCCGCTTGACGTGCGGAAGGTTTCAGAGGTTCGAGTCCTCTACCGTCCACCAAAGACGATTTGTCGCCTCGCTCGGGGCGGAGTTTACCCCGCATACAGCCCGGAAATGCGAGAATTTGGCAAAAAACTAAAAGAAATTGGTTTGGTTTAACCCACGATCATTTTTACAAAATACAAATGGCCGATGTGGTTTTTGTCTTTAACAAAGACGGTTATGTTAGAAATAGCACAACTTTGGAAATTGGTTCAATTTATGCATTAACAAGCGACGAAGAACTATGTCGCCACGTCTTATTTAGAGAAATAATTTCCTCGCCAGAGGAACTTGTTAAGGGGTTAAAATAAACTATGAAATACATAGACCGAGTATATGGAAATTTTGAAATCGATGAACCGGTTATTTTAGAATTGATAAATTCCAAAACCATTCAACGATTAAAAGATATAGACCAAGCAGGATATTTTGAACCTCATTTTTCAGAGACAGCACACTCTCGCTTTGAACATTCAGTCGGTGTTTATTTGCTCTTAAAAATGTATGGCGCGTCGATTGAAGAACAAATCGCCGGACTTATACACGATGTTTCCCATTCCGCTTTTTCGCATTGTATTGATTATGTTTTAGACGCTGGCTCGGAAAAAGAACATAATTATCAAGATAACGTTTTCGATGAGTTTGTCAGGAAGTCAGAAATTCCCGAAATATTGAGAAAATACGGTTTAAATATAGAGTATATTTTAGACGACAAAAATTTTCCGCTAAAAGAAAAAGATTTACCAGATTTATGTACGGACAGAATTGATTACTCGTTAAGAACTGCCATTGTTTTTAAGGAAATTGAAAACGGAAAATATTTTATTGATAATCTTTTGGCGGAAAATGGACAATGGATTTTTAAAGATTTTGAAAGTGCGGAAAAATACGCAAAATTATTTTTAAAGCTAAATACTGATTATTATGCCGGTTTGCCCTCGGCAGTTATGTTTAGGACAGTCGGGGATTATCTCCGTTATGCACTTTCAAAAAAGTATATTTCTGAAATTGATCTATACACTACCGATAAAATCGTTTTGGGAAAAATAGAACCTCATATCAAAACTGATTCAACATTGAGTTTGCTGTTTGATAGAATGAACAATAAAATCGGTTTCAGAAATAATCCAAATGATTATACTAGAAAAGTTTTTTGCAAATCGCGGATAGTAAATCCTCTTTGCTGGCATAATGGAAAAGTCAAAAGAGTTTCGTATGTTGAGTCAAGCTGGAATGGTATAATAGAACGAGAATCCAGACCGAAAGAGTATTTTCTGAAATTTGATAAATAAGCGGTGCGGCAATCAATCGGGATTTTGTTCAAAATGAGTTCTGACTTTTTCCAACAAACACCACCCACACTATCCCGCCGATCTGGTCATGGAGTCTTCAGAAGAAAGAAGCCTTTTTGCACCATACGATCCAACCTGTCCCCAAAAAGTTCTTTGTCTTCTGGCACGCTTATTGCTTGAGTGAATCCAAACTGAAGCATTTTGAATCTTCTTGCGAAAAGATCTCATAAAACTTAAGAGCTTCTCAAAAAACACTAGATGGTAAACACCAGGGTTTGCCGGTGCTTGAACCGCAGCAATTTTAACTTTTTCGGATAAACTTACCGTTGCCGTAGCAAGCTGCGAAACTTCTTGAATCACAGCATGTAATTGCACCTTAAGCTCCTGGTTTTTTTGTTCTGAAACTACGTGATCTTCCTCACGAAGTTGTTTTTCCCGCAACAAGCGAGCCTGGAGTATCTGTTTCTCTTCGTTTTGTGACTCAATTATTTGGTCAATCTCAATCGTCTGCCCCATCACAAGTTCCCCTGATGCTTGAACCCGCGGTCTTTCAAATCCAAGCATTTGCCTCAAGAAGTCTTTAGAAGTTTCTTTGACCAGATCGTTTTTAAAAGAATCAAATGTCCCTTTCCCAATATCTCTGATGGATTCGACAAGCCCATCTGAAGACGGCGGAAATTTGCCTTTCAATCCTCTACGTGACTGGACTTTGCTTACAGGTTTGGTAAACTGCCGATTTAAAGACATAACTTTTAAGGTTTTGAGAAATTCTAGATTAGGTTTACTAACCTATCAAGCGCCTTACGACGCCTAAGAACCGAATTAATCATTTGTCTTTGTTGAGGTGTTGAAAGAGCCTTTTTCGTATCTTCGTTGCCTGTACTTTCAATTATTGCATCAATCTCGGCTTCCTCGACAGTTATTTTTTCTTCCTCTGCAATCTTGTTTAATACTAACTCTAATTTAACAGCTTCAGCTGCGGTTTGAGCAAACTCCCCTTTTATATCTTGCACTGTCTTTCCTGTTGAGGCAAGATACTGCTCGATAGTCAAACCGAGCTGTTGGGTTTGCTCAAGAAGCCTTGAAAGCTTATGATTTACTTCCTCCTCGATAAACAGACGAGGAATTTGAACTTGGGCACTCTCGATTAGTGCCTTTAATGCTTGCTGCTCCTTCTCTTCTCGTGTAACCTCTTTATTTTCATCGTCTTTGTCCCCATCCTTGCCCGGAACCCAAATTTTTGTAGAAGCAGCATTGCCTTTCACTGTTTTTTTGTAATCCCCTACTTCAACAGTTGGAAGCTCACAAGTTACTGCACGCACCACCCAATCTTTGCTATCATCTAAAGAAACCAACTCAAAGCGGGGGGCTAAAATTGGCTTTAACCCATGTTCCTCTACAGCCTTTGTATAAGCTTCTGGAAGCAAGCGCCCAAGAAGCTGGTTGTAAAGATCCTGCTTCTCAATATGCTTTAAAGCTACGTCACGCGGCACCTTGCCCTTGCGAAAACCAGGAACTTCAACCTTTGCTGTAAGGGTTTTAACTGCCTCTTCTCTCTGTTTTGCAACGTCATTTAGTGGAATAGTGAGGGTAAGCTGGAGAGTTCCATCCGACTCTCGTGCAAGGACCGATTTGTGAGCCACTACTTTTTTTACTGCCATAGGCGGTATTTTAGCATACTCCGAAGATAGGTGCTAGTTAAGTTTCCTTGCATTCAAAGCTTCTCGAGCTTCTTTTTGATCTGACCACGGCTTTTCGATTTTTCCATACGCCATACTTTTTTCGTGGCCCTTTCCGCAAATAACAACAATATCATGCGGTTTGGCAAGTTTCACTGCCAATCTTATCGCCTGCCTCCTGTCTGGCTCACGAATAAACCTATTTATTCCACCTGGGAGGTGGAATAGCTTTGCACGTCGGGATTCTGTCTCAACAGCTCCTGCTGCTCTAGCACCCTTCGCTATTTGTCCAATAATTGTATTTACATCCTCAGAACGAGGATCTTCGGCCGTAAAAATCGAAATATCAGCAAGACGGGTGGAAATCTCTCCCATCATTGGACGTTTGGCAATATCCCTCTCCCCAGCGCACCCAAAAACCACAATCAACCGACCTAACCTACCCAGGCTCACAAGGCCTGGCCTTGCAAGGCTAGAAAGCAAACTCTCAAGAGCATTTGGCGTATGTGCAAAATCCACAATTAGCTTAAAAGGCTTGTCTGCAATAACCTCCATTCGTCCGCTAACTCCCTCAAAACCCGAAATTGCTAACTTAATTTCCGCCCAACGTACTTTCATGGCTCGAGCTACACCGACCGCCCCTAAAATATTGGAGATATTGTATTCTCCGGAAAGTGTTGTAGTTAGACTGTGTGTTTTGTCTCTCTCTAACACACTAAACCTTGTGATTCCCCCTTCTGCTTTGGCGTTCCGAGCGCGCAAACTCGCTTGCCCCTGGAGACTGTATGACATAATTTTTGCCCTTGGATTTGTAACACCTTTAAAATAATCAAAAGCACCATCGTCATTGTTCAAAACTGCAACTTTAACTCCCTTAAAAAGCTTTGCCTTTGCCTTTTGATATCTCTCAATTGTTTTATGATAATCTAAATGCTCGTGGGTAACATTTGTCAAAACTCCAATTTTAAAATTGCAGCCCAATACCCTATGCTGATCTAGTGCATGTGATGTAGTCTCCAAAACCAAGTGAGTTACCCCATCCTCTACTAACCTTTTTAGGAAAGGTTGCAGCATCTTAGCGTTTGGCGTAGTTATGTGAAACCCCGTATTTCTGTATTCTTCCCCCACCCAAGCTCCCACTGTTGAAACGAGTCCAGCCTTATAGCCTGCTTCTTTTAGAATTTCATAAATTAAATGAGAAGTTGTAGTCTTGCCATCGGTACCGGTCACACCGATAACAGTTAATTTTCTTGCAGGATACCCATTTTTCAAGACCTCCCAAAACGATCGCAAAAAATGCTTTGCATTTTTGTAACGAGCAATTACACTCGTGGTGATGTTTTCCATATTCTCACTTCTAAATTGTACCATTGAAGTAGGTTTAGAAGAAATGGTTTTTCCGAAAGTGCGAGAAGATTTGTTGTGCAAGCTTAAGTTGTTGAGAGGTAGTTGGTTCTTGCACTCTCGTAAAGCTCGGTTTCCCAGTTTGGTCTCTCCTCCATATAATGGTCATATAAAACCCGTAATTCCTCAGGCAATCTAAAATTTATATCACTTTCGTCCACAACAGGATTTACCTGCACTAGATGAGGAAAACCACAAAGCTCTTGTGCTCGTTCTAAAACCGACCAAAGCTGAGTCTCCGGGGTTGTGGGCATTACGGTTCCAGCACATGGCGCCAGTTGTGGCGCTCTTTCTGCTCTTGCCACTTAGTGTTTGCGGTTGACTACAAAATCTGCAAGAGTAACATAAACTTCCTGCAGCTCTTTGTTCTTTGTGATGGATAACACCCCCTCCTGGGATCTCTTTGCAAGTTTTGCAGCCATTTTTTGGCAATATTTCAGAGAACCCGAATTAACTACTATCTGTCTTGCTTCCTCAATTTCTGAAGCAGTCAAGTTTCTATCCCCCCATAAAGATTGAAGGCGCCTTTGCTGTTTTGGGGCTCCTTTTTTGATAGCTTGGGTATAAAGCAAGGTGTTTTTCCCTTCTTTTATATCTGAAGCTGCAGATTTTCCGGTTTTTCCCTCATCACCAAAGATTCCTAAAATATCATCCTGTATTTGAAAAGCAATACCCAAAGGAATTGCATAATTTTCAAAACGCTTAACATGTGCGCTATTTGCGCCCGCCAATATTGCACCAACCTGCAAAGGACCACAAATCGTATACCAAGCTGTTTTAAGCGTATAAATTGACATAATTTCCTTTTCAGTAATCTTTGCTCTATATCCAAGATCAATATCCAAAAGCTCACCGTAAGCTGTGTCAATAAAATATTTAAACAAATGATTAAGAGCTTTGATTTTTAACCCCTCTGGGAATTTGCTGGTACTTATCAAAAACGGAGCTTCGTAAAGCCCGGTATCTCCAACAATAATGCTCATACTCTCGCCATAATGGGCAGAATCACCCTTTTTATAATTCTTCTTATGATGTGCCTCATAAACCTTGTGCACAGTAGGATTACCATGCCGTATCTCATCTTGGTCAGCAATATCATCATGAATTAGGATTGACCCATGAAGTATCTCAATTGCAGCAGATACAGGAAGAAGTGAATTTGTTGCCCTTTTGTTGCAAGACTCGTACCCCAACTTAACCAGCCCAGCTCTTATTCTCTTTCCGCCAATTATAAAGCTTTCAATCTTCTCCCATACACCAGAAGAAATGGATGAAATCTCTTTATCATAGTTTATCTTCTTCTCAAGGTGTTGATGAAGAAATGTATTTACCCTCGAGGCATATGGAGCAAAATAAGCTTTGTGGTCCATCTAGTGCGATATTTTAACACACTATACTTTAGATTTCCTCCAACCTGCTTGGACTGCTTCCTCCTCCGAACAAAACCAGCGCTCGCCACGAGTTTCCTCAATCTGAGTTTTGTCATAATACCTCTGCCCAGGCATATGGTATATCTTTTCGCCCGTTGAGTTAATATTACCCTTAATCTCGCATTCTGTTCGGACTCCTTCTACTTGAACACCCACCTCGGGAGTGGCCGCTCGAACTTCTCCAGGCGTTGAAGATGCTGAACAAGTGTTGGGTGCCCACAACCCTCTATTTCCCTTTCTTGCCTCCTCCTGTGCCTTAACAAACCTTTCTTGATAACGCACATTTGGCGGATAAGTGGCAACTTGCGCATATCCTTCTTGGACTAACCTTTCGTTCACCATAACATCTTCTATCCAAACATACGTCAGCATTCTTCCGTACTTATCCTTTTCTTGGACATCTTTTTCTAGCCGAACTTTTTTCCCCTCCACAAGACCCTTGTTCGCCTGCGTTGCCTCTGGTCCAAAACACTCATCTCTTTCTGGTGTGTCGACACCGATATATCGCACCCTCTCCCCACCTTGAATTTCCACAGTATCCCCATCAATCACCCGCGTTACCGATACTAAATGATCTTCTTCTCCTGGTGTTGGTGTCTGTGACACAGAAGACAGTAGATTGGGAGTTTGAGGAACTTTAGGAATTACAAAAGGCCGAGTGCTTAAAAAAGCAATGCCAAGAATAATAAGTAAAAGCCATGGCAATACAATGAGTATGCGGCGGGTCACTTTCTTAGATTAGCGATTATCGTAAGAACTATTGAAAACAATATACTTATAATAATAGTCGTAGTTATTGGAGCGTAAAAAGAAAATCCATCTCTTTTTATAAATATATCCCCGGGTAATTTACCCAAGAAAGGCATTTTGCCAAAAAACCACAAAAGACTACCAAGTATTATAAGAACTATTCCTACGACTATTATCACCCGCCCAGCATCTTGAAGCATATCAACATATCAATTGTATCACCTTAGAATCCTGTTATAGCAACTCCGAAACCCTCAGCAGCATAGATACAACCCCAGACATATTCCCCTCCTGCAACCAACTTTCTGTGACCAAGGGTATTAAGCCAAGCATCAACCGCTTGATCCGGCGTGGGATAGCCTGAGATTAAAAATTCTGAAACATTGCTTGGCATTTCCAGATCTCCTTTATACTTATCAAAAACTCCCTGAAAACCATCATGTCCATCAAGCTTCCCAAGTTGTCGTATCTCGGAAAGCCGAATTGCAGCTATCGTACAAAGAATATCTCGTTGTGAAAGAGTATTAACACCATGTTTAGTGCGGCTACTGTTTACAGCTTCCCAAAGCTCAGGGCCTGAATAACCAACAGTTTGAGGGGTCTTTTGCACTGGTCGGCCTATCGTAGGGATGGAAGTAGGACTTCGAGAGAGATTAGCCTCAGCATCTTCTACAAATCTCCTTTCTTTGGTTGCCATAATCTGCGATGTGTCCCATACGCCCAATACATACCCTCCAACAAAAGTCGTACTAACTACCACGGCCATAACTAAAGGACCAAATAAATACTTAGTGTTCAGTCTAAATTTCACGGTTTTTCCCCAAAGGAATACTCCTGATTAAACGATATCTGGTTTTTGATTGATTTATATTCGTCACACCTGAGGGTTCCTGATAAATACTTTCGTATATATTGATCGAATCAACTACAAAAGAACTATAAATCTCTTGATCTTCAGCTATAATCCTAGAAAACGTGCTTTGGGCTTCCTGCTTACTTTTTAGCTTTTTTAATCTACCAATTGTAATATGCGGATGTAATCTCTCAGGAGGAAAGAACTCTTCATCTGCTATGTTTTCAAAAAGGCTTTTGTAAAGCTCGCGTAATTTCCGTTCAGGGTCCAATACGTCAATAAATAAAGTCTGGTACCCAGTTCTCTTTTCTCTCTGAAAATAATTTATAGAATCTGTTTTAAGCTCAAAAGGCACAAAACCTTCAGCCGTTTTTGCAATGGCTTTTATAGCATCATTTACTCTTTCCTGAGAGATTCTACCCAAAAACATTAGGGTGATATGGGTTTGTTGAGGATCAGTCCAAACACAAGGATAGTTTTTCCTTCTCAGTTGCTCTATCAATGTTGCAATCTTCTCTTTTGTCTCAAGAGGTATACTTAGTGCAATAAAAGCGGTAGAGCGCATTTCAAAGCCTCCTTTCTTCACGAAAGGCAGTGGGTTCGAGCGAAAACTGTGCATCGCGACGAAGTAGCATCAGAGCATACTTCAAGGAGCGATAAACAGTTTGCAGCCGAATCCCACTGACTTGCAGTAGAATGCAGGTTTTGAAATGGGCTCTGAGGCGTGCCATATTGAGATTAGAGGGCGGGCAGTTCTACCTTGTCTCCGGCCTTAATGTTCTTTTCCTTTGCTTCCCCTGCCGGAATCTCAAGAGCATAGTCAGCAGGTTTCGTAGGTGCATAAGTAGGTATCGCCATGGTCGATGCATCAACAGGTTGAATGTCCGGCGTGACCTCGACAACTTTTCCATCATCAATCCAAATTATATCTAATGGAAACTTCACGCCCTTCATCCAAAAGGAAGGTTTAATGTTGGGCTCTAAAACAAAAAGCATTCCGCTGCCTTCTATCAAACTGTCACGACCAGAAAGCCCCACACGCCGTTCCTCGTCCGTTTTAGCAACGGAAACTACTATTTTATTATCACCTATCTTAACAGTTTTCTCTTGTCCCTGGGTCGTTTGAATACTGGTTGTTGTTCGACTAACCAGATTTTCCAAGTTACCAGGCTTTGATGACCAATAAACAAAAAGCATCATTCCTATTAAAATTGCAAAAAGTATTATCAACTGTTTCATTGTTCTTACCTCACACTGGTTGCCTGAGCCTGTGCGCTTTCTTCTCTACTTAAAGATATCAAAAAGGTCAATACCAATGCGAAAATTAGTGCAGGAGCAAGAAGAAAAAGTACAGTAAAATGTTTTCTTTGTTTGTGAGGACTTTTGTGAATGTGTTCAGGCATCCCTTTGAGTTTAGAATGTGCACTACCCTGTGTCAAATGCCAAAGCTGGTGTATTTATATAACCACGCTTGAACCTATTTTAGCAAGAATTTCTGAAAAGGACGAACGCCTCCGTATTATAGGCCTTGTATTACTAGATAAGGATATGCTGATATCTCTATATGACAGATTTATACGAAGCGATGAAAAAGTTCGGCAAAGGCATATGACAAATTTTATGACAAACAACACACAGCTTCATATCAAAGTAATTGCCGGCAGCACTCGCGAGGGACGCTTTAGCGACAAGGCTGCTCTGTGGATCGCAGAGGAAATCAAGAAACAGGGAGGGGTAATTGTTGAAGTGCTTGACTTGCGCGACTATGATATGCCATTTTTTAATGAAGCCGTAAGCCCTTCATTCAAGCAAGAACCTTATAAAAACGAAGCGGTCGCGCGTTTTACAAAGAAAATAGAGGAAGGTGACGCTTTTGTTATGGTCACGCCCGAATACAATCATGGAACATCCGGGGTGCTTAAAAACGCGCTTGATTGGGTATATCCAGAATGGAATAACAAGCCGCTTGCTTTTGTGAGCTACGGCAGTGTTGGCGGAGCGCGCGGTGGAGCAATTGCGCCTAAACGCCATCGAGCTTCAAATGGCGCCGATCAGAAACGCCGTGCACATTCCTGGCGAGCAATATTTCTCAATGTTATTCGGCAAAATGGATGTCAAAGAGCTTTTCGCTTCGCTCACTAAGCAGGCGGAAGCCATGATCAACCAACTGTTGTGGTGGACTCGCACCCTAAAAAACGCTCGCGGGTAAGCGCAGGTAAACATCGGAAAGTTTGATATTGGTGCCAGAGGTGGGAGTTGAACCCACACGCTTATAAAAGCACACGGTCCTAAACCGTGCCTGTCTGCCAATTTCAGCACTCTGGCGTGCCTACCCCGTACAACCGCTATCGTGAGGCAAGGACGCATAGACCTCGCGAACGGAAAGGTTTGTATAGGGTTTGCCAGTTAATTATACCATTTTATCACGATCGTGACTTTAGGATTTTCTTTCGAACCCCCTCGTAAGATCCGAAAAATATAGTTTTATCTATACCTTCGTCTTTAAGGTAGGTTGTGAATGCTAAATATTTTTCTTTAATGGTTAAATACTTTCTAGCCATAAATAAGATAGCCAAATCTTCAAGTTTTATTGCTATACCACCAACTTCGATAACCTCTGTCCAATCCACGCTTTCTCTTAATCCCAACTGGTTTAAAACATCGTGAATTTTTCCTCGGCTTATCCCCAGCTTTTCGAGAATTTCTGTGGTCTTTTTTCGGGACCTGCTTATTTGAAAAATCTCTTTTACTGCTTCTTTGAGGTATCTTCTTTGTTTTTCTCTGATTTCTTCAAGAGTGTAGTGCAAGTCGTGTTACTCTCGCGCAGCGTATGTGAGGCTTTTGCAAGTTGTATAAACTCCTATTCCCTTCAAAAGTTCTACTACTGTTTGGTAATCTAACCCTCTATCAAACCACTTTTGTATTTGATCTCGTACTTGGGGAGTAAAGACGCGCGCACTTGCGACTTCGGCGGCTTTTTGGGAAGCTGCTTTTTGTATTTTGCTTACTTGATCTGGGTTATTTTTTCTCCATAACCTATATCCCTCATTTGTTTTCCATCTTCCTTCCTCTTCTGTCAATGGTTCTATAACCCTATGACTAAGAATACTTCGCTTAAGTCCTCTGGCAAGGTAGGGTATCCTTCTTTCTGCCCATTCTTGAAAAGTTTTAGTAAGTTCTGGCCACAAAGCAGTGTTGTTTGCAGAATGTCTTAGGTTTGATAAAAATTGCTGTTCGTCTTCTTTGCATTGGGGAGTCGTTTCAAAGCAACGAACAAAGGGGCTATTTAATACCGTTGGCAAGTCAAGACCTTTGCCAAAGAGGTAATACGTAACTATCTCTTCATATGAAAGAGGGGTTTTGTGGATTAGGTAAGACAGTTCCTCTTTTAAGGCAGGCAGGGTTGTAAGTTCTCTTGCCAAACAAGCCCCCATAATTCCTTGGCCATGTATTAGAGCTACCTGTTGCCAATTTAATGTGCTTCTCTGTTCTTTGTACTTTGGCCTTTCTATTGTCATTTAGAAGAAGATTGTACACGAACCAGTTTTTCAAAGCAAAAAAAGAAAAGAGCCCCAGACGGGTTTGTTGTTGCCGTTGGGGCTCAGGGACAGGGATTTGAGAGATGTTCAGATGTGATTGGGTCAGGCCGCAGCTGCTGTGCGGGTTTCCAGCGCGAAGACTGGCACCATCCGCCGGATCAGTCTGGGTCCACGCAGGTAGATCTTAGCCGAGCCGATGTATGGAAGGGAAAACCCGATGTAGCCCTCCTGTTCTTGGAGAAATGGGCCCTGAATGAAGTCAGTTGCTCCTCCACACAATATATCGGCCTGCGAACGATCTTCGACCCAGCAGCCATCTCTTACTGGCCTGCTCGCAAGCCAAGCTGTCTGGATTTGTACGTGCCCGCCCGTGTGTACGACGGTGCTGATCGGGCCGCGGTAGAACCTACCACCTTCCCTAGTTTCGATGTCGCAACCAATCAGATTGACGCTCCTGAACAGATCGTCCCAGGTAAGCTTCACTTACACGCTCTCCTCTCAAAGTGCTAGCCAATTTTTGGCTGAGGTATTATACCATATTTAGTACTATAAGTCGATAGATAGAAGGTAGTGTTGGTATTCCACCTGGTATTCCACCTGGGAGGTGGAATAGCTTGGCACCTCGGGAGATCTTAGTTAGACAACAAGCAAAAATTGGTTAGGTACGAAATAAGCAAAAAAAGCGCTCCGAAAGATGTTGGAGCGCTTCTTGGTGGAGGCTCAGACGGGTTACGTCTTAGCCTCCGTGGTCCGCCTAGTCTTTAGAACTGGCGAGACCAAACCCCGAAGTCCGTAGGTTTTTACGCTACAAACCTCAGGATCTGAACATACTCTACCATATAAAATACGAAATGTCAAGTAATTATGGGCTTTATAGCCTTATAGCTTCATCGCTCACTTGCTGTATGGTAGGCTAAAACTATAAGGTGGATTAAATTAGAAGACTATTAAGCAGTTAAGCTATAGAGCTATGACGCTACTCCATCTCTCCTAGGAACTGTTGAATACCTGCTGCCCAGGTACCTGGGGAAAAGGGGGTGTACTTTTTCATTATATCCTCAGGGGTTGTATATCCTTTATCAAAATAATCTTCCTTGAGCCCCTGGGCAACTTCCTCGATCGCCTCCGGATAGCTTTGGAAGCGCAAGGTTCCCTTACTGTGTATTCCCCACCCCCAACAATTATAAGAATCCTCAGGTATTTTTTTACACAGATTTGATTCTTGTTGAGCTATAGCAACAAGAAGGCGAAAATCAAGACCATACTTTTCAGCTGTAACAACTAAATTCTGGGCATAAGGTAGCAAAGGAGAGTTATATTTCTCTAAATATTGCTTTATTATTTCGGATCGCGCATCTGCAGTTGTAAAAGCTCCCCTTACCTCTCCTATTGGGTTGGGAATTGCAGCATATACTCGCGACCCATACTTAGGCGAACGAAGGGAACTTGTTTCAAGTGTGAGTTGTGGCTTTTGGGGTTTAGGCGAAACAATTGTCAATGCAAACAAGCTTGTTGCAAGAGTTATAGGGGTTATGAGAAAGAAGGTTATTAAATAAACCAACCTGTGACCAAAGCCAAAAATATGATACTTAGTGGAAAAAGTTTCCATTAGGCAGGCCGAGAATATTACGTTGCGCCACTTTCATCATGCCAATATTCGCATCTAAAGTCAAGTCAGGTTTAGTTTACACCAAGCCTTACGAAGTGTGAGCAGGATGATATCTTACAATCTTTTTGGCTTAAAAGATGCATAGCAAAGTACAATAGAATTATTTAAAATTAGTAAATCTAATTTCTAAATGAGAGCTTAAAGCTTGGGCTAATCTTTTAAGGAAAGCAATTGATGGATTAGCTCTGCCAGACTCAAGTCTCGAGATAACCGATTGTTTAGTGCCAATCTTTTGGGCTAACTCTTTTTGAGTTAATCTTTTTTCAATCCTTGCTGTTAGAATAGCAAACTGTGGCTGTAGTTTGTCATATTCTGCCCTCAGTTTAGGATCTTTTAAAGCCTCCTTTTCCCATACTTCAAAATCTAAATGTTGTCTTTTCATATACCCCTCCTATATTTTATATTTATAGCACATATGCTATATTACTTTCTTCATTCTGTCAAGTGCCACTTTTAATTCTTTGGGGGGTGTTTTCTGACTTTTCTTCATAAAAACATGGAGCAAATAATATTCTCCTGCAACTATTGTATAGAAAATTCTTATTGACGATTTACCCTGAATGCGAAGTTCATATAATTTATTTTGTAACTTTTTAATGTCTGGTGGTTTTAAAAATGGACCATAATCTATTAACAATCTTATCGAAAGGTTAATTTTTGCAACCGTGTTTCTATCCTGCTTTTCAATAAACTCCTTGACAGGATACTCGCCTCTGGGTGTATGAAAGAAGAAAACTTTCCAAGCCATATGCTCAATATAGCAGAAAGAGAATCTTCTGATTGAGGTGAATTGGAGAGGATAAAGTTTCGATCCTTGTGGCTAAGATGGATCAGAAAATCTTCCGCCAACATTCGCTCCCTCGTAAGGCTATAGTCCTGAGCTTGCCGAAGGATACCTTCACCAAAAGAATCATTCGGTAAGATCATTCAACTTAACCTCAGCAAATATTTTATCTGAATAGGCCAGAAAGCCTTTAATAAAACTTTGAGGTACTACAAATAACACCACAAAGGTGTTTTCGTTTTGTTGCTTAAAGTTTTTATCTCTATTGATGTCATCGAGATTAATTTCTGGCCATCCATATCCTAACATTTTTTTCTCTTCTGAGAGTATTTGCAGGTCATCAAGATCGAGTTCTGCATTTTTAGGTTTAATAGCTATTTCCAAAGCAATAATCTTTTCACTGGAAGAAACTGTCTTGTATGTTTTTATTCCGTTATATTTTGAAATTTTTACAACTTGAATTTCTCCTTTTTCCTTAAACTGCCTGACTTGTTCTGCAAATTGTTTACGCGCATTATTGTAATCTTGCTTGCTATTGCTTTGAAGCACAGAGGTTCTAATCAAAACTGCCGCAACTAACAACAGTAAGGGAACAAGAATCATCAAGATTTTTTTCATACTAATTTTTTATTAATTTCTTTCATCTATTGTTAACAACTGTTAACTTGCGACCCCGTTACTACCTTGCACAGACTGAATGAGTTTATCGATTTATTCCTGTCTGACGACCTAAACTCGGAATTTGTTTATACATTTGGTCTAAGAGATGCACAATAAAGTACACCAACTCCTTTTAACTTTTGCAGATTTGTTATGATGAATATATTGATTAATAACTCATATTTTGTGTATGGTAAAAAGTATGGCAGTATGGTAATATATTTATGAATACAAGTTTTGAGTGGGATGAGGATAAAAATACTGAGAAGTTAAGAAAGCACGGAGTCAATTTTGAAACAGCACAATACGCGTTTGCTGACCCAAGTCAGGTAATCGCTGAAGATCTAGAGCATAGTCAAAAGGAAAAAAGATTCTACTGTTTCGGAAAAGTGAAAGGAGGTGTTTTAACTGTCCGTTTCACATATAGAAAAAACCGCATTAGGATAATTGGTGCGGGCTATTGGAGAAAGGGTAAAAAAATCTATGAAGAAAAAAATCGTGTACAAAGATGAACCAATTAATGCAAGAGTCATAGAAAATTTCTTGCCAAGTCCAGATGATCTTATATTTAAAGAAAAGAGGACAAAGGTAACTTTAACACTTTCTCAAAAAAGCTTAGAGTTTTTTAAAAGTGCTGCTAAAAAACATGGAGCTTCCTATCAAGCAATGATTAGAAGGCTCATTGATTATTACGTAGTAAATCAGAGAGTCTAATTCGATCCCTGTGGCTTAGATGAATCACCAAATCTGGTGTCAACATTCGTTCCCTAACAGTAAGGCTAAGTCCTGAGCGAGCGTAGAGAGTCGAAGGATACTTTCACCCCGCCTAAAGGGCGAGGCTCGCCTCTGGTGGCACAAGGATCATTCGGTAAAAACAGTTATAGCAGAAATTAATCAGTCCAAATCAAAACTGCATTACCCTTTTTAGCTGCATCTATGTAAAAATCCTTAACTTGATGAAAATTGTCTACCAACCAATCTAAAATATTTTCTTCATCCCAAATTCCATCGGGATAAATTCCAACGTCATTCATTTTTACTGGATCAAATCTTTTTTTAAAATCATCATCTTTGAGTTTAGACAGAATATGTGCAAGTTGTGTAACTTCTTTGGGTGCTACAACACGAGAAGGTCCGTAACCAACTTCTGGTCCCTGTTCACCCCATCCTGCTATAACCCACTCTAGAGGATTAGATTGATCAACTTTATCTCCAGTAGCTTTTCCAGTTAGTAGAAAATGAATTCCATCCCAAGATTTGTCGATATTAAGTTGTGGATAGCTTTCATTGTCTTGAAGGATTTTAGGAATGATAGAAGTGTTTTTATCTATCTCCAGTATTTTGTTTTGAGTTACCTGTTTATAATGTTGAATCATTGACATAATATTAATGTTTTCTGTTAACTTCTTTCATCTATTTTTAACAATTGTTAACTTGTGATCCTCACGGGATATTGCACAGACTGCGCGAATTCTCGCAGGAATTCCTTACAATGAGTAGTTTACCAGATTTAATATGGTGGTTACAACCAGAATTAGCTTCAAAAACTCCTAAAATTAAATCTTAACCCATTTTTCTTTATTGTCTATCGCCTTTTAAACATAGCTCGGTACGGGTTTTTTCTGTATAATAAAGTACAATAACTATTTTTAATTAAGATGGCAGAAAATATGATAAGATTGCCAAGACTTTTAAATATTAACCAAGTAGCAAAAATACTAGGAGTCGTTCCTACAACACTAAGAAGGTGGGATAATAGTGGAAAATTAAAAGCAATTCGGGTGGGGAATAAAAAAGGAGTTGGAGAAAGACGATACCGAAGAGAAGATATTATTAAACTGATCACAAGGATATAAATTATGTTTATAGACTCTACGGCCTAATGCCGGAGTAAATTAAGACGATAGAAGTGAATCAATATGGCATTGCATAATGATGTATTTAAACAGCAAATCTGGGAATTTTTCTGTGATGACTTAGATAGTTGTTTATTGGTATCTAAGTTAAAACAGTCTGGCGATACTCGTTTTAAGGGCGGTTTAAACTTCACCTCATGTCTAATAATTTTCACTGTAATTGAATTATGCTCAGGTTACTTTAAAGGGACAGACTCTAACTCTAATACTGTTGCGGATTTCTTTGTTAGATACTTTTCTAAATACTACGATAAGTTTAAGGACAAAGAGTTTTCAAAACAGTTTTATTATATTTTTAGACACGGTTTGGCACATCAATGGTCCCCTAAAGCATCAGCTATCGATATGAATTTTGCGGATAATTATTTTTTAAGAAAAGTGCTCGGCCAGAGTGAAGAAATACTTTTTCTAAATGTACCAGATTTCTATGAATACACGAAGAAGGCATTAAAGGACTTTGAGAAGGAATTAGATAATAGCGAAGTGTTAAGAGGACTTTTTAAAAAGAGATATGACCAGATTGTCAGTTTAGATTATGAACAGATGCGCATATTAAGAGAGAAATTAAATTAATTATGGACAAGATACAGAAATGGCAAAAAGAGATAGAGGAAATTACTGGTGACGTTGAAGATTTACTTTACAGTAAATATCATGCTGATGAGTTAGAGAAAATTATCAAAGAAAATGATTTTGTGAAACAACATATAGGTTCCTTTTGGGAGCACTACAAATTAAACTACACATTTTTTATTATTTCAAAGATATGGCACCAGATTGATACGGATAGCGACTCACTTAGCCTGATTAATCTACTTAAGGATTTACTAAGTAATCACAAACTTATTACCAAAAATTGGTGGGTATCTCAGGGTCCCAATGTCTTATCATCAGAAGAGTTCGAAGAAAAATTTGGCAAAGGAGATTTTTTAGATTCAAAGTTAGTAAGTGAGGATATTAAAAATCTTGAGGGAGCTGCTAAGGAAATTAAACAATTCAGAAATAAGAATGTTGGACATAAAGATAATACTGGCAAGTTTCCGTCCAATATTAGTTATACAAAAATTAAAGATGCGATGAATCAGATAGAAGCACTCGTGATAAAATACCAATTACTTCTTACTCAATCTGGTTATAGCTCACTTACACCGGTTGCAGATGATTGGCAGGTTGCTTTTACCGAACCTTGGATCAAAAAAGAAGAATGATTGTATAATTTAGACAAAGTTTTTTATGGAATTTAAGCGTTTACTAGAATTTTGTAATAATCTTCCACCCTCAACTTCACTTGATGATATCCAGAATCGTCTTCCTGAGGGATTGAAACAAGCTCCTCAGGCATTCGAGCCTTATGAAAAGTCTTTACAAAGATTAGATCCAGACAACTGGGAATTCATTAAACAGAAACTACAAAGCAGATTAAAAAAACATCCAGTCAGGGGTTGGGCTCAATTTTTTGATACCTTATCAGAGGTAATGGGATTTTGCTTTCTACTTGATGAAGGGTATGAAGATGTAAAATTTATTCCAGAAACCACAGTTAGAACACCAGATATAGAAGGCAGTAAATCCCAGAAAGTAGCGGTTTTATTAGAATCTAAAACTATTGGTTTTTCAGATGATGAAAGAAATTATATTCTAGAAAACAGCAGGCGAATGTTTTCAGGTTCAGAATTAATCTTACAGGAAGTAGCAACTGGAATGTCTGAGGCATTAAAGAATAAAATTACAAACACTATAACGTCAGCAAAAGACCAGCTCCTAAATTATTTACAGACGGATAAGTCTATACGGAGAATTGTATATCTGACTATTCAGCTAGATACAAATTTGATATTGGATCCCATGAATTTGGCGGAAGTTATTAATTTTTTAAAGAGACTTACTAAAAGTGAAACTGAAGTTGAGATAGTTATAAATTCCGAAGTCTCTACAGTTTAATTAAGTAAAATCTATGGCAAGAGAAGAAATTATAGAAAAACTAGATAAGTTTTTAACAAAATATCCTATATTTGAAGAGGAATGTCATGTCGTGTATCTTCTAGTAGAGATTAGGAAATTGTTAGATAGAGATAACAATCCAGATTTTCTATTGGCCAGATTTTATTGTAATTGGACAGTACACACAACAAAAGAAAATCATGAAGTAATAAAAGAGATAATAGATAAAATTGATGAGTGTTATCCTGCATCATCTCATCATCCAATCAAGGACGATGGGATATTTGATTTTTTAAATATGAATGCACTTAAGAAGGAACTTAGAGAGTTATTTGATAGATATTCTTTACCTACAAGTGTATTTGAAGATAATGGTTGGTCAGCTTTTGTAGATATCTTAACCGAAGTTTTATCAGATCAACCAATTTTGAAGCCAAAAACAGGAATAGAATCAATTGGCCTTATTTCCTTCGGTAAAGGGAGAAGCACTATAGATATTAAATTTAATGACGGTAGAACGGATTCTATGGCTGGTGGTGAGAGATGATGCTAATGCTTTCCTTGGCATAAAAATATCTTGAGGGACGATCCTAAAAAAGACTGAGAGACAGTCCAAAAACGAAACATTTTGACTTGTCACCAATCATTTTTCTTCAGGCTACCATTCCCTACCCCTAATGCCCGCTTTTTCGAAAAGCTGTTGAAGTCTTTTACCTCCTTTGTTTCAACTAATCATTTGATTACCTTATAGAGTTACTCTGGTCATGGATGGGAGGTGATGATTTTAGATGTTACCCTTAGATGTAATTAGAAAGTATTATCCTAATGCATCTGATGAAGAATTAAAAGGAATACAAACTTTTGTATATCAGTTATGTTGCGGAGTAATGCAATACTTTTATGGAGACAACTGGGAAGAGGATATGGGCGATCCGGACTTGGAAAATAAAGAAGGTTGATACAACAATCCAATCATCAGTTCGAGTCCCGCTCGGTCTCTTGGTTATGAGCTCTTATAGCCGAGTTTTACCAGTGTTCTTTTTAATGCTTCCTTAAGCTGGCTTCTTCCAAACCCGCTTTTCAAAAAAACTTCTCTTGCTTTAGCATCTGCTTTATCAATAAAGTATTCGTAATGAATGAGCTTCAGTGGTCTTCGATTACGGGTAGAGACAACTAATCCGCTGGCGTGTTCTCTCAAACGATTTTTAAGATTAGTACTAAAACCAACATAAAACTTGTGGTCTTTTATGCTAAAAAGAACGTAGATGTAGTATTTATTATTCAACAAAACGTCTGACGTTTTGATCAAGTCTGACTTGATTTTGATCATCGATAAAATATAAATTTTGAGTGGCAAGTCAAACTTGCCTACCTCGTCTTCCTCGGGCAAAGCCGAGTCAGACTCGGTGAGCCGCCAGGGACTCGAACCCTGAACACCCGCCTTAAGAGGGCGGTGCTCTACCAATTGAGCTAGCGGCCCGTGTGCGCGCCCTAGAGGAGTCGAACCTCTAACCTCATGGTCCGAAGCCACGCACTCTATCCAATTGAGCTAAGGGCGCGTACGAGTATATTTTAACACAGACAACCTCAAATCCGAAGCATCCTACATTCGAGTTTGAATCCGAACACCCTCTCTTTTTAAGTATACGTTAAGTACTTCATTTGGTGTTGAGTAGTTGAGAGCTTTACTTGGCCCCAATAGTGCAGGAAAAACCACCACAATACAACAGTAACTTCTTCATAAGGCTCACAATATTTACACCGTACGTTGAGGGGCTGCGGCTCGGTTGGCCTTTTCTTGCGAAGCTTCGGAGACTATTTTGGTTAATTGATCGTAATTCATATCCACTCGCTCTTGGGTCGCAACATCATAGACCTTAAATAATTTAGGAGTTTGAAATTGCGTTTGGGTATTTCTGTTGTACTTTCCAACATATTCGTTAAGAATTTGTTGAAGTTTTAGAAAATATTCTTCTTTATAAGATCTCATCTGTTCTTCCATTCTGCTTTCATATACTGATTCGTCCATCCCAAAAAGTGTTGCCACTGACTTTCCGTAGTTCCACGATTCCATCTCCTCCTCTAGTCCGTCACTGACAGCATTGCAGGCAAACTCGACTATTTGCTCCACGTCTGCAGGAGTTTTAGGGTTATCAGGAAGTTCTGGCAGTTCAGGAATTTCTTTACCTTCTGTGCTTAGGGCATGGCCGAGTTCGTGGGCCAAGGCTGGTATCCCTACTGACGGATGGTCTTTTACCCACTCCATATCCACAGATATTTTTATTTGGATTAGATTATTATTTACACCCCATCTTTTAACTGCAACTGGGCTTTTTGTATCTTCAATGTGCTGGAGAAAAATCTTTTCCGGGAGAAAGTTATTTAATCTTATGTCGCCATGCGGAGTGTGAATTATTACCTCTGCGCGGTTTCCGTCTCCGACTTTAAAGTCGAAAGGATAAGCGATTTTCCCACTTTCTGCTGTGTCCGGGGCGACGGCTGTTATTTGAGATAAAACAGCATGAGTATTCTTCAAACCCTCAAAAATCATAGAGGGTTTGGGTGCATCAGGTTCCATAATGTGATTGTACTACATGATGAGGTATGAAAAACACTTAGCGTCCTTCCACCTGGGAGGTGGAACAGCTTTGCACGTCGGTATTTTACTCAAAAACTAGATGCTTAATCCTGTCAAGCTCTCTCTGGTAAGCGGCATTATCAAACACAAACTTCTCATACTCACCTTCATTTTTAAAAAACGACAGAACTATTTCTGTATCGCAAATATTTCCTGAAGCTATTCCCAGGTACTCCCTAAAAGAAGACCATCTATAACTACGCAAGCTTAACAAATCCTCTGTTACATAAGAGGTATACGGATTGAGGTGAATATATCGGCTAACATGAACCATTTGTTCCTCGTTTTGCACCCTCACCGCCTTAAATTGATCAAGAAACAAAGTACCTAACCTTTCGTGCTTAGTATTAAAATAACGAGTATAACTGTTCTGATAATTAGCTAAAAACTTCGAAATGCCACCATCTCTAAGCTGACGAAGAAGTAAGTGGAAATGGTTTGGCATAAAACAATAGCAGAGAATATCTACAAGTTTTTCTCGTCGAGCCTCTGTCTCCTGCAAGAGCTTCATCCTGTCGTCTTTTGGCAAAACCAAAAACCTAGAAAGCTTAAGAGGAGGATTGACGAATCGATAAAACCTTATTGCCATGTCGGCACGCACATACTCCCGTTTATCAGTAAAAGTAGAACGGTTATCTAGACCCCGATTGAAAACGTGATACATTTGACCGGTTACTAATGGTATCTGTCTTCCCGGCATATATAAACCCAGTTTAGAAAACTTTTACCGAGGTGTCAACGTATTCCACCTCCCAGGTGGAAATCTACAACAGTTATCATTGTTTCAGTGTAAAATATAAGCAGAAACAAATTGGAATTTGCTTGACAATTCGAAAATTATGGAAGATATCCAACGACAAATCGAGGCAATTGAAAAGGAACTTAAGGAAACACCCTACCACAAAGGGACCGAACATTTTTTTGGCAAAATGCGGGCCCGAATTGCCAAGCTCAAGGATAGAATTGCCGAAAAGCAAACAAAAAGTAGTGTGGGTGGTGGCGGAGGCTTTGCTATCAAAAAGTTTGGAGACGCAACCATTGTTCTTGTAGGTTTCCCCTCTGTTGGAAAATCCACACTTCTTAACGCACTCACAAACGCCAAATCCTCTATTGCAGAATACGCCTTCACAACAGTAAACGTAATCCCGGGAATGATGAACTACAAAGGAGCACAAATACAGGCTCTGGACGTACCCGGGCTTATTGAGGGTGCAGCACAAGGAAAAGGTCGTGGCCGCGAAGTCCTTTCAGTCGTTCGAAGTGCAGACCTTTTGCTTGTCATTGCTCCTTTAGGAAAAGAAAAACAATTCAATCAAATAAACCAAGAACTTTATCTAAACGGAGTGAGAATTAACGAAGAAAGACCAAAAGTAGAAATAAAAAAAATCCTTCGTGGCGGAATAAAAGTTAATTCCACGGTTCCACAAGAATTGGACAGAGAAACTATTATTGAAGTAGTGCGCGAATTCGGATTTTCCAACGCAGAAGTTACACTTAAAGAACACTTAACCATAAACCGATTAGTTGATTGCCTAGCAACTAATAGAATCTACACACAAGCACTTTATATTGCAAGCAAGGCCGATGTAACCTCTACTGAAATCCACCTTTCAGGTGGATCAGATACGACACGTATGGAAAAAGTGATCCAAATTAGTGCTGAAACCGGCATAGGACTAGACCGACTGCGCGAAGCTTTATGGGACAAGCTTGGTTTAGTACGAGTCTTTTTAGCTCAATCTGGACAAAAGAAAAATTTTGAAGAACTAATTATCATGCACAAAGGAGATAAATTATCCGATGTAATGTTGAAAATTGGAACCGAATTTGCCGGAAACAAAGATACAGCAAAAATATGGGGACCTGGAGCAAAATTCCCTGGACAGATAGTTTCCTTGTCAATAGAGGCTCAGGATAAAATGAAAGTTAGATTTTTTTAGGTTTTGGTTCTTGCCAAGTTCTTACCTTTCTCTTAAGCTGTTATCAACTCAAATAAGTATCAAAAACTATGGAGCTGTTTAGCAAGGAACCCAAAGAGTTCGTAAGAGCAAGGGCTGATGTTGTGGGCGATGGGATAACTGGTGAAGCAATTTTTATAGAATATAAAGTTGGAACGGGTAGATTTGTTAAGGTTACTGTTGGGCTTTCTGGTGATGTGGAAAAGTTGACTCCGGGTTTACATGCTGTACACGTTCACGAGAAAGGAACGTGCGAAGGGGGTTTTAAGTGTGCTGGGGGGCATTTTGATCCCGGGCCAGCAGGGAATACTGACCCTGATGTTAATCATCCATTTCATGCGGGTGATCTTCCCAATATTGAGATTGACGAAGAGGGTGAGGGGCGACTTGAGGCAATTACTACACGATTTACATTATCGTCAGGTCCTTTGAGTATTTTGGGAAGAGACGGGACAGCCCTGATGATTCATGGGAACCCTGATCCTTATAAAGGAGGTCCTGCTGGCTCTGGTATTAGTGGTGGGCCGAGAATTGCCTGCGGTGTAGTATATAAAGTAAAAAACCATGAATGATGAATTAACCAATACCAACCCAATGCCAACCTACGCTGAAGTTGAAGCGTTTTTAGAAGGAATTACATATCCTGCTACAAAAGACCAGCTAATAGAATATGCAACACAGCAACGGGCTGATGACAATATTCTTGCAATTCTTGAGCGCTTGCCTGAAGAAACTTATGAAAGTTCCTCTGAGGTGGAAGACGCCCTCTCAGAACAAGAGCTAATAGGTCCCCTCGAAACAGACGAAGAGGAAATCGAGTAAACAGCCTGAAAGGTTCTTACCAATTTCTTACCATTTTTTGATTTCATTTCTTGCACTCGGCTTGACAGAAAGAGTGCGCTTCTGGTATAGTCCGGAACTTGTGACCCGGTAAATTCTTCGCTCGAAAACCCTGCCACTCCTCGGCAATTAACCACACGGCGGGTGTTGGTGAATGAAGGGTCACTCTTTAATGAAGATTCCTTTCGTAGTGGTAATTTTGCGGCTTTTAATACTTTTAGCGAAAGTAGCAATTTACAGAACGAAGCACACCCCACTATTACCTGATAACAAACATGCTGTAGGAATTTTTTGGGGAGCTATAGCTGTTATCTTCATTCTCATACTAAATTCTCTCCCCTATACTCCTGAAATGCTTTCTCCTCTAGGCAAACAGAATCTTAAACCCCTAACAGAAGAAAAAGATTCCCAAGAAGTTTTCGGGTTTGCTCCCTACTGGACTATAAATAAACTGGAAAACGTCGACTTCAATGTTTTGACAACTCTTGCCTACTTTGGTGTTCCAGTAAAAGGAGATGGAAATCTGGACAAAAGAAATCAAGGGTACACAACTTTCAAAAGCGACAGTGCGACTGAGGTTTTTTTAAAGGCCCACGAGCGCAATACAAGAATAGTTTTGACCTTAACACAGATGAACAACGGAGAAATCAATAGGTTGCTTGAAAACCCCGCTGCTCAAAAACGCGCCATTGACCAAGCAGTAAACGAGGTACGCGAACGTGGCATAGACGGAGTAAATATCGATTTTGAATATGTCGGGAATCCTGGTCAAGAAAAAAGAAGCCAATTCACAAATTTTGTTGCGAGCTTAACAAACGAGATGAAGAAAGCTGTACCACACTCAAAAGTAACAGTATCTGTCTATGCTTCATCTGCACGAGACCCCAAAATATATGAGATTGGCAAACTAGCAAAAGTCAGTGATGGAATTTTTATGATGGCTTACGACTTCGCAACGACCAATGCCGAAGTTGCCATGCCCACAGCTCCCCTGTATGGCCACAAGGAGGGCAAATATTGGTACGACATCTCAACTGCTGTTGATGATTTCCTAAAAGAAATGCAAGCAGAAAAACTTATACTAGGTTTACCTTGGTACGGATATAACTATCCGGTTTATGAGCCTGGAGACAAAGCAGAAACCCGCCGCGGATATTATGTTTACTCCTGGGTTAAAACAAAAAAGGGGAAAAGACAAGTCCGGAATTTCATAAGCTTCCCTCGACACGCCCAAACCTACGAACTAGCCCGAGGCGAAGTACTCTCTGATCAACCAGGATTCAAAACTGGATGGGATGAACTGGGACAAGTTGGTTGGAGTGCATATCTTAAAGGCGGAATTTGGAGAATGATCTTTTTGGAAGATGCAAAATCTCTTGGGATTAAATACGACTTTGCTAAAAGTAAAAGTTTAGGCGGAGTTGGAATGTGGGCACTTGGATTTGACTCTGGTAGTAGTGAGATGTGGAAGCTCCTGAATGAAAAATTTGGAGTAAAACAGGTAGGAGGTGATATAGCTCGAAATGAGAACAATATTTAATCTAATGAACTCCATGGTGGACATTGTTTCATCTGTCAACTGGAAACCATTCGTCTTGGGTTTCTTAGCGTTTTATTGGGCAATTATGATGCAAACATTTGGAGTCGAATTTCCCTATGCCCAAACTGTCCAACAAGCTTTAAGTCAATGGCTTTCTACCCACCCATGTTGGCTTAGTGTTGTAGTGCAAACCTTTTTTGACTCATTCCATTCCACATCGGGAGTGGAATAGCTTTGCACATCGGGAGATGAAGAGAAAATATTCCTTAAAACTATATTTCCCAGCAGAAAGGCAACAAAACCTTACCCAAAACAAGGAGGCAAGGCAAACAAAAATGAAATATTATGAATTAGACAAAGAAGAACAAGAGTTCTTAGAAGAGTTTGAACGTGGTGAGTGGAAACCCACTGAAAACCAAGCACAGGAATAAACATCACAAGATCCCTGTTCTGACAAGATTCTTACTTTTGTGTAGCTTCCCAGCGAAGCTAAAGCAAGGTTCTTGTTCTGACAAGGTTCTTACTAAATTATTACTACCCTGTATCCAGTTCTTTTTAGACTAGGATGCATGTTCCCCGAAGGGCAAATATACTTAAATTTTCCCCAACCAATTTCATCGTTTGGTAAACATTTTTTGGTTTTCATACGCACACTTGTTGGATGGTTATTTATATTTTTGGTATTAACTATCGCTATCGTAGCTGTCGGTGCGCTCATTATCTATCTCTATTTTTCGCCAGACATAACAAGTCGCGAAAGCATCATGAATCACAAAGATACAGGAGTCGTGTTATTAGACAGATACGAAAAACCATTCTTCACTTTCTATGACGGTAAAAACAAAGTCTTTGTTCCCCTCTCTGGAATCCCGCAACACACCAAAGATGCCGTAGTTGCCGTAGAAGACAAAAACTTTTATTCCCATCCAGGATTTTCAGTAAAATCAATGTTACGAGCAGCATTTAACAACTTACTTGAAGGTGGTTTGAAATATGGTGGATCAACAATTACACAACAGCTTGCAAAAAACGCCTTCCTAAGTCCTAACAAAGACTTTTTGCGTAAATACAAAGAACTTGTCGTAGCAAGAGAAATAGAAAAAAACTTCCCAAAAGACGAAATTTTAGAAATGTATTTAAACTCAGTTTATTGGGGACGGTGGGCATTCGGAATAGAGCAAGCATCTCAAATGTATTTTGGCAAAAGCTCCCGTGATCTGACCCTTAATGAATCTGCCTTCCTCGCAGGTATTTTACCTGCACCATCCAAATACTACCTTTCTTCAGGAGGCTTAGCTTTTGCCCAAAAAAGACAAAAGTTGGTTTTAGAAAAAATGCTTGAGCAAGGATATATCACGGCCTCAGAAAAACAAAAAGCCGAAGCAGAAGAACTACATTTTAAACAAACAGAAAACGACCTAAACTACACCGCTCCACACTTCGCCTTATACGTTAAAGACCAACTGGTAAAGATGTATGGAGAAGAAGCGGTTGCTCGTTCTGGGCTTAAGGTCCGTACAACCATCGATCTTGATTGGCAAAAATATGCCGAAGAGGTAGTTGAACAGCAAGTTAGGCTTCTTGCGCTAGAAAGAGTCTCAAATGGCGCTGTAGTGGTAATAAACCCCCAAACAGGTGAAATTATGGCAATGGTTGGAAGTGGGGATTGGCAGGATGCTGAATTCGGAAAATTCAACGCTGCCCTCGCACCTCGGCAACCAGGCTCCGGTTTTAAGCCAATCGTTTACGCAGCCGCATTTGAAGACAGAGCCCTGGATACAGCCCAAAGTTTTGGCATTACAACACTTGATGACCCTTCAAGATTCGGGTTGTCTCTAGTCTTAGGTGCGGGCGAAGTCAGTTTGCTGGAACTAACAAATGCATATTCTGTTTTTGCCAACAGTGGGGCTCGAAATGACATAACCTCCATTTTGCGCATTGAAGATAAGTATGGAGAAACGTTATACACCCACAAACAAGGGAACCCTTGGCAAATTATCGAACCCGAGAGCGCATTCCTGATTTCATCAATTCTTTCAGATAACGGCTCAAGAAAGGAAGATATTTGGCATCACGCTTGAAAATCTGTTTGAGCAGCAGTAAAAACAGGCACAACTAGTGTGTTAAAAACTGACACTTGCGATCCTCCGGAAGAAAATCAAAGGTTTCTTTCCTATTTATTACATTTCCCTTAAACAATTATCAAAGAGCTAACATAACATGATTACTGAAGGTATGGGTTAGGGCTGTGCACCCCTAAGGAGGTGATAAATATGGCAAGAGTTATCCTAATGAAAGAATATTTAAGCAAATTAGAATATCCGGCATGGAAAAGCGAACTTGTTGACTATGCTTTGCAAATGGGAGCAGCAGACAACGTAATCTCCGCTTTAACAAAGCTTCCCAATCGTGAGTATTTTACCCCAGCCGAAGTGAAATCAAAGCTAACCAGCTGGGAAGATCCACAGTAGAGAGTCTACTTCCCAAAGCAAGAGTCCTTTTGCGGTTAAAAGTGTTTCTGGATCATCCCACTCCTCCTATTTAGTATTTTTCTGACAACAACAACTACACACCCTCCACAAAAGTGGAGTTACTTTCCTCTTGCAAGATGCCCTACTTTAAAGGTGCTTCAATTATTTCTTTCGCACCTTGAATTGTGGCTCTGAGTGTCTCTTTGACAGCGTGTGCTGTTTCCACGCTCACTTCCTCAGCTGCCTCTATTGCACCCAAAACAGCCCGTTCCGTTGTTTTTGCAACATCCCCACCTATTTCTTTTGTTGCGTCGACTGCACCTTCTACGGCAGCTTGTGCAACTCCTGCAACATCCCCACCAATTTGTGCGGACTCTTTAATTGCAGTGCGCACGGCGTGTGATGCAGCTTCGGTTGTGTCACCTCCTACCTCAGCTACTCCTCCTATTACGGCTTTAACGCTGTGTTTTGATGCTGTGACTAGTGAGGTGCCGGTTGCACTTGCAGCCAAAATTACACCACTAACCGCACTTGCTGCAACCTCTGTTGCTGTTGTTGTAATATCACCTCCTGCTCGAAGAGTATTAACGACCGTATCGCGTACAAGCTTGGTTGCTTCGGTTGTGATTTCGTTGGTGCCTCTTATTGTGGCAATGACTCCATCTTTTACTTCGTTAACTAGCGTTGCTATCATATTTTTCTCACCCCCCTTCAAGCTCCGTTCTGCGGAGCGCAGTCCGCCTAAGATCGCAGCATGAGGCGTATTCGAATAGAATTGAAAAGCCGAATGCTAAGATCAGGCGGGCCATATTGACTATACCGTTGTTTCTTTCGTGCTGTCAAGAAGATTTTTTGTCCAAAGAGAAAAATAAAGCAATCTTTCTTAAAAACTCCCTTGATACCTCCTTAAAATCAATATCTAACACACCAAATTCTATTTTATTTTCACCTGAGTTTAGAGTTTGTATTACGGTTTTGGATTTATAAAAAGATTTCCTTATTGTAATTTTATATGAGGTACCGGGAGAAATTCGTGGTTGTTTAATTTTTTCAGATTCACCCATGGAACTTACTGCAAGAGCATCGTTTACAATCTGATCTTCGGTTTTAAATTCAAGTGAGTAAACACCATCGATTTTGCCGAATCTTGTTTTTACATTAACAGAAAGCATGACCGGGTCATTTACTTCAATATATAAACGAATAGGTTTATTTTGGAACACTTCACTTTGTTTAAACAAACTAAGAGGAACTTCATATGTTCCGTTTCTTATGGCTTTAACCTGGATCTTAAAAATGTAATCTTGTCCGGGTTCTATTTTTTTCTCGATTGGCAAAGTCGCATCCTGAATTTCAAGATTTTCAATTGTTTTTAAAAGACCAAGTTTTACTCCTCCAAACTCATTCCAAATAGATTGACCTGTATTTTTTAGAGTAAAGTCAAAAGAATACACCTGATCGGTAGTAATAATTTTTTGGAAGTTGGCATCCACAACTTCAAATTTATCTTCTTGAACCGGCTCACCTTTTACTTTCACTATTTCTTTTAATGAATCATATTGAGGATAATAATTAGGAAATTTTTCTCCCAATACCCGAGAAAGACTATCGTCCTCTTTTTCTACTCTCTTAAAAGAAAAATGATCAAAAGGATAATCTGTGTAGTTGAGAATAAAAGGAGTGATAGCAACAATATTAGGATTGTTCCAAACATCCTGAAAAGCAATTCTAAAATATTGCCCGATTTCCTTCGAGGTGGGCAAGAAACTATCATACTCAACTCCTTCCGCGTGTTTCCAACCAGTTTCAGTAATAAAAATAGGCAAGTTTTTCTTTAAGCCAAGACTAGAAAGCAAACCCTGTTCCCATTCAAAAGTACGCACACTCCCTCTCCCTGTTTTATAAGGACTGCTTTTAAAATCTGGATTTGGGTAGGAATGTGAAGTCCAGCCATCAAGTTTCTCCAAAATTCCCGGTACAGCATTTTCCATCTCCACAACAAACCGAGCTGCATCATAATAGTTTGGTGGTTGATGTGGCACTGAAGCGTCTAAGCCGGCATTTAAAACAAAGAAGTTAGAAGACTTTGCTCTTAGGGAATCTATGGTTTTATCAAGTATTTTCGCATAAGAAGCAGGATCTACAGCAGTCCCCCATTCTTGACCGTGGTTCGGTTCGTTATAGATTACAACATACCGATTTACAGTCGGCCAGTTTAAAGAATCCAAAAAATTAGCCCACTCTAAAGAATCATTGTCAACTGGAATCTCCCAATAATCCCCCACTGGTTTTGTAGCAATCCGAACTATGGGTATAAGATGAGATCGCCTGAGCTCGTCAAAAAAGTTTTGCCACTTAGTTTTGTCCCGATCATTTGATTGAATAACAACTGTTACATACCCCCAATCACCACCCTGTGAATTAACAAGGTCAGCAGCTTGAAGTATTTCTTCTTTACCCGGAGCACTAATATGGACACCAAATTTATTATTGGGAATACTGATTGGATTTAGTGAAGCAATAATCTGCCGGGGCTTAAGAAGCCCGAACATAACCACCAAAAACAATAAAAGAAAAAATGACCTTTTGGTCTTAAACATCGCGCTGTATGAGGAGTTTACTACAGTGAAGTAATAATTGTCTAACTACGCTGACATTATTAAGGTTAATTTGGGGTGGCTAACGGGTAACGCTCCCGCCACCTCTTGCTCCACAGGCAAGCGCTCTACTTCTGAGCTACAGCCACCATTATTGCCTCTCTTCTTTTGTTTCTTCCTCGTCTGGACCAATCCTTCGATCTCTTTCGGCTTTATTTACCATGTCCGCAACTGTTTCCCCCTCTTTTGGTTCTTCGCCAATTGTTTCTTTGACCATGTCCAAAACATCATCGTCAGATGTGGGGATTGGCGCTGAGCCACTTGCTTCTCCTTCCCCTGAGTCATCTGGAGATTGAGTCGGAGGCCGTTCATCCTGCCCTTCTTCAACAACGTCCTCACCTGGCGCCTGTTTTTGCTTGTTTAGATCAAATGGATCTGGCATATTTCTCCTAGTGTAACCAAGTTTGACCTGGCGCGCCCAGAGGGAGTCGAACCCCCAACCTTGAGTTTAGAACACTCCTGCTCTATCCATTGAGCTATGGGCGCAAGATTCTAGCACACATTTTACCATTTTCAACCCCCATTTGCTACCTCGTAAACCCAAACATAGAGTCTGTCAAATTGGCATTTTCACCGCTACAGCTTTTTTTCAAGCTCTCCTCCGGAGGCATTCGCTCTGGAAGAATTACCCCTATTTGCCCACTTCTAAACGTAATATTTTCTGGGGCCAATTCAATAGGATGAACAATTGTATAAACAGGCGCCCCACTTGAAGGTTGATTAACATGAAGTTTGTTTAACCAAAAAAAGTAACGAAAACCCACATTCTCACCTGGTGGAGTTATATAAGAAACAGAAACACAAGGGTAACCTTTTGTTTTAGAATCAGATGTAATATAGTTTGCGATTGCTTTACGTTCACTGTATCCCTTTTGGTATATTTCATACGTTACTAAAAACACCATATTCTTAACAAGAATTATGCCCAGTAACCCTAATACCAAATATTTTCCTACCCGGGAAGAGTTTAATAAAAACAGCAAAGTCAAACTACAACTTGCTAAAAATATAACTTCTATATTGGCAAAATAGTACTCAGATAAGATGCTGGAAGAAAAACTGAAAAACATCATCACGCCAAATATCCAAACATAAAACACAGAAACCTCTTTAAAACTAAGCAGTTTTTTTGTATTTAGAAGCACGGGAGACAACAACAATGCAACAAGAAGAAGTTTGTGATTAAAGGGCGGATTTTGGGGATAAAAGAAAAGTCGTACCACGTTACCTGTCACTTTCAAAATCACATGATTAAGCTTACTAATACCAGGACTCTCGACATTGTGAGGAGTTTTAAAATTTTGTATAAGACTTTGAGTTTGCGAAAAATCATGACGTACTTCAAAAGCTAAAAGTGGCAGAGAAGTAAGAATAAGAATAATAACAAAAAGCACAACCGCTTTTTTATCGGGTCGCTTTTTGGCAACAAGTAGCGCAAATGGTACTGCAACTAACGCTGGAAAAAGGGCAATATGAATATGCCAAATTAAACCTGTCAAAATTCCAAGTAACCAAAGGGGCCTAAAATTACCCCGAGCAATATTTATCAATGTATAGAAATACCAAATTGTCCAAAGATTAGTAAGGGTGCTTGGCACTACTCTTTGGTCAAAATAAACAGATGAAAGAAGTACGGCATGGAAAAACGCTCCAATCAAACCAGCTTTTCTATTCCATAATTGAGAAAACACAATGTAATAGCTTAGTGTTGTTAAAACTCCTATTGCAGTAATTGGCACCACTCCCCCAATTGGATCCATCCTAAAAAGGAGGAAGAAAGGTATAAGCATATAGTAAAAAAGCGGGCCTATGAAGATTCCATCAGCTGAAGTTAGTTGCCCAATCAAACGAAGGTGTTTATCAATAACAATATCTTTAACAATCCAAGAAAAAAGATCACCATCATGATCAAATCCAAGTCTATCTACAATCTGGTATGTACGCAAGAAAAGACTTAACCCGAGAATTATCAAAAGAAGCAAAATGTGTCTTTGTTGAAGTTGTTTTGAAATTCTCCCCACAAAACAATATTACACTATTTTGTGACCTTACTTCTTTGTATATATCACTGCAACTTCGTCCCGATATATCTCTTTCCAAGGAGAAGCCTTGTTGTTCGTAAGCTCTATATCAAGAAATGTACCACTACCAATAAAAAGCCAGTCTGTGCCGTATTTATCTAGACGTTCTTTATAACCAGATTGGGCTTGGATTAATTCCAGATAAATTGTATACGGGCTTTTATACGAAGTTGAAGACAAATTCTGATTTGTTTTCCATTCCCGAAGGGAATGACCTGCTACGTCAGTTGAAGACAAATTCTGATTTGTTTTATTTTCCGATGTCGTCCACGCTGGCATCCTCCCGTCAACAAAATACTTGTATTGAGGTAACTGCCACTCAAGAAAACCACCCCATTCATAGGCCGTATAAACATTTTCACCCTGAGGTAGATATGCACGAATATATTCTGTGGCACGACACGGGAGGATACGAATACCATCATTGCAATAGCTTTTCCAGTCTGTATCTATTCTTGTAGTTTTAGGAAAATTGACTATCGCGAAAGTCGCAAGCGCTACCCCCGAAAGAACAACAAAACCTTTTTGTACAATCTCATGTTTTTCTATTACCTCTAGTTTATCCTTAAATACATCAATTAACGCAAGAGTTGAAACTAAAGCAAATATCGGATAATTTCTTCTCGCCTGAATTGTCAAAACTGTTGCAGAAATTACCACCAGAAGCCAAAAAATCTTTTGTTGTGTTTTTCGAGTAAGCAGAAAGAAAACAATTATATTTGCAATAACAAGAAGCAAAGCTTTAATTGCATCGCTCGGAGGAACCCATTCTGCAATTAAGTTTTGCAGCGGCACTCTTGCATGATCTGCTACCCAATAGTAGTTTTGTATACCATAGGGGTTGATAAGTACCGCCGCCGTGGCAGTAAGTGTGGCGAGGGCAAGACGACGTGCGACTACCCAATTGCGTTGCCATGCTGCATTAAGAGTTGATGCTGCTAAAACAACTAAGCCGGAAACAAATCCTCCATGGAAATTTGCCCAGAGAGCAAAAAGTAAGAGTAATAGAAAGAGTAAGAGAAAATATCTTTGTGGTAGTTCTTGGAGTTTCTTGAGCAAATAAAAAGTTAATATCAGTCCGACAACAGTAAAGACTTGTGCGCGCCAACCAAGATAAAAGACATTCCACCCGAAGGTTGTTATTGCTAAGAAGCCGGCAAGATTTATAAAAGTCAGCTCTGGGTTTATTTTTTCAAAGATGATGTATGTGACTACTACTAACAGCGACAAGCTAAGGCTTAAGAGAAAAAGGCCACCGCCTCGGTAAATTAAGGCGGTTGCTATTTGGTAAAGAGTGTACGGGTGTGCCCAATTATAGTCAGCAAGGTAATAAGTGAGAGTGTTTTCCTGAAGAATCTTGCCGGTATTTAAGAAGTGCTCACCATAGCGAAGATGCCAACCTAAATCTGTGTCCAAAGTTGGCAGAAAAAACAAAGCAAAAATTATTAAAAGAGGTAAAAATCTCCTAAGACCAACCGAAGAAAACATACCTTAATATAGCACGACTAAAGTATGTGTGGTATCATGTTTTTTGTGACTAGTTTGCCCTATTTTGACCACTTAGCAATAAAACTGGTCTTCGCTGAAAACCAGGAAATAGATAAACTATTTGTAAGTAGTCTTTTAGAAAAAATTGTTGAAGTACTGAACCTTAAGGTTGTCCAAGAAGTTGACCACGATTTTCCTGGTGGGGGTTTAACTCGTGTACTCGTGCTCTCTCAATCACATCTAATTTGCCACACATGGCCAGAGAACAACTTTATTCATCTTGATTTAATGACCTGCTCTGAAGGACTTAGATTTGATTCCCTTCGACCAATTATCGAACTCTTCTCCCCCAAAAGCATCCTCATTCAGGAGTTAAAGTATTAAGTTTGCCTGAGCTCCTGAACGAATCTTACACAGACTGCCAGGGTTCATTCAAGAATTTAGCTCCTCTGCAATTCTACCAGTTTTTTTGTACGGATTGGAGCCTAATTTAGCCTTGAAGTTTCTTGCTAATTCAAAATAAGTTACTTTTTCTCCCTGCTAACTCTTTATTGTTGCGGGTTTTCTTTGCACAATAAAGTGCAATAACAATTTTTAATTAAGCGGTGTAATATAGAGATTGTGATGATAATTTCATGAATCAAGAAACAGTACAAACAACTAAAATAGCTATCTTTCGAAATAGAAAAATAAGAAAGACTATACATAAAAATGAGTGGTGGTTTGTAGTTGAGGATGTAGTTTTAGCACTGATTGACTCAAGTGACTCAAAGCAATATATCCAGCGTATGAGAATTCGTGACCCAGAGCTCTCTAAGGGGTGGGTACAAATTGTACATACCCTTGCAATAGAAACCAGCGGTGGTAAACAGAAGATGAATTGCGCCAATACTGAGGGAATTTTCCGAATTATCCAGAGCAACATTTGGCGTTACTCCATCGCAGTATAAAAAGATTTAGGAGGGAAAATCTGCGAGATCATATGAACGATCTGGAGCTTTTATTCTCTCAGCTTGGTGAAGCAGCCACCACAGAAATTACCAAAACAGAACATCCTCAAGGTTTTGAGAAAAACAAACAAGTCTCAAAACGTGGTGGTAAAATTGCCGGGGATGCTAGATCTAATTTGGAAAAAGAAACTGGAAGAAAAGTAATAACTGCACAAAATTATTTACCCAAGAAGAAGGGTAGAAAGTTACTGAAGAAATAACATGAATCTGATTATAAAAGACGAAATATTTAAGCAATACCCAGAAGTTATTCTTGGTGTAGCTGTATTACACAATATTGATAACAAAGAGAATCATCCTGAAGTTAATGAAGTTATTTATCAGCGCGAATCAGTTTTCTTGGGGGTTCCATCCCAATTATAGTTAACGTTTTGCCAAAGCTCATTAGCATTTCCCTCAATCCTAACTACGTCATTATAGCCAAGAGCAAATGGTTTGTCGACTCTATTAGATTGTTTCCAATCAGCATTTGCTTCTTGATAAAATTGAGCACCACCCATACCCATACTATAAACTCCTCTTGGCAATTTTAAAGCAACTAAATCAGGTCTAACTTCTTCAATTTGAGTTTCGGTAATTGGATAGCCCTCTCGTTCACACATCGTATTTTACTTTATTTAAACTTCGCCTTTTCTTTTTTTGAGTGAGGCAAGAAATTTTCTCCGGTGATTACTGATTTCCCTGTTTTTTCTTCAAGTGCCATTCTGGCATCTTTGGCAATCTTCCCACCCTTTTTGGCTGGAATTTTATTCTGATCAAACCCTTCTGCCCGGACGCGTTCGGCGATTTGCCGAGTAGAAAGTTCGGCCAAGGCAGTAAAAATTAGTTCAGCTTCGCTCATATGATCTCTAAGATTCTGGGTCTTTAACCCTTTCAAATTTTTGTGATCTTTGACTGACAGATCAGACCACTCCTGATGAATAATATTGGTAAGAATAGCAAATTCCTGGTCTTTTTTGACCCCATGCCCACTCCAATAGTCCGTTAGCTTATTTCGTGTTTCCTGACTCATCATCCGCTGCTGTATCCACTTTTCACTTCGGCCTTGCTTTTGCCAATATTCTCTTGAGCGGTTGAGAGCCTTTTCCGGATCAGTCATTTCCTGCATACGTTCATAGCCAACTTTTGCAAGCCAGAGTTTTATGGGTTCTGCTTTTTTGGAGGGAACAGATTGGATAAGGCGAAGGATGGTTTCTGTGTTAGTGGCATCTGTCTTATAGCTTTTTCCATCAGAGGCTGTCATTTTCAGTTGGTTAATTTTTGTAACCACCTCACTTCCTTCTTTTCTCAAATTGCTTTTTAATACTTTCCAATAATTCCTAGCATCAGAACTTACATCTAATGCATGAATAATATCCACTACCGAGAAATACCATGTCTCGGTTTTTTCAACATAAACACGGCGTATCTTAAAGTTCTCAAAAATTGCCAGTGAGGTATTCTTTTTCATAGTTATTCACTTTTCAGAGCTGGTCACCGTACTTTGCTCGAACCTGTTTAGCCTGGATGAATATATCAAACAATACCTACTTCAACCAGATTTGCCGTTTATTTCTTTCATTAAAATCGGCTTACGGTACTACATTACTCCTAAGTTAATTGTACAACTTAATGAATTGAAAGAATATCTAAATATCCCAAGTTATGAGGTTTTTAATAAACACTATACACAGTTTAAATCATAAGTAGAGAGTCATCATAACTGACGACTCTCGCTTTACGAAAAACGCCAAATTTGGTCTATTCGTATTGAGTAAGTCTATCTGAAAACCATTTTTGTAGCTCATTCAAATTTTTCGTTATCGGTGGTGGCGTTTCTTTATATGGCCTTACCATCATTAAAGTTTCCCACATAGCGTCACAACTTCGTCTGGGGTGTTTTATCAGCCAGGAGTTAAAAAAATCATCAATGACTCCATAATGGTGTGTATGTATAAATTCGTCCCATACCTCTCTTAACTTGTCTTTATCGGCCCCGGGTCGATTTATGATTTCTACTTCTTCAAGATTTCTTTTTGCTTTGTCGCCCCAGCCTTTCTTGAGTAAATCAATAGCTTCAACATCAGTTTTCGGTGCACTGTAACCAAAAATTGTAAAAATGTAGGCCCGTTTCAGAACTTTTTGTAAATAGTCCCAATTTGTTTTTATGATTTCGTCTTTTTGATAGTTCTTTTCTTTAACGGGATAAAGTAAATCAGGTCTGGTAAAGGGTTTATTGCATTTACTACATGGGTAGCCAGCCATACCCATTGTCTTATCTTTCATGCAGTATCCAACAAACACCGAGCCGTGTAAATATAAAACTTGCGGCATAGAGCCTATTTGATGGTTTCTTTGCCCCGCTTGAGATAAAAAGGGGTCCCAATTAAATGTGGCAATTACATCCTTTTTTCTAAGTGAAAGTACTAAGTAATCGTAAATTGTAGGTTCAGTAGGCAACCTTAAAGAAGAAAAATAGTCGAATATTCTTGATTCCATTGCGCTTTTGATTTTTGTGTCTGTTAAATCGGAGTAGTAACTTTCAAAGTCCTTTGCCTTTTCTGCTTGGGGGTCAATCTCTCCAAGCTTGCATACTCTAGCCAAGTCTTTAGTTAATGGCAATTCTTTACCATTTGCGTCACCATTTGGGAAAGCAGCTTTACTAGCTCCGGCGCCCAAGAGAACTAAATGAGGCGCGCCCATAGTTAGGTTTTTCTCCTTGGGTATCTGATTACTCATATGTTTCTTATAATCTTCCATTTGTCCATATTATAGCTTGCTCAGCTAGAAATCGTTATATAACTCAAAGAGTTAATCAATCGCATAGTTTTGTTGGCTTTTTAAGCCTTTAGTTATGAAGAGGCCTAGTTAAATGTTAAAATACTAGTACCGAATGATCGCTGTGGTGAAGGTATCTTACTTTTAGAGAGCTGATGGCCCACAAGTGATCCATCTTAGCCATAGGGATCGCTGTTATAAAATGAAAAAAACTTGGCAAAAATACCATTCATTTAAAAAACAACTTATTGAATTGGATAGTCTTTATAAGCAACTAAAGAAGAGGAGAAAGATAGTTCCACCTCCTGAACCTACGGGTAATAAAAGTGTCGACTTGTATCACCATTTTTCTCATTACACCAACATTATTCATATAAAATTAATTCATCAATTGAACTTATTAATTTCTGGAATCAATGCTCAAAATCCAGAAGCGGCCAGTATGGTTCGCTCATGCATAGAAACAATTGGTGCACTTGCACATATGGTTCGTAAGATCAATAAAAAAATGACTAACCATGAAGAAGTTTGGGAAATATTATATGTTGCAACCATGGGTCAGAACACTAAAACAATGTCTGGCAAAACTACTTTTTCTAAGGCACCACAGATTTTCCATTCAGCAGATTATGTAAGAGAAGTAAACAAATTACTGAATGCCCAGCTAACTGCAATAGGATCAAAAAATAAAGATTATATTTTGGAAAGTTATGATTTTTTCTCTGAGTTTACCCATCCAAATTACCTTGCTCTCGAGCCATATTGGGGAATAATTGATGGCAAAATGGTCTATCAAAAAGATATTGCTTGCATGCGTGAAGATGAGGTCGGACAAATTCTTCTTACAATTACACCATTAATCTTAGTTTATGAAATGGTTATGAGAAAAGCAGAAAAGATAGAAGAACACTTTTTTAAATTAGAGAAGAGTAAATAGTTAACTAACTTTTAGGTTCGATTCCCATTACCGGTATTGCAACTCTCCAGGCTAAAACAATTTTAGTAAAAATTTAGGCTCGAACTCGGGGAAAAGTGTATTCCTTGGCTAAAACAAAAAAAACCGGACTTATGTCCGGTTTGGAGCGGGTGAGCAGAATCGAACTGCCACATCCACCTTGGAAGGGTGGTGTTCTACCATTGAACTACACCCGCACTTTGAATTAGTCGACCTTTATCGAAAAATCCGAACTCGCTTCAAGTCGAATCGGTAGGCCCGCCAGAGGCGGGCCATCTTATCCGCTCAGCCTTCGGCCTCGCTCTATGTATTTTTTGCAAAATACTTAGAAAGTATTTTAAATGCGCGCGATTTTTATTATTTATAGTCCGCCTATGGCGGACAAGGACACAAAAACAATTTAATGTTTTCTTGCCCCGCCCTCCCGTGCGCGAAAACTTTTCTCCCCCTGATATTGTAGCAGAAATTTTAAGGGGAACGGTACTGATTTTATCTTCTCTTTTTTTAGAGAATTATAGATAGTAGATTTGCTATACTAAAGCTATAAAATCTTTTCTATTAACTTTTATTCTGGTGTTATTAGTTGTGATAGTGCTTTTTGGTGGAGCAATCATAATTTCTAATCCCACCTCTAACAAACAACTTCGTGATTTAGCAACAATAGTTCTTATAATAATGTCTGTAGTCATTTTTATCGGTGTTCCAATATTTTTTACTACTAAAACTATCAAGGATGCTATTAAAAAATTCAAATCTAAAGAATCTGGAATTATTACATTCAAAGATTGGCTTTATAACTTTATTCCATTTCGGCCGATTGAAGTTCTAATTAGACAAGTTTACCCAGATGACCAACTTATATCTAAGAAGCTTTGCTTTGAACTTAAGTTATTTCCAGTTCCTGCCTTCTTAATAGAGACTAATAATAATTATTTTGTAGACAGACGTTTGCAAAACCTAGTAAACGCGATCCTTATTGGCATCTCCTTATATTTCTTTGGACCTTTTCTCTTAAATAAATTTACAGGTATTAATGATTTATCAACAATTAAATTTGTTATCAATATGATACTAATTCTTATGATCCCAATAACTTTATTTCAGCTATTTTGGCAAGTTCACAATGTTGAAGTAATTAAAAAGTCTTGGTTAACAGCAACTTCTAACAGTGGTCATTTATTATTTCTATATGGTAAATCTAAAATTGCATGCTTATCTTTGTCTACGGATAAATTTGTAAATGAAGAAGGTCAAATATCCTTACCTTTTAAAAAATACTTTTTGGTAGTTTAATCTAAATTTATTTCGGAGCTCGCAACTTCTCTAGACATTCAGTCATACAGGCAGTTGCATTAGGGACATTTTCGCATTGAGCTGTACATTGCCTACGCTGTGCTTCAAATATTTTTCCATAAGGATCAGTTACCTGAACTACTAACCCCGCTACTGCCCCAATAATTACAAAAAAAACATAAAACATTACAAGGGTCGTTATAATTTTTACCCATATTGGCCACTTCATCCATACAAACATCATAATTACACCTACCGGGTAAAGCAAGAACAACATTATAATAGTGACTATTGTTTTAATGCCCGAGGATTTACTACTAGAAGAATTCACACTATTATTAGCCATTATTTAATTTACACATATTTTATTGGAAAAGTCAAATTTCAGTTAAAAGCCATTAAGAGACGGAAAAACCCATCACAAGGGATTATTTGAGGAACTCAGAAAAAAGATTAACGGTAGATATAGTAAACTTACAAAAATTACGATTAGAATACTTTTGAGATCCATTTCTTTGATGGTTTGCAATGAAAGAAGAGACGTACTCTCCTTTCTTGCTATTTTATAAGGAAAGTATAGCACTGTTATGCTATACAAAATTAAATAAACAAGTGAAACAAATTTTAGTGCTAGACCCTCGTAATAATGCGAACAGCTTGATAATAATCTGCATTCTAGATATACAGCACTTTCATGAGAAATTCCGTAAATAAATCTATGCAAAAGTAGAGAAGGTATAATGCCAAATGTTAAAGCCAATGTTAGTACAAGTTTATACTTCACAAATTTAGTATTGCACAAAGATGTTTTAAGTTCCATTGTTATTTTTATTTGTTTAGTTTTGATATAAATAATCCCAGTTGAAATTTATCATTCTTCAGTATATATTTTTCATGGACTCAACATTTTATGAATTGTGTTTTTTAATGGCGCAATCGGACAACAGAACACAATTCTTGTTGAGTCCACCGGTTGCGCCTTTTAAGTGAAAAACAAAAAGGAAAAAGTTCTTTAAAAAATTTTCGCGTTTTTTGGGGTTGCTAAAGCAACCCGTTCGAGCCGACAGTTTAAGAGTTTGGGCCGAAGGCTGAGCGGATAAGATGGCCCGCCTCTGGCGGGCCTACCGATTCGACTTGAAGCGAGTTCGGATTTTTCGATAAAGGTCGACTGAAAGTGAATCCGCAAAATTGAGCCTGGAGTGGCTCTGCGCGGGAGGGGTCGCGCAGAGCTCTGCAAAGCCACTTTTATACGAGACTGCAAGTTGCCGTAGTGAAAAAGAACAAAAAACGGGAGGACGCGAAAATTTTGGAATTTCTTAGAAAAGAAATTCCTGCTCGCAAGCTCGCTTAAAGAACTTTTAAGAGAGAGATAATTTTATGAAATATATTGCTTACTGTAGAAAGTCCAGGGAAGAAAAAGATAAACAAATTCTGTCCATACAGGCTCAAATTGCCGAGCTAAAAGAATATGCTAAAAGAGAACATTTAGAAATTACTGAATTTGTTGAAGAAGAAAAAACTGCTAAAGTTCCGGGCAGAGAGAAATTTGCTGAAGTATTAAAGAAGATTGAAAAACAACAAGTAAGTGGGATTATTGCGTGGCATCCCGACCGATTGGCAAGAAATAGTATTGATGGTGGAAAAATAATTTACCTTTTAGATACTGGGAAATTGAAGGACTTAAAATTTCCAACTTCTTGGTTCGAGAATACTCCTCAAGGAAAATTCATGTTAAATATCGCTTTTGGCCAATCAAAATATTATGTAGACAACTTATCAGAAAATGTAAAAAGAGGGCTAAGACAAAAATTAAGAAATGGTGTTTATCCTGGTAAAGCTCCTTTTGGATATATCAATAATCCAAAAACTAGAGGGATAGATGTTGAACCAGAGAAATTAAGAGCTATTAAAAAAGCGTTTGAACTGTTTGCGGAGGGAAATAAAACATTTACTGATATTGCCTTTCTTCTCCATAAATTCAACCTTAAAAGAAAAAATAGTAAGCCCTTGCATATCAATGAAATCCGCAGAATTTTAGCTAATAGATTTTATGTTGGCATTATGGAATATAACGGGGAATATCACGAAGGTACTCATAAAGTAGCAATCTCTAAAGAGCTTTTTCAGCAAGTCCAGAAACAACTTGAGTTTAAAGACAGGCGTAAAAAAAGAAGGTATAATTTTGCTTTTATGGGTTTAATGAGATGTGGTGAGTGTGGAGCAACTATCACTGCTGAATCCCACAAAAAATTCTATAAAGGGACAAATCGAACTGTTGAGTATATCTACTATAGATGTACTAAGAAAATAAAACCTTGTAATCAGCCCTACATCTCCGAGCCAGAACTTGAAACCCAATTTAGAAAAGCCATTGATGATGTAGCTCTACCAGAAACTTGGGCTAAGGATTGGTATAAATGGTTAGATGAAGATGAAAAATTAGAAACTGTATCCATTCATGAGAACATTGAAAAACTCCAAACAAAATTAAAAGACTTGGATATAAAACTTAATAAACTACTTGATTGTTACTTAGAAGGAATTATTGAACCTGATGTTTATAAAAATAAAAAGAACGAATTTTTCGAAGAAAAATTAAAAAATAAAACAAAATGGTTCGAGTTGGCTCGAACCTTTCAAAAACTTCATTGGTAGCGCACTTTCGTGCGCAAAAATCGCGCGCACAAAAAATACATCCGAAGAATTAGCATTCTTCGGAAAAACTGTCGGCTCGAACTTCTTTTTGACTAATCGGCAACTTGCAGTCTCGTATAAAAGTGGCTTTGCAGAGCTCTGCGCGACCCCTCCCGCGCAGAGCCACTCCAGGCTCAATTTTGCGGATTCACTTTCAGTCGGGGAGAGAGGACTCGAACCTCCGACCTCACGGTCCCAAACCGCGCACTCTAGCCAACTGAGCTACTCCCCGATTCCACCTGTTAGTATACCATAAATATGACTCTCTTTTTACCCTTAATAATATAATCGTCACATTAGAAAATCTTCTGGCTCCAGAGGTGTAAGGCGAAATCCACCTCGGGGGTGGATCAGATACGACACCTCAAGATTGTAGCAACTTTCTTGCGGCAGGTTGACCAAGACTGGTATAGTTAATACACATTGATAAAGGGTAAGGGAAAAACGCGGCTTGTTGTTGTACTTCTCCTAACTCTTTTTTATATCTTGTTCCTTCTTGATAATCGTTGGGGTTTAGGCCTTCCTATCTTAAATTCCCTCTTTGTGTTGTCCTTACTTATTTTTATTCCACAAGTTGGGGAAAATAAAAAAAGCGCATTTTACTTGTTAGCAAGCGTTGGACTGTCTATATTTCTTGCGTTCAGAAGCTTTGAGCCCGGAAGATTTATAACAATTGTTTTAGTTTATCTCCTAAATGTTTTAGCAATAGTTCGCTCAAGAGAACCAGATGAGCCACTAACCATTAAAACACTAATCCTTGCCCCAATTCTTTACATCGTGCGAGCAATTGTGCAAATCGGGCACTCCTGGAGTGACCTTGTGCCTGCTATTAATAAGATCCCTGCTTCCAAAAGATGTCCTATAAATATCTCTCAACTTTTAGGAGGAGCCCTTTTGGGCACAATTTTGGTTTTTCTATTTACCTATTTATTTATCCAAGCGGACCCACTCTTTGCAAGATATTTTCAAAACATCTTAAGCAATTTTAAATTAGAGCTGTCCACAAGAGCACTCAAGAGAATAATAGAAAGTATTTTTGTCTTCGGGCTATTCTCAACTCTATTGCGCCCTCAAAAAGACAGTTTTAAAGAATTTTCTTTGATTAAAGAGATCGGAAAACACAAAGTATCAGTTCTTGTTGCTACTACCGCGGCCTCACTTATTATTGCACTTTTTCTTTTAGTACAAGCCCAAGAACTTTTTGCAGGCAAGGATCTCTTAGAAAAAATGCAAATTAGCCTTTCTGAGTACACCAGGAAAGGATTTTTCGAGCTAATCTTAGTTAGTTTTGTAAGTTTGCCTTTGGTTTATGTTTTGGTACAAAAGACTGAAGGCGGTAAGAAAATTTTTGGCGAGTTGGGAGTTGCCTATCTTTTCATCTTTGAAGTCCTTCTCCTTCTGGGTTCTGCTTTTAGAAGAGTTTACCTTTACCAAGCCGAATTTGGTTTTACTCAAGCACGAGTTTTGGGGATATTCCTAAGTATTTGGCTTTTGGGAGTCCTCCTTGTGTTTTTGGCAAGATTGTACGGAAAAATTGCCCAAGAAAAGATTGCTGGTTTAGTATTTCTCAACACAGTCCTTGTTGCTTTTATTATGAATTTTGCCAATACTGATTATCTTGTGGGAATAGTTAAAAAGCCAAACCTAGGATATAAAGTAGATCACGCCTATGTTACTCGACCTGACATCTCAAACGATGCTTGGTTAGGTTGGGAAGACGCTTTAGACTATTACTCAACCTCTTGCGACGGGGACGGATTTGACGCAATATCAAACTTAGAGTTTCGACTTTCTACTCTCGAAAAAAACCAAGAAAAAGGCCTAAGAAAAATTGGAGCATGGGTTTCATCAGACAATAAAGCTTATGAATTTTTGAAGAAAAATGAAGATAAATTGAGGAGCTTGCGGTCGCGACTCGAAAATTGTCTACAACTCGTACCCTCTCCGGTTCTTTAAATGATATAATTTGACCCCTTGATCCCAGTAGAACACTTACTTCGTCTCGTGGTTTACATCCACGCAGCCGAAGGGCGTGTCTACGGGATCTGCGCCCCGCTGATGTGGAAGCAAGATCGATCATAGATCTCATATAGCCTTTTGTGTTGCATGCTATTTAGATCGGCCATAAAAGCGGTGCTTGACTTACTCCAAACAATACCCGAATATATCTGATATATGGGATTTTCTTCGGGTAGAGTAGTATTACATGTTGACATGGATGCATTTTTTGCAGCTATCGAAGAACGAGATAGTCCTCAATTCAATGGAAAACCCATTATAGTCGGAGCTGACCCTAAAAATGGTTTCGGCCGAGGTGTTGTTTCGACTGCAAATTACGAAGCAAGAAAATATGGCATCAAATCCGCAATGCCTATTTCGTGGGCTTACAAAGCATGCCCTTCTGCAATTTTTCTTCCTGTTAATTTCAAGCGCTATAACGAAGTTTCGGAAAGTATTATATGTCAATTGAAAAGTTTTGGATACAAAACGGAACAGATGTCGATAGACGAAGCATATATAGAAATGACAAATGATAAATGCCAAATGCCAAACTATGAGGTGGCAATAAGGCTTGCTGGGGAGATTAAGAAGCAGATAAAGATAAAGGAAAAATTAACCTGTTCTGTTGGGATTGGGCCGAATAAATTAATTGCGAAAGTTGCCTCAGACTTTAAAAAGCCCAATGGCTTAACAGTTGTTGAACCTCAAAATATCCAGAAGTTTCTGGATCCAATGAGTGTTCGTGTTTTACCTGGCATAGGACCAAAAACCGCAGAAGCTTTAAACCAAATGGGAATTGTAACAGTAAAAGACCTTAGAGGCACTTATCTTTACAAGCTAACAGATAGATTTGGAGTTAGCGGAAACCATATTTGGGAAATGGCGCACGGAAAAGACGATCGACCTATTGAAGAAACACACACAGTGAAATCCGTGGGTCGACAAACTACTTTCGAGAACGACACTAAAGATCCAAGAATTATTACTAAAACTGTTTTTGAATTACTAAAAGAGACTTTTGAAGACTTAGCCCGACCAAGTCAGACTTGGCGAGGCAAAACGCTTACTGTGATTGTTCGTTATGCTTGGTTTGAAACACATAGTTCACAGACTACAGCTGAAGGTCTACTGACTACAGCCAACGCAAAAAGACTTGCTCTTAAGTTATTGCTGCCGTATTTGAATGGTAAACCAGTACGGCTTGTAGGAGTTAGAATCAGTGGGCTTGAAGATGGTTTGCCCTCGGTAGCTGATGTTGCTCCATAGCTGTAGGTGAAGAAAAACTCTCGGAGTGTGTAGTAAAATATATGGTATGGGAAACGACAAGAGGAAATTGGTTCTTGCGGTTTGCTGGGGAAACATACAGCGTTCCCCCACTGCTGCGTTTTTAATTAACCGAGAAATTAAAAAGAGAGGCCTTGAAAATAAGTACTATTGCCTCTCCAGAGGAATCTTAGGCTCTGCTGGACTGCCCCCTCCAAAACATCCAAATTTCACCTTCTATAAAGAGGAGTACGAAGCGGCTGAACCGCATTTGCGGAACTTAGAAATTGATCTCTCGACACACATTGCTCAACCAATTGATCGCGAAACCATAGAACGTGCAGATATTATTTTGGCAATGGACAAAAAAATATTAACAGATCCTGTCGGAGGTTTATTTGTTCAGTTTCCAGAGTGCAAGGAAAAAGTCCACCTGTTCTCAGAACTGCTCGGAGGAGATTTTGAAGTACAAGACCTAGACACAGTTACAGAGAGCGAAAGACACAAACTAACCATCAACATGCTAGATCGAACCGTTCGCGAAGGTTTCCCTACACTCCTTTCCTTTACAGATCTGGCTTGAGCTAATGTGCAAGCAATGGTAAAATAGAGGCACGCCGGGGTGGCGGAATGGTAGACGCGAGGGCCTTAAGAGCCCTTGTTCCAACTGGAACGTGGAGGTTCGAGTCCTCTCCCCGGCACTCACAACACCTCCAAAATCTCCGAAAACTTCTGGACGTTTTCTCTTGTATTCCTTACTGCACCCTGAATACTCAAGTTTAGTTTTGAAAAATCCCAATACTTTTCCATAAGCGAAATTAACTCTCCTACATCTGTGTTTTTTATAAGCTCTATTATCTCCTCAGGAAGTCTTACCCGCTCCTCCCACAAAAGATCATTTTCAACCCAACCCGCGATAGAAGTCGGATGGTCAAACAACATCAACCAACGATTGGACAAAAACTCCTTTGCAACTCCTAACTCCTCCTCAGTCGGACCATTCTTGACAAACCCGGACAGCTCTTGAGTAATAAGTGATATTACCTGCTCAAGATTACCACTTGCCGCCTCAGAACTTATTTGAACGTAACCTAGACCATCGGTTGTATACGATCCAGCGCTAACTCCGTATACTATCCCAAGCTGATGACGCAATAACTTAAAAAGACGGCTTCGGGAAAGATTACTAAGTATAGTAAGAAGCAAAGATTGCTGAAGCCGCAATTTTAAAGGTAACTCGGCAGGCAAAGAAGGAAAAGTAATATCAATATAATTCGACCGAAGTTTTGGATCGAAACGCAAGGCCACTTGTCTTGCAGAAAAATGATCCTTTGAAAACATGGGAAATCCGTCAAAACTCCTTTCTTCCTCGTAACGACCAAAGTATTTTTCCAAAAGTTTAAGGAGATTTTCAGAATCAAATTTACCTATTGCAAGGATATAAGTATTCTTCGGTATTAAATATTTTTTCCAGTAATCCATCAAATTTTCTCGTGTGAATTTTGCAATTGCGCGAGTGGAACCACCCCCAACCGCAGTCAATTGACTCCCCTTCCGAAACCTAGTTTCTTTAAAAAACTTTGTTAGTCTATAACCGGTCGAATCCATCCCCTGCCTTATTTCTTCTAAAATCACCCGTCTTTCTTTTTCAAGCGCAACTTCTGGGAAAAGCGACTCAAAAAAGACTTCGCTTGAAATTTTAACTGCATCTTCAGTGTGGGTTACTGGAAGAGTTGTATAAAAACTTATCAAATGTTGGCTAGTTACTGCGTTATAAGTTCCAGAAAGACTTTCTATATATTCGGATAAAAGCTCAACTGTTGGGAAAGAAGGAATACCCTGAAGAAGCATATGCTCCATAAAATGTGCAAGACCCTGAGTTTTTATAGGTTCAACAATAGAACCACCCTTGGCAGTGATACGAAAATGAAACGAACGAACATTTGGGAGATTATAAGTTGCAACACAAATTCCGTTTTTTAATGTAAGAGTTTTAAGCATATTTTCGCCACAAGCAGACTATTCTCGGGCCCACAGAGTATACACTATGGTTCCGTCGGGTCTTTTGATTTGATCTAATATAGTTACATTTTCACCATAATTGTACTTATACGCCTCAGCCTCACAAGCCTCGGCATCTACAACCAGCAACTTTTTAACTTTATTAAGCTCATTTTCCGAATCTTGTTTGAAAGCATCTCTTGATGGACAACGCATTCCCGTAAAAACTAAGTTGTTGCTTGTCCAAACTCCTTTATCTCTTGCTTGAGCATCTGTGTTGAAGACTTTGGGATCTTGGTTAGCAAAATACGCAATCCAAGGATATGGACTATCTGGAATATTAGTGATCAAAATCTCATCATACACATCTTTTATAGTATCAATTTTCATCGCAAGTTCTTTTGCCCCTACATTTCTATAGAGAGGATTATTAACACGATTGTGAGTTAAGTACATGTGGGAAAAGAAAATAAAATTCAAACCCACAACCACAAAGGCAGCATTACGCAGCAAAGTGGAATGTCTTTGGGTGTTCATTAGATAAAACAGGCCAAAAGCACTGAGTACAGATACAAACGGAGCCATAAAAAGTGCTCGGTGCATATTGGGCGCATCCTCGGTTGTTATTGCTGCAGGTAAGGGAGAAAGAAGAAATAAAAATAGAAATAGAACAGAGGTGTAATTCTTCTTTTGAGCTAAAGCAACGAGTCCTAAAATAAGAAGCGCAAACTCAGCATAAGTTAAAATTCCCATGCCAACAGTTGCATAGCGCAAAGGCTTGGCCTCCTTCGGGACAAGGAAGAATTTTGCACTTATATATTGCATGTACTCATCGATAAACCGTCGGGCCCACACACTAGGTTTGTTATGAAAGAATCGTGCAATAAAAACCCTATTGGGACCTTCCTCAAAAGGCATTTTATCAAGTTCAAATTTAACATCTAAGTCATGGATAATTGAGACTTGAGAAAAACGAGCACGGGCTTCTTTATTTAGACTAAAAGCAAGTGTTACCAAAAAGAGCAAGAGTAAAAGCAAGAGTGCATATTTTCCACCTGGGAGGTGGAATACGTTGGCACCTCGGGTATTTTTGTAATATTGCCACCAGAAATAGCCTGCAGTTGTTGTCGCGAGCAATGGAACAAGAAGACGGGCTGAGTGGTAAAAAAGATACGAAGAAAGTAGTAAAAGTAGTGCAGGTAGTAAAAATAACGCACGCCTGGTGTGTAGATAATAAATAAGTAAACTTAAACCAGTGATGACTAAAAAGACTGCAACTATACCTTCAGAGGTGGCACGAGAAAGCGAGATATGCCAAGGTGAAAGTGCAAGTAGGAGTGCGGAGGCACTAGCAGTATCAAGTGTGAAGTATCTAGAACGCAGTATACTTTTTGAAACACATTGTCTAACAAAAAAATAAAGCGATACAATAGTCAATGCGCCGAATAAAGCCCCTGGGAATCTAACTGCAAATTCGGTTGTGCCAAAGGCTATTATTGATGGAATCGTAAGATAGAAGTATCCCGTTGGGCGAAAGTCGCCGAATGTGTTGTAGTAAAGCGGTAATCTATTCCCCCAATCATCCCGCCCAGTTTTCAAAATCGAATAAGCATTCCAACCAACTCTTACTTCGTCAGCATGAAAGCCAACTGGTAATTCTGCTAATTTATAGGTTCGAAGAAAAAATGCGAGAAGAAAAATAAATAGAACTGGACTGGGTACTAAGCCAAGCAACTTTCGAAGAGTCATATTTTGTATTGTAGCAATAAATTTTAAAGGATGTATTGGGGCTTGACATAAATATACACTCTCGGTTCTAATAATGTATGCCTGCCAAAAGAAAAACCACAAAAACTACAAAAACTCCCGCTAAAACTACCTATCGCAAAACAACAAGCTCTTCTACCCAAAATATCATGGTTCTTGGAGTGGCCTTACTTATCGCAATCGCTGGTTTTGTCTATCTTAAAGATCGCAAAAGTTCAGATTTAGTAAGCATTGCAAGACAACCGGAAGAACTTACAGTTTCTTTAGAACAGCAAAATAAATCCGGAGAATACGGTACAGCTACAATTACCGAGAAAGACGGCAAAGTAGTTGTTGTACTAAGTCTAAGTGGAAGTCCTAAAAACCCCCAACCGGCGCATATTCATTTAGGTACCTGTCCTACCATAGGAGCTGTGAAATATCCCCTTTCAAACGTAGTAGACGGCAAATCCGAAACCCTGCTCGATATAAATTTAGATACTCTAAAAAGCTCTCTACCTCTTGTGCTAAGTGTCCACAAATCCGTTCCCCAAGCTAAGGTGTACGTAGCCTGTGGAGACATATTGAAGTAAAAAGAAAACCCCGTTTTGGCAATTTTGTTTTTTGATGGCATCTGTCGCAGTGTCGCCACTCCCCAACCCTCACTTTACAAATCTATATTTAATAGTTGTCCAGAGATCCAAAATCGCATCACGAACTTTTACCTTCTTCCCTTCAGAATAACTTCGTGGATAGTAGTTTATTGGAACTTCTTTTATCTTATAACCAGACCGAAGTACCTTCGCAGTTATCTCATGACAAAAATCAAACCCATCAACTTGAAGATTTGCGTTTTTAATTATGTCTGCTCTAAAAAGTTTGTAACCCGTATTTATGTCAGTAATACTTGATCCGTAAAGCAGATTGTTTAGTAAAGTTAAACACCGCCCGCAAAGATAACAAATAAGATATCCCCTGTTTGTGGCCCCCAAATTTCTTGACCCATACACCACCGGATTTTTGAAGCCATATGCAGAAAGTAAAATTTTATAATCCTTTGGATCATATTCCAAGTCAGCATCCTGAGTTAAAACAATATCTCCTGTTGCGTATTTAAGAGCTGTCTTTACTGCACCACCCTTGCCCGTGTTCATACCATGCTTTATTAGCTTAAACTTGTATTTTTGCGTGAGCGCTGCCAAGATCTTGTGTGTTTTATCAGTTGAACAATCATCAACGACCACAATTTCTTTTCTCCACCCTCTTATCGGTGCACTTATTACTTTTTTCAGTAACTTTTCTATTGTACGCTCCTCGTTAAAGACTGGGATCAATATGCTTAATTTCATTTAGAACCTCCCTTGCTGCTTCAGGATTCCCTTGTCGTAGATAGAGATCAGCTAAAGCGTTATAAGAAAAGAAGAAATCCGGCTGCAATTTTATCGCTGTTTTGAATTCTTCTGCTGCCAAGTCATATTTCCCCTGCCCCTTGTAAGTATTGCCAAGATTGTGATGTGCAACTGCATTACTTGGTTGTAAACTAATTGCTCGCTTGTACGTTTCTTCTGCTTTCATATGATCATTTTTATCTGCATACGCCATCCCCAAATTATTTACAATTCGATAACTATTCGGAGAATATTCTAAAACTTGATTGTAAAAAGTAACAGGGTCCCGCCATTCTTTATTTCGTTGAATAGTGCGGACAGAAAAGAAAAGTAGGAGCAAGAGATAGAGAAAAAGAAAACTGGGAAGTGAAATACTCTGTGGAACAGGTGCCGTTTGTATAGCTCTATAAGCTAGCCAAATTAATGTAAGCGCAAAACCCATTATTGGTAGATAAAGCCAGTGTTCAAACATTAACCCGTTAACAGGAATAATTAGGTTGGATGTTGGGAAAAGTCCAAACCAAAGCCACGCAATCCCAAAAAGAGGAATTGAATATTTTGGTTCATATTTCCAAGCAAAAATTAACAAAAGAATTAAAGAACCCAAAAGCAAAATTCCGCCACTTAATACGTCGGGAGCAAAAAGTGATTTTGCAATCTCAACCTCTCTTTCCATATGCAAACCAAAAGGCCAAAAAAGAGTTTGTATATACATCGAAACAACTCTAAAGAAAGTGAAAAGACGAAAGATCGGATTTACAGTAAACTCGTTTTGTTCCTCGTAAATATTGAACGTATTTTGAAAATTAAGAACAGTTCCTCGAAGAAGAAGATAAAAACTAGCAACAAGAATATGAGGAGAAAGTGGTATTGAAATCTTTTTAAAAAGAGTCAAGAAAGAACTTGCCTGTTTCTGACAAAGAAAAACGAAATCGACCAAAGCTAACTGTGCAATAAGAATTATCGTGGTTTCTCGAGTCATAAGAAGGATAGGATATATTAAAAGGGCCACCCAATAGCTTCGGGAGGAAAAAAATGGTTTACCCGATCTTCGGAATCTAAGATAAAAAATAATTGCAAGAAAAACAAAAATACTCGATAAGGGATCGCTTGTGCCAGTCGCATAAGTAATTGCCTCCGTTTGCACAGGGTGTACAAGAAAAACCAAAGCAGCAAGAAGTGCGAGCACTCTTCGATTAAAAAGAGAAAGCAATGCAAAAAACAACAAAGAGGCAGCAGTTATATGCAATATCATTTGTGCAAAATGATACCCAGGTGCCCAACCCTCCCAAAGGTGCCACTCCAAAGACCAAAACATTAAAACAACCGGACGCCAATAATTACTTGAGAGTCCCCTACCTGCAACAACGTTTTCAGTAAAATATTTAGGAAAGTATTTCCAATCTTGAACATAAGTATTAAATAAAACATTATCTTCATCATCCCAGAACATCTTGTTAGGAAAGGTATTAACATATAATGCAAATCCTACAATACAAAAGAGAATTACCACATTTCGATTCTTCTTGAGTAGTTTTTTGAAGAAAGCCATAATTTAAAAATTGAAAATTGAAATTATCATTGTTTCCATTCTACCAAATCTTGTATCATATTAACTGTGGATTTGTTAGATGTCTTAATACTTAGCATTGTCGAAGGTCTTTCGGAGTTTCTTCCCATCTCCTCCACCGGACATCTTGTCTTAGCAAGCAAGATTTTGAATATCACTCAAACAGACTTTGTCAAAAGTTTCGAGATAAGCATTCAACTTGGTGCAATTTTAGCTGTTGTTGCCTTATATGGCCGGACAATTCTTATTGAGAAAAAAATCTGGCTTCGTGTGTTGGGGGCATTTATTCCAACAGGAATCTTGGGGTTTCTTCTCTATGGATTCATAAAACGTGTTCTATTGGGAAACGAAGCAGTTACTCTTGCTGCACTTTTTATTGGGGGAATTTTTATTATTCTTTTTGAAAAACTCTGGAAACCCAAAGAAGAAAAAACACAATTACAGATAAAGAGTATGAGCCTTCGTCAAGCAGTTCTTATTGGCATTTTTCAGTCTTTTTCTATGATTCCAGGTGTATCGCGAGCCGCAGCAACCATTTTTGGCGGAATGATATTAGGTTTAGATAGACGATCCGCAGTTGAGTTTTCTTTTTTGCTTGCTATCCCAACAATGCTTGCTGCAACAAGTCTAGATTTGATAAAAAGCGATCTTGCTTTTACGGGTGAGGAGTATTTGCTTCTCGCAGTTGGTTTTATGGGGACATTTACTGTAGCTCTAATAACAGTTAAATACTTCTTAAAATTTGTCCAAACCCACACTTTTGTACCATTCGGGGTTTACAGAATAATCCTCGCAGTTCTTTTTTGGATAGTAGTTCGATAACTTAAATCGTACCGAGCTTACGTTGTATTCTTTCAATATCTGGTTTTCTGGCATTCTCAGGAGTATCCAACCCCTTATCAAGTTGTGGGTAATTTAGGTACTTCCTGCTGTTCGGTATCGTCCACCCCATCATTGAACACCTTTTCCGTAACCAGTGTCAAATTAGCTTTGAGGTTATAGGTTTTTTTAACTGCGGAGTCTTCGGCCTACGAGATGGCCCAAAAAATATGCTGCGGGACATGGATTCGAACCATGGTACCGGGCTCCAAAGACCCGTGTCCTACCACTAGACGATCCCGCAATGTGCTTCAAAATCCTGGTGCCAGGGACAGGACTTGAACCTGCAAGCCTTTCGGCACTACCTCCTCAAGATAGCGAGTTTACCAAATTTCTCCACCCTGGCTTAGGTTTTAGATTATGAAGCTGTTTCAAAACAGCTTCTCCAATCTCGTTTCAAAAATTTTAGCAAAGCTAATCTCTGAGTTTTGAAACGAGTTGTATATGTAAAACTGTGGGCAAGAGAGGACTCGAACCTCCACAGGTGTAAACCCATACGGCCCTGAACCGTACGCGTCTGCCAATTCCGCCACTTGCCCAAGTAGACAATTATACCACCAAATTCAGGTGGTGTGTGATATAATCCCCCTAATGCAAAAGGAACGAGGGCTTACTACACCCTATCGTGATCTTGTAAAACCCCACGAGTGGGACCAATGGCTAGAAGACCACAGAGTCTTACCAGTATCCTACTATCCCGAAAGAATCCGTCCAAAAAGAAGAAAAGCTACTACAGGAAAAGCTGAAACTGAAATTACACAGGTAACAGCCTATACTGTTTTGGGAAAGCCTGTGGAAGTAGTGCTTGGAAAAACATCTCGCTGGGACTGGGACCACAGATATGTAACAAAAAATTGCGAAACATGCCCCCTTTTTGTATCTAAAGAAGACGCAGGAGCAATCGCGCAACTTTTACCTCAAGCTAACGGCAGAGCCCAAATAAATATACCCCAAGACCCTCAAGGCATCTGTTTGTTTAGTTCGACCCCTAAATTTTTGGTTCCTCACAATAGCAAGGCTCCTATGACATGCAACTCTGGCCCAGACGAAATAGAACAAAGAGCAGCAACCAAGGGACTTAAAAAAATAATACCCCGTTGACTTGTCCGTTCTTCGGCATATACTTAGCTCAGTCTGACAAAACTCATAGGAATAGGATTTACGCGTCGGACAAACGCACTTTGAAAGGAGATCGCGCCCCATGCAGACTCGGCACACGAGAAGGCCCATCTTTGACCCAGAGTTTCCCTACACGCCTCCACGGATACCTGCCAGCGAGATAGCAATAAAATCCGGTGATACCCCTCTCTCACCCGCCCAGATTCTGGGAGACATCGAAGGTGAGGTCCGAGTATCGGGAAGATACAGGCTGGAGTATACCGAAGGTGAGGTATGACAATACCTTTTCGGACTTCACCAACCTGGTTCAGGTAAGGTACATGTCCTAATCCAAGACTTTCCGGTTAGCTTGGAAGGCATCTCCGCTGTGGCTACTGCTCTGGGTATGCAAGACTTCCTTCCTGGCAAAACACATTATAAGTTCTGGCTCGGAGAGCTGACACCCGACCAAGTCCAAGAGGTAGCTGCCCAATACTGACCAGTGCAGATGTGTTGGACACACACCTTGAAAACAAGGAGGAGATGTGACCGAAGCGGAAGTCCTGGAAGTGCTCGGGAGAGTCGGCGCAGTGATCACGAATAGCCACATCGTCTACACTTCCGGCAAGCACGGCACGGCCTACGTCAACAAGGATGCGGTCTACCCACACACTGTAGAAACGTCTCGCCTGTGCCGCGCAATCGCCGAGCAGTTCGCGGACGACAAGGTGAGGGTAGTCATCGCTCCGGCAGTTGGCGGCGTGATTCTCTCACAGTGGACAGCCCACCACCTAACCCTGATAACCGGCCAAGAAGTACTCGGCGTCTACGCTGATAAGGAAGGAGACGGATTCGCAATCAGGCGTGGCTACGACAAGCTCATCCAAGGCAGGAACGTCCTCGTAGTGGAAGATGTTCTCACCACCGGCGGCTTGGCCCGAAAGGTTATCGAAGTCACGCGGGCAATCGGCGGGAACGTCGCCGGTCTTGGTGTCCTCTGCAATCGCAGAGGGGTCACGCCAGAGGATCTAGCATACGTGCCAAAGCTCGTATCGCTTGTTGATGTGACGATGGACGCATGGAATGAAGCGGACTGTCCGCTGTGCGCCCAAGGCGTGCCGATCAACACAGACATTGGCAAAGGGCGTGAGTTCCTCCTACGTCGTCTTGGTGCTCTCCCCTAACCCATCCGGCCAGTGTGTCTTTTCAACCCAGAGGGGAAAAGGTGCACTGGCCATCATTTTTTCAGCTTGCAAATACAATCTTCTGTATGCTATAAGGTATCTATGATAGTAGAACGTGGTGAACCTTCTTCTGATATAGTTATTACTCGGGATAATCCAACTCCAGTTGTTGTGGCACGCAATACCGCTTTTTTGATGGATTTGTGCTTGATAGATTGGCTTCCAGATAAACAACCAGCCTTAGGCTATCTTGCTGGTGAAACATTAGATTATTTATTGGATGCAGAAAACGGATTTCTGAAAAACCTGAACAAGATAGACAGAACAGGGAAAATAGATGCCTTTGACTATCAGCGGTTTATGGAAATAGCCCAAAGAAGTGGAAAACCAAGTCCGCGGGAAACAGACGAAGCCTTTGGTTTTGCGTTAGTTACCTTTTCTGTTCTACCGGACATGGCTACTTCCCGTTTCTTGCCTAAGGGTTTTTCAAGACGCGCTGCTCTGGCCCCACCATTTACCACCCGTGAGTTTTTTCTTAGAATTCGTGAGTTACGCTCTATTGTAATGCAATTTATTGCGGGTAAATTTGGTTCACATACCGTAATTGAAACCCATCCCCCGCTATTGCGTACTTACCAGTTTTTCCAGGTTGCAAAGGACATTCCGCTCCATGTTCAAGAACAACCGGGACTAATTGCGCAAAGGACAGATGATATAGCAAAACGTCTCCTCTCGGATATCCTCAATTGATGTATAGTTTAGTTTAGAGTTAGAGCGGCCACCCCCGAGGTGTAACCTTAATTCCACCTGAAAGACTTCGACCGTGAGCTCAGCCGAACCGGTGGAACAGACCTGCCCGTCCGGCAGGCGGGTACAACACCTCCCGCACCAATTTTCCTTGAAAAAAATACCAAAATGAAATAGAATTGGGGATACTTAAGGACACTTAGCTCAGTTGGCTAGAGCGTCTCATTTACACTGAGAAGGTCGGGGGTTCAAGTCCCTCAGTGTCCACACATGCCAAACAAAAGGCATTATAGATCTGAAGACAACAAAGAAACCACTAAAAAATATTAAGCCGAGCTAGCCAAGTTGGTCACGGCGGGTCTCTGAAGAAGATCAGATGTCGGTTCGATTCCGGAGCTCGGCACACAGGCGGGTGTAGTTTACCGGTAAAATGCCTCCTTGCCAAGGAGGAGACAGTGGGTCCGATTCCCATCACCCGCTCCAATTGACAGTTATCTACAGAAATGTACAGAAAATTACAATAAACACTATGGCAAAACGAGAGATACATTCCACATCGGGAGTGGAACAGGTTTGCACATCGGGAACCTGCTCGGTTAGAGCACCCTGCTTTACTACTTCCTCGAAATAGTATAAGTAACCGGGTGAAAAAGAGGAATAACAGGAAGGTCTTCAAGTAAGAACCTTTGGAAATCAAAATAAATCTTCTTGCGCTCCTCCGCATCCAATGTTTTTCTACCATCCTCCAAAAGCTTGTCAATCCTTTGGCTTTCTTTCTCTTTTTTACTATATCTTGTTATGTTTGTAGCAGTCTGTGTCGAATGCCAAAAACTGTATTGATCCGGATCATATGGAATTGCTTGTATCGCAAGAAAAGTTTGGAAACTTTGCGGTGGCGCATTAGATACTTGAATATGAGTTTTCACCCCAACCACCTCCCAGTCCGACTTAATCTTATCAGCAATATGTAAAAGACTTGGTGAGGTTACAAGATTAATGTTGAGGTCTTTTTTAACTTGTTCTGGTAATGTCTTAAGAAGCTCGCGGCTTCGATCTAAATTATAATTATATTGTTTTACCTGCGGATTAAACGCCCATGAATTCGGGGAAATAGGACTTATTGCCCTCTTTTGAGGAAAATTGTCTTTATTTATTGCGTATGCCAAAGCTTGTCTTGCACTTTTTGAAGAAAGAATAGGATCTTCGGTGTTTATAAAAATCCCCACATATCTATCCTCGTGGGTATATTCCTCAACAACACTATTGGGCCAACCAGAAAGTTCTCGGGTGTCCATTATTCCCATCAATTTGTTTATCTGACCTAGCTTATATGCAGTTCTAAGAGCATCCTCAGTTTGATAAAAACGATAGGTTTGTTTTTTCCCCGTTTTTTTACTAACTAACTGAATTGATTGAGTCAACTGCGAACTAAGTGAAGATAATTTTTGAACTTCCCATTCCCCTGCCCCCAAAAGACCCTGCTTAAATATCGGTCTTGAAACAACAGAAGGAAACGGAGCAAAAGGATCTTTTAGAGTAAATTTGATAGTTCTATCATCCAAAATTTCTTTAGTTACATCGGAAAATTGATAATTTATATCCGAAGCGCGAATTCGCGAACCATCTTGCCAAGTATAATCTCCGAGTTTGAAAATCCAAACCCTACCTTCTTCCTGGCTTTCCCAATAAGTTGCAATTCCAGGCTTAACATTGTCGTTTTCATCCAAAGTAGTTAGTCCAAGGCTTACCTTTGATTGAATTTCTGAAGGCAAATCAGTCAAAGAAAGCTTACCGACAATGCCTATAACCTCACCCCGATTAAAAAGTGAGAAAACCTTACTCGCCTGAGAATAAAAAAGGAAGCCCAAAATCCCCAAAAATATGCTAGCAAAAAGGATCCTTTTAAACCTTTTTAAAAAAGTCGCCGAGAACCTTGCCCAATATCGAAGAGTACGCATTGCACATTAATTAAATAACTAAATTAAAAGTGACAAGAAAGAAACAATAATGAAAAAAGCTGCCACAACAATTGTTGCTTTAAAAAAGATCTTTTCAAAACCTCGCCGTGTGGAATAAAATTCCCCGCTCCCTCCCCAACTTGACCCCAAACCAGCTCCTCTGTTTTGGAACAAAATAAAAACAACCAAGAAAACCGCAAGAATTGTTTGTAGGATAGTCAGTATACTCATTGGATAAAAAGTCAAAATTCAAAATGCAAAAGTCAAAATCGCAAGTTAAAATTCAAAAGTAGAAACATTCTAAACTTTTGACCTTTGACTTTTAACTTTTGAGTTTTGTTTATTATATCAGTGCGAAAGCCAGAATAAAAACGAAGTCATTAAAGAGAGTAAGAATGAAACCACTATATACGCAGCAAAAAGAGGAAAATGAACTTCAGGGACTATAAATAAGTTAGAGGAAAAACCAGGATAAGTAAAAGATACTACAGAGAAACCCGGGGCAAGAGTAGTTGCCACATAAAGCGTTATAACACTCGAAACCCAGCGGAATATACCCAAAGTTACTAAATTAAAAGGCAATAATAAAAGATTAACAAGAGGTTTCAACAGAGCCTCTGCAATAGAAAGGGCCAACGCTCCAAGTGCCAAATTTTGAAAAGAGTTATTATAGTCAATACCCCCTACGTTGGCCGTAATAAGCCAAAGAGCAAAAAGATAAATAGCAAACGATCTGATCAGGCGTTTCATATACCATCTCTAGTATTGCGCGTTGGTGGGTTGCTGTCAAGTTCTTAAAAGCTCTCGCAACCGCAATTTAAAGTGATAAACACGAGCAAAACGATGCGCTTCATCCCGTAATCTTTGCAATAACATCAAAGCTGGATTATCACGTGATAAACGCAAAACTTTAAACCCCTGCGGAAAAGGCAATGGTATTATAACCTGCTCAAAACGTTTGGCCAGTCCAACAACCGGGATACTGACTTTGTTTTTATCCAACACTTGTCTAACAACACTAACCTGCCCCCTTCCTCCATCAACAAGAATCAAGTCCGGTGTTCCCCAATCTTTTAAATGATTTAGTCGTCTTGTGACGGTTTCGCTAAGCATTGCAAAATCATCCCGGGTCTTAAGCCCGCGAACACGAAAACGTCGATAAAGATTTTTTTCTGCCTCACCTTCAACAAAAGTAACAAGAGAACAAGTCGCAGCTTCTCCTCCGGTGTGCGCAACATCAAAACACTCTATTCTTCTGGGTAAAGTAAGATTAGCAAAGTAAGGCCTGAGATATTTATAAAGAAGGCTCATCTCTTTTTCTCTAATATCCTGCAAAAGATTCGGGTTCTCTAAATAGAGAGAGATCTTATTATAAGGTTGGGTTATGTAACTTAGTTTCCGCAATTGATCCCGAATAAAACTTGCCTTCTCGAAATTCTCGAAAGTTGCCTGTTTTTTCATCTCAGCTTCAAGTTTTTTCTGCAACGTATCTTTTTTACCGTCTAACAAAAGGCGTATCCTTCGAATATTTCCTGCATATTCGGCTTTTAATTGTTTTCGCTTTCCCGAATCGGCCTCCCTTCGTATGGACGCAGGACATGGGTCGCAAAGCCCCAGGTGAGAATAAAAACACGCCTTTTTTGCCCCTGGATTTTGAGAACAATAAGGAAAAATCTTTCTTATCTGTCTTAAAACTTGCTTAACAGTCGAAGAAGCTGGAAAAGGACCAAAAAATACTGATATGGGGTTATCCTCCTTACGTGAGGTTAGAATCCTAGGAAACTCCTCTTTTGTAATTTCAATATACAAAGCGTGCTTATCATCTTTGGCGCGAGCATTATAGGGAGGTAAATACTTCTTTATAAGTTCTGCCTCCAAAAGCAAGGCCTCAAGTTCGTTAGTTACAGGAATAGAAGTAACACTCGTGGAATTTTCCGAAATTGCCCGACTTTTTCCGTCCTTAGCAGCCAAATGAGAAACCACCCTATCCCGCACACTAATGCTCTTTCCCACATACAACACCTTCCCCTGTTTATCTTTAAAAGTATATACTCCAGGAGTCTTAGGCAGAATCTGCGCCTGTTCGTGAAGCGTGATCATTAGAAGCACATGAAGCCCGCTTTCTCGCCCACAATTTTACAACCCCAGCACCCATTAGCGCAAGCAAACACAGACTGCCAAATATTAGCACCAAGCCAAGTATCTGATTTTTAGATTCAGGAAGAACATAAACAATTGCAACATCTCCTACTTGTGCATTCACTTGATTCTGTTTCCCGAAAGCAAAAAATGAAGCCCTATAGGAAAAAGTTAATATTTGTGAAGTAAATGGTGCAAGAAATTCCACCTCAGATGAATTACTCATTTCCACAGGTTTAAGATCTCGAATAGTCCCAGAGATATTCACTTTTTGATGGTATAAAGCCACAGGTCCAGAATTTGAAACCTTTACAGTTAAATAAGAGGGGAAGAAAGGAAAGGACACATCAGGTGACGAAGCTTGTATTTGAGGAGTTGAAGTTCTCTTCTGCGGAAGTTGGCCAAACTCTACTATTACATCTTTCTGGGGGATTCCTGGAGCTTTATAAGACCCCGCAGCAGCCGGTGACTCAGAATTTTTACCGTGGATAGCAAAAGTAATATGAGAAAGATCAAACTTGTCAAAAAAATCAACACCACCGGTTGTGTTTCCCCACGTTGGATCAACCGGACGCCAAATTTGCACATCTTCATCCCAATATTCGGGCCATGCATGCAAAACATCAGCAACCAAAGAAAGTGGTTGTACACGAGGGTTCTCAGTATAGGCATACCCGTTTACTTCCCGAGCAGGAATACCTTTAGCACGAGTAAGAGCAACAAAAAGATCAGTAAATTCCATGCAAACCGCATTCTGGGCAGAATTCAAAGCTCTCTTTGCCCCTAATCTTTCTACACCCTCCCGAACCCGCTCGTAATCATAAGTTAGCGTATTCACAACAAAATCATATATCTCTCGTGTACTCCTAAAATCCTTAGCAATCTTCACAATTTCAGGATCATTTACTTCCCAATAGTTTCCTTCTGAAAGATAGTATGGTTTGCTTTTAGGATCAACATTCATATAATGCTCTTGAGGTGTTGCGAAAATTTGAACAGAGCCCCGAGCATTCACTGTAATTTTTTCCTCTGCCTCAATGTAGTAAGTTGCTACCCAGTTCCCGTCTTCATCAAGTTCTATACTCTCAGGCTTGGGATCTAAGGTTTCGTAGTAAACCTTTTGAAAAGCAGTATCGGGGACTAACACAATCGAAGTTTTACCCAACCTATCCTTGAATGGATTTTGAAGGTGATAATTTATTTGGAAAGAAAAAACCTGAAAATCACCAAACGCAGCGACAACTCCCGCACGACTGAGAGAATCTTTCTCAAAAAAGAAAGTTCTGAAACCATCCGCCAAGCCCTCTTCTTTTGCGTTAGGTGAAACGTATGCGAGTTTCCCAAATTTCCCTGGTACCCTTAATGTGAGATTATAAGAATCCAATAATTCAGGAGAGGCAAGCCTGGGCACGGCTAATTCCCAAACCTGGCCATTTTGGCTCGCAAGCGCGGGAATCGTGTATTTTACGGTAAACGTTCTCGACTTACCACGGCCGACCAAAGAATCCGGAAAAGATATAGTGATTTTTGTTATCTGATCTATCTCTTCTGTGTTTGTTTCGAATATTCGTTTCCCGCTGTAAGCCTCAATCTTCTCAGGTTTTTTACTCTCAAGAGACAATGTGTACGAAGTTGCGTAAATAGTTGAAAAATTATTGGTAAGAGTTATGTCTTGCGAAACTTGCGCATCCCCGTTTTCTAGAACCGTATAAACAGTCTGATATTCGGTCTTAAATTCCTGTTGAGCAGAAACAGTAATAGGTAACAGACAAGCAACAAGAAGGAAAAAAGTATTGAAGATTAAGATTCTAGCAGCAGTGAGCAGTCGCACACCTTATCATATCACATAGCTCATTTCCGATATTGACACCTCGGGAGTGGCCGCTCATAATTAAAAATAATGCCTGGTAGATTAACTCCACTTATAACCAATGAAACATACCACATTTTTAATCGTGGTGCTAACAAGCAAGATATTTTCTTACTACAGAGGGATTATAAAAGGTTCCTACAGACTACTTCTTATTATTATATCGAAGGGCCCAAACCTAAATTTTCCAAATTTACACACGGTACTCTACTACCTATTAAATTATCAGATAAAAAGAAAATAGTAAAAATTTTCTCATATTGTCTAATGCCTAACCATTTCCACCTTCTGGTGCAACAACTACAAGATGGCGGTATCTCAAAATTCGTAGGTCAGTTGTCCAACAGCTATGTAAAGTACTTTAATACAAAACATAGGAAAATAGGGCCCCTTTTCCAAGGCAGGTTTAAGGCTGTACGGGTCGAAAGCGAAGATCAATTTCTCCACGTATCCAGATATATCCATCTTAACCCAATTGTCTCTCATCTAACCAAAAGTTTGGGCGAGTACCCATGGTCTTCTTATCAAGATTTTATGATAGGGAATAGCAAGTTGTGCGAAGTTAGTGAAATCTTATCATTTTTCTCCAATTCATCTAAAAAGTATAAAAGTTTCCTAGAAGATCAGATTTCGTATGGGGAAACTCTGGAGAGAATCAAACACCAGCTATTGGATATGGAAGAGTTCTAAACCTACACCTCGAACCTACACCTCGGGAGTGTCGCTTCCGATTACGCCAAATTTATCATTCATGACACATGCGACAACCCGAGCGGCCACTCCCGAGGTGGAGGCTGGAGGCGGTGGAGGTGGAAAGGTGGAATAGCAAATAAATATCACAAATCACAAAATCTTCGCCAGAAACTGGCCAGTATAGGAACTTTTAACCTTTGCTATATCCTTCGGAGTCCCTTGAGCAATAATCTCTCCACCTTTCTCTCCCCCCTCAGGCCCAAGGTCTACCACCCAATCTGCATTCTTAATAACATCCAAGTTATGTTCAATCACAACAACCGTATTCCCCATCTCAACAAGTCTCAAAAGACACCCTAATAACTTCTCTATATCCTGAAAGTGAAGCCCAGTTGTCGGCTCGTCAAGAATATAAAAAGTCGAACCGCCAGAACGTTTCATAAGCTCTGTTGAAAGCTTAATCCTTTGCGCTTCTCCTCCTGAGAGAGTCGGTGCAGATTGTCCCAGTTCTATGTAATCAAGTCCTACGTCCGAAAGAGTCTGTAGCTTGTCAGAAATACTCGGTATATTTGCAAAAAACTCTTGAGCTTCTGCAACTGTCATTTTCAAAACATCGGCAATATTTTTGCCATGCCACTCGACTTCTAAAGTTTCTCGGTTATAACGAGTAACTTCACATATATCACAAGTTACATAAACATCCGAAAGAAAATGCATTTCGATCTTGTTTACACCTTGCCCTTCACAAGCCTCACATCGCCCACCCTTAACATTGAATGAAAATCTCCCTTGTTTATAGCCTCGTACCCGAGCCTCAGGAGCCTGAGCAAATAAATCGCGTATATCAGTGAAGACCCCTGTGTAGGTAACAGGATTACTCCGTGGGGTGCGCCCTATTGGAGACTGATCAAGAAGCGCCAATCGCCTAATACTGTCCGCTCCTTCCAATCTTTCCCAACTCGAGTTACTACCCACAGAAGAAAATAACCGAGGTGGATCAATCGCCTTTTTTAGTGCAGGATAAAGTGTATCAACCAAAAGTGTTGACTTCCCAGATCCTGAGACACCCGTTATACAAACAAATTTATGCAACGGAAAAGAAGCAGTCAAATTTTTAAGATTGTGAACGTTCACCCCATGAAGGGTCACAGCCTGATCCTCAAGCATCGTTACGTGATTATTTTTATTCACCCAAAGATCCTTTTTACCCAACAGATATTTACTCGTTACAGAGTTTGGGTTTTTCTGTAAAACCTCCAAACTGCCTTCTGCAACCACATCTCCTCCTGCTTTCCCCGCCCCTGGACCAAAATCCAAAATCCAATCAGCCGATTCCATCATTTCCCGATCATGTTCAACAACAATAACTGTGTTTCCCAAGTCGCGCAAATCCTGCAAGGTTTTTATAAGCCTACGATTATCTCGTTGATGAAGACCAATCGTAGGTTCATCAAGCACATACAATACCCCTGTCAACCCAGACCCAATTTGTGAGGCAAGCCGAATTCTCTGCGCCTCCCCACCTGCTAAAGTTCCTGACGCACGATCAAGTGTTAAATATTCAAGACCAACAGAAACAAGAAACCGCAAACGAGAGAATATTTCTCGCAAAATAAGCCGAGCAATTTCTTGCTCGCGCCTTGTTAAAGATGCTTGCCCTGAGCCAGCTTGCAGTGAGTCTATCGAATCTGCCGAATGGGTGTCAGACCCACTCAAGGATTCGATAAATCCCAAAGCATCAGTTATTTGCTTTCTAGTTACATCAACAATTGAATGATTTGCAATTGTTATTGATAATGCCTCAGGCATTAATCTTGCGCCTTTACAATCCGGACAAACCTGCTCAATCATATATTTCTCAATCTCACGCCTAACATACTCCGATTCCGTTTCAGAGTGACGCCGCTCAAGCTCCCTTACAATCCCCGGAAACTTCTCCAAAATTGTTGTCATACGCCGCTCACGATTAGGACCACGAACCCTATAAATCTGACTCCCTGTTCCCTCAAGAAGAATTTTTCTTTGCTCGATAGTCAAATTTTTAATCGGAACCTGAACACTAAAACCATTCGCTTCTACCACAGTTTTTATAATGCGAGAATACCAAGTATCATTTTCGAACATATTTGACATAGGAAGTATCCCGCCCTCGGCAATTGTAAGTTCAGGGTTAAAAATTCTGGTGGGATCGATCTTCAAAAGAGTACCTATACCAGAGCACGTTGGACAAGCACCATGGGGAGAGTTAAAAGAAAAAGTCCGCGGTTCAATCTCAGGAAAGCTTAAATTATCAACCGGACAAGTGAATCGTTCCGAATAAAGATGATCTTGAAGATTTTTAGGATTGTCTGGTATATCAAAGCCCGCATCTAAAACCTCAGAAAGCATCACCAGACCATCGGAAAGAGCAAGCCCTTGTTCAATCGAAGTTGACAATCTTGAACGCAAATTATCTAAGGCCACCTGGTCCCTTATCTGTTTTTTCTCAACCGCAATTCGATCAACAACCACATCAATATCATGCTTGTTAGTTTTTATAAGAAACAGGTCTTCGTCCAATCCAAACATTCGGTTGTCCACTCTAACTCTTGTATACCCCTTCGCTAAAAGATTACTAAACAAATTTGTAAACTCCCCCTTTTTACCTCTAACAACAGGTGAGAAAACAATAAACTTCGCAACCTGTTTTGTTGCGAGAGCCTCTTTAATAGACTGAAGTACACTTCGAGTTATAGTCTCTACAGATTGTTGAACAATTTCCTTACCGCAAATAGGACAATGAGGATGCCCGATTCTTGCAAAAAGCAATCTTAAATAATCATAAATTTCTGTTGCTGTACCAACTGTTGATCGAGGATTATGAGAAGTTGTTTTTTGCTCAATTGAAATTGCCGGAGAAAGCCCTTCGATAGTATCAACATCAGGCTTGTTCATTATCCCCAAAAACTGCCGCGCATACGCCGACAAACTTTCAACATACCGCCTTTGTCCTTCGGCGTAAATCGTGTCAAAAGCCAAAGAGCTCTTTCCACTACCCGAGATTCCCGTAAAAACAACAAGTTTGTTTTTCGGGATCTCAACATCAATATTCTTCAGGTTATGTTCTCTAGCACCTCTGATTACGATTTTATCTTGCATGTCTGTTTTACCCGAGGTGTCAATATAAAACCACCTCTAAGGTGAATTAGGTTGGCACCTCTGGTCTAACAGTAAGTGAGAATCCCACATCAAACCTCGCTCGATTTACGGCGATTACCTGAAATTATAGCACAGACTAATAATTAAACTTCTCCGCGACTAAACCGCAGATGCCTCAATTTCCCGAATCCTATCTCGGAAACGCGCTGCAAGTTCAAAGTTTAAGTCTTTCGCCGCTTCGGTCATAGCTCGCCGCAACTTCATGACCATTTTCCTCTTGTCTTGCGGTGTTAGCTCAACAGGATTGATTTGGTCGAGGGTTTGGATTACTTGTCGTTCAATTCCATAAAGAACGGGTTCGGCTTCCTCTTTCCCCCGTTCGACCAGTTTCTCACGGATTGGCTTGACGATTGTCTTAGGCGTAATCCCGTGTTTTTTATTGTAATTAAGTTGAAATTTTCTACGCCTTTCCACCTCGGAAATTGCTCTTTGCATAGAACCAGTCATGTTATCTGCATACATAATTACCTGTCCTTCGATATGCCTAGCAGCCCGCCCCATAACTTGTATAAGAGAAGTCCCTGAACGTAAAAAACCTTCCTTGTCCGCATCTAAAATTGCAACAAGCGAAACCTCTGGAAGATCAAGACCCTCTCGCAAAAGGTTGATACCAACTAACACATCGTATTCTCCAGCGCGCAGCTCATCTAAAATATCAGTTCGATCAAGTGTTGCTATATCTGAGTGAAGATAATGAACTTTAATCCCCTTTTCTTTAAGATAGGTGCTTAAATCCTCCGCCATTCGCTTAGTTAAAGTTGTAACAAGAGTTCGCTGAGCTCTCTCTACTCGTCCTAAAATCTCTTTCATCAAGTCATCAATTTGGCCACGTGTAGGCCGAACACTAATTTGAGGATCTGGAATCCCTGTCGGACGAATCAACTGTTGAATAATCCCCTCCGATTTGGATTGATTTACCTCCCAAGGACCCGGAGTTGCACTAGTATAAATTGCTCTTGGAACACGCCGTAAAAACTCGTCAAACTTCAAGGGTCTGTTATCAAATGCCGCCGGAAGTCTGAAACCGAAATCTACAAGAGTCTTCTTGCGAGCCTGATCCCCATTGTACATTCCTCCTATCTGAGGAATAGTCATATGTGACTCATCAACAATAATAAGAAAATTGTCCTTATAAGCTTGTCTAAAGTACTCAAGTAAAGTATAAGGAGGATTCCCGCTCTCCCGCCCATCAAAATACCTTGAATAATTCTCAATACCATTCACATACCCCACTTCCTCAATCATCTCCAAGTCGTAAGTTACACGCCTTTCAATTCTATATGCCTCAAGCTCTCGACCGGCAGATTTAAAAAGTTGGACTTGTTTAAAAAGATCATCTCGTATTAACTTAAAAACTCCTTGCTGCTTCTTGGGATCCATCATATAATGTTTAGCCGGATAAACAACCGCCCTATTTAAATCCTTAATTCTTTTCCCATTTATAGGATCCAGTTCAACAAGTTTTACCAATACATTTCCTTTAAACTCTAATCGGATTGCAGTGTCTTCGTACGCAGGAAAAATATCAACCACATCCCCTCTAACCCTCCAAGTTCCTCTATGGAAACCAAAATCCGAGCGCCCATAATGAAGTTCAACCAGTCTTTTACCTATTTCTTGCTGTTCGTACGTCTTTTCCACCTCAAGCTCTAAAACAAAGTTTCCATATTCTAAAGGAGAACCTATATTGTAGATACAGGAAACAGAAGCAACAACAATAACATCATTACGAGTCATAAGATTAGTCGTTGCTCTAAGCCTTAACTTATCGATTTCGCGGTTTATATCAGTCTCTTTCTCAATATAAGTATCCGTTTGAGGAATATACGCTTCCGGTTGGTAATAATCATAGTAAGAAACAAAGTAAGACACAGCATTTTCTGGAAAAAACTCTCTCAGTTCTTGATAAAGCTGAGCAGCCAAAGTTTTGTTGTGCGAAATTACCAAAGTTGGTATCTGCAACCTTTCAATAACATTTGCAACAGCGAAGGTCTTGCCGCTACCTGTAACTCCCAAAAGTACCTGATCTTTTTTACCGCTTTTAATCCCAGCCACCAACTTATCAATGGCCTGTGGCTGATCCCCTGTAGGCTTATATGGACTACGAAGTTTGAATTCCATAATCTGTAATCTGCTTTGTATATTCTACCACAAAATTGGGTATTGACATACGGGTTTTCTTGGGGTAACCTAAGACCATGCCTCCGGTAGTTTACGCAAGACAAAGACAGATCTTAGACTTCATAAGTCAATTCATTGATGCAAGCGGTTATGCACCAACCTTAAAACAAATAGCGCAAGCAATTGGAGTCTCTTCCCTGGCAACTGTCCACGAACACCTTCAAGCTCTAGAAAAAAAGGGGCTTATTAAAAAAAGAATAGGTGACACAAGAGGAATTGAGCTTACTAAAGTATTTACAAAACCAACAGAAGGTATAGAAGTTCCCATACTCGGTTTTATTGCAGCAGGTTCCCCAATTGAGCCCTACGTAGACCCAAACGCAACTTTAGGTATCCCTCCTTCTATGTTTACTTCAACAAAAAGAATCTTTGTGCTCCAAGTAAGGGGAGAATCAATGATCGAGGTTGGTATAAACGATGGTGACTATGTTGTTATCGAACAACAAGACGCAGCCCAAAACGGTGAAATCGTAGTTGCACTCCTCGACAATGGCATGGCAACTTTAAAAAAGTACTTCAAAGAAGCAACTCGAGTACGGCTAGAACCAGCAAACCGCTCAATGTCCCCAATTTTTGCAAAAAATGTAACCGTCCAAGGAAAAGTTGTTGGACTAATAAGAAGGTATAATTGATACTTTCCTAAAGTATCATCGCCCCTATGGCGGCAAGTGTCATTAAGACAAAAGTAGTTACCCCTAAAATATTTGACAACATACCATTTCGGTAATTTCCCATTATCGACTCCCGATTAGAAATATCAAGAATTATGACAATTAAAACCGGCGAGAGTATTCCGTAAAAAACTCCCGTGATAAACAAGGCACGAAACGGAGGAATATTAAACAATGTAAACAATAACCCAGCTAAGATAGAAAGAAAAATAACAGCATAGAAAAGTTTTGATCTCGCAATATTCCCATTAAATCCTTCCCGGAAGCCAAAAATCTCTGACATAGCATATGCACCTGCGCCAGCAAGTATAGGGATTGCTAAAAATCCGGTTCCTAAAATGCCAAGCGTGAACAAAAGAAAAGAGGCATCTCCAGCAAGAGGCCGAAGAGCACTCGCAGCTTGCTCAGCGGTCTGTATCTCAAAAATTCCAGCCTTAAAAAGCGTAGAGCCTGTTGTTGCGATAATAAAAAACATCACTAGATTAGAGAAAAACATACCAATCGTAACATCCTGCTCCATAACCCTTATTTGACCTTTCGAGACAATCTGCACTTTACGCCTATTATCTATCATCCCTTTTGCCCCCTCTTCCTCTGCCTCCTGAGACGCCTGCCAGAAAAAAAGATAGGGAGAAATAGTTGTACCCATAAGAGCAACTACAAGAAGTATACTTTCACGATTAAACTGGACAGTTGGAATAAACGTGCTTTTCAAGATTTCCGTCCAAGAAGGATTGATTATAAACAAAGTAAAAATGTAAGCAAAAAGCGACAAGGTCAACCACTTAAGAATCTTGGCAAGAGTTTTATAAGGAAAAAATACCAAAAAAACAATTATTACCAATGCGTAAAGAACAGCCATTAGGCGAAGATCAATAGGAAAAAGAAGACGCGTAGAGGCGGCCATTGCCAACAAATCCGCGCCAATATTGACAGTATTTGCAACCAAAACCGTTGTTGCTGTAATCCAAAGCAAGATAGATGGATAGTGGTTGCGCATTGCCCCAATAAGTCCCTTTCCGGTTACCATGCCAATTCTTGCGCACATTTCCTGCATCGTAACCATAAATGGCAAAAGAAACGGAGCTGTCCAAAGAAGCTGGGTCCCACCCTGCGCCCCTGTTTGAGAATAAATTGCTATACCCGACGGATCATCATCTGAGGCCCCAGTTATAACTCCAGGACCAACTATCTTGAGCAATCTCTTGATCCTCTTAAACATTTAGTGCGCGCTTTGTATATACTATACCCAAAATACATTAGTTTGTAACTTTCAGAATAGTATTTTGGGTTCTACTCAACTTTAAAAAATTGCAAATCCAAGTAAGTTGAGTATATTATACAAGTTAACAGTTCCTATGGGCAAATTGTCAATAGTATCGTCACCAATCGGAAATCTGGAAGATATAACCCTGCGTGCAATAAGAGTCTTAGGAGAAGCTGACCTGATTCTAGCGGAAGATACACGCACAACTGCTCAACTTCTCAACCACTATGGAATCCAAGGCAAAAATTTGGAATCATTTTTTGAAGGGAACGAAGAGCGCAAAATAAATCTCGCTATTGCACTTCTTAAAGAAGGTAAAAATATAAGCTTACTTTCCGAGTCGGGAACTCCGCTTATCTCAGATCCAGGTTACAAACTTGTTCGGGAGTGTATAAAGTTACACACACCTGTAGAAACTATTCCAGGGCCTACAGCATTGATTGCAGCGCTCACCATTTCTGGATTACCACCTAACGCCTTTGTTTTTCTTGGATTTTTACCAAGGAAGGAAACGCACGTCAAAAAGTGGTTTAATCAAATGAAGAACTGCATATCTGGACTGCCATTAAAAACTGTAATTTTTTATGAGAGTCCACACAGAATACTTAAAACACTTTATTTAACTAAAGAGATTTTCGGAGATGTTGAGGTAGCTGTAGCGCGCGAACTAACAAAACTGCACGAAGAAATCAGACGAGAAAAAGTATCAAAATCAATAGAACACTTTACAAAAACAAAACCGAGGGGAGAGTTCGTAATACTTCTCAGTCTAAGTCTAAGTACAAGTCTAAGAAAGAAAAATTCTTAGACTTAGACTGTATTCTTAGACTCACAAAAGACTTCTCCCACTCATCTCCGTCGGTTGTGGCAACCCAAGAAGTTTCAGTATCGTCGGTGCAACATCAGCCAAAATTCCCGTCGGTAAGTTTTCTGAATTTCCCAAAAAAGAATTCCCAGTAACAATAAGCGGCACAGGATTGCGGCTATGTTCAGTCTCCATCTTCCCCTCAGAATTTTTCATCTCCTCGGCATTGCCATGATCAGCCGTAATTACGGTCGCACCCCCAAGCATATTTACTTTCCGCACAATTTGCCCCACACATTCATCAACGGTACTGCACGCTACCCGAGCAGCCTCGATATTCCCAGTATGCCCTACCATATCAGCGTTAGCAAAATTCACAACAACAAGAGAATACTCTCCCGCATTGTTGTTTGCCAAAGCATCCAGCAAAGTATGTGTGACACTGCGGGCAGACATCTCAGGAGCCATATCATAAGTTGGCACATGTGGAGAAGGAATAATTTTTCTATACTCCCCAGGAAAGGAAAGTTCCTGTTGTCCATTAAAATAATAAGTTACAAATCGCTCTTTCTCAGATTCTGCAAGTTTCAATTGCCGCATATTTCTCGAAGAAATAAGTCCACTCAAAGGTAATTTAATTACACTCGGCGGAAAAGCCGAAACAGCATATTCCGAAAGAGACTTGTCATACTCAGTCATAGTAACAAAGTACAAATTTTCTACTTTTGGCCCACGCAAAAAAGGCGTAGTATGCGGAGTCTCAACAATATGTTTTTTATAGTACTTCTCAGCATATGGATCAGTGTAAACTTTCTCCACCGCCTGGCTTTCAAAGTCTGGAAGTACAAAAGCACGAGTTAGCTGCCTGGGTCGGTCAATCCTAAAGTTGAAAAAAACTACTGCGTCATTTGGTTGAATCAAACCAACTGGTTTACCCTGAGAAACAATAATAGTAGGATTTATAAACTCATCGGTTATATTCGCGTTATATGATTTTTCTATTGCCTCCTGGGGTGTATTTACAAACTGCCCCACACCGGAAGTCAAAGCCCGATATGCTTTCTCCGTTCTCTCCCACCTAAAATCCCTATCCATAGCCCAATAACGCCCCATCATCGTTGCAATCCTACCCACACCTTCCCGCTGGGTCGCTGCCTCAACTTGCGACACATAATTCATGGAAGCTGTTGGCGGAGAATCTCGCCCGTCCGTAAAAAGATGCACGTAGACCCGATTAAATTCTTGGTCTTTACAAATTCGTAACAGTGCAAAAAGGTGCTCGATATTAGAATGTACTCCTCCAGTCCCAACCAACCCCATTAAATGCATGTTTGATGAATTTTTCTTAGCATGCTCAATTGCACCCAAAAAAGCAGGAATTCTGAAAAAAGATCCATCAGCAATAGACATATTAATCCTTGCCAAATCCTGATAAACAATTCTGCCAGCCCCTAGATTAAGATGCCCCGTCTCTGTGTTACCAGCTTCTCCTTTAGGCAACCCGACCGCCTCCCCCGAGGCAGCAAGAGTAGTATGAGGAAATGCAGCCCAAAATTTATTGAAGTTTGAAGTATTAGAAAGAGAAATTGCATTGCCACTACCCGGAGGAGCAATCCCCCAACCGTCCATGATTATTAAAACTACGAGTGGGATGTTCATATGGTAGGAGAGAAATTCGAAACTCTAAGCACTAAATCCGAACGAGTTTTCATTTCTCATTGAAAATTAATCAATTGAAAATTCAATGCCGACTTGTTCTACAAGTCGATGCGCGTAAATTGTAAATTGAAAATTGAAAATTTATTTTGTTGCCAACTCCGCCTCTATACTAAGAAGTCTATTATATTTTGCCACCCTCTCCCCCCTTGCCGGTGCTCCAAACTTCACATAATCACTCCTAACCCCAACTGCAAAATCAGCAATAAACCAATCATTAGTTTCCCCAGAACGATGAGAAACTATAACTTTCCAAAGAGCCTCTCGAGCAAGTTTAATAACCTCTAAAGTTTCCGTAACTGTTCCAATCTGATTTGGCTTCACAAGAATCGCATTACAAGCTTTCTCAGAAATTGCCTTCTTGACTTTTTCGGGGTTGGTAACCAAAAGATCATCACCAACTATCATCATATTATCACCAAGTTTAGAAGTTATTTGCTTCCAACCATCCCAATCTTCTTCGTAGAAAGGATCCTCAAGATATGTTAACCGATATTCTTCATTTATAGATTGATAAAACTCGATTAAAGAGGAAGTATTCAAAGCATTGGAACGATCCCGAATTGAGTACCCTCCATTCTTATGTATTGTATTAGCAGCAACGTCAAGACCAAGGAAAAAATCCTGACCAATCTTGTATCCACTCTCATTTATTGCTTCCACATTAATCTCTAAAGCATCCGCGTTAGTAAATAAATTTGGCGCATAACCCCCCTCATCTCCCGTAGAATGAATCGCCCCACGCCGAATTAAGGAATTACGAATTGCATTGTAAACTTCCGCCCCACTTCGAAGTGCTAAGTGGTAAGGTTTCGAAGTGCGCGGGATCACTTGGAATTCCTGAAAATCCAGGTTCCCCGCTCCATGTAAACCTCCGTTTATCATATTAAAAACAGGCGTAGGAATATGGGTCATTGGATCAGATGTAACTGCCTTATAAGCCTGGGCAAGCTGGTTTATCCATTTATAAAGAGATTGCCCAACCGCAACACTCGCAACCTTTGCAACACACAAGGAAACAGAAAGAATAGCATTCGCACCCAAATTATCTTTATTCGGAGTTCCATCCAGGGTAATCATCTTCTGATCAATCTCAAACTGATTTATTGGATCGTAGCCAATAATCGCCGGAGCTATCTTCTCGTGAACATTAGATATGGCCTTTAAAACTCCCTTGCCGTTAAATCTTTTAGGATCATTATCTCGAAGCTCAAGAGCTTCAAACTTCCCGGTTGAAGCCCCAGTCGGTATAGATGCTACAGCCACATGACCCGTATCAAGCTTTATAGCAGTCTCTATAGTCGGTACTGCCCGACTATCTAAAATTTCTCTGGACCAGATCTGAGTAATCTTGGACATAGATCAAAACTACCGAAGCAGTCTTCTTTCTGCTTCGGCAACCACCTTTTGCACTCTCCCTAAACTATCCGGATTGATAGACATACTTGTTATACCAAGTTTTACAAGATAATCAACAAGCTCATCGTATATACTTGGTGCTTGTCCACAAATAGAAGATGTCACTCCAAACTTATCACAAGCCCTAATAGTTTTCTCCAAAAGCTTTAAAACAGCAGGGCTCATCTCATTAAAAGCAGGAGCCACCTCTCCGTTATCTCGATCCGTTCCAAGAGTCAACATCGTCAAATCATTAGATCCAATTGAAACGCCATCAATACCAACCTTAATATAATCCTCAATTAAAATAACGTTTATCGGCAACTCAACCATAAGCCAAAGTTTAAATGACGGAGACCTAATAAGTCCTGACGCAGCCATTATTCTTTTAACTTGTAAAAGCTCTTCAGGTGAGCGAACGAAAGGAATCATAACCCAAAGATTTTTATACTGTTCACGTACTTTCTTAATAGCCGCCAACTCAAGTTCAAAGACATCGGGGTCTGCAATATACCTATAAGCTCCCCTAAACCCAAGCATTGGGTTTGGTTCTTCCGGCTCGTATGCTTTACCTCCGTCAAGATTTCTATATTCGTTCGTTTTAAAATCCGTTGTGCGGTAAATAACCGGACGGGGATTAAAACTTTGACAAAACTGCAAGATTCCTTTTTCCAATTTTTCAATAAAAACCTGTTGTCTTCTTTGTGCAATAAGATGTTTGGGGTGAACTCCTATTTGTGCAATCATAAATTCTGCTCGCAGTAACCCTACTCCATCAACCGGCAATTTTGCTATCTCCTCTGCCCGCTCAGGTTCTGCAAGATTGACATAAATCCTCGTCGCAGTTCTAACTTGTGAAGTAATCTCTACCCTTTCTATATCTGTATCTTTATCTGTATCTTGCCCCCCTTCCCCCTTTCCGCTTCTCGCTTTACCCTTATATACCACCCCCTCTTTCCCATTCACAGTTACCACCAACCCATCATGAAGCTTACTTGTAGCTTCTTTTGTTCCTACAACACTCGGCACACCCAGCTCACGAGAGACAATCGCAGCATGCGATGTTACCCCACCTTCATCTGTAACTATCGCTAGAGCCTTCTTCATTGCAGGAACATAATCAGGGGAAGTCATTTTCGCTACTAAAATATCCCCCTTACGAACCTTTGAAAGATTTTTAGGGCTTGAAACAATTTTGACAACCCCCGTAACAATACCCGGACTCGCCCCCTGCCCCCGAAGGATAATCTCACCAACATGCAAAGGTTCTTCGTTTTTCGTTTCTCGTTCTTCGTTTTGCCCAGCTTGCCCTGAGCGAGCGTCAGCGAGTCGAAGGGTTGTTATCGGCCTTGCCTGAATTATGTAAAACTTCCCTCCTGTATACGCCCACTCTATGTCTTGCGGGAAGAAATAGTGATTATGAATTTTCTGCAAAATTCGCCCCAGCTCTTTTATCTTTGCCTCGGACAACTTCTGCCTATTCCTTCGATAAACCGGCACCTTACGCTCAAGAGTCTTGGCCCCAACCTTGACAAGCTGCGTCTTCTGCGGATGTTGAAAAATACCAAGTATGCTCAAAGAATGCCGCTCAACTCCATACCTATCAGGAGTAACTGTCCCTTGAACCGCAAACTCACCCAATCCCCAAACAGCCTCAATTACCATCTTATGCTTGTCTTGAGTTATTGGGTCCCGAGTAAAAGCAATTCCCGAAACCTCAGGCTGGATCATTTTTTGCACAACCACCGCAATACCAACCTTAAAATGATCAAATTTCTTCTCTTGCCTATAGAAAATCGCGCGTGCAGTAAAAAGCGAGGCCCAACAATCTCTTACAGCCTCCAAAAGATTATTATCTCCCTTTATATTAAGATAAGTTGCCTGCTGTCCAGCAAAAGAAGCATCAGGAAGATCCTCAGCAGTAGCTGACGAACGAACTGCAACTAAAGGAAGCCTCCAAAGGGAACCCAATTTGTCATACGAACGCAAAATCTCTGTTTTAACTGCAGTTGGTATACTCCCTTTGCGCATTAGCCGAACTATTTTCTCTGAAGCTTGTTGAAACCTTTCAGGATGATCCTGAGCATTCTTACCCAACCCCAAATTCGAAGTTTTTAAGGCCTCTCGTATTACCCCCGTTAACTTGTTTTCTTCCAAAAAAAGTTTATACGCATTTGAGGTAATTACAAAACCCGGAGGAACCGGAAATCCGGCTTGAGTCATCTCTCCTAAATTCGCGCCTTTCCCCCCGGCTTGGGGAATACTATCTTTATCGATCTCAATAAAGGGGAGTATATATTTGTCCATGGCAGGCCTTACCCAATTCTACAACAAAACTGCACCCAAAAAACCAAGCAAAACAATAACCAACCCAGCTGCAATAATAATAAATGTAGTTTCTGCACTCCCCGCTACCGGCAAAGTTGGAGTTGCCGTCAGCGTCCCCTTTACTGAAAATTGACTCCCGACAGTCTGCCCACCTTGAGCAATAGTTATTGTATGATTACCTGTTATCAGATTTTCTGTTGGTGTATAGCTCCAGGTCCCGTTCGGGCCAACAGTTACTTGCGCAGTTATCTTTTGCGGACTTTCTATTGTAACAGTAATTATTGTGCCCGGCTCGCCGGTTCCAGTAAACGTAGGCTTTGTTGAAGTCACGCTCCCTCCGTCGGTGGGAGTCTTGATTTCCAGTGGAACTTTACTTTCAGTAACTTGGCCAACAGGTGTAAGTGAAAACGCTGGTGGTGTTATTGGAGTTGGTATAGTCAAAGCTGCAAACGCAAAGGGTTTCCCCAAAGTTATGTCAGGGATAGGAGCTCTATTGCTAGTGTCGGTGGTTCCAGAGGCTATTCCGTCCTTGCCTGCCTGTACAGAAATGTTGATCAAACTATTTTCCTTTATTTGCACATACCTTGAAAGGTCGGCTGTCCGTGCATTGTTAAGCGTAATTAGCCAATTGCCAGTCTCTCTTGTGTAAGAAGAAAGCGGTGTCCCGCCGGCTGCCGTTAGGTAAACTAGTGCTTCTAGGGGCGCAATCCCTGTTGCAGTTTTTATTTTCCCGTACGCAGGGTCTGCAACTGCCGGAGGGTCATTGGTAGTAGGCGCTGTCGTTACAACGTAAGACGTCCCACCGTTGTCGTAGACACTTTTTCCAGACCCGATCTTGAAATAATACTTTGTGGCCGGATCGAGATTTTTAACTGTAATATGGTGCGTAAATCTAGGAGTTTGTCTACTAGAATCCCGATCATCAGAGGAAGAACTTCCCAATTTCTCCGTCTCCCCATAACCAACATATCCCACCACTGCCTTGTCAGGTGTTATAAACGAAACTGTAAACGAATTATCGGAAATATTGGTAATTTTTATTTCTTTTGGAGTTTCCTCAGGCGAAGCTTGGGTAAACAAGCCTGTACGCTGGGAAACAAGATAAGCACCGGCGGGAAGGCCGGCAAGCAGTATAAAAAACCCTACTAAACCAAACCATTTTTTCTTAGTCATGGTGTAAATTCCACTTCTTTCCCTACCTTTATAATATACCCCCTGTTCTGTTCAATTGGGAAGTTCTCGCCATATCCTTCTTGCGTTTTCTTCACAAACGTGTCCCAAAGCCCTGACTCCCACCGCGCAATAGTATCTGCTTCCCCAACTACATTGCTCAATAGCTCCATAGCTTTATAGCTTCTGTTTGTTTTCGGTATCCCAACTGCATTCCAACCGGAATCAAGGGATAGCTTCAATGGTTCCACAAACTCCTGTCCCTGGTAGAAAAAAACAGATCGCTTGAGAGCCTTAACAAAGTATGCCTTGCCTGGCTCAATCGCAAAATCCTCCCCTGTATATTCCTTGTCCCCTCTTTGCACAAATGATTTCCAACTGCCATTTTCCAAAGTCGAAATAGTTGTTGCATAACCCTCTTGTTTTGCAATCTCCGACACCAACCCGGAAGCCGTCAACGGCTTACTCGGCACAGCAGTCAAAGTTACCAAGTTCCAACCGGGAAGTAGAGAAACGAGTTTATCCTGGTTCATATTCTTCAACTCCACCTGCACCCCTGCCAGACCTAACGGACTTTCATCACCATCCAAGTTACCATTTCTATTTTCATCATCAAAAATTACCAAATTAATATTGGATTGTGCATCAGCAACTCCGTCTACTCCGCTCAACGTCTTAACTCGTTCAACTTCACCTGAGCCATTCGAAAAAGACACAGGAACAACCACATTGAAACCACTCCTGACCCTGACAACCTTAGGAATTCTTATTTTAATACCCTCTATTGATTCTATCTCTATAATATAGCTTCCTGGCTCAACACTACCTTGGACACTACCCGCCTTACCCGTTACGAACACATACCCTTTTTCCGTCTTGCCAAAACGCGGCCCTACTGAATCCATCGCCATTGTGTTTTTGATAAAAGAGGAATCAGCTACACCCGTTGCCGCCAATCTATTTTTAACTATCTTTTGCTTCACTAAAACTTCGTAAGTCTCGGTACCTATTGTTAGTCCAACACTACTGTTTTCTGCGGCATAAACCCTGCTGACTAAATTCCACGGAAGAAATGAGGAGTTCGGAGATTCACCCCTTTCTAGTCCGTCATCAGAGTACAGAAATTCATTATTGAGCTCTCTTATTGCTTTATCTAGCTCTTCGCGAGTTGGCTGGCTAGTACCCGGACTCAATACTCCTCCTACCGCCGATATCAAAGGGTACTCTACAGCGAATGTCGCTCCAACCGTTGCGGTAGAAAGGAGAATACTTGCTATCACAGACGGAGGACCACTTAAGTCAGTATTTTTGAATGGCCCCTTTACAACAACATTAGAATCATTCAGCGCAATGTCTGCCCCTTGATTGGTCCATTCTCTTATAGAACCACCTAACCTGTTTGCAAGTGTAGGCTGAAAGGTATCTTTAGGAGCATAAATAACAAAGTAATCTGTTAACCGCGCTTTTTTAATCCCTACCTGATGTGTTATACCAAGACTGTTGCCTAGAAACATACCCAAATCGAGAAGATTTGTTGGGCGATTTGTGGTATTTCCACCTCTTGTGGGCTGAATCTGGTAAGGGGGAATATCTGTAACATAGACGCCGCCTGCACCTAGTTTCTCTTTTGAACCTCTAAGTACACCGCTCTCAACCACACCCCTCGCTCCAGCTTCTGGAGAGTAGTGATAAAACACCTCCATATCTAGTAACCTTGCAGTTTCTTGTTGAATCGCATATTCTATTTGCGCTTTGTTGGTATTCTGAAACTGAAAAGGTAAGGTTTGACTAACATGCTCTCTTAGCTTTGATTCAACAAACTCTTGGGTTTCTCTTACCCCACTCGTCTGAGCAGCCTCTCTTACTTCAGAGGCCAAACCCCGTGTGGGCGCACCCGCAATAGCAGTCTGTACCCCAACAACTACGGGATCTTCAGCTCTTTGAAAAGGATTCGTCACAAATCCAACTGCTCTCTCAACCAAACCTTTCTCTCTTGTTTGTTCAGCAATCTGTTCAATCGGTTTAAATGACTCCGCGTTAACTCTAAGCCCGGAGGCCATCGTCTCCAAGTTATTTGGATTGAGCGCAGTTATTTCCGCTTTTTCTAAAACAGACTTGTCTCTTATTAATATCTGCGGAATTACGTCTTGCACGGTACCTTCTGATCTTGGTTCATGAATCCTAATAATGGGCGCGTTGTTTGTCAGTCGAGCAATTTCTCGATCAACAATCGTTAGAAAATCCTCCCCCGTTTCTTCTGCTTGCTTACGAGCAGCCTCCGTAATTCTTGTCATCCAAATTTCCGGAATCTCTCCAACATCTTTTATCCGAATTTGCAAAACAGCAGATCCACCTTCAGTAGTTTGCCCAACATCCGAATAAAGCCTCGCGTATTCAAAGTCAGTAGAAGTGTAAAAGCCAGAACCAGAGTTGAAAACTAAAACACGGCGTCTACCAGATATCTCTGTCACCGAACTTGCCGCAATCCCTCCAGTCTGCATCCTGTCCAACGCAGTGGTGCCATGAAACAACGTCAATACGCCATCTTGTACTTCTTGCGCACGACTCACACTGAGCTTTTGTTCGTATGCTTGGTTCAAAACATCTCGCATTCGAAGAACCGTAGCGTCAAAAGCACTGCGATCCAAATAGCCAAAATAAGCAGAATCGCTCATAGCAATATCTAGACCTACTAGACCCGTATCAAGTTTCCTTAATATCTCTATGGTTGCATCAATATTTCCACTCTTCAGTTCAGCCACGGCTCTTTCAATCTCAGACGAATCAGTAGGATATCCCATAAACTCTACCACACGCGCTTTCCCAGGACTCTGAATTAGATTAACCGACGTAGAAGGTTCCACAATCTGTCTTGTAAAATCGGACAAAGTAGATGTGTAACCCCTCTGCGAACCCTCTTGAACTAGCTCTTGAGTCACCCTCTTCCCAAACAGTCCATTTGCAAAATCACCTGCTTGCCCTAGAAAATTTTGGGCTCTGCTAAGTAAACCTGTTCTTGTCTCTACTGATTGTGCCACTCTTTTTATGGCCGGAGCTGCTAACTGGTCTACAGGAATATACCCTGCAAGAGCTAGGGCTCCTGTGACTTGAGCTTCCTGTTGAAGGTCTCGAGCTTTTTGTTCAACTTCCTTGAGAGCATCTGCGTATTCTTTCTTAGCTCTTAACTGGTCTGCTGCGCGATTTGCTTCATCTTCTGTTAAATATGTATAAAGGCCTTGAATCTGCTGTTCAAGCTGCTCGCTTGTCAATTTCTGTAAGTCTTTAGTTTGTCGAAGATAGTCTGCTGTGTTATCTCTAATATAATTATCATCAAATCCAGCCTGTGTTTTAAGTTGCTCAACCCTGGGAAGTTCGTTAAACTGAATTTCAGCCGTGTGCTTGAAAAGATTGTAGAAATCTTGGGTAACAAGGTTGGCAACAAACTCTGTTCCACCTAAAACCTGCTGTTTTATCCTCTCCAATTCTGCTTCTCGTTCTTTGGGAGGAAGAGTGAGGGCAAGGGATATTTGTTCTGTTAATTCATCTTCGGTTACCGGAGCTTCTGTAAGAGTAAATGAGTCGGGATCTCCCTCTATCTTTATCCCAGTTTGGTTAACCAAGTTGTTAAGCTCGTTTACAACCTGTTCCGCCGAGGTGTCCTCCGGCAGTTCAAGAGCTTGGGCAACAGAACGTGATCTTTCCTCAGGAGACCTGTTTAAAGCCTCTTCTACAGCCAATCTTTGTGCTTCAAGTCTTGCCTGCTCCTCAGCCTCCAGTTCTTCTGCTCTCATTGTTAAAATACCTTCTTGATCTCTATTATCAAAAGCTTGCTGTATAGTTCCGCCCAAACCCTGCAGTCCGTCAAAGACAGATTCCGCACCATCAACAACTGCCTCAGTTACCTCTGCCGGCGCTTCTGTAACAGCATCCGCCGCAGCGCCCACGTTTGCAAGGGGACGCCTTGCAAAGCTATCACCGCTATCACCACTGCTATCATCCTGGGCAGCTCGGTCCGCAGCTGCTGCTTGATCTCCGTCATTAGCTAAAGCTGCTGCTGCATCAGAGTAACCTGAAACAAGAGTATCTTGAGAATCACCATCAACTACCGGCCCAACACCAACTCCATCAATAAAATCCTGTACAGGCGCCGGTAACTCCAATGGAATCTGTTCAAGAGCTTCTTGACGCTCCTCTTCAATTTGATCTGACGGGGATACTTCCGACTCTACTGGTCCCACTGGCTGTGGTTCTGCCTCAACAGGTTGTTCTTCTTCAGACGATACTGGTTCGGGTTCTTGGGAAATTTCTGGCTCCTGAGTTTGGGCAGCAGGTGTTTCTTCTGCATATTCTTCGTATTCTGGCTGCTCCTCCGCAGGTGCAAATTCCTCGGCTAGAGCCTCGTCTTCTGTAACAACACTATTATCCTCTGGGATTTCGTTTATAATCTCCTCAACCGGCGTAACAACCTCTTCCTCCGACACAGGAGTTGAACCCTCATCCAACTCCTGAGCATATGCAAAAGTGGTAGCAAGGGGAGAGAAGATAAGATGCAACGACAAAAATATACTTAAGATATGTAAAGTTAAACGTCGCATAAATTTTTAATTTAAAAATTAAAGAATTGAAAATTCAATGAAAATTGAAAATTGTAAATTATCTCAATATTACATCCTTCCATGGTTTATCCTCACCAACCGAAGCAGTCACTTTCCCTCTCCCCTTACTTCCTCCCTCAACAATAATTTCCTCCTGAACATCTTTACTCATCTGAAAAGGGTTCTCAAGATTACTGGCCCGCAAATTCCCCAAATCAATACTCCACCGCCCATCAATATTTGTTAATGCCGAAAGAAGAGATGACTTTCCCTTTGTTCCCTCTGCCCTAAAATAAACAATAGCTCCAACAATCGGAGTTTTGCCCTCTCCCAAAATCCTCCCGTAAACAGGACTTGGAGTAGTTAACCCTAATAAACTATCCGCAGTAAAGAAACTCCCTTGATAAACGCTCTTTGCACCCTGATAGATATTAAATTGGTAAGTTGTACCGGGCAAAAGATTGGTGACTGTAACATGGTGCGTTGTATAAAAACCCTGTTTCTTCAAATCCTTATCCCCATCGTCTTTGTATAAAGTTTTCCCAATTCTCACCGCTCCTTTTGTTGCTTTCTCGGTAGTCCAGGAAATCGTTGCCTGATGGTCAGTTATATTAGAAAGAAAAACATTTTGCGGCGGTGAAGTCGGCTCCGCAATCCAAGTCACAATATACCCCAAAAAATATAAACCAACTAAAAATCCTATAAAGCCCACAGAAGTTAAAAAGGTAGTTTTAAAACCCAAATGGCGGGAAGTAGATTGCTTTAAAGATTTATTAAACAAAAACGCACCAGAAGAACCAGAAGACAAGTCGGGCATACTATACTAAAAGTAACACAAATAGCACAAGTAGTACAAGTAATACATGTAAAACGAAAGAAAGATTAAAGATTATTGATTAGACAGAGACATGCTCAAGGTTAATAAGTCTTTCTTCCATTTGCTGCGTGCGCCTGTCTATTCTTTCAAGCGTTTCTTTAACTTCTTTCATGTCTTGTTTAAGTCCTGCAACATCCCCTTTAAGTCCTGCGACATCTTCTTCCAGGGATTCAAGCCTAGGTAATACCACACCTTCGAAAGCTTTCGCAAAGAAATCTAAAAGTTGATCTTCGGTCCAGTTGTTCATTACAAGATCATATTAGCCAGTGAAAACAAGGCTGTCAACGACAATATCCCTACCTAACCCACTATCTCAAGAAGACGGTCAACAACCTCTTCTCCCCCAAGGTTGTACTTCTCTTCTGTATAATAATGCGCTTCTAAATCATCCTTACTTGTTGTCACTCCAACCCCAGCTCCCTCAACAACCGACTTATCGTTTACATCATTCCCTACCGCCAATACCTGAGACATCGACAAACCTAAGCTTTCTGTCAAAAACTTTAAGCCCGAAGCCTTGTTAAACCTTTTTAAGAAAATATCATATGCCTCGCCACTTATCCAATAAAAGTAAAACTCACCAGCCGTATCAACCCCGCGAACTATGTTTTCTATTTGTTCATCTTCATGCAGGGAGTGAACTGTAATCATAAACTGCTTTGGCTCAAACCCCTTAATGTTTACATCTACCCTGGCAAGCTCCCCAATTTCCCGACGGATCATCTCTGTCTTTTCAAGCTCTGCGGCAGTTATTTGATCAGTCTGTATGACTTGGCCGTCCACTAAGGTAAACAAACCATTTTCTCCCTGTAGAGTAACCCGATCCCAAAGCAAAGGCGCAAACATCCGCGCAAGATACAAAAGACTTCTCCCGGAGGTAAAATTAATATAAAAGTGTTTCTTTAGTCGCCCTATCTTTTCCAAAAGCCTGGAAGAAACAACTTTAGTTTTAACTGTCAAAACCATCCCTTTTTCCGAAACCTCCGTACCCCGTTCAATCGTAACCCCATCAACATCAAAAGAAAGAAGTTTTACATTCTCAATATCTTTTTTAGTCAAACTCGACAAAGGCAACATTCATTTCATTCTAGACAGATAGAGCAAGGAGTGCAAGAGAAGATGGCAGGTCTTCAGGTAGCTGTGAGTGTTTTTGTGCTCTGTCTAATTCTAAAAGCTTATTGTGTAAACTAAAAAGTTGATCCACAGTGAATTTTTCTGCCTGAGTAATGAGTTTTGTCTTTTGCCAACCTGGAACTTTTAAAGTATCAGGGTCACACTTTACCCAAATTAATAAACGCACTTGCCGGCTAAGCATTATAAGTAAAAACTCTGGGGCTACAGCCCTCTGCACATCTTCTAACATCTTCAAAACATACCTTGTGTTCTTAGGATAAACAGAATCCAAAAATTTAAAAACCAAAACAGGAACTTTAAACTCGCGGACAAAAAAGCCCTGCGACAAACTTTTCAAAGACGCAGGCGAAATCGATTTTTTCTCCCAAAACACAAAAACAGTTCCGCTACCAACAAGATATGGCTTTTGAAGTTCCTCCCCAACCTCACCAAAAATCTCCCCACCCTTTTTGTTTAATGATAATAAATTCTCAACAACTACCAACTGTCCCAGAGAAATTAGCATCTGAGATTTTGCAGCAGTCAAAAGATCAGGCTTGGTCGTTACTGCGCCATCCAGTTTCACAACCTCAAACCCCCTACCTTGCATTTGAGTTATAAGAGAAGTTAAAGCACCTCTGGACTCTACGTGATTATCGCCGTGAAAAATATAATGCTTCATATACTTCTCTCACCATTTTCTCATTCACCCCACCTTTTTTTCTGTGCGATACCAAAGCTCCTGAGAAATTTTTAGGTATATGAAGAAGCTCATGTATTAAAACGTGGTCTTGTTGGATAATAGAAAGTTTACCAAACCGTTCCAAAACTACTTCAAGTATATAAGCAGGAGGAAGATTTAAGGTTTGCTGCCAAAGTCTGTTAAACCCCCAAATTCGGGCACAAGCTCTTGTGTTAGCCCCAGTGCTCTCATAACAAAAGACACGATCAGCACAAATGTGGGCAAAATCACGAAGTACAAGAAGCTCTTTTATTCGTCTTTGGATGTCAGGTGATTCCTTCCACTCAAGCTTTGTTCTTCTCTTCCTCATGTCAACTCTCACTCCTAATTCCTCACCAATCACTAATCACCAATCACTCCTCCTTCAGCACCTCCGCCCCTTCCTTCACAGGCTGATCAACCTTAAGTCCAACTATCTCACCTGACTTAGCTGTTTCTATCTCTTCGTGCTCTGATTGCATAGAAGAAACGCTTTGATCAAACAAATCCTCACCCCCCCTTGCAAAACGAATTTTTTCTCCAACTGAAAGATTTTCAGCCAGTTCAACTACTGCAACCCCAATCTTATCATAATAATGAAGAACCCGCCCAATCTTAGTAGCCATTAGATATCACCCCCTCTGGAATGTAAAACGTAAAACGTAAAATGGCAGACGTTAAATGCTTCTTCGTTTTGCGTATCACGTTTTTCGTTGTACGTTTTGTGTATCACGTTTTTCGTTTTGTGTTTCCCGTTTTACCCGTATATGGCACAACGCAATCGCTATCGCATCCGCCACATCATCAAAATGAGTTTTTTTCTTATCAGGCGCCTTAATGTTAAAAATCTCTTTTATAGTTTCCTGCATTAATTTTTTATCTGCTCTCCCACTCCCCGCAATCTTTAACTTGACCTGCCCGGGTGGATACTCAAACAAGGGTATATTTTTTTGAGCAGCAGCCAGCAAAAATATCCCCTGTGCCTGACTTACTCTCATAGCAGTCCTCTGATTGGAAAAGAAAAACAAGCGTTCCATTGCCACAACATCAGGACTATGTTTGGAAAGCAAATCCTTAATACCATTATAGATCTCGACAAGCCTTTTGGCAGGATCACCATTATCTTTAGTCTCAATCCAACCATAACTCCTAAGGTATGGAGTGCCGTCACCGTTTGTTTCCAAAAACCCATATCCAGTAGTTGCAGTGCCAGGATCTATCCCCAATACGCGCATCAAGACAGTATAACACTAAATTCCAAAGGCTGTTTTTTCAAAGAAGGTGGGGGCACAGGGATTCGAACCCTGAACCAATGGCTTAAAAGGCCACTACTCTACCATTGAGCTATACCCCCAATGTCTAAATCATAAGAAGAAATACGTAGCAATTATAGCGCTCCTAATAATCGTTACAAGTCGCTTCAATCAAGCTATGCTTGATTATACCAAGAATCACACTAACTTTCTAGGATGTTTCATTCTCTTTCATTTTGTTTCTCTATCTTCTTTTTTATCTTCTTCTTTACGGTCACCATCAATATCGTCTCTGCCATTCCTTCCCTCTCGCGCGATTTCGATTGCTTCTCGAACTTCTTCTGAAGACTGCTGTTTAATAACCTCCCTAAATCTTTTTTCCTGCAAATTTAAACTCTCATCAAGTTCTTTTTTTCCCTTTCCTGAATTTAATATTTCTTTTTTAGTTTCAAGAATAGTTTTTTTGTAACCCCTTATGGATTTTCCCAAGATATCTTTGTTTCCCCCTTTTTTTGTAAGCTCAATTATCTCGTCTGCTCGGCGCTCAACTTTCTCTTTGTCAGGTGTAAGAAAGATCACTTCCTCTGACAAACGCTTAATAGGATAAAGAGGCTCTCCTGGAAAAGCGCCTTGGGCAGCTTGAACCAAACTTCCAAAAAGTATGCCAAAAGATAAAAATAGGACGATAACGGCAAACAATACACCTCGTCTAAAAACAAAAAGTGAAAGAAATTTCTCCTGCGGCGCAAGGGACTTCTCAAGTTCTGTCCACCCCTGCTCAACGAGGGTTTTTGGGGGAGAAAGTTTTAAATATTCTTTTTTAAGTTTTTCTATATATTTGTTAGTTTCCATAATCTTTTAATCTCTCCGCAAGTTTTTTAAGAATTCTATGAATTTGCACCCTTAGGGCTCCTTCCTTTTTCCCAATAACTCTTGCAATTTCAGAAAAAGATAACTCTTCAAAAAAGCGCAAAATAACAATTTGCTTTTCAAAACCGTTCAAGCCTGAAAGAACATTTTGCACCATATCTTTGTTTTGTTCCCTTGATATTTGCTCCGCCAAATCCTCCTCGGAAAAAGTAGTATCTTCGATTACTTCAAGAGATATTTCTTTTCTCTTTCTTTGATAGTCAGTGACAAGGTTTCTTGCGATCATAAAAATATAGGCCTGAAAAGTTCCTTTTTCCACAGTAAACGAAGGCAGCGATTTCCATGCCTTAAGAAAAGTATTTTGGGTAATATCTTCTGATAATTCATGACCATAAATAGAATAATACACGTATCGATAAATCTTTTTGAAGTAAAGATTATAAAGTTTGCCGAATGCATTTTTATCGCCCCTTTTGGCACGTATAACAAGACCAAGTATCTCATCATCCATACAGGCTTATTATACTATGAAGCTGTTTCAAAACAGCTTCTCCAATCTCGTTTCAAAAAATTTAATAAGACTAATCTATGAGTTTTGAAACGAGTTGTATCCACGCATTAATAAAACGTTTGAAAGAGTGTTTTGTAACAAATTTTAGAATTATCCGTTATATATGTATGAACGGAAAAATTCTTCTTTCAACATTTACAATTTTATTTCTTCTGATAAGCGTACCATCAGTCGCGCTCTCGCATGGAGACAACCAGGGAAGCGGGAAAAATAGGATAGAGGTAAAAATCGAAAATAGGCAGGAGGATGAAATCCTTCCTACGCCTACCACAACAGCTTCCGATCAAACAGCGACTCCCGCGGCTGTAAATTCAGATACAAGAGTGGAGATTAAGGCTAAGGTCCGCGGCCCAAGAGATGAAGTTGCAAAATTTCTCGAACAAATTCTCACCCTCCTCAAGGACATTTTGAAAAAGTAGGTACAGTGTCTGATACTGGTCTCCTCTGCATCCTCAAAACCCACCTGTATTCATGGGTTTTCCGGAACGAGTATAGCCGCGCAACGTATCCAACTGAATGGGCCAATGAATCGTCCCGTGTTCTTGGAATAGACTAAAGACGACAAAACCCTGATGCTGTCCTAACCCAAGTTTAGCCCATACAATATACCCCAAATGCGCAGCCTTAAGCTGATACTCATTAAATTCGTTATCCTTAAACGCCCCTACTTCTACAGGCATTCGTATTAAATCAAACAACCTCCATATAGCTGCAAATTCTTCAGCACTCAAGCCACACGACCAACTCCTGGCCTCACACAACATCTCACTCCTAATCCGCCCGATATCTTCTGCTCGGGCCATAGAGCGAACTTTCTCCTGAAGGAAAACTCCCGCTCTGTATGCATCAGTTTCACTTAACCCCACAGGTTCGATATTAAATTCACAGCGCAAAACACCCAGAACCTCCTCTGGCTGAACCGATAGCACCCGTTCACGCATAATTCCCGTCCTGTACTGTGACCGAGAGTCTGGAGCTACAGCCACGATCAAGGTTTTCGGTGCATCCTCGGGTTCTTGCCTAGCCCGTCTAGCTAAGTTCTCCAAGGTAGTCACAGCCCTATTATTAGGCACCCCCTTCCCCCGAAGACCTACAATTTCCACAAACCTAACGTGTCTGCGCGAAGGACCAACCCCCTCAGCCGGCTCCTCTATTCTCTTTTCAACCCATCTATCAAACCTGTCCCACTCTTCCGTACCCCACTCCTGCCTAGGCTTACCAAACTCAAGCTGACAATCAACAAGAACTTGGTCAAAAAGTACTACCGTAGGTGCAATCCGCCCACCAGACAAAATAGTCACCTCCCTCACTAACTGCCCAAGAATCGTACTCTTATTAGCGGCAGGTTCGCCAAAAACAACAACACGTTCCGCAGAAGTAAGAACTCTAGAAACAAGTTCTTTGCCCACGGGCCTACCCTTCAGATCAACCAAGGAATAAAGAACCTCTGACCTGTCCGCTAGCATCCTATCCAACTCAGATTCTCCTACTACAACGGGATTCGGTCCATCAACTTCTCGTTCAGCAAACATAATAAATAGCAGTTAAGATTTAGGCAACACAACAAAAATTTTTGTTCCTTTATTTACCTCCGATTTCAAATTAATAGATCCATCATGACATTCTACAATTTGTTTGGCTAAAAATAAACCCAATCCCATGCCTCTCTTGTAATTGTTCTGCCCTTTGTAAAATCTACTGAACACCTGCGACGCTTCTTTCCCCTCAATGCCAAGACCATGATCCTGTACCTCTATTACAAACGAAGAATGATTAGACCTCAACCGCACCAGTATCTTTTGTCCAGGAAGAGAAAATTTCGCAGCATTGTCCAAAAGGTTTGCAACTACCTGTACCAACTTATCAGGATCACCTTCTAAAATATCTGGCTTACTTCCCAAGTCATCCTCAAAACCAAACTTATGTTTTGGATATGCAAACTTAGACTCCAAAATAGCACGTCGCGCAACATCTTTTAAGCTAACTTTATGTTTTTGACATATAAACTGACCGGTTTTAATAAGCTGTACATCCAGAAGCTCATTTACCATCCGCGTCAGTCTCTTGATCTCCCATTTTAACCCATCCGTCCAGCTAGCCTCCACAGAATCGCCTGATAGTTTATGAGCAAGAAGCTGAACATAACCATTGATAGTTGTAAGGGGAGTGCGCAACTCATGAGCTGCAAGAGAAATAAACAAATCCCGAGTTTCCAAAGCTTCCCGAGTCTGTTGATAAAGTTGTGCTTTTCGGATAGCTAGACTTCCAGCAGTACCAAAAAGTTTCAGCATATTAAACTCTTTCTGTGTAAAATCTATATCCTCCTTCGACAAAACAGTCAAAACACCCATAGACTTTCCTAAATACGAAAGAGGGATAAGAAGAATCGAGCGAGCAGGCAATTCCTTAAGTGCAGGGTGTCGCTTCTCAACATCTCTTATCTCTTTTGCCGAGAGCACCCTCGGCTCACATGTCTTAAAAACACCATAAACAATACCACGTCTTCTTGGTTTAACCTTAAAAAGAACTTCCGAGGAAGCATAAACCCTCTTAAGGCCACCTTTCTTGCCTAAAAGAATAGACCCAGAATCTCCCTCAACTAATTTCAATGCCCCGTCAACTATCACCTTATATGTTTCCTCAAGATTTAATGAGACTAAAAATCTTAAAATTTCTCGATGAAGCTGATCTATGTCTCTAAGATGTATGTGATGATGCATATATCTAGTTTACCAGCTCTACTCAACCGAACTAAAGTCCGCTGGCATAAGAGAGGTATAATCGTTTTAGATATACCTATTTAACTCGAGTTTACCTGCCTGTCGGCAGACAGGTAACTCTTCTTTAAATAGTTAGAACCCAAAATACTATTTGGAAGTTGCAAACTAGAGTATTTTGGGTATAAAACGCTTCAACTGCGTATAACTAAAAAGTTGTTTTCATATGCTTAAAATACTAGTAGTCGACGACGACGAAGGAATACTAGAAGCTATCAGAGCAGTGTTTGAATACACAGGATTTGAGGTCCACACCATCATAGACGCCGAAGAAGCATTCCAAAAAGCAAAAGATATCTCCCCTGACATAATGTTATTAGATCTACTTCTCGCCGGCAAAAATGGTAGAGACGTAATAAAACAATTCAAAAAAAATAAATCCACAAAAAATCTGCCAATAATTATGATCTCAGCCCACCCAGGCGCTGAGGAAATCGCTAAAAAGAATGGAGCTAACGATTTCTTGGCAAAACCATTCGACATAGACCAATTACTCACAAAAATCAAAAAACACACCCGCAAACCCACACCCCTAAAACACCACTAGAGTATAAATTCACCCGAAAAAATGCTAAAATATACATCAGGGCGCCTTCGTCTAGTGGTCTAGGACACTGGGTTTTCATCCCAGGAATCGCGGGTTCGACTCCCGCAGGCGTCACTAAACTCAGCCCGATCACCATAGACCTTTCTATTAACCTTTTTCATTTTCAAAATCTATCTCATCAATATTCTTATCCCAATCCTATCCATAAAAATGTTGCATTATTCCACAACACAACTGGTAAATAAATTCTTGTATTTTCCTTAATTCTTCGTCCGACAAATCAGGACAATATTTTCTAATTACATCAAGAGGTAACATCTTAAATCACCACCTTGTTTATCTTCAGTTAAAACTATTTTATGTTAATGGCGAGGGAGGTGGGGTCTTGCGTTTCTAGCAGCTTTTATTTTTCCATTAATATATTTTCTGCTGCAGCATCGGCGAGAATTTTCATGGTGTCATATATCTTGAGATTCGGATGTGAAAGATTAAGTAACTGCAAATCAGTACATGCAAGTAAAACCACTTTTACGTCTTTATGTTCGAAACTGTCTAATATATCCACAATTTGTTTCTCATCTTGGCTGGTATACTTGTAATTAACGAGATTGAAAATAACTTCACCTACTCTCGATTATTGTTCTTCACCAGAAGGAAGGTATCTTTCTTCTCCCTGTGCATTTTTAATTAAATCTTCCTCTATCTTGTAAGGTAATGGAACACTCCATATAAGTATTGGAGGACGTTTATCTTTATTCTTCTCAAAACAAGAAGCAATAATTTCCTGATAAAACCTAGCCGTGGTTTCTGGTCCAAGACCACCAATAATTCCAACTGTTTTCATATTAGTATTTCTTTATCTCAATTTATTTCCCAATCCCACTGAATTCTTAGAGGGCGTTGCGAGAATAAAACCTTCTCCACTTGTATTCGCGAATCCCAGTGTTAATACTTCTGAAACAAAAGGGCCTACTTGTTTAGGTAAAAAATTTATTACGCACATCACTAACATACCGTGTAATTCTTCTTTTGTATAAGCTCCTACAAGCTGCGCACTTGAAGTTTTAATCCCTATTTCGGGACCAAAATCAATTTTAAGTTTCAAGGCTGGCTTTCTAGCCTCAGGAAAATCCTGCACATCAATAACTTTACCCAACCTTATATCAACTTTTTCGAAATCTTCATAATTTATACTCATAAAACAGGACAATTAGTTAATATTATATACCAAAAACTAAGAACAAGTTTGTGCTATACTAATCCCACCGAATGATCCTTATGCCGCCAAAGGCGAGCCACAAGGATAGTAACCTTATTCCCTCCGGCTCACTTCGACCCGGAGGTTTTCTTTGTGCTATTATAAAAATAATGAGCAATTCTGAATTTAGATTCAAATTAAAAGGTAAAACCGTAGTTTTTATTGATTGGGCAAATATTTATGGCTGGACGAAATCCCTAAAAAAAGAGGTTGATCCAAAAGAAGTTATTTAAGAATCTAAAACACTACCCGGAGATATAAGAACCTATCTCTAGAAATAAAGAACTCTCTGTCCTTAATTAAAAATCTTGAAGCAAAGGATATAGAAAAAATTCTACAGATCCTAAGCCGCAAGGTTCTACGAAGAAAGTGTGATTTCGATATGGAAATTTCTATAGACGCTCACAAAGCAATAAAAAATGATTTTGAATCCTTTTTGTTTTTCTCAGGAGATGGTGATTTCGCTCCTTTATACAAACTTTTAATAAGCCTACACAAACAGGTGATTGTGATTTTTGCTCACGGGCATATGGGTAAGGAAGTTTATCAGATCGAGAAAAGAATTTTTACTAAGGCTGTAGATAAATTAGGGGTAGACATCTTCGTTTAAAAAAATACCCCCCCGATTTCTCGAGGGGCGTGATTATTTTTATTTAACCATAAATAAGTACAGAAGTCAATAACCCTATAAGCAGAGCTTGCGATCCGCACTTGCGGATCTAAAAAAAGTTAATGTACTTAATTATGCATCTTTTAGACCAAAGGTATAAGCAAATTCGGAGTTTAGACCATCAGTAAGGAATAATTTGAAAAATTCTTTCAGTCTGTTTAAGGCACTAAGCGGCTCACAACACAAAAAACAAACAGGCAGTCTTTACACCGCCTGCTGTTGAGCCTGCCTTTAACTAAACTACTTAACTACTAGTTACTTCACCTAGATCCACCTCTCCGACCTGCTTCTCTAGCTCGTTGCGAACCTTCTTTAAATTTGCCTCCACTCATCTGACCACCTTTCTGTGCGATCTTACGTCTTTTCTCGGGAGACATTGCCGCAAACCCTCTAAGACTTCCTTGTATTGCCATTTTTCGTAAATCACCCCCTTTGCTTCTCATATAACAAATAAAAAAATTTTCCAACTGCGTACAAATCCCAACAAGGTTACTATTGTGCGGTAAGATTGGGGTGAAGACATTGTAAGAACCTAGTAACAAGTAGTAGACTCCTACCAGTCAAAGGGTGATATTCTTATGAAGACGAATCTGTGGTTGGTCACCAATCATATCTATCGCTACCACATCCACTCTCATTAAAGAAGGCGTGCCAGGATACACAAGTTTGTAATACTGACCAGTTTTAATAATTGAACTAATCTTTCTTGGAGTAACAGCTTCCTCGGGGTATCCGAAACTGTAATCATCACGCATCTTTACTTCAACAAACACTAAAGTTTTTTTGTCCTGTGCGACAATATCTACCTCTCCGAAGTGTGACCGAAAATTTCGCGTAAGTATTTTATAGCCTTGCTTTTGAAGAAAACCTACAGCTAAATCCTCTCCGAGTCTTCCTGTAGCTTGTTTGTCCATTCAGAAAATTTTTAAACTTTCTTTAAGACCTTATCCCTTTGGCTTTTGATTGTCGACGCAAATATCCTTTTGCAATCTCAGCAATTTCTTTTTGGCTCTTCTCTCTGATGTAATAAAGTTTAGACCGTCTAACAAGACCATGATTCACAAGCTCCACGCCCTCTATCAAAGGAGAAAACAAAGGAAAAATCCGCTCAATACCAATTCCTCCGCTTCCAGCTCGTCGTACAGTGAATGACTTATTAACACCCTCGCCACGAACCCCAATAAGCATGCCCTCAAACGGCTGAACACGAACTTTCTCTCCCTTGGCTCGGGCTTCGGTTATCCTCAACAAAACCCGAACCGTATCACCAACCGAAAATTTCCTCTCATTATGGGTAATTGTCAACGCCATAGGAATATATTGTACCATAATTACCCTTGAAACTCGAACAAAAAAATCCCATTTCCCGCTTTTCAAAATTGTAACATTGAAAATTAATTGGAAAGCAAACTCTTTATCCTCTGCTCAAGCTCTCTATTCCACGCCACTCCATACGGCAACTTTATCCTCTTCTCTCCAAACCCATTCTCAACAACAATTGTTAAGTCCTGATCACCCTTGTTCGATTGCAAAAGTTGATTAAGTTCCAACAAAACGGATGACCTTATCCCCCGAGGGATTCTTAACACAACAGGTTCACTCAATCCCAGCACCCTCGAATTCCTCAAGGAATTCTCAAGACCCTCAATAGGCAGGGCCTCACTTAATGTTTTTACTTGCTCTACAATAAGCGACAATGCTTCCTCCCGATGTTCAACCTTCCCTTCTATAACCAAAGGTTCCCCACCTTCCCAGTGAACGCGCGTCTTCTCATACGCCTGCGGAAAAACCACAAGATCCAAAGATCCAGTATCATCCTCTATAGTTGCAAAACACATTTGCTTGCCGCTATTTTTTGTAGTAACCACACGGCAGCTTATTATAATCCCACCAACCTTTACAATTTGACCCACATGTTCATCACTTGAAAGCTCCGCAATTTTGTGAGTAATTCGATCAAATAAAGCGGAAAGTGAAGCAGTCAATGGGTGTTCAGTCAAATAAAGACCCAGCAACTGTTTCTCTAAAGCCAACTTCTCTTCCCGCGAAAAATCTTCAACATTTGGTAGATTATCAACCAAATAAGGGGGTGTGTCCTTTTCTTCTTCTGAATCATCAAACAACCCACCTTGCCCGCTTAAGGAAGCCGCCGCCGCCTTAAGTACCTGTTCCCTTATCTGATCAATTCCGGCAAGAAGACTGGCACGATTCCCAAAAGAATCAAATCCCCCTGCTTTTATAAGACTTTCAAGAACTTTTTTATTAACTCGCCGACTATCTACTCTACTACAGAAATCAGAAAACGAACGAAACGCCCCATCTTTCTCGCGACTTGTCAAAATTGCCTCAATAGCCGCACCGCCAACATTCTTAATCGCAGACAAACCAAAGCGAATTCCACGCTCCCCTAACGAATCCTTCTGAGGCACTATTGTAAAACCAATACCGCTTTCATTAATACTCGGAGGCAAAACACTAATACCCATCCGCTTCGCCTCACCAACCCCCAACGCAACTTTTTCAGTATTATTAGATTCCGAAGTCAAAAGCGCACACATATATTCAACCGGAAAATTAGCTTTCATATAAGCCGTTTGATACGCAACCATACCATACGAAGCAGCATGCGCTTTGTTAAACCCATATGCCTGGAAAGGTTCAAAAAGTTTCCACAACATCTCTGCAAACTCGGGAGTCTGCCCATGCTCAACAATACCCTTTATCAGCTTCTCCTTCTGGGCAGCCATTTCCTCCGGAATCTTCTTGCCAACAGCTTTCCTAAATTTATCCGCCTCCTCCCATGTATAACCTGCAAGATCCAACGCGCAGAAAAGAAGATCGTCTTGATAAACCAAAAGACCAAACGACTTATCTAAAAACTTCTCCATTCTCGGATCCAAATACTTTATTTTTTTACCAGAATGTTTCCTCTCAATGTATTCAGGAATAACCGCTATCGGACCAGGCCGATAAAGAGCAACCATCGCCATCAAGTCCTCAATACAAGTCGGCCGCAACTCCTTAATATATTTCGTCATACCACTAGAACCCATCTGGAAAACCCCCATTGTCTCCCCACGGCTCAACATCTCAAAAGTTTTCTTGTCATCCAAAGGAATATTTCTTAAATCAATCTTAATATTTCGAGTTTCTTTGACAAGCTGAACTGCAGATCCAAGAATTGACAAATTTGTTATCCCCAGTATGTCAAACTTTATAAGCCCCACTTCTTCACAAGCATGCATCTCATACTGTGTAATAGTTTTTGTCCCAGATGGCTCATACTGAAGTGGGGTAAAATCCGTCAAATCCGAAGGAGCAACAACAACCCCTGCCGCGTGTACTGATATGTGCCTTGCGCTTCCCTCAAGCGAGTGCGCAATATCCAAGATCTTCTTCGCCTCAGGATCATTATCATAAAGCTCCTTCAAAGGTGGTGACATCTCCAAAGCCCTAGGAACATCAATAGGAAACCCTTGCTTAGGCGGCGGGATTACTTTTGCAATCCTATCTCCGGTTGCATAAGGCAATCCTAAAACACGCGCAACATCCCTTACCGAAGATCGAGCCAGCATTCGCCCAAACGTACAAATTTGAGCAACACTTTCTTTACCATAACGCGAAGTTATATAGCCAATAACCTCATCACGTTTGCAATCTGCAACATCAAAGTCAATATCAGGCGGAGAAGGCCTGTAGGGATTTAAGAAGCGTTCAAATGGTAAATAATACTTTATAGGATCAACAGTTGTAATCCCAACTATATAAGAAACTATTGAACCAGCTGTAGAACCTCGAGTGTTTGTAATAATGCCTACTTCTCCTGCCCATTGCGCAAAATCAGCAACAATAAGAAAGTACGGCGCGTAACCCTTTTGAGAAATAATACTGAGCTCGTAATCAGCTCTTTCGTATATTTCCTTGCTCGCATCCGGGTATGTCTCAGATATTTTTTCATAAACCATGTCATGCAAATGCTCCTCAGCAGTCTTACCGTGAGGTAAACTGAATTTTGGGAAAAACCACTTCCCGTATGTTGATATCTCAAGGTTACATTTCTCAGCAAGTTTCGTCGTATTTTCAATAGCCTCAGGAAGATCCACAAACAAAGCCTCCATCTCCTCAGTTGGTCTTATATAAAAAGTCTGGGTGTCTATGTATCTAATCCTTTTAGTGTCCGTCACAAACTTGCCTGTAGCAACACAAACCAAAACATCCTGTGCTACCGCATCCTCTTGCCTTATATAATGTGCATCATTTGTAGCAACAATCGGAACCCCAATTTCTCTTGAGAGTTTTATAACCCCCTCATTAACAATCTTTTCATTCCTAACCATTTTCTCAAGATCATTTTTAATATCAGCATTCAAAGCACTTGGAATAAACCTCTCATACTCATGTCTTTGTATCTCCAAATAGTAGTTCTCACCAAAAACATCTTGGTACCAGCGAGCTATTTCACGAACTTTCTTCCAATCCTCCGCTATTAAAAGCTGCGAAAGCTCACCCAAGGTACAACCCGAGCAAGCAATAATCCCTTTTGAATATTTTTTTAAGGTCTCCTTATCAACCTTTGGTTTATAGTAATAGCCTTCCAAATGCGCAATACTCGTCAATTTCATAAGGTTCCGATAACCTTCTTCATTGCAAGCTAAAAGAATGACGTGGAATGTTTCTATTTTTTGATCTTTGCCACGTAGTTTATGATCTTGATTGGTTATGTAGGCCTCAACCCCAACAATAGGTTTCACGCCCATCTCAAGCCCAGCCTTATAAAATTCAACAGCACCATACATTGTTCCATGATCAGTTATTGCAATAGCCTTCTGGCCTAATTCAGAAGCCCGTTTTATAATGTTTTTTGGCTTCCCAAAGCCGTCAAGAAGTGAATACTCTGAGTGAACATGAAGATGCACAAAACGACCATCCAACATGCAAACATTTTACTCTTTTCACGCAAAATACGCTACCGCAAATTCCTCAATAATGCTTCTCGTATCGCTACAGGATTAGATTGTCCTCGAGTCTTTGCCATAACCTGTCCCAAGAGAAACTGTAACGACGCTTCTTTGCCCTTTCGGTAATCCGCAACTGCCTTAGTATTTTCAGCTATCACACTATGCACAGCTCCTTCCAATTCCTCCGAAGAAACACCAGGCCGATCTTCCTCTTCTCGTATCATCTCCACAAACCTGGCTGGTAAAACTTGCTCTCGATCAAACTTCTTGTTAATTAAAACATTGGCAATTCTGACCGGACTTAGACTTAGACTTAGACTTAGACTTAGACTGTTAACCACTTTCACAGCCTCTTCAAAGTAATCTGCAAACTCTTGTGTCTCAGACAAAACCCTCGCCTGGCTTGAACTTAGACTGTATTCTTGGATTAGCCTTTCTGTTTTCTCCCAAGGCAGCTCCGGCATCTGCCTTCTCAACTCTGTTTCTATATCTTTATCTATTTCTATGGGGGGTATATCCGGCTCAGGAAAATATCTATAATCAGTGGCCTCCTCCTTGACCCGCTGCACATATGTTCTCCTATTATTTTCATCCCAACCCCTTGTCTCCTGCACAAGCTTCTCTCCTTTCTCTAGAGCTTCAATCTGCCTTTCTATCTCATATTGAACAGCCGCCACCATAAACCTAAAACTGTTAATATTCTTCAATTCAATTCTGTATTTTGGTAATTCATTTTGAACTTTGAACTTTGAACTTTGAACTTGGCGAACGGATACGTTCGCCTCTAGTCTCATATCCCCTTTCTCCATGTCCGCGTTTGAAACACCGAGATACCGCATAACCTGCTGAAGTTTCTTGGCATAATCTCTAATTTCAGCCAAATCCCTAAAATCCGGCTCGGTCACAATTTCCACCAACGGCACACCAGATCGATTAAAATCTATCAGCGTAGCTCCTTTTGAATTGGAAATTCCAAACTGGTGCACCAATTTCGCCGTATCCTCCTCCATATGAACCCTGTTTACCCTTATTTCCCTTTCTTCTCCTACCTTGTTTTTAACCACCATCCTTCCACCTCTGCATAATGGCCAACGATATTGAGAAATCTGATACCCCTTTGGCAAATCAGAATAAAAATAATTCTTGCGTTCAAATACGGTTTCTTCTGCAATCTCGCAACCCAAGGCAAGACCAATCTTTATACAATACTCAATGGCTTTCTTGTTTGTATACGGCAAAGCTCCGGGGAAGCCTAAACAAACCGGGCATGTATGAATATTTGGCGTTTGCCCAAAATATTGCGTCGAGTTAGAACAGAACATCTTAGATTCTGTATTCAACTCCACGTGCACCTCAAGACCGATTACTGGTTCGTGTTGTCGTTGTCGAGTCTTCATGGGTCTATTCCACTCCCGATGGGTCTATTCCACTCCCGATGTGGAATAGCTTTGCACATCGGGACGAAGCTTTCTCCCCCCCACCTGCTCACAAACATATCCAACTCTCAAAATCTTCTCTTCACTAAACCTTGGCCCCAAAATTTGTAAACCCACGGGTAAGTTGTCCGCAAAACCACATGGCACTGAAAGCCCAGGAAGACCTGCCAAATTCGCAGTAACTGTGTAAATATCAGATAAGTACATTGAAAGGGGGTCATTTAGTTTCTCACCAAGTTTCCATGCAGTAGTTGGAGAAACTGGACCAACAATTACATCACACCTTTCAAAAACCTTTTCAAAGTCTTGCTTTATAAGCGTCCTAACTCTTGCTGCTTTCGCATAATAATCGTCATAATAACCAACAGACAAAGAAAAGGTTCCAAGCATAATTCGACGCTTTACTTCTTGTCCAAATAAATCACGGGCACCACCAAATCTTATACCGTCATATCTAGAAAGGTTTGCTGAAGCCTCCGAAGTTGCAATTATATAATAAGTAGCAATTGCGTACTTTGTATGGGCCAATTCTACCTCAACAGTTTTACATCCTAACGCCTCAAGCTTTCTAATAGAGGTTTTTATAACTTCTTTAACCTTCTTATCTAGCCCTTGACTAAAATATTCCCCTGGAATACCAACTATCAAGCCCTTGACCCCTGATTTTAGCTTTGTCCGATCGAGTTTAAACTGTTGGCTACAATTAGAGTCTTTTCCGTCTGGTCCACTTATCCATTCTAAAACCGTTGCAGCATCTTCAACTGATTTTGTTATCGAACCAACGCAATCAAGTGAACTTCCATAGGCAATCAAACCATATCGCGACACTAGACCATACGTAGGCTTAAATCCCACAACACCACACAAAGAAGCAGGTTGCCTTACCGAACCTCCAGTATCTGTACCAAGTGCAAAAACACACAAGTTAGCAGCAACCGCGGCAGCAGACCCACTTGAGGAACCTCCAGGAACTCGCTCTAAATCCCACGGATTGCGAGTACAGCCATAAGCGGAATTTTCTCCAGAAGAACCCATAGCGAACTCGTCACAATTAGTTTTCCCGATTACCCCAACGCCTTTGTCAAAAAGTCTCTCGATAACAGTAGCATTATAAGGAGGAATAAAAGTCTCCAAAATCTTCGAACCGGCAGTAGTTTTTATACCTTTCGTAACTATTATATCCTTCACCGCCACCGGAATTCCCCCACATTCCTCGTTCACAGTCAAAAAAGCATTAAGTTTAGAGTCAAGCTCTCCAATCCTCTGGGTATATGCAACACAAAGCTCCTCTGTAGAAAATTTCTTATCCTCTAATCCTTCTAGTGTTTCCACAAGGGTAAGTTTAGTTAGTTCTTCCATAATTCACGATTCATTATTCATGATTCTTTATTCCCTACCTCCACCTTAAACATTCCCCCTTCTACAGCCAGTGCACCCTTCAACGCTTCCTCCTGAGATAGCTCAACTTCCGAGGAAGCTACATCTTCCCGCATCACATTTTTTAGATCTCTTACACTAAAAGTAGGCTCTACGGCCAAGGTATCAACCGAAGATAATTGCTCCACATAATCCAATATCGAAGAAAGCTGTGGTGCATAAAGCTTCTCTTCATCCACAGTCAACTGAAGATTTGCAAGACCTGCAATCTTACGAACCAACTCTGGAGTCAAACCAACTTTATGAAGCTGTTTCAAAACAGCTTCTCCAATCTCACCTTTACACAAGTTAGCGGAAGCTAACGCGTGAGTTTTGAAACGAGTTGTATCTGTCATCAAATCAAACTATATCACAAACTTGCTAACTTTTGCCAAAAAAATCCCCCGGAAGGTTATCAAGCCAAACTTGAAAAACCCTCCAGGGGCCAAGCTACACCTCGGGAGTGGCCGCTCCTCTCCATCGTTTGCACCCACGTACCAACCACTTGGCCACGTTCTCCTCCTATCTCTTGCTTGCCTTAAGGCAGCGTTTCAAGCACTTGAAGGGAGCAAATACCCAAAACGCTGCCGGCAAGTAAAAAGAAAGATACGACACCTCGGGAATCTTTCAATGTGCACCATCATAGCGCGCTAGGATGGTATCTCCAGATTAAAAATTAGGCAGATTTCCAACTAAAATTAACTAATCTTTGGGAAAATCTAAATCTCCTTCTGAAGTATTAAAACTGTAACAGAAAAACCACCAAAAGTCAAGGCTATGGGATTTAAAACCTGAAGCCCCAGATCAAAAAACAAGCCTACCATCCTTAACTTGAGGAGTAACACTCTCTCCAGCCTTAACCTTTTCCTCAATAATCTGCAGAGCTATCTCATCCAAAAGCTCTTGTTCAATAGCTCGTCGCAAAGGCCTTGCGCCAAAAACCGGGTCATAACCCTTCTTGGCAAAATAAGACACCAAATCGTTATCCACCATCAACTCAATACCCTTCTCAAAAAAAGTATTCTTCACCTGCTCAAGTTGAATTTTTGCAATATCCCAAATAACTTCAGGAGAAAGGGGATTGAAGAATACAACATTATCGAGCCTATTTAAAAACTCAGGCCTAAAGGTCATATGTAGAAGCTCCCAAATCTTCTTCTCAACATTTTCCCGTTTTGCGCTAAACCCCTCCCGTATAATATCACTACCCAAATTACTAGTCATAATAATTATCGCGTTCCTAAAATCCACAGTTACCCCCTTGCTATCAGTCAACCTACCATCATCAAGAATTTGCAAAAACAAATTAAAAACCTGAGGATGAGCCTTCTCGATCTCGTCAAAAAGCACAACAGAGTAGGGTCGTCTCCTAACTGCTTCAGTCAATTGCCCACCTTCCTCAAACCCAACATACCCAGGGGGAGCACCAACAAGTCTTGCCACAGTATGAGCTTCTTGATACTCGGACATATCAATCCTCACAATCGCATGTTCATCATTAAACAAAAACTCCGCCAATGCCCGAGCCATTTCTGTCTTTCCTACACCAGTCGGACCAATAAACAAAAACGAGCCAATTGGACGATTTTGCGGACTCAAGCCCGCGCGAGAGCGACGGATCGCTGCTGCTACTTTTGTTATGGCTTCATCCTGACCGATAACTCTTCTTCTAAGCTCATCCTCAAGATTTACCAAACGTTCTCTCTCAGACCCCAAAAGTCTCGTTACAGGAATCCCAGTCCAGCGAGCAATAACTTTCGCGATATCTTCCTCGCTTACCTCCTCCCGCAACACTCGCTCCTCCTCTGGTATTACCCGCCACTGTTTCTCGTAAAGTTCAAGCTGCTTCTCAAGCTCTGGAAGCTTGCCATACTTTATCTCTGCTGCACGCTCCAACTCCACACTTCTTTCCGCTTGCTCAAGCTCACCTCGCAATTTATCAATTTTCGCTCGAGCCTCTTGTATTTTGGCAATAATATCTTTCTGCTCCTGCCACCTTTTCTCCAACACTTCAATTTGATCCTTAAGCTCCTGTATCTGTTTCTGTATCTGTATCTTCCGCTTCTCCACCGTAGCCTCTTTCTCCTTCTTCAATGCAGCCTGCTCAATCTCAAGTTGCACCAAACGTCTCTTAATAGTATCCAATTCCACAGGCCTACTTTCAGTCTCAATTTTTATAGCCGAAGCTGCCTCATCAACTAAATCTATTGCCTTGTCCGGCAAAAAACGATTAGTTATATAACGATCAGAAAATTTTGCCGCAGCAATCAGTGCATCATCAGTAATTCTTATCCCATGATGAAGTTCATACCGTTCCTTTATTCCTCGAAGAATCGTAATTGTATCCCCAACTGTCGGTTCCTCAACCAAAACCGGCTGAAAGCGTCGAGCCAAAGCTGCATCTTTTTCTATATACTTCCGGTACTCCTCAATCGTAGTTGCGCCGATCATCCTCAATGTCCCACGAGCCAAAGCAGGCTTAAGCATGTTTGCAGCGTCCGTCGCACCTTCTGCAGCACCTCCACCAACTATCGTATGAAGCTCATCAATAAAAATAATGTATTTTCCGCTCGACTCCTCAACTCCCTTAATAACAGCCTTCAAACGCTCCTCAAACTCCCCGCGAAACTTAGCCCCGGCTAAAAGAAGCGCAAAATCCAAGACCAGAAGCTCTCTGTCTACAAGTGTGGTTGGAACCTCATTAGAAACAATCCTTTGTGCAAGCCCCTCAACTATAGCTGTTTTTCCGACACCAGGATCCCCAATCAAAACCGGATTATTTTTAGTCCGCCTTGAAAGTATCTGCATAACCCGACGGATCTCAGAATCACGACCAATAACAGGATCAGTCTTCCCCTCACGAGCCAGCTGAGTAAGGTTTACAGTGTACTTTCCAATAGCCTCCTGGGAATTTACGGGTTTTAAAAAGTCTTCGATAGCACTTGGTCCATTAGACATACTTTAAAAAGATTAATATACCGTTTAGCACTCTGTCAAGACAAGTGCTAGCTGACTAAACCATAGCGCGAAGTGCTTTAATACGTTCCTCAACAGGTGGGTGAGTATTAAAAAGTCCAGCAAACCAACCAACTGCATCATGGCGATTTTTAAGAGGGTTCACTATATAAAGATGCGCAGTAGCCTTGTTCGCTGCCTCCAAAGGTTCACGATCCGCTGAAATTTTCACAAGAGCCCTCGCCAATCCTTCCGGAAAACGAGTAAGTTTAGCCGACGAAGCATCAGCCAGAAACTCCCTCCTTCTTGAGATAGCAAGCTGTATAAGCTGAGCAATAATAGGCGAAAGAAGCGCAAGAAGAATAGCAACAACCATCAAAACACCCCTAGCCTTATTATCCCGATCATCATCAGAATGCCAAGACATACGAAGCATCCAGTCTGCCAAAAGCACTACAATGCCCGCAAGTATTGCCACAATACTCATTAAACGCGTATCGTAATTGCCCACATGAGACAGCTCGTGACCAATAACCCCCTCAAGTTCGGTCCGATCCAATTTTTCCAACAAACCTGTCGTCGCACAAACAACAGCATGCCCCGGATCTCGACCAGTTGCAAAAGCATTAGGAGAAGAATCGTCGATAACATACAATTTCGGCTTCGGTAAACCCGCAGCCAGGGCCAAATTCTCCGCAACAGTATAAAAATGAAAATCCCTCTTCCTGTCTGCCGGCCTTGCCCCAGATATAGATAAAATTATTCTATCGGAAAACCAATAGCTTGCAAAACTCATCAAACCCGAAAAAATTAGAGCACTACCTATCAGCTCAGGACCATAACCAAACGCTTGAGTAAAAACCCAAACCACACCAACAACAAAAGCAATAAAAAGCACAATAACCAAAGTGCTTTTGGCTTTGTTCCAACCAACAGCTTCATAAACGTTGGTAATATTTTTCATCACAAACTCACCTTCGGCGTCTTAAGCTCATTGTCACTTACCTCAATATGCTCACCCGACTCCGCAACTGTCAACCCCTTCTCCTCCCCGAAACCAAAGGCACTAGCAATCAAGCTTGATGGAAACTGAACACGCAAGCTATTATAATCCGCCGCAAGATCAATTAAAGTGCGTCTTGAATACATAATCTTATCCGCCGTATCACGCAACTCCTCCATCAATTGCCTAACAACATCTGCACCCTTCATCTCAGGATTGCTCTCAACAAGTATTCTAATACTCGGAATAATACCAGAAATTAATTGACTAGCCTTCTCCGCATCCTCAATACTTCCGGATTTTTGCGCACTCAAAACCGCCTTCCTTGCCTCGGTCAGCTTTTCGAAAATATCTTTCTCGTGTTTAAGATAAGCCTTCGCAGATGATTCAAGATTCGGTATCAAACCAGCCTGACGTTTAAGCTGATTTCCAATTTCCTGAATAGAAGCCTTAATCCGAACACGTGTAGTGACAAAATTATTGTAAGTTAGAAGGACGTAGCCTGCGACCAAAACTATAGCAACAATTATGCCAATTAAAATAGGACTCATATTCTCACCTCCTTTGTAAAATCATTGTACCCTAAAGTATTAACAATATCTCCTTTCTCAGCCCAACCCCGACGGGCAACAGAAACCCCATATCTCATCAAAACCATCTGATCAGTTGCATGGCTATCTGTACTTATAACCAATTTTACACCAACCTTTATAGCCTGGCAAACAAGTATATCTGGAAGATCTAATCTATCCCACCAACTATTAATCTCAAGCCACTTATCATTAGTCTTGCAAAACTCAAAAACTTCCCCCCAGTCAACCTCAATCCCCTCTCGCTCCCCAATTCGTCTTCCTGTCGGATGACCAAGAATCTTCGCTTTCGGATGCTCAAGCCCTCTAAGAATTCTCTTAGTCTGTTTGTCCCGAGAACCTCTGAAACTTGAGTGAACAGAAACAACCGCAAAATCCAAAAAATCCCACGCCCTATCGGGAAGTGCAACCTCCCCATCGGGCCGAATATCAATCTCCAATCCATTGAATACCTTTCTTACCCTTTTTCCACTACGATTTTCACGCGAGTAATTAGTTTTATCAATATACTCTTTTTTCCTCCTTAAAACGTCCATTATTTTTTCCTCTTGCTCATCTATCTTAGGGTTATGTTCTGTGAAAAGAAGATATTCATACCCCAAACGATCTGCTTCTTCAACCATGCTCTCTATAGAGTTAGCCCCCTCGTCGTGGCTTGTATCCTTAAGAAAATTAGAATGCAGATGCAAATCACCTTTTATATCTTCAACCTCAACAAGGCTTGGTAATTCACCCTCAATAGACGCTTCAATCTCCCCCTGGTTCTCTCGCAGCTCTGGAGGTATCCACTCCATCCCCAGAGAGTTATAGAAGCTCTTCTCATCGGCAAATTGATAAATTTTTAATTTTGCATTGTAATTTTGACTTTTGAATTTTGACTTTTGGACTTTAGATTTCTGGAGAAATCTAATCCCATATTCCGATAAGCTCATCCCCTTTTTAAGGGCATACTCGCGCAGAGCAACATTATGCTCTTTCGAACCTGTAAAATGCTGAAGCAAAGCCCCATAAGTATCCGGAGGCTGTACCATAAGGTCAATCTGCATTCCGTTAGGCAGAAGAATGGAAGCTGTGTGCTCACCAGACTCAATAACCTCACTCTTATTCTTGTAGGCAGTAAAATATTTGATTACTTCCTCTGGATCATCAGAAGCAACAGAAATATCAACATCCCCAACACTTGAAACACAACGGCGCAAAGAACCTAAAGGATCAGCCCGTTTAACACGAGGGTTCTTTCGAAGATATTCAAGAATATTCTCAGCAACTTCTGTTGCAAAGGGAAGCAAAAATCTTTTCGTCTTACGATAAACACCTTGAATAGCATCTATTATCTCCTTCTCAGACTGCTCCCCAAACCCTTCAATGGTACGAATTCGGCCTTTCTCCGCAAGCCTAAGAAGTTTCTCAGAAGCACCATGAGCTTTTGTAATGCCAAGCTCCTTGACAAGCTTGTAAGCTCTTTTTGCCCCAATCCCCGGAATATCCAAAAGCTCAAACATAGCCTCGGGCAAGGAATCAAGCAACTTTTCAAAATGCCTTACCTTGCCCGTTTTAAAAAGCTCATCCAGGTATTCAGCCATGCTCGTACCAATCCCAGGAACCTGACCCAGTTTTCCATCCTCCCAAAGATCCTTCACCTCAACCGTTGAGCGTTCTATACTATCAGCAGCACGCTCGTACGCAATCACCCTAAACCTAGTATTTGGCGAATCTTTCCCCTTAATTTCATATGCCGCAGCAACTCCCCGCAAAAGCCGCGCAACTTCAGCATTAGTCATCTCCTTATGCATTCTCATAAAGACCTAAGTAAATGATACAACATTCAAAACAGCCGTGCTTTTCTTTAGGAAAAATGATATACTAAAAATGCGAACATGTTGGGACCGTAGCTCAATTGGTTAGAGTGCTGCCCTGTCACGGCAGAGGTTGCGGGTTCGAGCCCCGTCGGTCCCGCAAAAATCCCTCTTGACATTCTTCTTTCTATCTGGTTATATGAGCCCAGAAATTAACTGCTCTAATTTGACATACTTTCACACAAAAGGCAGCAGATGGATCTTAAAAATACCCTTAAATTTCTAAAGCTCAACGAATCGGCCCTAAGCATGGTCTTCGGCGCAGCCCTAGTATTGGCAGTTGTCTTTCTAGGAGCGAACTACTTCCGAAACAGGGCCCAAACACAACCTTCCATCTCAAACCAAGCCCCCCAAACAACCAATCAGACTTCAACATCAACAGAAGAAGGGAAAGTCCCAACCAACTTACCCAACACTCACAAGGTAGAGAAAGGCGAGCACCTCTGGGGCATCGCAGAAAAATATTACGGCTCAGGATACAACTGGGTTGATATTGCAAATGCAAATGAACTGAAACACCCCGGTCAAATCGAAATAGGCCAAGAACTTAAAATCCCAGAAGTTCAAGCAAAGAAAATCACCTTAGCAACTATTAAAACAGACGCAACAAACACTTTTGGTCCAGCAATACAAGGAGACATATACACTGTTGAAAAAGGCGACCATCTTTGGGGAATCGCAGTCAGAGCATACGGAGATGGTTATCAATGGGTAAAAATCGCGCAAACAAACGAAGTAAAAAATCCAGATCTAATTGAAATAGGCCAAGTCCTCAAACTCCCTCGAGGCGAAATCAGCCAAGCCCCTGCATCAAAATAACTTTCTGATGAGCTCCTGACGTGATCTTAGCCAGACTGCCAGAGTTCATAAGATTGTTCCTGTCTGACGGTCTATTACCCGATTTAGTCTAATTTCGAGCTTGCGAGAAATCAAGCTCTGCTTATGTTTTAGAACTAAAAACTGTATAAGTATGCATATTAGAAATTCGATATAATTTCTAATTCCAGATCCAGTTTTTTCTAAAAATTGTAGATATTCAAAAAGTTATTGATACTAGCTCTTAACTATGATTTACTAAAGGTATGGGTAAACTGCTTAAACCCAATTTGGATAACATAGGTATTACAATTTTTTTATTTCTTCTTACCTCTTTTTTATTTTTACTTTTTACCCATCCTGAAACTGTCCAGCCCGTGTGGCTGCTAACTCTGATTCCTCTATACTTTGTCTCGTCTTTCTTATCTCAACTGTTGGTTAAGCAAATTCTGTTAAAGCGTGTCCTCCGGTGGATTGTTTTTACTCCGATTACTATTTTGGTATTACTTAGTTTAATCAGCCAGTTTGCTCCTGATAAACCGCCGAAAGATTTTTTGATTACTAAGAATTTTATTGATCTTAATCAAGTTCACAGATTTACTAAATATCGAAGTTGCAGTGGGCACCAAACTGTGGACCAATATTCTGATGAGCCTGTTAGTAATATGCAGCATTATATCCCCATTCTTGCAAGTGTCGATCCTGATAAAATAGGAATCTATGCACCATTTGACGGTTATATTTTAGGTAGTGCGCCGAATACTTTAGTTGACGAAGGGGTAACAATGGTCCCTAAATCTGGAATTCCTTGGTGGCCGTTTAATCAGTGGAGGTTTGCTATGAATCATACTCATGTCTTGCCGCAGTTTCAGGATCCACCAATCCATTTTGTTAAAGCAGGAACTTTGGTTGGTTATGTGAATGCTCTTGACCGTTATGGCCAAAGAATTAAAGGTACACAGGTGAGAATGGGTGTTATCGCTATACCTCCGATGTTTAAAAATGGTAATGGTGAGCCATATAAGAAATTGAATTCAGTATTTAATTATATGACAGATGAAGTTTTTGCCCGGTATCAGGCTGCCATACCAGGGCTCAAAAGCCGTGAGGATATGACCCTTTCAAAAGAATATCGTCTTACTCATCCTTGTAAATTTAAACAAGGTGGTCCTAACTTTAGCGACCGTCCTCCTTACTTTGACAGTGGGCGCGTTGAAGACTTACCGCTTGAAGAGCAGGATGTTTACATTGGAGTTGGGATAAATGACTTAGAAGGGATGCAAAAAGCAAGGATGTGTGACGACCCAGAGGATATTGCCAGAAATCCTGAATGTTCTAACTGATGATTAGGTATAATTTTACGCCCCAAAAACAGTTCGATTCCCGTTAGGGTATTAAGTTATAGAATTAGATTTTAGCGAAATTTAACGACTTTCTGAAGCTAAAATCCACGAGTTCGATTAAAATCCTATGGAGCTGGATACCGTAATTGGCTCGAACCACTTTGGCCTGGGCGACTATATCACAACAGATCTAGTTTTACAGTTGCAAGCTCTTAAAGAACGAGTGGGTATTCAAAATTTCCTACAACTTTGAATGATACTACCTATCTCCAACAATTTTTGTAATTATCTCGTTTGCTCTTGCGATATCCTCTGCTGTAGTGAGTGGTTGACTGTGGAATTCTTCAGACGAATAATGGTCAACAAAATCTTGTACTTCTTGTTCTAATCCTGTGGGCACTAAACCTTTTAACCGCAATCTTCCTAAACCTCCAACAACACCATTCCACCAATTCCTTCTAACCTTAAATTTCTTTCTATCTGAGTTGGTGACTGGTCCGTGTAGTACCTGTTCTGGAATTTCATTAGAATAATCGTCACGTAGGATTCTCAAATATTCAATTGGTGAGATTCTTTCTGTTTCTTGTTCTAACATAACTTGACTTGTTTTTTGATCTAGTTTGTATCAGTTAATGTAATTTTCTGTTTATTTCTGTCACTTTTGGAGATCCTGACGTACTGTTACACAGACTGACAGGATTTATCCAAGAATTTAGCTCCTCGCCTAATACGAGCACCAGCGAGTATCAAGCTATGCTTATTTTACCAGATTTTTTGTACGAATTGGAGCCTAATTTAGTCCTAAAAAGTTCTCCGACCAAAGAATAAACTGGTTTTCTCTTATAAAGCTACTAGTAATTACGGGTTTCCTATGTATAATAAAGTATAGCAACAATTTTTAATAAAGATGAATCAAGAAATAACCCAAATAACTAAAATAGCTGTTTTCCGAAACAGAAAAATAAGAAAGACTATCCATAAAAATGAGTGGTGGTTTGTTATTACTGACGTAATCGCTACTTTAACTGATTCGCAAAACCCCAAACAATATTTAAAGAATATGCTTAACCGAGACGAAGAACTGGCTAAAGGGTGGGTTCAAATTGAACACCCCCTTTTGATAGAAACTTCAGGAGGAAAACAAAAAGTAAGATGTGCAAATACTGAGGGAATTTTCCGAATTATTCAATCGGTTCCTTCCCCTAAAGCAGAACCTTTTAAAAGATGGTTAGCCAAGGTTGGTTATGAAAGGGTGCAAGAGATAGAAGATCCGGAGTTAGCCCAAAAACGGGCCCGAGCGCTTTATAAAGCCAAAGGCTATCCAGAGGATTGGATCGAAAGAAGAATGCGTTCTATTGCCATTAGGGAAGAATTGACGGATGAATGGCAAAAACATGGTGTAGAACTGGCAAAAGAGTATAAAATACTGACTGCCGAGATATCTAAAGCCACTTTTGGTGTTACTCCATCGGAACATAAGAAAATAAAAGGACTCAAACGTCAAAACCTGCGTGATCATATGAGTGATTTGGAACTTTTGTTTTCCCAATTGGGTGAAGCAGCAACCACAGAAATTACCAAAACAGAACATCCCAAAGGGTTTGAGAAAAATAAACAAGTCTCAAAGCGTGGAGGCAAAATTGCCGGAGATGCCAGATCTAATTTGGAAAAAGAAACCGGCAGGAAAGTAATAACCTCACGGAATTATTTACCTAAAAAACAAAGTAAGAGACTTTTAAAATGAACAAGTTCTTGCTGTGCAATAAAGCGATCCTTGCGGTAAAGATGAATTATTATTTTAAGATCATTGCTTTTGTCAATTTTCTTTGAAATACTAATCTTATTATGGAAATAGAAAACAGAATTTATAAGAAAGGAACGTTCTGGGAACGGCTACTCGCTTTAATCATTGACGAAATTATCCTCTTTGTAGTTACTCTTGTACTGTCCTTCATACTTGCTTCATTGGCAAAAGTACTTCTTAATTTGCTATTTTGGATAGTTTCAATCTTATATGGAACACTATTCATTTGGAAATCAGGACACACTCCAGGGAAAAAGTTATTAAAGTTGAAAGTTGTTAATGGTTCTTACCAACCAGTTAGCTTTGGTTCTGCACTTCTTCGGGAAAGTATCGGAAAACTACTCTCTGGTTTAATCTTCAACTTGGGGTATTTATGGGTAATCATCAATGGCAAGAGGCAAGCATGGCACGATAAGCTCGCTAAAACCTTTGTTGTCAAAACAGATAGCACAGGTGTTTTAATTCCTATAACTGAAGAAGAAAAGGTGACAAAAGGCCAGAAAGTCACCTTTGGCTTACTGTTTGTAGTGTTCGGTTTACCTATCCCTGCTGCAACAGTTTTCTTAATCGTTTATTTATTCATTGCACAACCTTTCCAAATTGCAGGACAAGCTATGTCGCCAAATTATGTGAATGGTCAATACTACCTTGTCAACAAAATGGTATACAGATCAAGTGAGCCTACTCGTGGTGATGTTGTAGTGTTTAAGTACCCGAAAGAGCCTGACAAAGACTTCATCAAGAGAATCATCGGACTTTCAAATGACACTGTAGCATTACAAAATGGGAAAGTTCTTGTAAATAACCAGCCCCTTGATGAAAGTTCTTATCTCAAATCTGATGTACAGACTTATGGTGGTGCTTTCTTGCAAGAAGGCCAACAAATAACTGTACCTGCTGATAGTTATTTTGTATTAGGAGATAATAGACCATACAGTTCAGACTCTCGTGAATGGGGTTTTGTTCCAAAACAAAATATAATTGGTAAAACTGGCTTGTGTTACTACAAATGCGACTTATCTAAAAAATAAACTTAGTGCCTCTTTTATAGCTTTAAGCGTAGTTTTTCCCAAGCTCAACTATTTTTATCAGATTGAACTAAAAAGTTCGATTCCCTTCTGGGTATAACGTTATGAGCCTAGATTTCAGTAAACTTTAACAATTTCCTGAAGCTAAAATTTGCAAAGTTCGATCTTTTTGTTTGGAGCGGGTGATGGGAATCGAACCCACGAACTCTTCCTTGGGAAGGAAGCATTGTACCACTCAACTACACCCGCGAAATCTTTACAAAACAATAATATCATACCACTTAATAGCCACCAACTACTAAACTAGCGATTTTTAATACCACATGATAAAATACTACGGGCTACTAAACCCTCACTAAAATGATCGCACAAGGCGTAATTTACGATGCAAAATGGGGCTTAAATTCCGGGGAAATAATTATAATCTACGAGCGTGGGTCCCGTCTTGCGCTAGTATATAACAGGCTCACCCAAACATGGGAACACCTGCAAGATTCAGAAGCAGCCTTAGGACTTATCCGAGGAATCGGTCTTGGGCTTATAATCACAAGTATTTCCGGTCTGGGTTTTGCCAGCTACCCGCTTATTTCTTCCGAAACCAACTATCGCGTAAACAGTTTGCTCCAAACCTACGCTAAGCAAAAAGAAACCGCAGAACTTTTGGCAATACAAAACCAAGATAAAGCTGACCGCCAATACGCTCAAACTTTCGCAGAACAAGTTGGCATAACAAATCTCGACTTTTCTGTCTACATCCCTAAAATCGACGCACGATCTCCGGTTATAAAAAATGTTGACGCAGGAAACGAAAAAGATTACACAACTGCACTAAAAAACGGCATCGCCCATGCCCAAGGCTCCTCTTTACCAGGAACAAATGGGGGCACCTACCTTTTTGCCCACTCCACCAACGGGCCTTGGAACGTTTCCCAATACAACGCAGTATTTTACCTTTTAAGAGAACTCGATCCCAAAAACCAAGACGAAATCTATGTCTTCTACGATGGAAAACTGTACAAATACAGAGTTGCTGAAAAACATATTGTCGACGCCGATGATGTTTCCTGGCTAAACAAGGCTCAAAATGGGGCAGAACGCTTAATTTTGCAAACCTGCTGGCCTCCCGGAACTACCTGGAAAAGACTGGTTGTAATCGCCTACCCAGATAAAGAGGAAAGTCCCTCAGATCTAAATAACCTGAATCGAAGCGAAACAGGTCAAGAAGAAATCATCTATGGTGGTGTGTAAAGGTGCAAAACAAAGCTTGACAAAATAAACACACCTATGTTAGAATAACCCATATTGTTAGAAAACCTGCTGCCCTCGGGAAGCAGGTTTTTTGTAAAATGGAAAACACTCTAACTTATGCAAACAAAATAGGAGCCGCAATAATCCTAGTATCCGGACTGCTTATTGCTGCCACATCCTCAACCTTTGCTGCCGCCCCATGTCCCGCTCAATACGGCGTGGCTGCACCTTACGGTGGCGAATGTCCAGCAGTAGGTGTAATTCAAATAAATAAAGAGGTCCTCGATCCCACTGAAAAGATCAAAGAAAAAGAGTGGAAAGATAATATTCCAGCTAGTATCCACAAATTTTCCCCAGGCGATGAAATTACCTTCAGACTCAGAATAAAAAATATTGGTGACAAAACCTTAGATAAAATCCAAGTAACCGACACTTTGCCAAACCTCCTTGAACCTGTTTCTGGCGAGTTCTCTTTCGAGATAAAGGATCTAAAAGTTGACCAAGTGGTTGAAAAGGAACTTAAGGCCCGTGTTGTTACCTCCGATAAGTTACCTCAAGACAAGCTCGAGACTTGCGATTTTAACGTTGCCAAAGCTGTAACAGGTGACAAAAACGATGAAGATAAAGCACAAGTTTGTGTAGAAAGAAAACCTATTAAAGCACTACCTAAGGCTGGTTCCCAAAACACAGTTCTCGCCATCCTTATGTTGTCAGTAATAGGGTTCGTAGGCACAAAATTATTTTCTTTAAAATCGCTTAAAAAGATCGCCTAATCTTTTGAGCGTGGAGAAAGCGGTTCCACGCAGGTAAAACCGTTCTCTCCGCTCTCAAGCGGAGCACTTTTACAGGGAAACAAAAATACAAGCAGGAACAGGAAAGGGAGGTCCAAAATGTATCTCAGTATGAGCACCGTGCTCGCCGCTATCGGACTGGTACTTGGCTTGCTGTTGACTCCACAAAGAGTGGCAGCAGCCGACTGCTGGTCGTTCGAAGGCCTCGACACGTGGGTCGGGGTTGTTCAGCAGGTACTTATCGACGGCAAGAGCCGTCCCGCAGGCGCAGTGGTTGCTTTCACGACAGCCTGGACACCCAACCCTGGAGACACACTCCAGGTAGAGGGTGGAAACGTCAGCCGTGTAGACGGTAGCACCGAAAGTCCAGTCTGGGGAACGGTTTGGGCCAATTCTGTGTGCACCCCTGTGGGACCTACAGAGTATCAACCCAACCCTGGCGAGAGGACGCTATCCCTCGTGCAGGGAGCCGAGGTAGCTGCGCAGCAGGTGGTAACACCGGAGGAGGTAACGACGTTTGCGGTTCCAGCAGAGGCGCGGACGTTTACCTACTGGGACGGTGACGCAAGCCATTGGGTTTTCAAGATTGAGAGGCCCGAACAATCGGATATCTTTCTCAAGCTTGGGGACAGTGCCGCAGTTGCTGCGGATGGCCAGGTATTCTGGAATCAGCCCCAGGAAGTGATCGCAACTTTCGTGACCGTTTACGGTCCGGAGTTTGCCTGGCACGCCTGGGTTGACCAACACGGCGGCCCGCAGCAAGCCGTAACACAGGCTATCACACAGCCCACTGCTGCCTGCCCGCGCAACGCCACCGAGGTGGCCCGGATTCTTCTTGAGTGGAAAACCGGTCAGCCGGAAGACGAAATCGGAAGGCTCACCCGGGAGCTGCGGCAGCTTTCACCTGGCAACGGGTGGAAGTTCATAGCAAGCTCAAGCGAGCGTGCACGCCCGCTGATGGCCCACGACATGTGGGTCGTGGACGTGAACGGCGTGCGGTACAGTCAACCCGGAGTGTGGTCCCCAAAGACCCAAGCCGGAACGATCTGGTTCACGGCCTGCCGATAGGTGCCTGAAAGGAGGGAAGGTTCGGTTGTCATCGTCGTCCCTCGGACTGCAGTAAACCCGAGGGTTCTAGCACAAATCCCAAAAAGGAGATCCAATATGTCGTTCTGGCGTCGGCTCATCACTCTCTTGGTCCCGGCCGAACTCGGCTTGGACATTCTGGCCTTCGGGGCGCTGTTCTTCTTGACCAGCGTCACAAGGCAGGCTGCGCTCAATATCGAGCTGGTGATCACGCTCCTAGTGGACGTGATCGAAGCCGTCTACCTATTGCGTGTACCGGCTGTAGCACCCGGCGCCGCTGGCTTCTGGACCAGACAGCGCGTCGTTCGTGGCCTAATCGCAGTCGGTACATCGGTGTTCTTTACTCTGGCAGCCCTGTTCTTGACCAACTTCAGGGTTGGGTTGCCCGAGTTCGTAACGTTCTGGACACTGTTCGCCGTCCTAATCCTGATCACTATCCAAGACGCCTGGACGGCGCGGCAAATCTGGGAGTAGAGGAGGAGTCATGAAGACCATCATCGCAGTGATCACGACAACGATATTGGCATTGGCGGCAGCAGCCTGTGAGGTAGGCGACCCCCTCGGTCCGGCTCGGCCAACGGCAACACCCGGCCCGGTTGCTGTTGCTACCGCCACGTCAGCACCGCCGGCTGTCGGAGGTGGACCACCCGCGGCTACAGCTGCACCCGCTACGGCCTCGGTGCAAACCCACTGGTCTCGGCTAGAGCAGCTGGACCCGGTCTTTCGCTCCCAGGGAATCGAGGCATGGCTTCGCGCCGCCGGCCTTACCTGGGACGGACTGGCCGTCGAGGCTCGGCAGATTGAGGAGGAGACCTCCCCAGCCGGCCGCGTCTTGGCCTCCGGGGTCCAAGTTCGGGCCACAGGCCTTCGGGTCAATTGGCCCAACATCGTGACAACGGACGTGCCATCGCGAATCGCGACCGGGCCCGGAACTGTCCAGCACACGCCGGACCAGAGGAACCCCTCGACGTTGTACACCAACGTCGTGGCCAATGGTCCAGTGACCATCTGGACATCTGGCCTCAATTGGGGTCAGTTCACCAGCCGGCTCGGTGGCGGCTAGAACTGTTTCCCACGGGGAGACCACTTTCGATTAAGCAACTCGCTCTCGATTGTGGCCTCCCCCCTTTATTTTAAATTTACACATAGCCATGCGAAATAAATTCCGCTACTACAAAAACATGCAAAATCTAATTCAAAAATTCAACAACAAAAATACCCGTTTGGTAATCTCCGATTGGCCTGAAAAGACCAAAAAAGGAGAAAAAAACTACGGCATCGCCTGGTACACCAAAGAGCTTTACCAATCTCTGGCGCACGATTACAATATGCGCTTTGTTGTGCTCGGAGAAAAAGGCCAAAGCAACAAACCCCAACTGGCAGCTGGAGGACGCATCCTTGTTTTGCGAGTTTTTGACCAAAGACACCCAACCCTATTTCCTCGTATCCTCCACTGGCTTTCTATTTTCAATAAAGTCAAATACGTCGATATCCATTCGGAATTTTGCACAAATGGCGGCATAAAAAACTTCATGCTTTTGTTCCCCTTTATGTTGCTTATCAAGCTTGCCAGCAAGCACATTACATATTATTCACACAATGTAATTACAAGTTTTGATTCTATTGCTCCTCATTTGGGATACAAGAAAAATTCTCTACTTGTTAAGATTTTAAACATTGGTGTTATTGCCTTCTATAAGACTTTGGGAATATTACTTGACCGTTTTGTAGTTATGGACGAGGCCATTTACAAAAGGCTGTCCTTCTTCGTAAGCCCTAATAAAATTTTCCTCCACCCTTTCTGGATTGAAAAGAAAAATACAGTTTCCCAAAAAACAGCACGAACCAAAATTAATGTCGCGAAAAACGATTTTATTCTTCTTTACTTCGGATTTATTACTTACTACAAAGGTGCGGATTGGATTATTAAAACAGTCAAAAAACTTCGCCAACAAAACCAATTCACACGAATCAATCTCATTTTGGCCGGGGGAGAAGCTTATTCCTTGAAGGACAAAGCCTATTACAAAAAGTTTTACGCCCAAGTTCTTGCAAGCGCCAAGGATCAAAAGAAAATATGTATAACCGGCTTTGTTCCTGAAAATGCAATCGGTATATACTTTTCGGCTTCTGACTTGGTTGTTCTTCCTTACCGAGGACTGATTGGAAGCTCGGCCACTCTTTCTCAGGCAATCACCCACAAAAAGCCTTTTGTGATAAGCCGCGCAATGGGGGAGGTATTGAAAAACAAAGATGTGGAGTTTGCAATAAGTAAAAACAACATAAATGAGAGTGAAATCTCGTTTTCTCACAACATCAAATCTTTTGCAAATACAATATTGAAAGCGCAAGATAAAGAAATTCTTGAGAAATTGACTTCTGTGTCGTGTGATTTAGGAATAGCACGAAGCAAGGACAAATTGCTTGAGTCTTGCTACAATCAATTGTATGCAATGGATCAAAAAAGCACGAAAGTCATCGCTCCTGCCTTGGCTTAGCCTCCTTACCTTAGTTTGTGCCATTCTTCTTCTAAAGAACTTTCCTTTTGGCACGTGGTATACAGGCTGGGATAATTTGCACCCCGAGTTTAACTTCCCTCTTAATTTCACACGTGCCTTAACTTCTGTTTGGCAACCTAATCAAGGGTTGGGGACATACGGAGGTCACGGATATGCCGCAACTCTTCCCCACACTTTTGTTCTCTGGCTCCTCTCTTTTATCATTCCGGAGCAGTATCTGCGCTCCACGTTTACATTTTTAATGCTTTTTGCCGGCAGTTTTGGCGTTTTTTTCTTAGTTAGACAACTTCTTAAAGACGCAAACGAACAGATACGAAACGGTTCATCTTTTTTAAGCGCGTTATTCTATATTTTTAATCTAGCGACAGCACAGCAATTTTATATTCAACTTGAGCCCTTCACAATCCATTTTGCTGCTCTTCCCTGGCTTTTCTGGTCTGTTAGAAGATTTCTGGATAACCCCGCCAAAAAGAATTTAATCATCTTCACAACAATCACCATTTTTACCTCAAGTATGGGCTTTATCCCACCGCTATTTATCGTCTACATGCTTTTACTGGCGATATTTCTCGGAAGCCACTATCTTTACAGCCTCACACTTAAAACTCTACAAAGGGTCCTTACAGTTTTTGTAATCACAATTACCTTAAACCTTTACTGGTTACTGCCAGTGTCTTACTTTACAACAACCCACAGCGGAACATATCTTAACGCCTACAACAACATCTCTTCAACTGAGGACTTTATCCTTAAAAATAAAAAATATGGAGATGTAGCTAATGTTGCACTTTTAAAAGGATTTATTTTCGAAGCCATTGACGCAACAAACAATGGGGACATTTTCCCAATTTTTGCTCCCTGGGAACAACACTTGAATATATTTGTTAAGACAATTGGATATGCATTATTTGGTATCATCCTTGTGGGTTTTCTGTCATGCGTTAAAAATGTTAGAAAACATCCGGCAAATCTCTTTTTAATAGTTTCTTTTGTTCTGGTGTTCTCCCTTCTTGCCACAAACACCCCACCATTCTCTTACATCTCAAAAGTCCTTCAAGACATTCCAGTTCTTAAACAAGCTTTCCGAGTCGCGTTCACTAAATTTTCCATAGCTTTAGCACTTTTGTATGCGATATTGTTTACTTTAGGGATTACACAGATAATCCCTGTTGCAAAAAAGTTTTTGACACAAAAATATATGCTTGTTTCACTCTATCCACTAGTCACCTTTTCACTAATCACCTTTGGCTGGCCTTTCTTCAATGGAAAGTTATTGTACGACAGGACAAAACTCAACATTCCACAATCTTATTTCCAACTTTTTGATTTCTTTAAGAGCCAAAACCCAAACGAACGTATCGCCAACTTTCCTCAAGGATGGAATTGGGGCTGGAGTGTTTACCGTTGGGGTTATTCAGGATCCGGGTTTCTGTGGTATGGAATAGAGCAGCCAATAATGGACAGAGCTTTTGATGTTTGGGGTAAATATAATGAAGATTACTTTTGGCAGCTTGAATATGCTATATATTCTGAAAACTTTCCTCTTATAGATAAACTAGTAGAGAAATATCACATCTCTTTTATTATTTTGGACAAAAATATTATTCCTTATGCCAATCCACGAAGCCATTTGTATACGGAAAAGGTTGAAAATTACCTTAATTCAAACACAAAGTACGAAAAAACAAAAACATTTTCCTCCAAGAAGGTAGAGATCCGGGATATATCTGTATACAAAGTGAGTTTAAACAACCAAGCCGGGGCGGAAAAAAGTACCGTTGTCGCAGGGAATGTTAAAAACATTCAACCGCTTTATAATTACACCCACCTTGATCAGGCTTACCTAAACCAAGGAGATTACTTTACGGACAGCCAAGCTCCCTGGTCTGTTTATTATCCCTATCGTTCGCTACTCACAACACGCAAGCTTGACGAACTACCTTTTACTATCCAAGACCAGAGCGACCGTTTCGACTTCGTTTCGACAATTCCTAAAGAAGCAGAGAGACTAACCATTCAGTTCGACAAACAGAAAGCTGGTATTTTAGAGAGTATTATCACGGTTTCACAGAATGACAACGCCATATCAGTTACTACCCCCAAGTCCCCCGAAACGGAAATATATCTAAGCATACAGGATCCATTTTTCCTAAACCACAAGGCCTTCTCCTGTAATACCCCTCCACCTGACGGGAAATTTGAGCAAGTCGTAATTGACACAAAATATCTACGTTTCCACTCAAAAAATTCGGACAACTGCTATTCTATTATCCTTAACAAGTTGGAAAACAAGAACGCCTATCTAGTAAAAATTGAAAGCCGCCACATTAAAGGAAAGGCGCTTGAGTTTGCAATCCTCAACCCCGATTCCCGCAAGCCGGATATAGATGTGCAATTACCCAACCACACTAATTTTGAAAGCGACTATCTAATCATTCCACCAATGAAGGCGGATGGTATTGGGTACAACTTAAACTTTAATAATATCTCTATTGGAAATGAGGAAACAGAAAACGACCTAAAGAACGTTGAGGTCTACCCAATCCCTTATCAGTTTTTAAACGACATTAAGTTTGTTAACCCAAACAATTCTTCTCTCCCCAGCTTGCTGGTTTTTCATCAGAGCTTCGACCCAGGCTGGCACGCCTACACCTTTTCCAATATACCGAACACATTAGACAAAACCCTACCGTTTGTCCGAGGTAAAAAGCTAGAAAACCATATCATCTACAATAATTGGGCAAATGCGTGGACCATACCCGAAAACACTAATAAAGGAAATGTTGTAGTATTTTTCCTACCTCAATACCTCCAATATATAGGTTTATTTTTAATTCCTACCACTTTAATTGCCTCCTGGCTATTCCACCTGGGAGGTGGAATACGTTGGCACCTCGGTAAAAACCCACATCGTGTAGACTAAAACAATTCCATTACTCACTAACTTCCCAAACTTTCCTTATCTGTGTTAAAATAACCTAAACCCTAGAACCACGCCGTCTTAGCTCAGTTGGTAGAGCGGCTGTATCGTAAACAGCAGGTCGTCGGTTCGAATCCGACAGACGGCTCCCATGTTTTCAAGACGTCTCCGAGTTGAAGAAAAAAGAAAGACCCGCAAGGCCTATCTTCTTATTACCCTCTCAGGACTCCTCTTAGTAGGTTTCGTTTTTTTCGGCACCAACAGTCTTGCGCAACTAACATCCCTAATGGGAAATTCCAATGGAAACTCCAAATCACAATCTCAAGAAGATAAAACCCCCCCAGCCCGCCCAAATATGGACACTCTACCCCATAACACCCAAACAGACAAATTAATAGTTACCGGGAAAGCAGAAGTCGGCTCTCGCCTTAAACTATACAAAAACGAAGAAGTAGTACGCGAAGCAACAATCCTCGACGATAGCAAGTTCTCTTTAGAAATCAAATTATCGAAAGGGAAAAACATAATCTGGGTAACTGCAACAGACGCTTCCGGAAACGAAAGTGAAAAAATACCACAAACTGTGTTTTTCGACCTTGAACCACCAAAACTTGAGATTTCTTCTCCTTCTGATGGCGAAAGCTTCGGGGGAACTGATGAGGAAACTCTAACAATTAACGGTACGACAGAACCTGAAGCAAAAGTTACCGTAAACGATAGAATCGCAGCAGTTGATGGAACCGGCAATTTTACGGTTAAATACACTCTCTCAGAAGGCCAAAATGAACTCCTTTTTGTAGCAATAGATCCTGCGGAAAACAAAACAGAAAAAACTATTAAAGTTTTATATACCCCTTAGATCTTCCACAACAAACTCCCGCAAGAATAGCAATCCAAACCAAAACCCAAGGATAAAATAGCGAATTATCAAATAAAGAATGAGCAAAAAGAGAAACAGTAGAAGCAAAAAGTGCTAAACCCGAAACAGTTTGGTTTTCTACCCAGCCAATGCTTAACAACTTCCACCACAACCCCATAAAAGCAATCAACCCAACAACCCCCGTTGTAGCAAGCACAAACAGAAGACTTGAATCAGCACCACCACCAGAATGATTAGGTACTTGCTGCTTGGCAATCAAAGAAGCACCAACTCTTTTGTACCTATAAAAATTAAAACCAACTCCAAAAAGAGGATGAGTTTTTGCAGTTTTCACAGCTTCCTCATAATTTGATAAACGCTTAACAACAGTAGAAGTACGAGCAAGGTTAACTCCTTCACCCCCAGGCTTAGGAATAAGGGACACAAGTATAAAGAAAAAGAACAGTGCCCCTGCTGTTTTTAAAAAATTACGTCGCACAATATACAAAGATAACATACCCACTACTAACGCCAGATAACTTGCCCGAGAAAAAGTCAGAGCAACAGTCACTACTCCGAGAAAGAACAACAGCATCCCCAACCACCTCCCTACCCCACCCCATTTCCGTGAAAAAACAAGAAGCGTGAAAAAAACTAAAATTATTCCAGTAAAACCAGGGTCTAAAAAAGTCCCAACCAATCTATAATAATGCGGGTCCCAACCATTCCCACTCATAAGCCGTACATCAGGAAACCAAAAATACTGAACAATCCCAAAAATTGCCGTAGACGCCCCAATAACAAGAAGCGCATCTGGTAATTGAGTAAAAAATTTCTTGTTCTTTCTGGTAAAGTCTATTACAACAAGAAAAAGGGCTGCATACGAACCCCAACGAATAAGATAAAATAGTGCCTCCAGAAGTTGGCTACCACCAACAGCAAGGCTCCCTATTAAAAAAGAAAAAACAGCAGCAAAAGTGAAAGAAACCAAAGGTATGTCAAGCGCACTTTTTGCAATTTTTTTCGTCCGAAAGACAAGTATCAACCAAAAAAAAGCTAACAAAAAAGCAAAAAGATCAATAAGATGAATAGCTATTGTCGAAGTCAGCTGAAATCTTCCTAGTTGCCCGAACGGAAATATAGCAAGTAGTGAAAAAAACAGCAAATTCATTACAATCTTTGTGTTCGTCTTTTCTCAAAAAGCCAAAGTTTACCCCAAGCTAAGAAAGAATGTAAACTTAAAATCATAGCCATATTTAAACCCACCGTACCATCAAGAAAACCTAAACGCAATATCCAATTAGAAAAAAATTTTGCCGGGGGATAAAAAATAATCTTAAAAAGACTTGAGTGTTTTCCTTCTTTAAGGTTCTCTAAAGCATGAAGAGTCGAATACTTGTCAATATCCGAAACAAATTCACGCAAAGTTGGGTGGGGAAAATGTAACAAGGGACTTTTAAGCTCCTCTGTTTTTCCTCGTATGTTCCAGGTCTCATGCACAGCCCTCTCCCATTGACCAGAGCCACGTCTCGCCAACCGCAGGAGTTTTATATTTCCATTCTCCCCATGCTTCAGCTCTTTTCCCCACACAACATCGGTTCTTTTAAGATAAAAACCCCGAGGTGGCGTACCCGCCTGCCGGACGGGCAGGTCTGTTCCACTCCCGAAGTGGAATCCTACCTGCACCTCGGTCATAATTTCTTTTGCTAATCCCGGAGACACTCGTTCATCAGCATCTACAAACAAAACCCAATCACCAGCCGTCTTCTCCAACCCAAAATTTCTTTGTCCCGCAAAATCATCATCCAAAGACCTTTGAAACACCTTGGCCCCATCTGCTTTAGCAATTCGAATAGTATTATCCTGCGAAAAATCATCAATCACTACAATCTCATCGCACCAAGAAAGAGAAGAAAGACAGTCGCCTATATTCTTTTCTTCATTTTTAGCAAGAACGACTGCACTAATCATGTTGAAGTTTTGTACCCCTGGTTAGCCAAAGTATATCAAAGGCAAAAAACAATAGATACCCGTAAACAAAGGTGGTAAAATAAACCAGAACTCATTTCCAAAATTAGTGGGTGTCAGGAGCGGGGGGAGTCCCATCGAGTGACCGCAGCGTTGGCGAGGACGTCGGATGGGACGAGCTCCTGACAGGACCCACTAATTGGGTTTTGAAACAAAGGACTCGTAGCTCAGTTGGCTAGAGCATTGCATTCACATTGCAGGGGTCGAAGGTTCAAGTCCTTCCGAGTCCACCAAGTCTGACTTAGTAGGCAAGTTAGACTTGTCACCATGCCCGAAGAAAAAAACCTTAAAGCATTCACTCTCGACCTTCTCCAAACAATAGTCTTGGCACTCGCCATCTTTCTTTTAGCATATCTCTTCCTATTTCAACCCCACCAAGTAAAAGGTGACTCCATGTCCCCCAGTTTCCAAGACAACGAATACCTCCTAACAGACAAAATCTCCTACCGTTTTGGCAAACCAAAAAGGGGCGATGTGGTAGTCTTTGCAGCGCCTCCCTCCCCAGGGGAAGATTATATAAAACGCATTATTGGACTTCCGGGCGAAACAGTAATGGTCAAAGAAAGCAGAATATCTATAAATGGCAAAATATTAAATGAAGACTATCTTCCTCCTGAGACCCACACAACTGTAGGTCTATGGAGCCCGGAAGGAAAACCAGTAGAACTGGGTCAAGATGAATACTTTGTGGTGGGAGACAATCGTTCTAACTCCTCCGATAGTCGACGTTGGGGACCCGTGAAAAGAAAGAAAATTGTGGGACGTGCCTGGTTTGTATACTGGCCACCAGCAAAATTCGGGTTTGTTCAGTACGCAAAATGAGGTTAAAACTTACGAAGCCACACCTTGTACTAACTTCTGAAGCCTATCTTCTGTTTCCTCAAGACCACCCTTAAAAACTATCACAATCCTTGTCTCTCGTCTGGAACGCAACAGCCTAATATTAGTCGGCCTATCGACACCGTCATCACTCAATGCACTCTTAAGTCTTTCAGTCATACGATCTACTTCCTCACTAACAAGAATCGGGTGCTTAGGCGGAGTTTTCTTGTTCTCAGGTTGACCTGAACTTGCTTTCATTCTCCTGGCCAAATCTTCAGCCCTCCTCACAGAACCCGACTCCCGCAAAATTATTTTATAAGCTTCAACCATCAAAGTTGGATCTTCAATCGCAGCAAGAGCTCGCGCATGCCCCTCCGTAATAAGACCTGACAAAAGACCATCCTTTAAAGCATCCGGCAAACGAAGTAATCTCAAGCTGTTAGCAACATATGCAGGACTTTTACCCACCCTCTGTGAAATATCGGCATTCGTCAAACCAAACTCTTCCATTAATCTTTGGAAACCTTTGGCGCGATCCAAAGCGTTAAGATCAACTCTTTGAACATTCTCAACAATCGCCAACTCCAACATCCCACGAGGAGAAGTTTCTTTGACAACAACTGGAACATGCGTTAACCCTGCATACTTTGACGCTCTCCAACGTCTTTCACCAGCTATCAGCTGATATCCAGCAGGAGTTTTCGCAACAACAAGAGGTTCCAAAATTCCATGCTCTTTTATTGAATCTATAAGATCAACTAAACTTTCAGGGGTTATTACACCGCGAGGCTGTAGAGGATTAGGCTGCAGTTCGTCAACCGGAATTTGGACTATTTGAGTTGATGACAAGTCAACCATATGAGTTAAAGTTTAGACAACATCCACAACCGCTTTACCATTTCTCGTCTTAAATTGCACTTTTCCGGTACCTACTGCATATAAAGTGTGATCTCTGCCTACCTTAACATTACAACCAGCATGAAATTTAGTCCCCCGCTGGCGAACCAAAATCGCACCAGTCGAAACCTTCTGATTACCAGAAATTTTCAAACCAAGGCGCTTACCCGCACGCTGATGATGTTGTCTGACTTTTCCACCCTGTTTCTTCTTAGACATTGTAGCATTTTCACTTTACATCACTTTTTCACGCAAGTCAATAGACCACTTCAATATAGATTGTACTACTTTATGAAGCTGTTTCAAAACAGCTTCTCCAATCTCGTTTCAAAAAATTTAATAAGATTAATCTACGAGTTTTGAAACGAGTTGTATCTTTAATCATCTCAGAAGCTAGTCTTTTGAAGAATGTGTAATTTTTTGCACTCTCACTCTAGTATAAAGACTCCTATGACCAGTGTGCTTACGATACCGAGATTTTGCCTTATATTTAAAAACCTCTATTTTTTTGCCCTTCTCCTCACCTAAGATTTCACACGCGATTTTTGCTCCTGTCACTAAAGGAGTCCCTATCTTAACCTTTTCCTCATCGCTCACAAGCAAAATTTGAGAAAGCTCCAAATCTTTAGGATCAGAACCCAAGCTACCTGGAAGTAAGACCTCATCTCCCTCCGAAACTTTGTACTGCTTCCCAGCATGAGAAAATACTGCGTATTTCATATCTTTTACCATTTTTACTTTCCCCCCATTATACCCAAACTCCCCCTCTTATTCAAATCTCCCGCTATCTGCGACACCATTCCCAACATAGCCGACATAGAAATAAGCGAAGATCCCCCCGACGAAATAAAAGGCAGAGGAATACCTGTTATAGGCAACACTCCGACATTCATCCCAATATTTATCACCACATGCACAAACAGCACAGAAAATATGCCAGCTAAAAGCGCTTGAGAAAAAATCTCAGTATCATTCTTCATCAAACTCACAATACGAAACAAAATAACACCAAAGCCAAAAATAACTGCAACACTCGCTATAAAACCCAGATCTTCAGACATAGCAGCAAAGATAAAATCAGTATGACGTTCCGGCAAAAAAGCAAGCTGTGACTGGGTCCCCTGCCCCAACCCACGACCCAACAAACCTCCGCTCCCTACTGCTATAACCGACTGGATAGAATTATAGCCAGTACCTAAAGGATCGCTACCAGGAGAAAGAAACGAAAATATACGATGTTTTTGATACTCCTCTAAAAACTTCCAAAAAATAGGCGCTCCTACGACTAACACACCAAAAGCGCAACCTGCCAACCGCAAAGGTATACCACCTAAAAAAACAACACCCAAAAAACCACTCAACAAAACCATACTGCTCCCAAAATCAGGTTGTAGAAAAACCAACAACCAAGGGGGTAAAAACAATAAAGAAACCCAAAGAAACTTAAGTTTTCTCCCCCTTGCCACAATATGCGCAAAAAACAAAACCAAGAAGGGCTTTACCAACTCAGAAGGTTGAAACATAAAACCACCAAGCGCCAGCCACCGACTTGAACCTCTTACGTTACCCGCAAATATTAGCGTTAAAAGCAAAAAGAGGATTGAAACAAAATAAAAAACCGGCGAAAATTGCCTTAGTATCTTAATGTCTGTATTGGCAAACAAAACAAAAACAATAAAAGCTGCACCCAGATAGAAAAAATGATTGGGGAAAGAGTCCTGTGAAACACTCGATAAAATCAAAATCCCGATAACGGATAAAAAAACTGCTGGCAAAAAAATCCAAGGATCAACCCTCATCTACCCTCTCCACCAGCAGTTTATCACCTGTCGAACACTGTTGCACCAAAGTCCTACGTTTCAGCCACTCTAAAACCTCCGACCTTTCGGGCAACCAAGGAGCAACAACATTCACCTTCTCGTCCAATGGAACATCAAGCTTTTTTCTCTCCTCCTGAATCTGTCTTGCTAATTCTCTGGCTTTTCCCTCCTCTTCAAGTTCAGGGGTTATTGTTGTATCAAGTTCAACTTCCGGATCTTTTAAGTCATTCTGCACCTCCCACTCAACATCTTTTACATTTAGCTCATCTTTAATCAACTGAAGTACTTCCTCATTTAACTTTTCACTTTTCACTTTGCACTTTGCACTTGCTAGCGGTTGCCGTACCGGAACGCTTGCCTCCTTTCTCACCGCATGCCCTCTCTCTACAATCTTCCTAACAAGAGTCATATTTTTTTCCAACGTCTCATCTCGCAATTCCGCGTTACCTAAAGGCCAAGAGGCAAGATGAACAGAATCTCCTCTTGTTAAGTTCTTGTAAATCTCCTCAGATGCAAAAGGAACAAAAGGAGCAAGAAGCCTCGAGAGGGTTGTCAAAACACTCCAAAGCGTAAGGTAAAAAGATTGTTTGTCCGCTGAGTCTTCTGCAGTAACACCTACTCTGTCCCTAGAACGCCGCACATACCACAAAGACAAATCCTGAACAAACTCCTCAATACAATTTACAGCAGTCCTGGCATCATAATTCTCCAAAGACTTTGTTACCTCATCTACCGTCCCATATAACCGAGAAATAACCCACCTATCCAAAATATTCTGCGATTTAATATCCTTTGAACTATTCCCCTCCCCCCACCCATCAAGGTTTGCATAAGTCACAAAAAAGTTATAAACATTCCAAAGCATCAAAAAGAACCTTCTCTTCTTCTCTTCCCCCATACCGTACGTTAAAGGAACATTGGCACAAGGATCCTGTGAGGAGTAAATCCAGCGCATAACATCTGCCCCCATTTTTTCTACTCCCTCATCAAAAGGTATAAAGTTTTTAGAACTCTTGTGCATTGGCTCTCCCTTTTCATCTACCACTAAAGCATGCCCCAATAAACTCTTAAAAGGATTTGTTCTTTTTAGGACCGTGGACATGGCAATCAAAGCATAAAACCAGTTCTTAAATTGTCCAGGGAAGCTTTCGGTTATAAAATCCGCAGGGAACCAATCCGCAGGCATTGTGGAAAATGGTACTATCCCGGCATCCAACCAAGGGTTCCCAACATCAGGAATACGTGATGTTACCTCATTACATTTAGAGCACTTTATTTTCAGTTGGTCAATCCAAGGTTTGTGTGGAGAATGTCCCTCGAATTCATCCCAACCTTCTACTACTTTTTCTCTCAGTTCATCTTTACCCCCAATCACCTCGAAATTACCACATTTGCGGCATTCCCAAATTGGCAGAGCCAATCCCCAATATCTTTTCTTAGATATTAGCCAATCGTGCATATTCTTTAACCAATCTAATTCTCTGTCCAACCCCCATTTCGGCAACCAATTTATTTTCTTCGCAACCTCTATCATCTGCTCCCTAAAAGTTTCCCTTTTGACTTTTGATTTCGATGGCCTGTCCATCGCTATGTACCACTCGTCAACTACCCTCCAAACCAGCTCCGATTTACATCTCCAACATGTCGGATATCGGTGAACATACCCCTGAACCTTATACAAATAACCACCTTCCTCAAGGTAAGAAACAATCGGTTGAATTACCTCCTTTACTCCCAACTCCCCCAACTCCCCCAACTCTCCTAATAAAACCGCGCCTTCATCTATAATATCAATTACAGGTAGATCAAGCTTTTTACACAGCTGAAAGTCCTCAGAGCCTGCACCAGGCGCAATATGCACAAGACCGGTTCCTTCCTCATCGCTAATAGGCAAAATAAGAGGATCCGTAGCAACAGCTTCGTGTTTATATTCTCCTAAAGATTTCCTGACACGAGGCAAATTATCAAAAGGACCCTCGTACACCCAACCAACTAGATCAATTCCCTTGCATTCCCTAATCACCTTTCCGCCGGCTGGCAGATCCCCAAACACCCTCCCCACCGCACCCTTAGCAACAACATACACCTTCCCTTCTTTTTCAACTTGCACATAATCCAAATTCGGATCAACTGCAACAGCCACATTAGCCGGTAGTGTCCACGGAGTAGTTGTCCAAACAAGAAGATAAGTGTTTTCCTGTCCGGATACTGGATATTCTACAAAAACCGATTGGTGTGTTACTTCCTTATACTCCTCAGTTAAAATCTCATGTTGTGAAATAGCTGTACCACAACGAGGGCACCATGGCACAGAGTCTCTTCCTTTATACAACCACCCTTTATCGTGGACAGTTTTTAAAAAATGCCAAATCCAGTAATTGTTTTCATCTGAAGATGTATGGTAAGAATTATCCCAATCCATGAAATAACCAAGACGTTTAGACTGTTCTGTTTGAACTAGAGAATACTTTTTGACCCTTTCCTTGCACAAGTTTACAAACTTTTCCAAAGAGGCAAACTTATCCTTAGGCACTAAATTTTCAATATCTTTTTTACTTTTAAGCCCTAGTTCTTTCTCCACCTCAACCTCAACCCACAAACCTTGTTCATCAAACCCATTCTGAAAACGCTGTTTGTAACCCTGCATATTCTTAAACCGCTGGAACAAATCTTTGTATGTCCTACCCCAGGCATGATGAACCCCCATCGGGTTATTAGCTGTAATTGGGCCATCAAGAAAAGAGAATTTTTTTTCTGAAGCACTATTCTTAGTCAAGTACTTGTCAACAATCTGCGCATCATACCAAAACTTTAACAATTCCCTCTCCAACGCCACAAAATCAACCTTAGTATCAACAGGCCGAAATTTATTTCGGTCCTGAGCTTTGTCGATGGATTTAAATTTTCCCGAAGCCATATTTCCCAATTATATACCCATTCCCCCATAATTTGCATTACCCAACCCACCCCTGCAAGGGGACGCCTTGCACACCTTGCAAAACCAAATCAATACCATTAACCTAAGGTATGCCCTCCAAAAACAGTGTTAAGGAGTATGTAACAACCGGATACTACCATATCTACAACCGCGGGGTAGAGAAAAGGCTTATCTTTCAGGATCAACAGGACTACGGCGTATTCCTATCCTATCTAAAAACATACTTGCTACCTGCTAACAAAGACCTACTTATGGAGCAATTAGGAAATCAATCAACCTCACCTTATGAGAAAGATCGAATCAGAAAGCTACTTCGGCTTAACAACTTCGCAACAGACATTATCCTCGTTGCATATTGCCTCATGCCCAACCACTTTCACATTCTTATCAAACAAAATAACCAAAGTGCAATTGACCCCTTTATGAACTCATTAGGAACCCGCTATACCATGTACTTTAATTCCAAGTATAAGAGAGTCGGACCATTATACCAAGATGTCTATAAAGCCGTTCTTGTTAAAACTGATGAACAGCTTCTGCATCTGTCACGGTATATTCACAAACAAGCCTTAATCCTGCAAGGGGACGCCTTGCAAAACCAACCAAGCTCCTACCCCGAATATTGCGGACTACGCAACACCACGTGGATCCATCCAGAGGAAATTCTGAATTTCTTTCCCAAAACACAGCATAAGTCCTACATACAATTTATGGCATTGGAAGAAATTCCTCAGATAACTAGCAACCTAATTATTGAAGACGACTAGTTCAGTACGGTTGCAAGGCGTCCCCTTAAAAATTTATTTTGTAAACTACGACTTCCCCTTCCGGAGAAATGCTGGAATCTCAAACTTCTCACCCCACTCATCTTTCTCATTATCTTCCCGAATAATCGGACGACTAATCTCAGGTCGCGTCTCAGGAAGCTGGCTAATAAGACCCTCCGGTTGAACAGGAGCTGGCTTTACAGGATTAACCATACGCCCCAGTCTCGCCCGCATCTCATCAAACCCAGTTGCAACAACTGTAATTCTTATCTGATCCGAAAGCTTAGGATTAACAGTCGCTCCAAAAATTATATTTGCATCAGCATCAGCATTCTCCGAAATAATCCTTGCTGCCTCATCAACCTCAGACATCGTAATATCCGGACCACCGGCAATATTAAAAAGAACCCCCTTTGCCCCCTCTATAGAAACCTCAAGAAGCGGAGAAGAAATCGCGGCCCGTGCCGCCATCTGCGCCCTGTTCTCGCCAACCCCCGTTCCTATTCCCAAAAGCGCAGACCCGGCATCCTTCATAATTGCCCTGACATCAGCAAAGTCAACGTTAATAAGACCAGGTGTCGTAATAATCTCAGAAATTCCTTGTACACCTTGCGAAAGCACAGAATCAACAACCTTAAACGCATCAGCAAGAGTTGTCCTCCTATCTATAACATCCATCAGCCTCTGGTTCGGAATAACAATCAAAGCATCAACATTCCCATTCAACTTCTCTATCCCTTCCTCAGCAACAACCATCCTCCGAGTTCCCTCGAAAGCAAAAGGTTTCGTAACAATAGCAACCGTCAAAGCACCACATTCTTTTGCGATTTGTGCAATAACCGGGGTTGCGCCGGTTCCCGTCCCACCCCCCATCCCAGCCGTCAAAAAAACCATATCCGAATCCAAAAGAAGGTCCTTTACCCTTTCCCGAGACTCCTCAGCAGCCTGCTCCCCCATACCGGGATCGCCACCGGAACCTAAACCACGAGTTAATTTCTCCCCAATCTGAAGCTTTGTATCCGCGGGATTATTAAGAAGTACCTGGGCGTCTGTATTAACCGTAATAAATTCAACTCCATCAATTCTCGTCTCCTCGATCATATGAGCAATCGAGTTTCCTCCCCCACCACCAATCGCAACAACTCTTATTCTTGCTAAACGAGATGTATCAGGCTTAACTAGGGCCATAATTGAAGTTCAACGGGGCAGGTTTGCTTTCGCCCATTGTAACATCATGACATCAAAATGCAAGTCGTGCCTCAAGGTGCAACCTCTTCCCAAACCAACCCCTCCCGAGAAAGCGCTGTGGGAAAATTGAAGACTAAATCAGGAGCATATTCGACATACTCAGTAGGTGTTTGCTGCCCCATTCCGTTCGATCTGGATCTAAAACTCCCTTTCGGTAACAAACGTTATCAGTTCGTCCAAAATTGCTGCGGCAGTTAGGCTAGTGGATATTTTAGGAACCAGACATCTAGCTTTATTGGCAAGCCTTCTCGCTGTATCCAACACCTCTTTCCTCACTCCCAAATCTTCTACTAACTGCTTAACATGATCTATATCCTCAAGTGTAACATTTTGATTACCCCAAACGTTCTCTAAAAATCTCCTTTGCTCATTGTCTGCTCGCTCCCAAGCGTTAACAAAGTGTAAAGTTTTCTTCGCTTCAGTCAAATCCGACCCGACTGGCTTACCTATTATATCTTCAGAGCCAAAAAGACCAAGATGATCATCTATCATCTGGAAAGAAATCCCAAGATTAACACCAAAACTATTAATGAGACCAACCTCTTTTCGTGAAGCACCGGCAAGAATTGCTCCCAATGCAAAAGGTCCAACAACCGAGTAAACTGCCGTTTTTTGGTGACAAATCTCAAACACCTGCCGTGCCGTTAGACTACCAAGAGAAATCTCAGTCATATCCCGCCTTTGGCCAAGTAACGTGATTTCTATAACAGAACGAACAAACTTTTGCGCCTCTACAATCCTATCTTGTTTATTCTGAATACTCCACAACACTTCTTGAGCCCTAAGAGGACCAAGACTGCCTGTGTTGAGCGCGATCGCTTGTCCATATTGGGAGTGGTTTATCATACCACCACCCTGCTCGTGCCTTGTGCGGTATCTTTCGTGAACACTCGGTTGCCCTCGTCTTATAGGTGAAGCGTCCATTATATCGTCGTGAATCAAGAAAGCATTATGGATCACTTCATACCCTACGGCCGCTGTAAGAACTCCATCGCGAAACTCTGGTTCTCCTCCTGCATTCTCAAACCCAAACACAACAAGAGCCGCTCTTAATTTCTTACCGCCTACAAGCAAATCTTTATACATATCCACATCCTCTTGCAATCCCAAGGAGCGGTAAAATCTCCCATGCCTCCAGTTACCTAAAAATAACTGTGTTGCATTGTTAATTTTCGGCAAAACAGCTTCTAGGAAGTTTTTAAACGTCGCTTCTTGCAATCCCAACCATCCAAATGGTTGTTCAGTTCTAGTTTCTAATCTAGCGCCGAATCGACGTTTCCTTCTTCCAAATTCACGCAGGCAATAGTCAAGTTCTTTAAAATCAAAATCAGGGAACAAAACCTGTGAGGAAACAAACTCTGCATAAACTGCTTGATATGGATAAATCCCCGATGTTCGCATTTCCCCCGAGGTCCTTATGATAAGATCCGGCCTCGGCAGGCCCGCCGTATCGAGAAGGTTTTCAAACTCTTCCTCCCCTACTGGCCGTCCACCTATTTTACTTATTGCCCGGACGATCTCATCCCTACCGCCATAGTCAAAAGCCAGAACAAAGGTCTTTCCTCGGTTATGAGCTGTTGCTTGCTCAAATCTCTTTATAGTCCCTAGAAGTTCAGGTGGCAACCTATCTCTTCTACCAACATGCATAAATCTCCTACCTCTTGCTACCCACTCCCCCAAATTTTCCTCAAGCATATTTTGTGTAACAGCAAATATCCCATCAACCTCCTCCTTCGACCTTGTCCAGTTTTCTGTAGAAAAGCCCCAAAACGTACAAACTTCTATACCAAGCTGGTCTATTCTATCGGCGAAAGAAAGCATATTCCGTGCTCCTCGTAAATGGCCCTCAATTATGGGAAGGTTGTGTTTTTGAGCCCACCTACCATTTCCGTCGGGGATAATAACAAGGTGTCTGGGAACTACCCAACGTTCGGACTCGGGCGATGTTCTTCCTTCAGGCGTCATTTGTATCAAAGCAGGAACTAATAGTATACTATCACAACGCTGCACCTTTTGTTCTAAACAGCGCCAACACTATGGTAGAGAGAAAGCTCAGCAGAAGTAGCGAACTTGAAAAACACTATAGAAAGATCGGGGCAGTCTTATTCATCGTAAACAACCAAGGAGAAATGCTTCTGGTACAGGAAAATAGAGTTCACGACACTGACGGAGGGCAAATTGGGAATTTTAGTGTTGTTTGTGAAACTGCAGAACGGGGCGAGGATTGGGCAAGCAATGTAATCCGTGGAATTCAAGAAGAACTTGGCCCAGAAGTTCTGGCCAATGGACACCTTGCAGTAAATCCTGATAAATGTTTTCTCGGAGAGAGTGTTTTTGGACCGGGTGTTTTGGCACGCGTGGTGATTTTGCACTACACTGGAGAACCAAACAGCCTCATCGGTACATCTGGCGACGGTGAAGTAGTCGCAGTGGGATGGCGAAAACCACAAGAACTTCTGGAGTACCCTCTCAGACCTGGCGTAAAAAAGATTCTCGAAGGATGCATCATTGATGGTAGCTTTGAGAACCTAATCTCACCTACCAACAAGTTGGTACCCCTCTCCTTAGACTCCTTGAAAGCAACCGAGCCTCTATCATCTACAACTACAAGTAGTTGAACTAACCAAAGTAAAACCTTGTTAACCTTCCTCTATTTTGCAAAGCATCGGTTAAGCTGTTCAAGCCAAGCCCGTTGGCTATAACAGTCTCAATACCCTTTAGATCTTTCTTAATTGACAATATCTTGCCATACACCTCGCCGGTTACATCTGCCCTTTCACTCCTACTGCTGTTTGCCCGCAAACTTTCTAGCACACTTGGCAAGTTCTTATTGTTTATTAACGGGATAAGTTTTGCGTTGGGGTTAGTTTTGGGATCATTGTTAAATATTCCGTCCACATCAGACAGAAATACCACTTTTTTTGCTTTAAGCCTCCTGGCAAAATAAGAAACAATAGTATCGCCTGAAAGAATGGAGCAACCCCATTCTTCATCTAAAACTGCATCTCCGAACAAAACAGGTACTTGGCCGTTTTTTAGATATATTTCTATTATTTTAGAGTCTAGCTTTGTGAGCCTACTTTTAGTGTGAATAGTAAAAGCATGGGGTGGTAAACTTACGGCCGGAACTCCAAGTTTGATTAAGTTTTGTATCACAATACTGTTTAGCTCAATCATGTTCTGAAGCGTTTGACTGTAGGCTAACTTTTGTGCCTCACTGTTCATTCCCTTGTGAAGACCATACTTCTTTACAATCGGGTGACCAAACGATCCTGCGCCATGAACTAGTATGATCTTATGTCTTTTCTTCTTGTAGATTGTTGCTATGTCTTTGGTTAATTGCCCAACAATCTTTAACCTAGGTCTTGGCACAAAACTTTCTTTGTCGGTTATTACACTTCCACCAAGTTTGACAACCAGCAATGACTTATACATGTTCAGATCTAATTCTCTAGATTATTATATCACCGATGTTTAAGTTTTTACCCTACGGTGCAACCTCTTCCCAAACCACCCCCTCCCGACTCAAAGCTGTGGGAAAATTGAAGACTAAATCCGGAGCATACTCGACAAACTCCGAAGGCGTAGTATTATTTCCCGTACCACTTCTTGCCGGATCCAAATCTCTTTGAAGAAGAATGCCACTCTTGCTTACCAAAGCGCCTCGTACAAAAAGCTGATCATCATTAACAGGTGTTGCAGTACTTCTTGTACCAGTCCTTATATTCCCATCAGCAAAGAACATCCCCTCAAGCCCGGGTTGCGAATTACTCTTTGGCGCAGGTTGAGATTGGTAGATTACCTCCGGACTTATTGATATCTCTCCCCCAACAAACACCGCAAAAAACCCTTCCCCTTTCCTAAGCCTCACTCTATTGTTAATTGTCAAATTCCCAGGCACAAACAAAATCACTTTCTGATTGTTAATATTGCCCTCCCCATTTATCGTTAAGTTGCCAGTAGCCTTAAACCACTTATACCCATTACTGTCAGGAGTCCCGCTTAAGCTAAAGTAACCATCACTATCAATAGTATCGGGGGTCGTTGTTACCCCGCTCGTTGGCATCTTTGCAGCAAACGACGCATAAGTATATGCTCGACCTGTATATCGCGTATTCGCATTCCAACCGGTTGACGAAGTATTTGCTGAAACCGTCCCCCAACCTAAACTCAAAGTACCATTATAAACAGGTACCCCAGGATACCCCCCATCCCCATTTAAAGAAAGATACGGCGAACAAGAATCCAACTGCTGTACACACTGCCTAGGAATGCTTGAATTCATATTCCCGGAAGAGAGCAAATCCGAATCTTTAGTTTGAAACCAAGAAGATGCAGTAGGACAAAACCCAAAGTTAGCATTAGTAATATTACTATTAAGATTATTGTAGACTAACGGGTCTGTTGTAGACGCTCGGTGGCCCGAAGGCACCTCAACATCTGCAGTATAGTTTTGCCCCTTCACAAGCGCAGAGGAAGTATAATTGCCCGAGCTATCGGTTGTCTTTATCTCGTCCGTACTTCCCCCGGTAATCCTTATCCTCGCGCCTCCATAATTCGTATCAACAGCATCTTTCCTCCCATCACAACCATAATCAGTAAACACATTACCGCCAACAGTAACCCCACCAGTACCATCTTCAACACAAACATCATACACATATGAGCTTGTATTACCATCGGCTCCTTCCATGGGACTTGCGAAGTAATTAGTGGGCCCGGCGCTGCTCGTACCAAAGTCTTTAACAACACTAGCACCACCACCTCCATTAGGAGAAACAGAAGGATCACCAACCCTGGACCAATTACACCCATCCCCAGTACAAACCCTAATAACCTTAATCCTCACACCTGTTGGGGCTCCGACACTAAAAGTTCTTTGCATACTGCGTTCGCTGTGCACACTAAGAGTTGGGTTAGCAGAAGTTATTGTTGCAGGACTGGAAAAAGCGGAAAAGCAACGGGGAAATCTTTCTTCCGAATCAGTATCTTCTTTGCAAACGTCATTGCCTTCACCATCCCTGTAGCCTGGACACTGCTGGCATTCCCAGTCTCCGTACGCATTGTAACCACAATCTGGCTGCCCAGTACACACCCATTCCCCGGTACCATCCATATTTTGAGCAGGACAGCCGGCAAAAGTGCCATCGCTACTAATCTGATAACCAGGATCATAATAATAATGCCACTCCCGCCTGTCACAAATACCTGTATCCTGAGCGCTACTATGAGTAACAGAGGGGTAAAACAAGCTGTTATGCCCGTTCCCGTTTTCCCATGATCCATCACCAAACTGAGCATGTGTTAGAACGCGCAAAGTACTTGGGCCAGTATAGGGGGTAATACAATTAGAGTTAAAAAACCTTATTGCTCCAGTACCTGACAAAGGTTGCCCGGTCGTTGGAGTGGGTGTTGCCCTTCCACCCCCACGATTAGGAGTAGGTGTTGTTCCTCCGGGATTACTCTGAGGACCTACATTCACAGTTTTGGGAGTGCAAGCTTGAGAAGTGCCTGAACCGCTATTATCAACCGCAGTCATATTAACCAAAGTACTGCTGTTGTAGGGGAAACTCTTAAAAGTTCTCGCGGGTGTTAGGTTTGACCCCCAAGTCCAATTCTGCTGCACAGGCCACCTTATTGCATTATTCGGATCATTGTAAGTTCCACCAAGTTCAACGCAATACTCATTTGCATTGCACGCCCCCCCCGCAGCATTTCTGTCTCCCTCTGTGGACCAAACATCACAAGTCCAAGGTGGAGCAGTGGTGGCAGTAGGAGTAGGTGTGTTTGTTATAACTGGAGTAGTGGGAGTTGGGGTGTTGGGAGTGGCTGCCCGCGTAACAATAACTGTAACACTCACAGGGCTATTTCCACTTCCGGCTGTGTTCGAGCAAGTCAACGTATAAGTATAAGTAGACTGATTTCCGTCCCCCTGTCTGACTGATAAATCACCTGTAGACTCACTGCCTTGATGTACTTTACCGCCACTCCATGCCCCCGACGCCGTACACGTTTCGGCTCGAACTGAAGACCAGGCAAGAGTTGCGCTATTGCCTTCTGTAATAGTGACCGAAGACTGGCTATTAACCAACAAAGTGGTTTGTGGTGCTTGAGTAACACAAACGTGAGACTGGTCACACTGTTGAACTCCTGGACATGCATAATTAGTGTCTGAAGTAGCTCCTTCGCAGCTTGCTAAACAAGCGTTCCACCAATCATCACAATAAGGACGCGGGTCACGAGGATCAGAGTCTTTGTACTTACCGCAATAGGCGTTTTGACTATTGCGATTGGGTGGCCACGTATTTATTGAGCCATATCCTCCTACCCCATCACCGCCTTGAAGAACTGTTTTGCAGTAGCTGGGATCGGCGAAAGCTTCTCCACAGTTATATCTGTCGCTATTATATTCACAAACACGCTGTACAACGCTACAACTGGGAGCAGATTCAATAGCACAAGTTAAGCCATTACAGTTATACAAATCTCTGGCTCCGCTACAACCACTGGGGTATGTTACAGGAAGTGATTCTACAAATGCGCATTGTTGTGTTACGTTGTAATCTCCACACCTGTGATTAGAAGCCTTGGCTATCGAGGGAAAAGAAGCAAGAATAAAGAATAATATTGCAAAAGTAAAGCTAATTTTACAAGAAACCGGCAACTTTATCATCTGTTTAAAATATTAACAGATTTTAGGAAGTTATAACAGGCCCTACAATTCTAATATTGGTTTCTCCAGCTAGAGACCTTCTCAGAGCTATTGCTTGGGAACTATTAAGGTCTTGTCCCAATTCCATTAATGTGGCATTCACCATATTAAAAGTTATATCCACCAATTTATCAAGTTCACCAGGCAAGAATACCCTGTTTGGATCAAGGATATCATATCTAATTACTAGATACCCGTTTTCAACACTAGGAAGCCAGGTCATAAATACTGGTGAGCTGCATCTGGGGAAAGAAGAGTCTAAGCAGGCACTAACTATTCGACTACGTTCACTAACAATAGACACACCAGGCACCTCAATGATTTTAAATCCTTTTAATCCAAAAGCTTGAGTAATCTCTTCGCCTCTTGCCATACCTTCTACAGAACTTTTCCAACCAATAGCTCCAGAAGCAGGATTTACTATCTCCGAATTGCCTGACGGACTTACATATCTGTCCTCAAAATCTCTGTTCTTAGATATTTCTCTTCCTCCTCCACCACTTCCAAGGTCAGGTGTATCAAGCTGTACTTCCTTAGGAATAAGTCCTGCTGCGTTTGCAGCATCTCCTGCCAATATACCCTGGACAAGACCCTTTTGCGAACCATCAGTCCATTCCATAACCGCACCCCTTTGATACCTGCCTACTTTGTAAGGGCCATAGTCCTTGAAAGCAGTAAACACTCCTGTCTCAGCTATTCTTCTTATCTCTCTCACGTAATCAGCCATTGCTTTAGGCATATTAAGAACATTAACTCTTTCTTCAAAAATTCCTTCTAAATCAGTGCTTCTGTCGTTGAACCTCTGCATCGGAGGAATGGTAACGCCAAGTTCTCCGCTATCAAGTTTTGGGTCCAAACCAAATTCAGACATGTTGTCCAACGTGTTCCAGAAATTAACTCTTCCACTTGGTTCTTCTTGGAAGATTACTCTCTGAAAAGCAATGTATTTAAAATTGTCTTGTCCATGCCACCCCTCGCTTATTCTATAACCTGTGGCATTAACCCTCGTATCAGAATCGCTAAACATCCGATTAATTTTAGCAATCAATGATCTTGTAATCTCGGCAATTTTAGTGGGATCTTTTTCAATGTTTATAGCGCTTGGAGGCAAACTTTGGGCAGATGCTTCGGAAGAAAGCCGACCTGTGGCTGCAAGCCCTAAGGCAGCAGAAGTACCACGAAGAAGGTCCCTGCGAGTTAACTGAAATTCTCTCCCTAACATATATTTTTCTGCCCTGATATTTAAGCCAAACAATAGAAGCTATTTGACTTGTATAACGCCTATGATATCATATTTGGCCTCGTCTCGTCAAGGATTACTAACAGCAGGAACATGGGAGGCAGAAACAATCTTGTACTCGTTCCCCTCAACCTGTAGAGCTATCACCCAATTTTTAGCCAAATCAATTGACTTAGGATCACGTGAGGTGCTTGGCTCAGTAGACCCAGGAGAATAAGTATATACCGTAAAGTTTGAAGATAAAGGGAACTCATCAACCAGGCCACTCTTACCCTCGACCACTAAAGTGTTTCCTCTTACCTCCCTAATCTTCCCCTCAATTGTTGCTGTTTGCCCTGTAAAAAGTGAACTTGCTTTAAGATGCACTGTTTGCGAGACGGCTCTCTGGCCAGCTCTCGACTTTTCAACAAGGCTAGTTCTTTGTGGCAACCAGCCAAACTGCTTCGGGAACATTTGGGAAAGCGAAAGCACGTTGAAGTAATTAAGAAATAAGAAACTCAAAAGAACAACAACAACTGTCGAAGCACTAGCAACAAAAACCAACCCATTCCTCATATATCCATACTAGCGTTTAACAGATAGAAATGTCAATATCGGAAGCTTGACACCTTATTTCCAAAGACTTATAATGCCATTACTTCAATGTCAAGCCCCAAAGAAACTTTACAAGATACCATCAGTCGAGTTGCACAAGAGGCAATTAAAAGGGATACCTATTCAACTTTGAAACACGAGACACAAAGACTTGTACGTCTTAATAAAGTCCGCGATTTCGCTACAGGGTCTCCCCAGACAGTTGTAAACAGCGAGGTTATAAATAGTAACGAGTGTGACGCACACTATAGTACTAGATGGGTATTAGCTTTTAACGATATAGAAGTAAGGGCTATCGAAAAATTTTCACAAGGAGTTGTGGCCACTCAAATTAGAGCCCGTTTTGTCGAACAAAAAGACGAATGGAGTATGTACGAAGTTCTTCCAAACGGGGAAGTAAAAGATTTCGAAGGCAAAGAAGCAAATTTAGGGCAGTTGCAAGAAGCGTTAGGTGTCGTAATTTTCATAAGACATACGCTCGATAGTCAAGGCCGACAATGAAAGAACATCTAGCAAGAGTGACAGAAGAAGAAATATTAGGTGTAGTGCCAATAGAAGCTCTGTCCCAGCACATCGGTAATGAAGTACGAGTAGTAGGGTGGATAGACACCATAAGAAGTCAGAAAAGAATGAAGTTTATTCTGGTGCGTGATGATACAGGGATGGTGCAAGTAACAATAGACAGCCAGGAGAAGAAAGACTTAGGCAAGTTGGCTTCCAGTTTAACAGTTGAATCTGCAGTAAGACTCAGGGGGAAAGTGGTTAAAAACGATGTAGTTAAGGTTGGTGGACTAGAAATCATACCAGAAGATATTCAAGTCGAAGCTTCGTCTGATCCAGCCTTACCTATAAGCACGAAAGAACGACCTTCTAGCTTACAAAACAGATTAGATTGGAGATTTCTAGATTTAAGAAGGCCAGAAAACCACTTAATTTTTCAATTACAGACTACAGCTGAACATGCGATGCGCGAATTCTGGAGTAGAGATGGTTTTATTGAAATACATTCCCCTAAGATTATGGGAGTTCCCAGTGAGTCAGGAGCCGAATTATTCGAGCTCAAAGATTACTTTGGGAAAAGAGCATATCTAGCACAATCTCCACAATTCTATAAGCAATATGCAATAGGTTCAGGTTTCAACCGCGTTTTTGAAATAGGACCAGTGTTTAGGGCAAATCCGTCGTTCACATCAAGACATGACACTGAGTTTACAAGTGTTGATGTTGAAATCGCATGGATAAATTCACACCACGATGTAATGGCATTCGAGGAAAGATGGTTAAAGTTTGTGTTTGAAAGAGTCGTAGGTGTGCATGGCGACCAGATAAGAAAGTACTATAACACTGAGATTGTCGTACCTTCCATACCTTTTCCTAGGTTGTCTATGGAGGATGCACAAAGGATTTTGAAAGACGAACTTGGTCATACTCCTCCCCCTGACACCAAACCAGGTGATTTAGATCCACAAGGAGAAAAGCTTCTCGGAGCGTATGCAAAAAGGAACTACGGCCATGAATTTGTCTTTGTGGTTGACTGGCCGATAAATCTAAGGCCGTTTTACCACATGCGTTATCCGGACAATCCAAAATTAACCAGAAGTTTTGATCTGCTCTGGAAAGGCCTCGAGATAACTACTGGTGCACAAAGGGAACACAGGCATGAAGTCTTAGTAAGCCAAGCTACGGAAAAAGGAGCCAGGTTGGATTCAATGAAATTTTATTTAGACATATTTAAGTATGGGACGCCACCGCATGGCGGGTATGGCTTTGGACTAACCAGGATGCTAATGCAAATGCTTGGACTAAAAAATGTGAGGGAAGCCACCTTTCTCTATCGAGGCCCCAACAGACTTTTCCCCTAAGGATAAACTCTCCTCCTAAAAAGGCGTGGAAACGGTATTGTGTCTTTGACATGGGGAATGCCCAATATCCATCTGACTAATCTTTCAACCCCCATCCCCATTGCGGCATGAGGTACACAACCCAATTGGTGCACCTCTTCTACCCATTTGTATCGAAGATCATTCAGCTTACCCTTTTCCCTCATCCTCCCTTTAAGACTATTAATATCTGAGATCTTCTCAGCGACACCCAGCAGTTCACCAAAACCTCTACTTGCAATAAGATCAGCTGTTCGTGTCACTCTGCTGTCAGCAGAATCTACTACATAGGGGAAAGGTTCAACTTTTCGGGGCATGCCGGTTATCCAAAATAGTGTGTCTTTAAATTTCCTTGATAGCTCTACTTCACCTTTTGGTCCCAGGCTTCTGCCAAATTCAACTTTTACACCCTTTGCATGAAGATAATCTATAGCCTCCGTGTACTTTATACGAGGGAAGGGGATATTGCATCCGTCAAGGCAAAATTTAGTACCCAAAATTGGTGTGTTAAAACATTGGTTTTTTCCTAATTCTATTGTTAAATCTTTAATTAATCTTTCTACAAGGTCTATTATATCCTCTAGGTTAGCAAATGCTACCTCCGACTTTATGTGCCAATACTCCATAAGATGGCGTGGGGAGTGCGTCTCCTCCGCTCTAAAACTTGGACCAATGTTATAAACCTTCTCTAGTGCATGAACAGCAGCTTCCAAATAAAAACCAACACATTGGGTGAGAAATACCTGCCTCTTATCTATCTTAATCTGCATTGCAGACTTGTCCTCATATAAATTGACTGGTGTCAGAATCGGCGCTTGAATTTCTACAAACCCCTCACCGTCAAACCAACGTCTTATAAAGCCAATGATGATGTGCCGAACTTTTAAAATGTATATATACCTCGGGTTTCTGATATATATGTGACGCTTATCAAGTAATAACTTTGCAAATCGAGGGTCAAATATATCTATGTCGCTTCTAGGCGAGGGAGAAAGGGAAAAGTCTGATGACCCTACAATTTCCAGTTCATCTGCTAGAATTTCTTTATTTTTGTGAAGGGAATTATTTGCCATTTTGCCCTTTACCTTGACAGCGGTTTCCAACACCAACTTACCAGCTTTGTCCCAGAGTTGTTTATCAACAGAATTTTTATTGATAACTATTTGTATACTACCCGTTGAATCGTCAACAGTAATGAAGACAATCTTCCCAAGTCTGTGGATTCTACTTACCCAACCAAGCAACTCTACGTTTCCGCATTTCCTCCTCAATATATCTGCCACATAAACTTTTTTCATCTATTAAGTTTTCCTCTTTCCAGGTAATAACTCGTGTCCACAAATTATAAGAGAAAACCTAGAGAAATCAAAGCCTGTAATTCTGCAGTAACTTGATAAATTACTTAAGAACAGAGTATAGTCCTTATAGAAAACAAGGAGAAATAAAGATGCCGGCATGGAATGAACTATTTAGGTGGCCTGAATTCATACAGATAGAAAGTAAATGTGACCCCAGAATCTTAGTACTCGCTGATGAGCTAAGGGCAAGAGGGGTTAGGCGAGTTTATGATCTAGGGTGTGGCATTGGCAGACATGTTATTTTATTAGCCAGACACGGATTTGAAGTGTTCGGCTCTGATATTTCCCATAATGGTCTCAAATACGCGCAGGATTGGTTACAACGAGAGGGGTTAAAAGCCAGTTTATTCTTCGCAGACATGACCAAAATCCCATGTCCAGACAATTTCTTTGACGCAATAGTGTGTAGAAGTGTCATCACTCACAACACCACACCAAATATCCAAAAATGCATACACGAGATACATAGAACCCTGTGTTCCGGAGGACTAGTTTATGTCACGTTCACTGCTCCTGAATGCTCTGATTATGGAAATGGCAAAGAAATAGAACCAAACACCTTCATTCTCGCAAATGGACCCGAAGCTGGAATCACCCACCACTTTGCTACGCAAGAGGAAGTAGTCTCACAAATGTCTACTTTTAGAACAATTGATTTGGCATACAGTGTGCATACTTCACCACCCCGGGGTAATCTACCAACTTATACATCAGCACAGTGGATCTTCAAGGGAGAAAAGCCCTAATTGTTCAGACACCTTTTAAACACCTTAGAGGTGGATTATAGCTTGACACCTTTAGTAAGAGTGCAGTAGGTTCTATAAAATTTACAAAAAGAAAAGGCCACTATCGTTTTTGAGTATTCGCAACTAGCGAATTTACCATCAACGACAGTGGCCTCAGAGATGAGAGACCGAGTCGGGCGATCACGTTTTCTCTGACGTACTAGAAGCTGCCAGCCGCACAATGCCAACTAGAGCTACAATAACCCCACCAACAGCTACAACTCCGCCGACAGTCCGGAGAAGGTTCGCTGTACCACAGCGCTGCTGAACCTCTGGACTCAGAGCTCGACCCAACTGCCCTAGAAACGTTTGGCACTCACCCACCGTACTCCCTTGTGCCAGAAATACCAGAACACCTACCAAGGCAAGGACGGCACCAACCACCAGCCAACCAGTAGCACCTTCCTTTGTCACGACAACCATCCTCCTCTAGGATAGTGAAGTGGGCTTGGACGGCCGACGGAGCAACATGACAAGCCCCACGGCTATCGAAACAAGCCCACCCAGAGCAACAATCCGCCATAGGTTTAGCTGCACCTCTACTTCCCCTAGAACCTGAGCAGGCGTTGCAAAAGCCGGGTACTGGGAACCAATGGACATCAGTTGGTATCCCCCAACAACCAAGAGGATAATCCCGACAGCCAAAAGCATAGCTCCCATCAGCTCCTCCTTCCACTACGCAGCCAAGTCAACGCAGCTTAGAGGCCGACGAAGCTAGTCCACACCACTTCCATATCCCTCCTTCGCGGATCATCCGCCATACCTCGTCAACCTCAATAGTTTGCGAAGAACTACGCGTAGTAAAACCAAACGTCCCGCGAGCACGTACCTCGGCAACATCACCCACGACAGCAAGAGTCTCAAAGAAGAAGCTGTAGATGCCCACGCTTACTGTGGTTACTTGCGCCACCTTAACTCTGCCACCAGTGTAGCGCTCAACTAAGCCAGATGTACCAACCTTGACAATTGATAACACTGTTTCCTGCTGACTTCTACAAGTCCGCTCACCAACCTTCTTATCAACTGCCAAGCTGGAATTGAAGATAGCACTAAGCCACTCCTTCGCAGCTTTTTCCGGCGAGTCACCCCACGCACATGCACCAACAAAGATTGGAGAACCAACTATTGCCAGTAACCCCAACCGCCGCCGAGACAAACAAAGCCCCTGTACATTGCCAGCCATCGCCCACCTCCTTTTCAAAGAGCTTTAATTAGACCTTCTCTTACACTATATCATAAACTACAAGACTCTTTGTCAAGAAGGAAAATTTTGATAACCCAACCAGAAGCCATACAAAAGCAATGATTTTCCACCTGGGAGGTGAAATACGTTGGCACCTCCGGTATAATGGAATGAAGGGCAGAACACCGCAGCAAATAATTGGAGACCGGATACTTGCAAACAAGTCACAGTCCAACTTACCTAACGTCAACGAAACTCTGATACTGTACAAGGACTGCCAGCTTCGACTTAACAATGGTATAATTGGCTAATGAAAGAGGATCAACACCCAGAAAAACGAATGAGAAAGACAGAGTTTATAGAACAAAGGCTTTCAGAGTATCTCCACTCGGTTGGCGTAGTATCAATCGATGACGTAGATGAAAAACAAACTGAGGGAATATTCCTCAAAGCAGTACGAGATTTTATGGACGAGGCCATATCTCTTGACGACTTAAGTTTTGTTGCAGGAAAGCTGTGGTGGAACGCAATAGAAAAAGAGAAAAGTTTCAGTAAGGAATTCCTTGATATCTTAATTGCTGGAGAAGAGATGGATTTCTATGTCAGACGGGTTTTAAGACCAAAGTTAGATACTATTTTCCTAAGTTTCCTCAAAGACGTACTCGAGTTCTACGAAGACAAAACAAAAGGTAGGGCAGAAAGGGAAGAGTAGTTTTTAAAGGGAAACCCTTTCTGCTTTCATTTGTTCAGAGGTCTAGAACCATCCCCAACCTTTGCCTTTATCCCCTGTAATCTTTGTCCTTTCCTCTATCCCGATCCCGATCTCGATCACGACCTTGATCCCAGTCCGAGATGGTACTCTTCGCTCGGTCGTCGCGAGTGTGACCAGAACCCGAGATGTAGTCGCCGTCCTTGTCGTGATCCCAGCTGATGTGGGTACCACGCTCTCTATCGTAGATCGTTTCGTGAGTGATACCGCCACCTTTATCCCGCGAGCTTGACCCGCCATCGCTTAAAAGGTCAGCCGGTTCAGCGGGTCCGCTATCCCTAGGCACTTGCTCCTCCTAGTTGCCGCTGATTTTTGTGTTAAAGTACTACTCCCTTTGCTTTCGCTTATTCCCCGGCTCTATTTTACGCCGTCGCCTTCCGTCATGTCAAGCATGTGCTACAATTCCACCTGGGAGGTGGAATACGTTGGCACCTCGGGAGTGGCCGCTCGAACACACCAACACTTGACATAGTTTTACGCGATAACGTAACTCTGTGTCAACTATTCTTTCTTCTCAATCCGCCATTTGTTCTTTTCGTAGTACTCCTCAAGTTCTTTCATTACAGTCTCATGCATATCCCTAGCATATTTGTCTTTTCTTCCTTCCTCTTTATAATAGTCAACTTCGGTTAGATTCTCGAGAATATTACCCAAACTGTGTTCCCACTCTGTTGTAATTCTGAAAGGACTGTTCAGAGTGTAATATATATCAGTAGCAATACTTGCCAGTTCCTCTAAAGCGAGCTTGCCTTCGAAAAAGTCTTTTAATGCCCTAAGAAGTATCTCTCTTGTTTGCTTTTGTGTCAGCTCGTTTTTTGAAGAAAACACAGTCTCACTTAAATATCTATCAAACTTTGACATTGTTGAATTTAGCGACTTCATACTTTAAAGGTGGAGGGGTAGGACTTGTGTCCTTGCGTAGTGACCATACGCTTTATCTCCATATGGAGTACTCCCCCTCCTTAGTCACATATTCAGTTGTTAGCCTGGTTACCAGCGACTACGCTCGCGACCGGTGTCCTTGTCTCGATGCTCCCAACCATGTACCCTTGAGACCTCGCCAGTCTTAGTATCGATGTCCCAAGAGAAATGGCGGTCGTCGCCAAAGACACTAGCATGATCCTTACCTTTGCCGCCTTTGTCTAGGTCAAGGTTACCGCCCTTGACATCATCGCCAAAGTCGGAGCTGTAAAGATCACCACCACGGTCCCGGCTGCCGGAGTCCCGGTCCCGGTCACGGTCGCCATCACGATCACGACCGCTGGAGCGATCACTGTCCCTGTCAGACATTTCCCAACTCCTTGAGTCTAGGTTGAACAGGGTTGTTAACCCAAGGCCTCTAACTTAAGCCCGAGACTGTCGACTTCTCTCCAACCACTGGAGCTTTCAGACCAAACACAACCACTTCCTGCCCAATGCAGGAAAAAGAGACAGTATCTTCTCTTGGGTATCACCTCCTTCCGGCTAACGTCAAGGTGCTATCTAGAGGCAAGCATTTACCTCTAATGTAGTATATCATCGGAGTGCAAACACTTTTTGAGAAGTAGAAACCAAGTAGGAACTAGCCTCGCAAGGTGAGACCTTGCAAGCGTAAAGAGCTTAACGACCACTTGTTAAAATCTTCCACCTGTGAATCTTCCACCTGGGAGGTGGAATACGTTTGCACCTCGGGAGTGGCCGCTCGAACACGCCAACACTTGACACAGTTCTATGTCATCGCATAACTTTGTGTCAAATTCGACTTCATGATTAGCCTAGACAATAGCCAAAATGGTATAATCCTCTAGATGTATTAAATCTTTTTGTCAAGATACGTTGCATAGGCAACTGCGTGAGGCAAGGTGGAGAGAGGGCGCAACACAATACGCTCGTCGAGTAAATAGGTTGGGTTTTCCTTTTGATTTGCTTTTTTAAAACAACGATTAAGTGTTTCGGCGTAGAGTTTGCTTAAATTTTGTTTTGGGTTAGTATAGAGTTCAATTTCAAACAAGGTTCGGCGAATAGTAAGGAGAGCATCGGTAAAGTGTGTATAAAACAACTCTGGTGATAGTTCCTTTAATATAGAAAGCTCAACAGCTAATGCTTCTTTTTCGTGCAGGCGTGCTCCTCCTACAAGGGGGTCAATTTCTTTTTTAAAATCACGAAGATAATTTATTACATGGGCAAGTTCGTGTATAAGCTCAATTGATTGGTGACGAATATTGTTATTTTTATTGATGGCTATTTCAAAACTATCAGTTTCCTTTCTATAGAGCATCCTCGAGTCATCGTCCAACTTAACCTTTATTTTGTATTTGAATTTGTCTAAGACGTTATGTTTCTTGGCGCAGTAGCTGAATGTTTCATCCAATGTCTTGAACGGGAACACAGGCAATTGACACATAAAACAAGGTATATTAAATTTGGAATAAAACCAAGTTGGCAATTTGCCAATTTTGGGTAGTTGACTGTTGCAATATCCGATAAGCTTGTCAGATTTCTCAATAAGTTTCTTGTAATCCGATTGGGGTATTTTGTGACTGTCTAAAAGTATGTCAATATAAGATCTATAACCTTTTCTTTTTGCAAATTCATTACGCGAGATTGTCATTTGTATAAATCGCTTTTCTATTTCATCCAAGGGAAGTTTAAAGCTGTCCCAAATATCTCCTCGTTTGTTTATTGGTGAATCATATAATTTCTTTCTAAGCTCACCGTGCCGTTCATGCGGCATGATAGCAAAGTAATTTATTTGTGCTTTGAATTCTGGCGGAGGATTGTCGACGGAAATTTTTTTGAGAGTTTTAACTGCTAAGTCTTTTCGAACTTCTTGTCCGACCCAGATTTCGGTATAGAGGCCAATAGAGCATGCCTTGGGCTGGGATAATTTTTTGTAGTTTTCTCTAGCATCTTTTGCAGCCTTTTTAATCAAACTTCGGAGCCTGTCAGGTTGAAACGATTTTACTTCGGATGTATAGCGCGGGAGATATTTCAAATAAATTGATTGTAGAATTTTTGGCGACATTATTGTGCTTATTTTACCCCAAAAAGAAGAAAGGAGAAAAGGTAAGCTTGCGCTTTGAGGGGTTGGGCGACCCACCTTTTCTCCATCCCATGCGAGACTACTCGTCGTTGCCGTCGCTGTCGCTGGAGCCGTTGTCAGAAGCGCTGTCGCCGTCGTCAGAAACGTTGTCGGGGCTCTGGCTACAACCCGCTCCTGTACCGGAGACCGACTCGAATCCCAGGCTTGCCGAAATTGCTTCCGACGGGCTTTCGTGAACGTACCCACCAGCGTCTATGTAATCGGTACGACCTTCACCTCCGCCTTTTTGTGGTCCCATTAGTCCTCCTTACGGGACACTCGACAGGCCTAACCAAGCAAGTTGGTTAGAATGTCACAGGGTCGGTTAACCCGAAAACTTCCGACTAAGCCCTAGGCTGTCGACCTCAACTTAAAACCTAGCCAGTTCCTGCCCAATGCAGGAAAAAGAGACAGTATCTTCTCTTGGGTATCACCTCCTTCCAATCAACGTCAAAGTGCTATCTAGAGGCGAGTCTTTTGCCTCTAATGAAGTATATCATATTATCTAGACACCTTAGAGGTCTAGACACCTTAGAGGTGGATTAGGTTGGCATACTTGTGAATTTGTATTAAAATGCAAATAGGCAGGTGAAAAAGAGCCTTTCTTAAAGTGGCGGTCCAAGTCCGACGCCTGCCTATTTGACGATATGAAACTTTTAACAGTTGGTCAAATTGGAAAATTAAAAAGAGTTCCTCTTAAAAAGGTTTATGAATGGGCTTTGCAAATTAGAAAGAAAGTAAATGTTTTTGGTAGGGGGTGGGGACTTATTATTGACGAAGGTGATAAATATTATCGTTATCTTATGCCTCTTGAGATAGTTGATAAGTTTCCAAATGTTCCTGAGACAGATTATGTAGAAAGAATTATCAAAAAATACGAAAAGGCAAAATATCCAGACAAGAGATTTTCAATAATTTTACTTGGAGGAAATAGTCTAAAAAATAAAAGTTGGATAGAGAAAATAGAAAAGAAAGTAAAACCAGTTTTTCCAGACACTTATGTTCACTATTATAAACATTGGGAAACTGGAAAAGAGATAATAGATTTTGATTATGAATTAAATAAATTGAGCGAGTTTGTAAAAGACAGGAAAAACTATATTATTTTTGCAAAGTCTGCTGGCACTTTACTGACTATGAGGGGAGTATTTGAAGGGGCTATCAAACCAGACAAATGTATTTTTGTCGGAACTCCAATTAGAGGGGTAAGGAAAAATGATTTTGCTGTGGATGACTGGATCCAAAAATATAACATTTATACTCTTTACATCCAACATAAAAACGATCCTGTTTATTCCTCCGATGAACTCAAGCAATATTTACAAAATAATAAAAGAGTTGGATACGCCTTCATGGAAATTGAAGGCAAAAGTCATGATTATTTAGAATATGAATTTTTAACAAAACAAATTAAAGACATAGTCTATAAAGTAAAAATCACACACGGATATGTTGTTTGGAGTTAATTCAGACACCTTAGAGGTGAACTAAGTGATCTTTGGTGGAAGGGGGAGACTGGGTTTTTGTGTCGTTTGGCGGTACGACGGCCACATTGGACATCCCAATCTCCCCCAAGCCATCACACAGTGTAATCCGGCGCGATCTTGACCTACCTATCCCCGAATGGATGGCGGTCTCGGTCGTGCCGCCCTGCGTTCTGGTCGGTAAAGTGTGGGTCGGAAACTCTACCGTACCTGTCGGTGTCCCAGCTAAAGCGGCCACCCTTGTCGTCTTCGCTGGGATTGCTGGCCGCAGCGGTGTTGTGGGTTGACGAACCATCTCGGCTGAAACTCACTCCACCATCCTGCCTCTCGTAGTCACCACGATCGGCAAAATCAGAGGAGTAGACATCGCCGCTACGGCTCCCACTGTCAGAATCCCGACCACCGCGGTCGCTGGAGCGATCCCGATCAGGCATTATCTACCTCGTAAGGGGCAAGTAGGGTTGTTAACCCTAGGATTACCAACTAAGCCCTAAGTTGTCGACCTCAACCTAAAACCTAGCCAGTTCCTGCCCAATGCAGGAAAAAGAGACACTATCTCTCTTGGGTACCACCTCCTTCCGACTAACGTCAAGGTGCCCAAAGACAGATCATCTGCCTTCTAAAAGAAGTATATCATTTCTGTCAAGGCCAAGTAATTCGATATTTCTGGACACCTTTTCTGGACACCTTAGAGGTGGATTAAGTTGGCACCTCGGGAGTGGTCGCTCGAACACACCAACACTTGACACAGTTTTATACGCAGTTGAAAACAAATTCTGATTTGTTTTACGCGATGACGTAACTTTGTATCAAGCAAGAAAAAGGTAATTGCTTACTTTCCGCTAATGCCTCTACTTACCAACCTTTTCAATTAAGTGTTTGTACTTAGAATAAAATTCCCTCAAGCTTGCAAGTTGCTCCTCATATTCCTCTCTGGCTTTTTCACTTTCATTTATATGCCCGTACACATAATCAATTTCTGTTGCGGTTTCTAGAGCATTGCCCAATTCACGGTGGTGATAACCGAAGCTCAAGGGGTCACGGATTTCGTAATATAGTTGTGTTGCTATCATACTAACGTCTTTAAGTTCAGCTTTGCCAACAAAATAGTCTTTAAGGGCTCTCAAAAATATTTTAGTGACATCTTCAGATGAAAAGGTTTTCGAATCCCTTAGAGCGCTTCTTAAGTATTTCCAATAAAAATTTTCAAGAGGTGTTCTTGTGCTGGTTGACTTCATAAGAATAAATTAAGTCGGGGAAGGAGAGGTTGTAATGATGGTGCGTTACGCTCTCCTTCCCTCTGGGATCTGCAGGTCTAGCTACCTACCTATAGGTATCGGTCGGCTTGGTGGTCCTTGGTGTGGTGCCTGTCGCTGTGGCGATCCGACGTACCCCACGAGGTATGCCAGCCGGAGTTGTCACCTGTTCCGTGTACGCTGGTGTGGGAAGACCCGTCGTCGCGAAATGACGTTGTGCCTTCCTGGTTACCAGCGTTACCGGTAATATCGGACACGTAGATATCTCCACTTCTCTCCTGGCCACGGTCCCTGTCCCGGTCACCACCACGGTCCCGATCACTCGAGCGATCACTGTCCCTGTCAGACATTTCCCTAACTCCTTGAGTCTAGGTTGAACAGGGTTATTAACCCAAGGCCTCTGGCTGTGCCCAGTCTGTCGACTTCTCTCCAAGCTCTGGATCTTTCAGACCAAACACAACCACTTCCTGCCCAATGCAGGGAAAAGAGGCAAACTCTCTTTTGGGCATCACCCCCTTCCTACTAACGTTAAAGTACTCAAAGACAGCCCGTCTGTCTTCTGATAGAAGTATATCATTGAAGCGCAAATATTCAATTCAACCCCCACCCCTCTGTCAAGACCGAGTGATTCTATTTAACACTGTAATACACACTAATACACATAGCCTCGCAAGGTGAGACCTTGCGAGGCTATGTCTAGCTGTGTCTGTTAAGAAGACTGCTTCATATCTCCCAAGATCTGAATGATTACAAATCTTACCCGCGAGCGGTCAAGTTCTACCAAAAATATCCTCTGGTACTGACCAAGCATTAGTTGTCCATCAACAATCGGTATTGTTTGCGATGCGCCAAGTAAGGCATGTTGGCAGTGAGAGTGTGCATTTGGCATTCCGTCTTTTATATGATCTGGAGCAAACGTATGTTTATAGTCCCCATTTTTAGGAGCTATTTTAGAAAGTAATTCCTGCAAGTCTTTTTGTACACCTGGCTCTGGCTCTTGAATAACAATTGCTGCAGTCGTATGCTGAGAAAAAATTAGAGCCTGCCCAATCTTTATGCCACTTTTGCCCACCTCTTCCTCAACACGATTTGTTATGTCAATAAATTCAGGGACTGTATCCGAACTTGTAATTGCAATTTTTCTTAAAATGACCATATACTACTTGTTGTCTGTCATTATTTTATTAGTCGTGTACATGAGCAAAACCCCACGGATCAAAACTTTTGAGAACGAAAATTTTGAAGCAGCGTATAGAAAATTTGCTTTGCCGTTAATGAAATTCTTGCTTAAAAAAATGGGTGGTGATTACTCAGCTGCTGAGGAAGTATTCGCAGAAACTGTGGCCTCGGCATGGCATGGTTGGCATACATTTAAAAATAAAAGCAGCTATTTTACTTGGTTGTGCCGGATTGCATTAAACAAAACTGCTGATTATTACAGAAGTCAGGTAAACAAAAATTCGTTTGTTGTAGCTCCGGTTTTGGAAAAAATTGCCCAAGTTGGGACGACTGATTTATCTTTTGAGGAAAAACTGGCACTTGATGAACTTAGGGCAAGTGTAAGAATATGCTTTAATTTGCTTCCACCGAATAAGCAGCAACTACTTTACCTCAGATATTGGGAAAACCTCACTCTAAAAAAAATAGCGAGGCTTTTGGGTGTTAGCGAGAAGGCAATAGAGGGACGGCTCTACCGGGCAAAACTTGCTTTTAAGAAGGTATATCAAGCACACCTTTTGGACACCTTAGAGGTGGATTAGCTTGACACCTTTGGTATACGACCCACCACCAAGCTCACTCTTACAATCTTCCACCTGGGAGGTGGAATAGGTTTGCACCTCGGGAGTCCACCTTGGCTTGCACCAAACGAGACAGGCCAGTCGAGACAGGTAGCCACTCAAACACGCCAACACTCGACACATTTTATACGCAGTTGAAAACAAATTCTGATTCGTTTTACGCGATGACGTAACTCTGTGTCAAGTATTCTTCTTTTCAATCCGACTTTTTCTGCAATACTTTCGAGAACATGATAATATTAGGAAATACCATACCCTTGACAAAAATGAACACAACGCTAAGCGACAACTTCGTAAGATTCTTGATTAACTTAGCACTCTTCTTACTCCTGATCATTGCTTCGTATTTATCACTGGCCATAATCGCAGGTCTTGCGTTTCCTGTGGGAGTGGAACCATACCAAGCAGGCTTGGCATTCGCCTTGGCTCTACTACCTCTTCCAATACTTCTCACCCTAATAAGAAGATTAATCAATAAAAAGGCTTCTGCTGTCTGGAGCTTTTTGAAATTCAGCTTTTGGGTATATGTAATTTACACCAGCCTCATACTTATAATTGGCTTGATAAATCGTACTTAGGGCTGATCGTCAAACAAACAAAATCACTTCCTCCATATCCCCAGCCTTATAAGGCGTCCCCTTGCAAGCGTAAAAGATTAAAGCAAAGAGAGAAGGCCACTGACCTTTGAGCACTTGCCAATTGGCAAATACATTACCGGAATCAGTGGCCTTAAGAACACGAAACCCCAATCGGCATCATGCGCTTTTTAATGAACTGGAAGCTGCTAGCCACACAATGCCTACAAGGGTGACGATGAAACCGCCGACAGCTACAACTCCGCCGACAGTCCGGAGGAGGTTTGCTGTACTGCAGCGCTGTTGAACCTCAGCACTCAACGCTCTCCCAAGTTGGCCGAAAAACGTCTGGCACTCACCGACCGCACCTCCTTGTGATATAAACACCAGGACTCCCACCAAGGCAAGGATGACACCAACAACCAGCCAACCAGTAGCGCCTTCCTTTGTCACAACAGCCATCCTCCTTTGTTGAACCACTACACCCAAACCTACGAGTAGAAGAAGAAACCCCTCCGCTGCAGCAAGCCTGTATGCTGCGAACGGCGCTTGAGGTAACAGTTGATACCCACCCACAACAAGCAGGAGAATACCAACAACCAGGAGAGCTACACCCGCGTCCACGCTCAACCTCCTTTTCAAAGAGCTTTAATTGAACCTCCACTTACACTATAGCACAAACTACAAGGCTCTTTGTCAAGAGAAAAAGGGTCAAGGCAAAATCTTCCTAATCAAATCTGAAGCACGACCTGCCAATCCCTTCGGAACCCCGATGCGAACCTTAGATATAAACCCCGAAGGAGACCATTTACTCTCAGGAATACCCCCCTCCTGAGTTGCATAAATAAGAAGCCCAACACTTGCCGCAAAAGCTGGAGTGCTTATCTCCTCAACCAATCCCCCAACCCCAGTAGGACTCCCAACCCTCATAGGCAAAGACAACATCCGCCGCGCCGCCTCCGGCGTCCCAATACAAAGCGCCCCACCACCAGTCAAAACAACACCCGACGGAGTTTTTCCCAAAACCCCCATCTCACTTAAATTCATACCAACCATCGTAAATATCTCATTAAGCCTAGGTTTTATGATCCCCTCAACTAAAGTCTTCTCCGACACCTTCCTTTGCGAAAAGTCATCGTTTAAATTACCAAACTCAAGCTCTTCATCTTCATCTTTTCCCCTTTCCGCTTTCCCCTCTCGCCCTGAGCGAAGCCGAAGGGTTCCCCTTTCCCCTAATCTAATCTTTACCTTCTCCGCCTCATCCAAAGAAACTCGCAAACCCGCCGCAATGTCATTAGTTACATTCTTACCTCCTATCGGCAACACAAATGAGTGAGTAAGCGATCCCTCAACATAAACAACAATAGAGGTTGTCCCAGCCCCAATGTCAACCAAAACCACTCCCAGCTCTCGCTCAGTATCGGTCAAAACAGCATGAGCCGAAGCAAGCCCAGTAAAAACAACACCACTCACATCCACCCCAACCTCCGAAACACTTTTCTGAATGTTTTTAACTGCTATTGAAGACCCGGTAATAAGGTGCGTCTCAACCTCAAGCCTTACCCCACTCATTCCCTCTGGATTTTTAATCTGAGTTTCACTATCCACCCTATACTCTTTTGGAATAACATGAAGAATCTCCCGCACTTCCGGCAAAGAGACAGCCCTAGCAGCATCAATAACCCTATCTACATCTGTTCTAGAAATCTCCCCAGAAGGATCCGCAACAGCAACCACACCATTGGAATTTCGAGAATCAATATGTCCACCGTTAATAGCTACATATGCCCGTTCAAGAGAATAGCCAGCCATCCTCTCGGCCTGTTCAACAGACTCTATTATCGCCGAAGCAGCCTCATCAATATCAACAATTTGTCCCTTTCTAATACCTCGTGAAGCGACCGTTCCTACACCAGACACACTAATTTTGTTCTCCACATCATCATACTGAGCAATAAGACTTGCCACTCTCGAAGAACCTATATCAATTCCGGCAACAACTCTAGATCTAGCCATTCTAATACCTTAATACTGGATTACTATACCGTAAGTCAATAATCTTAGGTAGTTTGTTCTCCATTTTACTTCTGGCAATGATAAGTTGTAAAGCACCTATAAGCACCTGTGGATCCTTATCTAAGCCGTAATAGACCAAAGAACCATCTTCCAATTTAACTTCCACGTAGTCCTTATGAAAAGACCCAAATAAAACACCTTGCACTTTGTAGGTTAAAAAAAGTAGCCTAGCAGCAACAATTTCTTCATCCGTCAACCTCCCTCCGACAACTGGAAGAGAATAAGTATCATCCAAGAACAATTTCGGAAGTGCCGTATCGTAAACCTCTGAAAGCACCATCCCATCCTGGCTAGTCAAAAAAATACCGTCCTTAAAAGAAGTCTTCCCAACAGCCACAAACGTTCTCCTTTTCTCTATCACAATTTGCAAAGTACCAGGAAACACTTTCTGCACATATACCTTTCGGTTCTTAAAACTCCGCGAAAGCGCCACCGAAACTTGGGAAGTATCAAGAAAAAGCAGACTAGAACCCAAAAAACCCCGAGTAACACTAATATCTTCCTCTAAACAAGGTCCATACTGACTTTTACACTCTATGGATTTAACAGTAAATACCCGCCTTGATTCAAGAAAAACCCTCAACTTTGACCAAACCTCAATCTTCCACAGCAAGAAAAACAACCCCACCACAACCACACAAATCAACAGCTTTAATATATTCTTGCCCCGCCCACCGTGTGATAATACTTTTCTTTTCATCTCCCAATAACCTCCACAACCAAATCCACCAACCTCTCCGCAGCATCCTCTTTAACAAGAACACGCCCCCTCAAAGCTCTTTCCTTATAAGAAGGAAGGTCAGAAAGAATATCTCTCACGGTCTTTAACAAAAGCTCACCAGTCAAAGATTCCTGTTGAATCACCACAGCCCCCGTAACCTCAGAAAGCACTTTAGCATTCTTCTCCTGCTCATTTGCCCCAACCCAAGGAATTGGAATAAGAATCGCGGGTACACCAACTGCCGCAATCTCTAAAACTGTATTAGCTCCAGCCCTCGATATAATCAAATCAGCTTTCGAAAAAATTTCATCAACCTTGTCCGGAGCGTAAACTCCACTAACCTCATAATCTCTTTGCAACTGAAGATTCAAAGAACTTTTGATACCAACCATCTTCTCATAATCTACCTCTCCTGTTTGGTGATAAATCTTAAAAAGGCCCAGAAGCTCTGGAAGAATCCCAACAACAGCATTATTTATAACCTGAGCACCTCTGCTCCCACCTGTCACATATAAAACAGGTTTTTGCAAAGGTATCCTGCTTCTATGTTTTATCTTTAAAACACTTTTTCTTATCGGATTACCAGTCAAAAAGGTTTTTCCAAAAGGAAAATGTTTTTTACTCGCTTCAAAAGAAATAGCCACTCGATCCGAAACTTTTGCAACAATCTTATTAGCAAGTCCAGCCGCAGCCGTCTGTTCATGAAGAACTACTGGTATCCCTAAAAGCTTCGCAGCAAGAGCAACAGGTACTGAAACATAACTCCCAAAAGACAAAACAGCATGAGGTCTAATTTTTACTAAAATACCCAAACTCTGAACAAACCCAACTATAAGCTTCCACGACAACAACAAACTTGCAAATCTTGCCCGTCTATTAAATTTTGCTGAAACAATAGTAAGGAACGGAACTCCTAGGCTGGGGATAATATGATACTCAAGTGTTTTCGCCCGCTGTCCCTGAACAGCCCATTTTTCCCCAATCCAACAAATCTGAAAACCACGCTTATAAATCACCTCCAAAGCCGCAAGGGCAGGAGTAACATGCCCCCCCGTCACAACAATTTTTACTTCTTTTCCATTCCCGAAGGGAATGATCTTACTTTTTCTAGCATTTTTACTTCTTTTACTTACCATTTTTACTTCTTTTACTTTCTACAATATTTTGAAATATTCAAAAGAATGCCCACTGCCCCAAGAAGAACAATCAAAGAAGACCCTCCATAAGAAACAAACGGAAGGGGAATACCTGTCAAAGGAACAAGCGCAACCATCGCGGACAAGTTTATAATAGTTTGAATTGCAATCCATGAGGTAATAGCAACGGCAAGCAACCTCCCAAACTGATCTTGAGCCCTAGCCGCAATCGCAAAACCCCTCCAAATCAAGAACATAAAAAGAACCAAAACAAGAACCGAACCCAAAAAACCTAACTCCTCAGCAATTATAGCAAAAATAGAGTCCGTAGCAGGCTCTGGCAAAAAAAGCTGCTTTTGTCTCGATTGTCCCAACCCTAAACCAAAAATACCCCCAGACCCTAATGCAATAAGCACTTGTCTAATGTGATACGACGTATTAACCGGATCAACATGTGGATTTAAAAAAGTCATTATTCTTTCGCGCCGATAAGAAGAGGTAAAAGCAAGAATTAATGCCAATAGACCCGCTCCTCCACCAAGTGACACAAAATGAAAAATAGGAGCACCGCTTGTAAAATACACCAAAAAACCCATTCCGGCGATAATCGTTGTCGTACCCAAATCCGGTTCAACAACCACCAAACTACATACCAGAACAAGAGGTACCAAAAAACGAATAACTGTTGTGCTTCTTGAAAGGGAAGCCGATAAAAAAATACTCATCGCCAACTTCGCAAGCTCTGAAGGTTGGATACCTATCGAACCTAAAGACATCCTTCTTCTTGCACCAAGTGCCTCTATCCCAAGACCTGGTATAAGAACCAAAACCAACAAAACTAAAGCCAAAAGCAAAAAAGGTACAGCTGTTTTTTCCCAAAAAGAATATTTGATTCTTGAGAAAACAAACATAACAACCATCCCAATACTAATCCAAAGAACTTGCCGCTTAACATAAAAGAACTTGTCATTAAAACTTCTTGCGCCGTCTGCAGCCGAGGCATCAAACACCATCGCTACACCAAAAAAAACCAATAAAAGAAGGGCTATAAGAAATGGCCTATCAATCCTGTTAACCTGAGGTTTCACTATCTCCCATTTTACATAAACGAAAGCCAAAGCCCAAAGACAGCTAAAATAATTCCCGCCAACCAAGCTCTAGCTACTATCTTTGGCTCCTCCCAACCAATCGCAAGAAGAGTATTATGTAAAGGCGCAAGAGGGAAAATCGGCCTTTTGAGAAACCTCCAACCCATCATCTGAATAAGAGCAGAAACAATCTCCACAACAAAAACTCCTCCTATTATCACCAAAGCAATAATACTACCAGTCAGTATTCCCAAAACAGCCAATGTTGCCCCAAAAGAAAGAGACCCAGCATCCCCAAGAAAAATTCTTGCCGGCCAAACGTTAAAATACAAAAATGCAAGAAGTGCACCCAACCACAATGCAATAAAAATAGAAAGGGGAGTATCCAAACTCCCCGCAGCAATCACCCCAAAAGCAATAAGACAAATCATCAAAAGCCCGGATGCCAACCCATCCAAACCATCAGTAATATTAAAAGCATTCGTAAACGCCACAATCATAAAAGCCGAAAACGGAACATAAAATATTCCCAAATCAAAAACCTTTCCAACAAAAGGTACATGAAAAATATGTATTCCCAAATCCCTATAAATAACAAAGCCAATTGCAAAAGCCAACATCCACTGCACAACAAATTTACTCCTTCTGCTCAAACCTACCCACATTCCCACACTCCCCTGCCTAGGTTTTCCAAACATTTTGACAAGATCATCCGATAATCCTAGAAGACCAAACGAAATAAACGTAAAAAATATTACAAAAAGTTCGGTTCTCAAAACGTAAGCACTCTGTACAAAAACCCCCAAATAAGAAGCCAAAGGAAATACCGCCGCAAAAAGAAGTGACACAACCAAAATCAAAAGTATTCCCCCTCCAACCGGCGTGCCGACTTTTATATCGTGAAGTCGATCAAAGAGAGGGACTTTGCCTTTAGTGGGCGCCTCCCGCCGCCTAGTCAGCTTCAATTTGTAAAGAAGATCAATAAAAGGAACAACCAAAATACCAGTTATTAAAAACGAAAAAATAACCAAACCTAAAGCCAAGGGCAGAATACTTGGTGTACTCATATCACAATCTTCTCATAACTTTCCGTGTTGTCTCAAATCCATAAGTCAACCAGTAAAGAGGCGAAATCGGAAGATCTTGGGCATGCAACCAGTCTATCCTCTCTCCTCCAAACCCTTTTTTAAAAACCGTAACCCCCGCAAACCTATGTTTGAGGTCGTCTGTTGGCGCAATCCCCCAAAAATTGTAGAATTTACACCCTCTTTTTCTTGCTTCTTGAATTATATTCCATTGCAGAAAATAAGAGAAGGGAAGATTTCTATAATTGGAAGTCGACCCACTATGATGGTAGTAAGCAATATCACCATAAAATATAATAATCGCAGCCGCCACCTCCTCTTCCCCCTTCTTGCAAACAAAAAGCGAACCCTCCCCATCTTTGCCAAAAGTTTCCAACTGCGCCCCAAAAAGTTTTTCCGAAAAAGGCACAAATTTATGTCTCCTGACTGTCTCCTCTTGAAGCCGGGTTAAAACTTTTACATCTGCGGGGTCTGTATATTGCTCAACAACAAGCCCCATCTTCAAACTCTGCCGTACTAAATAACGTGTAGTTTTGCGCATACCGGCTAAAATCTCCTCCTCCGATCGGTCAATATTAAGTACCCAAGTATTTTCAGCATGAAGATGCATCGGAGCAGGAACAAAGTTTAACCTACTAAACAATCGCTTGGCTTCACTGTTATCTAAAAGTTCCGGCCTTACCCTCACAAACCACACCTTCTCACTTCTCGCCAAGCTAGCTAAAATGTCTATAACCTCCCTAACTATCCCCAGCTCTCCCCAATTAACAATAGGCCCCCCCGGTACAACCAAATGCGGACCGCGCCGAGCTTCCTCTAGAATCGCCAAACAAACACCCTGGAGAGAATCACCATCAAAAATTCCGAGTCGAAATATCTTGTGACCAACCAATCTCTGCGTCTCCCCCCAATTCCACGACTGCAAGAAAGACTGTGGTTTCTGGGACAAAACAAACCCATCCCACACTTCTTTGTCTATAATCTCTTCTACCCTACATTTCATACTACCTCTGTTGCCCCATCCATTCCTCTACTACCCCTATTACCCTTTCCACCCCTTTTACCTTCCTCCCCCTCCCACTCCCGTACTACTTCTACTACCTTTAGTACCTCTTCTACCTTCATCCCCGGGTATGTCGGCAAATTTACCACCATTTTTGACAATTTTTCTGCATTCGGACAAGTACCAAATGTGTAACCAACTTTACTCAAGTTCTCTGCTGGCATAACCACACTCTTGTACCAATCACCAAACAGAATTCCTCGCCTCTTAGCATAACTTATTAAACCGAAAGCATCGTTTATACTTATTGGAAACCTCAACCAAACTGCACCACTCACATCTGGCGGTAAAACCTTAACTATATTAGCAAACTTTGAAAAATAGAGCTTAGCTATCTCCCTACGATGCCGATTAAACCTTTCAAGTTTTGTTAATTGTTTAATTGCCAAAACAGACAACGCAGGTGGCATCCTGGAAGGAAATGTCTTTGGTTGTTCACCTCTTTTTTCTTCTTCGCACACAGCGCGTGAAAGAAAGTGAAACTTTTGAAGTATAAGTAAAATTAATTTACCCAACCCGCTATTATAGAGTGGCAAAATAACAGAAAACGCAATCGGATGCAACAGCTGTTGTATTCCCCAAAGTGTATTTGGCCACTTTAGTGTATTGAACATCTTCTGTATCTGTATCTGTATCTCTGTCTGTGTCTGTGTCTTAACAAGTATCATTCCGCCAAAAACAGAGGACAAAATTTTATCCCGTCCAAAACTGAAAAATGCTACATCGCCTAAAGTACCGACCCTTTTCCCATTAAAAGTAGCTCCCAGGCTATGTGCACAATCTTCTATAAGAACAAGATTATTTTTTCTAGCAATCCGTTTTATTGCTCCCACATCCCCAAGAATCCCAAACGTATGTTGAACAATAATCGCTTTTGTTTTTTTGGTAATTTTTTTCTCTAAATCTTTAGGGTCAATGTTGTAAGTCTCGTCAATATCAACATAAACAGGAATAGCTCCAGCCCACAAAATAGCATTAGGAACTGCTATACAAGTAAACGCTTGTAATAAAACCTCATCGTCCTTTTTAACTCCTAAACTTTTTAAGATAAGATAAAGAGCACTGCGTCCGCTATTTGTCGCAAACGACTTGTAATTACCACTAAACATTTTTGGGAACTTTTCTTCTAAAAGATGAATGTTTCTTTTTGAAAACCATAACCATGGAGAGAAAAGAACTTTGATAGCAAGGAGTACGTCATCTCTTTCCGTGTTGGGCGATAATGAGATTATGATTGGTCGCATCATTTTTTCTTAAAAAAATCCATCATTTTTTGAGGAATTCTACCCTCTATAAGCACCACGCTTTTTTTATTTACAAGATTATTTATACTTTGGGCTAATGAATCGGCATTTTCTACAATTTCTAGTATGCGAGCTCGACTGCCAAGCCCTTTCTTAAAACTTTTGGCAACATCACTATTAGTTAAAATGATTCTGTCAACAACGTGTGCCATTCTTCGCCCAAGATCTTGATGTATACGATCAGACAGTTTCCCTAATTCAATAATACCAGGAGTGATAACTACTTTTTCTTCTGTATCCAACAAAGATAAGTATTCTATGGCGGATATAAAACCTAGAGGTGTAGAATTATAAGAATCATCAATTATTGTTAACTTGCGGTTTTGACGTAAAGTCATAGTTCCCTCGGGCACTACAAGCGTCTTGCAACCTTTAGCAATTTGAACCCAATTCACACCTAATTTACGGGCAACCAAAATAGCTCCAGTTAAATTTTCTACAAAATGAACCCCCGGTACAGGAGCAAACAAATTTTTAGGTTTTTTATCCCCCTCACTTACTTCAAACGTAACCCCTTTATAATCTGCCGACAAAATCCGTGCCACCACACTTGCCTTCTCCCTTCTCCCTTCTCCCTTCTCCCTTCTCCCTTTCCCATTCAACTCATACCCAACCACTGTTTTGCCATCCCTCCTTGCCCAACGTGCCACAATCCTGCACTGTTGGTTCGAGTAATTAAAAATCGCAAGTCCTTTGTCGGGGAGACTCTGAACCAATTCATACTTAGCCTTATTTATCGCTTCCAAACTCCCAAACAAAGCAAAATGCTGGGGCTCAACACCAGTAACAATCGCCAACTGGGGTCGCACAATATTAGCTACCCGTCTTATCTCTCCCCGCCTGTAAGCCCCAATCTCTACAACCAACATCTGAGTACCCTTCTTAAGAGAGTCAACAATTCGTCTTGCTACCCCAAATTCCGTGTTCTCACTTTTCTCTGTTTTTACAACTTTGTATTTAAATGATAAGAGGTGCGCGATAAACTCCTTAGTTGTCGTCTTACCGTAACTGCCGGTTACGCCAATAACAATCGGTTTAACTGTCGACAAGACTTTTTTAGCGTGACCAATCGCTCTAATTTTAGAAATAAATACCAAGGGTGACGTCCAAATTATCCCTACAATAGGAGCTAAGAGTACAAACAATTCTCCCAGGGTTAATGTAAAAACAAAATCTGCAAATCCACCCCAAACCAAGAGAACAACAAGCAGCACACCAAAAATCCCAGTTGCAAAAAGTTCCTTAGCACGCAAGGTAAAAACCGGCCTGCGCACCTTGTGTCGTACAATATTTAAGAGGAAGTTAATATCCAAAAACGAAAAGAAGGCAAAAAGCAAAAGATAATTACCCCAATAGTAAGAAACACCCAAAATAGCAAGCTTAATTGCAATAGAACTTAACCCCAAGTTCTTCCTTCCCTCAAAGGTATAAAACAAAACTTGGAATCTATCTATCCTATATTCCTTCGTTTGCCACCAATAAACCCATAGAAGCAATTGCTCTATCGCCTGCGGTATCCAAAAAAGCAAGATGGTCAGTGTATTTTCTTGGCCCATGTATTTATTTGCTCAACTACCCTATCGGGCTCTCGATAGGGGAGTCTGTGCCCTTCGTTTTCAAAAACAAACAATTCTGACCCTTTCACTTTCTTTGTTATTTCGTAAGCATCCTCAACTTTCGTCATCCTGTCTTTTCTACCCCACAAAACCAAAGTAGGAATGCTAATCTCCTGCAAATCTTGCAACGCATTCTTACTAACAACCTTCTTAAAAACCTCCCGCATTATTCCCTTTGCCTTCTCATAATCATGCTCGCGGGCCAACTTATAAAGAACTGTTTGCCAAATCCCCGAAACAGCAGGCAAAACAAGGAAAATCTTGCCCATTTTTGCCAGCACGAAAAATATTCCCCTCTTTACAGGATTCGCCCGAGAAATACCGCCCGTCGCGCAAAGTACTATCCCTGGTAGTCCTTTTTGATATTTTGCTGCAAGCTTTATAACTATTCGACCGCCAAAAGAATGCCCAAAAAGGAAAAATCTTCCCCCAGAAAAGTGCTTCTGAGCCTTCTCCCAAACATATTCTGCATACTCACCTGTCCCCCATGCTACTCTTGGAGAAACCAAATCAAACCCCGGAAGTTTAGGCACAAACACATTCCAACCCTCCTTCTTAAAACTACGGGAAAGCGGCGCTAACTTTTCCACATCTGCCCCCCACCCATGAACAAGTACGATATTTTTAGAAACCATACCTATATTCTACCTCAAAAATCAGTCTGGAGCGAGACGAGAAGTCAAGAAGCAACATCTACACCCAAAGCCTGTAGCTTAGCAAGAAAACCTTCATACCCCCGGCTCAATATTTTAACATTCCTAATATTTGACTCACCCTGAGCCACAAGAGCTGCAATTACATACGAAAACCCGGCACGAATATCAGGAACCTCTATATCGGTCTGAGAAAGCTTACTGGGGCCAGTAATTATTGCAGTATGTAAAAACTTATCCGAAAACCGACAAGGGCCATTGGGACACTCAGTTTGTAATTTAATATTTGCGCCCATTCCAACAAGAGCTTCTGTATATCCAAACCGGTTTTCATAAACAGTCTCATGCACAACCGACTCTCCTAAAGCTTGGGTAAGACAAACAACAAATGGAGGCTGCCAATCAGTAGCGAATCCAGGATAAACATCCGTATCAATATTCACAGGTTGCAACACCTCTCTCTCTCGCCAAAAATTAATGCCCTCATCTGATATTTTGTATCCTCCACCAAGTTCTGTGTACTTTTCAAGAAAAGCCTTCGTATGCTCAGAACCAGCATTTCTTACCATAATTTCCCCATCAGTAGCAACGGCAGCACATGCCCAAGACGCAATCTCCAACCGATCGGGAATCGCAGTGTGATCAAACCCCCCAAGAGCCTCAACTCCTTCTATTACAAACACTCTCTCTCCCATGTACTCGATTTTTGCACCCATCATCTTGAGCGCCCCAACCAAATCCAATACCTCAGGTTCAATCGCTGCATTTAAAAGCCTTGTTGTACCTTCAGCCAACACGGCCACGAGTAAAATTTGCTCGGTTGCACCAACGCTTGGATATTCAAGACGAAGTTCTGCCCCATGAAGCTTCCTTGCTTCAAAATATAATCCGTTCGACCTTTCTTCGCACTTAGCACCAAGTTTGCGGATTGCTTCGATATGAAAATTAACTGCCCGCTCCCCAATTTTGTCCCCACCTAAAGCTGGAATCATAGCTTGCCCAGTTCTATGGAGCATCGGTCCGCAAAGTAAGATTGGTATCCGACTTCTACCAGCAATGTCAGTAAAATTTTGTGGGTTCAGAGGATTTATAGTCGACGTTGTAAGTTTAACCGCCCGATCTCCTACACTTTCGGTTTCTCCGCCTATAGAGTTAACCACATTTAGCATCAACTCCGTGTCAGCAACATACGAAACATTGCGGATAATACACGACTCAGAGGTCAGAAGTGAAGCAACAATAAGCTTTGAAACAACATTCTTCGCCCCCCAAACATCAACTGTTCCACGAAGTTGTTTCCCACCTAAAATTTTAATACTATCAATATTGTCCATATTATCCATTTTCCACTATTTCCTAAAAATCGCCGCGTCCAGCGTCCACCTCGGGAGTGGCCGCTTCATACTTCATACTTCCCTACTCACCACTTCCTTAAACTTATCTCCCCGATCCTTATAATCTTTAAAAAGTCCAAACGATGCACACCCTGGCGACAAAAGCACAATATCACCGCTCCTTGCCAACTCCTTTGCCTTCTTAACTATCTCTCCCATCTCCTCTATACCCCTAATAATCTTCAGATTCCCCCCTTCTTTAATCTTCTGTTTCTTTATCTGTATCTGTATCTCTTTCGCAGATTCCCCCATCAAAATCACACTCTTCACATTATTTTCCAAAATCCCCTGAGCCAGTGTTTTAAATCCTACGCCTTTTAGCGATCCACCGGCAATAAGTACTTTAGGGTTTGGAAAAGTCCTCAAAGCAGCAATAGCTGCCTCAGAAGTTGTTGCTGCCGAATCGTTAATATAAACAACACCATCTATCTCTCCAACTTTTTCTAATCTATGCTCGACTCCCTCAAAAGATGAAATCCCCCCCCAAACCTGACTTGGATTTCCCCCTGCCAACACTCCACCTACCAAAGCACCCAAAGCATTCGCAATATTGTGTTGTCCCGGTACTTTTAAATCTGCAACCTTGCCAACATTCACTACTTCATTCACTTGAACAACCACCTCCCCATTTTCCACAAATACTCCACCCTTTCTTTTTCTTTCTGTATCTGTATCTGTATCTGTATCTATCCCTTCCCCAACCCATATCACTCTTCCTACAGCACTCCTGCCAAACTCCCGACAGGTCTCATCATCTCTATTAAACACAACATAATCAGTAGATTTTTGATGCTTCCAAAGATTCTCTTTCGCGTGTATATATTCTTCTCTGTCCTTGTGCCAATTCAAATGGTCCGTTTTAATATTTGTAACAATTGCAATCGGAGGACTATAGGGAAGATCAATCAATTGAAAAGAAGAAAGTTCCAAAATTACCCAATCAAAAGTATCCGCATCATCAATTCTATCAAGCATCGGTGTCCCCATATTCCCTAACAACAAAACTTTCTTCCCCGCACTTTTCAATCCTGCCTCAAGCATCCTTGCTGTTGTACCCTTACCTTTTGTCCCAGTTATTCCAATTATATTTGCTTCCGATTCCTCAAAAAAAAGCTGAGTGTTTGAAATTATTTTAACACCACTCCTTTCTGCTTCTACAATTTCTGGCAAGTAACGATACACACCCGGAGAACGAACAATGTAATCAAAATCCTTCAAACCCAAAGATAAATAATCCGGACCGCAGAAAAACTCAACTCCTTTCTTCTCATACTCCCCTGTATTAAAACTCTCTTCGGGATTTCTATCAAACACTACTATCTTTTTGCTCTCTTGCCCCAAAAAGTATCGAGCAGCATCCTGTCCTTCAACCCCAAAACCAACAATCGCCACCTTGTATTTTGAGTAATGCATTAAAAATCCTCCTTAAAACCGACCAACTGAACTTCTGGTTCTAAAATAAGTCCAAATTCTTCCCTTACTTTGTCTCGCCACTTTCTGGCCAAGCTTATAAAATCCTTCGCATCTCCCCCACCTAAATTCACAAAAGTATTTGCATGAAATTCATTAATTTTTATTTGCCCAATTTGGTCACCCTTGCCCCCCAACATATCAATCAAATTCCCAGCAGGAATTTTGCCAAACCTGACAACTGAGGTGTTCCCAAACCTTTTAATGTAATCCGGATTATGCTCCCACTCTGCAATAAGTTTCCTCACTTTAGTCAGTTGGCCTAAACTCAGTTCATCCTCAGGAATATTCTTAAAAAAACTTCCCGGCGACTTAAGACCAGAATTGTACTTCTGTGCTCTTCTTTCCAAAACCTCCACCGCTTCCCTTTCAAGCCCTTCCTTATCTGTGTGAGGTAGACCTGCAAACTTAATCTTTAGAATTATCCAATTTTTATTTCTCTTGAAAATACTATCTCTATAGCCTGTGACATAATCATCTCTTGTTATCGTAACAACTTTCTCTCCATCAAAATAGGTGATTTCTTTTATATAATCTCTGATATTGTCCCCATAGGCCCCAGCACACCCATACACGGCTCCGCCCACACTCCCTGGAACACCCACCATAGTACTTAATCCATCCAAACCATGCTCGATAGTATAGTCAACAAGTTTCTGAAGATGTGTTCCTGCTTTAACAATTATTGCCCCATCTTGCTGTTCTATACCCGAAAATTTGATGCGGATTACCAATCCTTCGTATCCCTCATCGCTTACCAAAAGATTGCTTCCCCCGGCAATAACAATGTATTCCACTCCTTTCTCACGAGCCCAAGCAATCGCCCCCTTAAGATCTTTCTCCGACAAGACTTCCACAAAATACCTCGCCGGCCCCCCAATCCCCAAGGTCGTATATTTCGCAAGCGGTACATTTTCTAAAATCTTAGGCTCACTCATGTTCTATTTTTTTCTATTTCCCCAAAGTGCCAACCTAAACCACCTCTAAGGTGGAACTATATTGACACCTCCGGTAAACAACCCATTTAACAATCTAACAATTCAACAACAAATCCTGCATCTTGTAAACATCTCCTGCACCAAGTGTAACAACTATATCCCCAAATTTAGAAATCTCCCCAATAACGCGAGCTGAATCTCTAAGATTCCCTCCATAATACACGTGTTCGTGGTACTTCTTGGTCTCTTCCGCAAGAAGCTCAGAATTCACACCAAGAGTGTCAGTTTCGCGCGCAGAGGAAAAAACATCAACAAAAACTACCTTGTTCGCATCGCTAAAACTTTCCGCAAACTCTTTAAACAAAGCCTTCGTCCGCGAGTAAGTGTGCGGCTGGAAAACCGCCACAATTCTTTTGTCCGGATACCACTCCTTAAGCGCCCTTAAAATAGCGTTAATCTCCGTCGGATAATGAGCATAATCATCATAGTAAATAACTCCATCCTTCTCCGCAACCTTTTCAATCCGCCTTTTACAACCCGTATACGCATTAATTCCCTGCACCAACTCTTCTTCGGACAAACCCAAAAACGACCCAACAGCAATCGCAGCTGTAGCATTCAACACATTAAATCTCCCCGGAACATTCAATACAACTTTGCATTCTACACCCATATGTATGAGTGTACAATTTATTCTCTGATTTCTAATTTCCATACTGTCGATCCTCCAATCCGCATCCTTTGAAAAACCATACGTTTGCAAAGGAACACTGGTTTGTTTGACTAAAGAGCGCACATTCTCATTATCCACACACGCGACCAATAACCCATCTTTTGGTATCCGATTAAAAAACTCTAAAAACACCCTCCTTGTATCCTCAAAAGTTGGGTAAATATCCGGATGATCATGCTCTACATTAGGAACTACAATCACTTTCGGCAAAAGATAAGACCATCTAGGCCGGTTATCAACCCCCGGAGAAATAGCAAACTCATCTGCTTCACAAATAAACTCTTTTCCCTCTTTATCATAGCGACCTGGCACACCAAGAGAAAAAATATCCCCAACTCCAACAGCAAACGAAGGGTTTCTTAAAGCACTATCAAGAATAGTTGAAATCATCGCAGAAGTTGTAGATTTCCCCCCAACCCCACAAACAGCAATCGTACTCTTTCCTTTTGCAAATTCCCCCAAAGCTTCTGCGTGAGTCATAACAGGTATGCCCATTCCGCGTGCAGCAACTACTTCGGGGTTATTCAAACCTCCATGAGCACCGGTTGTAATCAACAAATCAGGATGAAGATTTAAGTTCTGAGAGGAAAACCCAACTTCCCAAGTTATCCCTCGCTTCTCGAGAGTTTCGTCTGTTACAAAAATCTCCTGAACATCCGAACCTGTTACTTTTATCCCCAAATCTTGAGCACAAAGAGCAAGCGCAGTCATCCCCACCCCCTTGATACCCGTGAAGTGAATATGGTGCAAATCAACAATAGAAGAACTAGAAGCCATATCAAGCCCTGCAATTGTACCATAAAACTAGCTTCCACAGTAACAGCGACACTGTATCTATATCTATCCCTATGCTACACTACAGGTGAACCTTGACATCACGAGTAAAGGAGGGTGAGAAATAACTATGGATTCGTCGCGGGAAGTATAGCTGGATTGGCAGTAGTCGTAGTGAACCTACTAGTAAGCGGGCACCTCGGGGGTGGCCGTTTACTTATCTACTTCCCCTCGTAAACAGTTCCCTCTTTTTGTATTTTTGAATCCTCCTGGCTTTGCTCAACCACTGGAGTTTTAACTTCCACCTTCTGCCCCACAACCTCCTCACTCCTGTCTTTATCTGTACCTGTATCTCTTCTGGGCACACCAACCGCTATATCACGCTCGTGTTCCCGTCTCGGCCCACGCCTTCCCTCGTCACTTCCTCCTCCATCACGCCGCGAAGATCCCCGCCGTTCATTTCTCCTCCTATCTGTACCTGTATCTGTATCTCTTCCTACGTCTCTCTGCGCGTACTGTTCCAAAAACCCCGTCCCAGCCTCTCGCGTATACCTTTCCTGCGAAACTCTCACAACCTTCTCCCTATTCTGATTCTTGCTTCTCGGCAAAGGAAGTGTATAACCAAAAAACGGCCGCGAGGTCTTCCCGTCAATCGCAAGTTTCAAAATCGTTTGGAAATTATCCAAACCAACTAAATCTTCCTCTTTATACGTACTCCCAAACTCGCGAGTCAAAATCTGTGCATCCTCCGCCCCAACCAAAAACGAAATTAATGTCCCAACATTACCAAAAATAGCCTTTTGCACATCCTCCGCAACCTGCCCAGCATACTGATTCGCAACTGTTAAATTCAACCTATACTTACGCGCCTCAGAAAGAATCTTAATAAAACTGGATGTAGCAAAATTTTGGAACTCATCAACATAAAGATAAAAGTCTCGCCTCTCCTCCTCACGAATCGATGCCCTATTCATAGCAGCAAGCTGTATCTTAGTAATAAGCAATGCCCCGAGAAGCGCCGCATTGTCTTCTCCAAGTCGTCCCTGAGAAAGATTAAGAATAATAATCTTTCCGTTATTCATCACATCCTCAAGATCAATAGTCGAAGTCGGATAACCAATAATCTCACGAATTGTTGGCGAAGAAACAAACTGCCCAACCTTATTCAAAATTGGTGAAATAGCCTCAGCTTGCAAACGATCCCCCATCTGCTCAAACTCTACACTCCAAAAATTTTTAAGAACAGGGTCAGTGATATTCTCAACAACACTCCTCCTAAAACCAGGATCAGTCAAAATTCGAGGCACATCAACCAAAGTTGAATTAGGTCTTGCAACAAGAGTCAAAATCGCGTTTCTCAAGATATACTCAAGCCTTGGCCCCCAAGAATAGCCATAAAGTTTTTGGAAAATAGAAACAACTCCTGATGCAACAAGCTCACCATGCTCAGGATTTTTAACCTCAAAAAGATTCATCCGAAAAGGCCTCTTAGCCGAAGACGCAGCATCAAGATAAGCAACATCATTAATTCGATAAGAAGGTATGTAATCAAGAAGAATTTCCGACAAATCTCCATGTGGATCAACAACAGCAACCCCCTCCCCATTCCTCATGTCATTTATCGCCATATTAGCAATAAGAGTCGATTTTCCGGTACCAGTCTTACCAATTATATAAACATGGCGCCTACGATCTATTTTCTTAATACCAAAAGCAATTAATTGATTCTTAAATTCAGTCCGTGCCAAGAAATTAATTTTCGACCGCTCTTCATCCGTCGCACCAATAGCAATCGGCAAATCATCCGGCGGTTCTCCAAGAAGAGATCCACCCCAGGAAACATTTTTAATCCCCGAAAGCCCTAGGGAAGGCAAATGAAATATCGTCGCCAACTCATCAACAGTCAAAAATTGAGAAGAGGGGACATAACGAGCAGTTCTTGCAATGATAGAACCCAAATAACTCTTTTGCTGATAAAAATGAGGTTGGGACAAAGAAAAACTGTTGCTTTCCCCCAAAGTAAGAGCACCAAAAGAACCAGCAAGTGAAGAAACCAACTGTCTGCTTCTTTTTTCGTCAGCCGACGCGGCAAGAAGCCTTATCCCGACACGAAAACCGTTCTGTGCAAGTTTTCTCTCAATTAAAGCTGCCTTGGGATGAGCCTTTGGCAAACCATCACTGCCAACAATTCCCTGGGAAATTGCCCTTGAACCAGCATTCCTCCAACCCGAACCAGCGGGCAAAACAACAATCTGCACAAGCAAAATATCGTCATTCTCAGCTTTTGCCATCGCACCCAAAATCGCTGACAAAGGATCAGAATCCGAAAAATCCCGCCAAGTTTTCAAAGGATAGTAGAAAGCTGCGGAAAGCCCTAAGCCCGAGTAAGCAACTTTCTTACCCGCCAGTCTTGACACCAAAGGATCCGAAGTTCCCAAAATACTCACCTTAGGATACTGGGCAACAATCTGGCTTTCCACATAGGAAGCAATATCCTCAGGCAAATGCACAAAAAAATGAGTTTTTTGGTCAAACGAAAGGATTTCAAAAACTATCGGTTCTTCTTCCCCAAACAGCTTTTTCAAAAAAGAGGACTTGATGCTTGCTAAACTCGAGAAGATTTGAGCAGAAGCCTCTGTCGTCCCCTCAAAATTTCTATCAGGACGTAATTCTAAAGTATGCATGGTTCGACTGTTGCTCACCATGACCCCAAGTGAAATCGAAGGTCACAGTAGCCATAGATTCTATCCATATTGTATCAAATTTAAGAAAGGAAGGTATAGGGGAGTATAATGAGTATAATGATTCGCTTTTGCATTTCACGTTCGAACAGACACCTCGGGAGTGGCCGCTCGTAGTTTGTAGTGTAATAGCAGAATTCATCCCACACTAAGGAAGAATAAAGAAGAAAAAGTAGGCTGGGGATGCTGGAAAAGCAGAGTGATTAAGAACGATCGATATCGAATTCTCTGCTACTTCACAGCACCCCCAGCGCGATGGCTAGGCCTTAGGGAGCAACCCACTGCCCGACAGCGTTGGCTCCTGGCCAGCCTCGATGAGGCCCACGAGATGCTCGTGGCATGCGCGGAAGGTAGCGTAGGTGGGCCTCCACTCCGGATCCCGACGAGCGTAGACAACCACCTCGCCATCTCGGACGACGTGGCTTATGCCACCGACGGTTGTGATGTACTTCGTCTCAGCCCGTGAGAAAACCGTGTGGTCCTTCACTACCGTTTCAAGCTCCATCTCTAATACGTTTTGGCCTGGCACTTCGGCCTCCGGTTGGGCGGGAACATACATCTTTCGGCAAGCTCATGACTCGGCCCGAGCAAGCGAAAGCGGCTCCACAAACCCAACAGTGTACTTTAAATGTACGGGCACAATATACCACAAAACTACCCAAAAGTCAAGTATTATAGGACACTTCGTGGGAGGACACGAAGCAATTACTCAACACCTTACCTCGGAAACACTTGCGGTGACAAACCACCTTTGACAAACCACCTTAGAGGTGGATCTATATTGACACCTCCGGTAAAAGCAGTAATATTTACTTCTCTGGAGCAATACCGAAATGGAAGAAAAGATCGCGAGCTATAGCAAACCATAACGGAGCAGCAGTCTCCGAAGCCCAAGGAGAACTCGCAGGCTCCCTTAAAGTCACCAACATAACAAATTTAGGATCATCAGACAGGGCAAAACCAATAAAAGAAGCAATCGTCTTTTCCTCGTCATAAAGCCCTCTAACAGCAATCTGGGCCGTCCCAGTCTTGCCGGCAACCGAATATCCTCTAGCAGCAGTCCACTTAGCCTCACCAGCCTTGACCGCATCAACCATCATCCCTGTTATCTCCTCCGCAGTTTCCGAAGAAATAATAGACTCCGAAAGTTGTGGCGAAACATCCTCCTCCCAACCCTCACCTGCCAACTTATCAACCACCTGAGGAGTTGGCATTTTGCCTTTATTTGCAATCGCCGAAACCGCCCTTACCATCTGAATCGGAGTTACCGCAATCCCCTGACCAAAGCCTATCGTCGCAAGCCCAATTTGCCCCCATTTCTCCCAAGGCCGGAAAGAAGGAGTAAGCTCTCCCTGAAGATCTATTCCCGTCGGAGCCCCAATACCAAATTTTGTCAAATAGTTATAAAGCTTCTCTGCCCCCACACGACTTGCTACCCAAACCATACCCACATTATCTGAATGTTGAATTATCTCAATAGGAGTAGAGTTAGGATAATATTTATCATCCCAAGTACCAATAGTATACCTCCCAATCTTCACAGGCCCACTACACTGATCACACTCATCCGAAGGTTTAACTGCACCACTATCAAACGCAGATGCCATTATAAGAACCTTAAAAATCGACCCAGGCTCAAAAGACTGACTAACTGCAGGATTAATAAAAAAGTCCTGCTTATATTTTGTAAAATCCATAGGGTCATAAGAAGGAAAAGAAGCCATCCCCAGTATCGCCCCATCAAAAGGCCGCATCACTATCACTGTTCCTTGTGATGCACCATATTTCTGGAGTCCATCCAACAAATGTTTTTCAATCAAAAACTGAATAGATCGATCAATATGAGTTTTGAGATCCACCCCATCCAAAGCTAGAATTTGCCGACTATCCCCAGATAAAATCGGATTGCCTAAAGCGTCCTTTTCCCAAGCTCTTTCTCCAGTAACTCCAGAGAGCGCAACATCATAATGTCCCTCCATACCAAAATAACCTTTATCACTCCCCGCAGCATCCTTACCAACAAAACCTAGAATCGAAGCAGCCATAGTCCCCTCAGGGTAGCTGCGCTTCTCCTCCATATCACTCCCTATACCCTGAAGTTTAAGACCATCTATAACCTCCTTCGTTTGATTATTAACTCGGCGCTTTAAGGGAACCCACACAACATCTTTCTTCATAAGCAAACCTAAAAGTCTCTCTCTTTCCTTTAAAAGTATCTGTTTCCCCTCTGCCTCTTTCTCTTCCACTGTCTTCTCTGTCCCATCCTCCTTCACATCCTCTATACTATCTATAAAAAGTGGTGCAAGCTTTTCCACAACCTCGACAGGATCTTTAATACCTGGCAAAGAAGCCCAAATCAACCAACCAACCGACGAAGAGGCAAGCGGGAAGTTATCTGAAGCTAAAATCGACCCTCGACTTGCACTCAAAGTCTTCAGTGCCTTTTGCTGCCCTCGTCCAATCCTACTCAACTCTTCACCACGCACAACCTGCCAAGTAAAAAGTCGAGATAAAATTAAAAAACCCAGAAGCAAAAACAGAAAAGCTAATATTTTTACCCTGAAGGTAGACGAAATAGCAAACCGGCTATCATTATTAGATTTCGACTTGTGAGAAAAATTCAGAAGAGCCATGGCTCAGAGATCACTGGCCCAACTCCCCAGCATTAGGCAATACACCAACCTGAATAGCCTTCCTTGCCTGGCCAGCCGACAAATCAATGTATACAATCGAAGTTGGTTTTAAAAGACCAAGTTCCGCACCTATTTTAGAAATCTCCCGAAGAGATCTGGCATGTGCCGTCTCTTCCCTTAAAATATTATTTTCTTTTCTTGTCTTCTCAATCTGACGCTCAATTTTCGAAAGCTCTTTTCCGTCGCCTGCAACCGCATTAACAATAACCAATTGTAGAATCACAGACCCAACCAAAGGAATAAACAAAAGTATCCATAACTTGCCCCTAATATGTGTCTTTAGTTTCGTCATAACTTCTAATCTTTTCTGCAACCCGCAGTTTGGCACTTCTTGCTCTGGGATTCTCTCCTCTTTCCTCATCACTTGCTACAACTGGTTTTTTAGTTAATATTTTTAAAAAACCTCGCTGCGCTTGATTGCGTATAAAATTCTTAACTATCCTATCTTCCCCAGAATGGAAGCTAATAACTGCCAACCTTCCACCCTCCTCTAAAATCTCCACAGCTTGCGGCAAGGCTGCTCGTAAATTTTCAAACTCCGAATTAACTACAATCCGCAAGGCCATAAAAACTCGAGTTGCTGGATGAATCCCTTTCGTTTCCCGTCTTTCGTTTCCCGTCTTTAGTTTTGCATTCCCCACCAACTCAGCCAATTCAACTGTAGTCTCAAAGTGCTTTTCAAGACGCCTCTTAACAATTGCCTGCGCAATCACCCGGCTAGCCCTTTCCTCCCCAAACTCCCAAAAGAGTTGCGCGATCTGCTTCTCAGACAAACCATTTATTAAATCTGCAGCTTTAACCCCTAAAGTAGGGTCAAGCCTCATATCAAGCGGGCCTTCTTTAAGAAAGGATAGGCCACGCCCCGGATCATCAACTTGAAAACTTGCAAATCCGAGATCAAATAAGGCCCCATGGACAGGTTTAAAATTTTCTCTGGAGACAACTTCACGAAGTCGGAAGAAGTTACTATGGACAAGCTTAAAAACGCCAGGGACAGGTACCGTCTGGTACCTGTCAGGGCAGGCCTGCTTTTGGAGAAGGCTTAGGCGTTTATAAGCTAGTTTAAGTGAGTCGGGATCCTGATCAAATCCCAACACCTCTCCACCAGCTTTCAAAATTGCCTCAGTGTGTCCACCTCCCCCAATGGTGGCATCTATATATTTTTTACCGGGTCTTACATCAAGAAAATCTATTACTTCCTTGAGCAATACCGACTTGTGTTCTTTCATCTAGTATCATTCTTCGAAACCTCCTCGATTAATTTCTCTGCATTCTCTAAAATATACTTCTCTCTCTCCTCCCAGCGAACCTTACTCCAAATCTCTGCTCTGCTACCAAGACCTACAAAAACTACCTCAGTTGCATCAACAATCCCAGCATGCTGCCGCAAAGGCGGCGGAATCACAAATCTCCCCTGACCATCCAACTCTACCTCATACGCCCCACCCAATAAGAAACGCTCTGTGTCTCGAGCCGAACCAAGTACAAACACACCCCTCGTTGCTTGTTCCACAATCTTCTCCCACCTACTCAGTTCAAAAATTGCAATCGAACCTTCATACCAACGAGAGACAATTACTTTGTCTCCTAGTTCATACCTTAAGCGTGCAGGCAATGCCGTACGCCCCTTAAAATTAAGTGTTTGGATATAGTGACCAATAAGCATGATATCTAGTAGGACAGGTCACTACTTTTCACTACTTCTATCCATTATTGCCCGGTTTTCACGACATGTCAAGCCCCAATTGGTTAACACAATTGGGGCGCACCCGCCAGCAATTTTGGCATGAGGCGTGTATGAACAATACTAAAAAGCCGAATGCGAAAATGCGGCGGGAAGTAGCAGTTTCACAACCAACGAGTGGATGTCATAAAAAATTTACTCTGAAGCTACAAGAATATACGTCCCGAGGAAAGAAGACTTACCATCACTAAGTTCCACCCATTTTGAACCATCCCAACCATAAAGCTTCCCACTCCCAGAAATATCAACTGTCGCGTCTCTTTTCAAAGACCCATCCGGAAAAACTGCATATGGGCCAGCCACAACTCTCCCTGGAGCCTCATCCGACAATCCAGGCAATCCAATAGTACCCATACTCAAATACTTGGTAGTAATCAGAGTAACTGATGAGGGCAAAGCCAAATCAAAATTGCTGCTTAATTTAATAAAACGTGTATTCTCATATACACCAAACTCCGTCTCCATCTTCGCCGTCAACTTACCCTCAGGATTTCTATATCTTAAAACAATATTACCTCCCTCTACCCCCTTGTCACACCTTCTATGACCCGAAGACTCTGTGCCAAACAAAACTTTCTTCTCTGCATTTGTCTTTCCTTTCGGAGTAATAGTACCAGAAGCGCCTTGGGTCACTCCCTTTTCATCCTTGTAGACAATCTCATACTCAATCTTATCTGGATTCCCCTGAATTCTTTGAAGTACTAATGTATATTCGCAGCTGGAACCAGGAGTAAGTGAAGTATAGGGACGCTCACTAAGAGAAAGCTCTTTCAAAACCTGTTCCGGAGCAGAAACTTCTCCCTCTTCTTTCGGCGGCTGACTTAATCTCTTCCAACCAAAAACTGCACCTCCACCAACCAAAAGTCCGATCAAAACTACAACAATAACAGGCAGCGCTTTTTTCATATCCAAAACCTATTCTTTCATTTTTAAAGACAACATGTCAAGTGGTCCGCTACTTCAATTTCTCACTAAACCACTCGAGCAATTTATCAATCTTCACTCGAATCTGTTCTGCACTATCTCTATCTCTTACTGTTACTGTTTTATCTTCAAGTGTCTGATAATCAACAGTTACACACCAAGGAGTCCCTATCTCATCTTGAGCATAATATCTTTTCCCAATGTTACCTCTATTATCCCAAACAGTAGACAGCCTAAGTCTAAAACCATTATAGATTTCTCTTGCCTTACCAACTATCTCCTCTCTATTTGCAACCAATGGAAATACAGCAACTTTGTATGGTGCCACCTTAGGGTTCAACTTCAACACCACACGATCACCCTCCTCTGTATATGCATCCAAAAGCAAAGTTAAGGCAGTCCTGTTAACACCAAATGTTGGTTCAACAACGTGCGGAAAGAATTTCGCGTTTGTAGCCGGATCCGTAAACATAAGATCTTCAGAAGATTTCTCAGAATGATTTCTAAGATCAAAATCAGCTCTGTATGCTAACCCATAAAGCTCTCCCCACCCAAACGGAAACTCATACTCAATATCTTCCGTCCTTTTCGAATAGTGTGAGAGCTCATCTTTTGCATGAGCTCTCCACTTAAGATTTTCTTCTTTTACGCCCAAATCCAAAAGCCACTTCCACATAGACTCTTTCCAACTCTCAAAAGCTTCTTCCCAATGTTCAGGATGCACAAAATATTCAATCTCCATTTGCTCAAACTCAAGAGTTCTAAAAATAAAATTACCAGGAGTTATTTCGTTTCTAAAAGCTTTTCCGATCTGTGCAATACCAAACGGCAAGCTAGGACGTTCCGTAGTCAAAACATTCTTGAAGTTTACAAACATTCCTTGTGCTGTTTCCGGCCTAAGATAGGCCGCGTTAGAAGTATCCTCAACCGGACCAATATGTGTTTCAAACATCAAATTAAAACTTCGAGGCTCTGTAAGATCGTGTTTATGATCACCGCTCTCTGGAACCTCATGGTCCGCTCGAAATCTTTGGTGACAAACCTTACACTCAACAAGAGGATCTGTAAACGAAGCAGTATGGCCCGATGCTTGCCAAACCCTGGGATTCATAATTATCCCCGTCTCCAAAGGATAAATATCATCTCTTTTGGTTACAAAACGCTCCCACCAAAGACTCCGAATATTTTGAAGTAGACAAGTTCCCAAAGGCCCGTAATCCCAAGTATTCGCCAACCCCCCATAAATCAGAGAGCCCGGAAAAACAAAACCCCGCCGCTTACACAAAGAAACAACCTTTTCCATTAATAAATTCTTCATATCACGATCCAACTATACCAGAAAACACCTCAGCAAAGCTAACAGCAAAGCTACAACCCCAGCAAATCTGGTCAGAAAAAGACACCTCTAAGGTGGAACTCTATTGACACCTCTGGTATTTTTGTGCAATATAGAACAATGCCAGGAAGAGATATTCCCCTAGTCACCGGAGAAATTTACCATATATTTAACAAGGGCATTGCTGGACAACCAACTTTTAACACAAAAAGAGACTATAACCGTTTCCTTGAAACAATGTTCTACTACCAGAATAAAGACATACCAATCCGACTATCTAAACTTGCGACTTTACACTCCGAACAGAAGTCAGAAATCCTAAACTACCTCAACAAGAAAAAGCAATTTATTGTGGACATTGTAGCCTACTGTCTGATGCCTAACCACTTCCATTTATTAATCAAGCAGACAGAAAACAATGGCACTGCCAAATACACAGCCAATATCACAAACAGCCACACTCGCTATTTCAATATCAAAAACAAAAGAGAAGGACCACTATTCAAAGGAAAATTTCAGGCTGTGCGAATAGAAAGCGAGGAACAGCTTCTTCATGTCACCAGATACATCCACCTAAATCCCTATAGCTCGTACATCGTAAAGACTACTAACGACCTGCTCTCCTACAAATACTCCTCACTCCGCAAATACTTAGGTTTAGAAGAAAATCAATCAATTGATACTCAAACTATCCTTGCTCACTTCAAATCTTTAGAGACCTTCAAAAAGTTCATATTTGATCAAGCAGATTATCAAAGACAATTAGAAAGAATTAAACATCTGATCCTGGAATGAAACGTTTTACCAGATGTGTCAAGCTAATCCACCTCTAAGGTGATTTTATAAGGTGATTTTACGAAGAAAACAAATCAATAATCAATATCTGCTGTTTTTTAGAACCCAATAACTGCCGAGAAGTATTGCGGCACCAGCAACTAAATTTTTTTGGATTACATCAATTCCCACTACAAAACCAGCAACCGCAATTGCTACATCAACCCACCTTGTCTTCCTCTCAACACTAGCACTTCTTTCCGCTGTTGCCATAGAAATAATTCTAACACCCCATGTCATCCGTTCTTTAAATTCTTTAAAAACCTCTTTGTGCGCAAAGGCCCATCTATTATGCTTTCTATATATCGGTCAATATCCCCAGGTGCAGACCTTTCTCTTTCCAAAAACCCTAATTCTTGAAGCACAAAAACCTTAAATGAATAAACAAGACCATGCAATTGCCAATAATCTGTTTCAGCCAAACTTCCCAAAGAATCAAAAAGCAGCTCAAAAATCTCCCTATGCTCCTGACCTTCTACGGTAAGTCTATTAACCACCTCGCAAAGATGATATGCAATACCTACCCTCAAAAGATCTTTACGCCAAGAAGAGAAACCATCCTTAAGTTCAACATCTGTTATTAAGTCTATATTTCTCCCTTTGGTAAACAATAGCTTCGCGCAACTAAAAAGCTCTAAAGAACCACGCTTGCGCGAGCTGGGGCGCCGCACCCCTTTTGCTATAGCGCGAATCTTTCCATAATGCTTAGAAAAAACCGTAAGAAGCCGATCAGCCTCGCCAAAATTACGACGCGCCAGTATTATCCCTTCTGTCGAAAATGTACGATATTCCACAATGAAATTTTACCAGTTTTAAGAAAAAGCGGGTGACACGAGACGGGGAGCCCCACGGAAGGGGCCCCGTGCTTGTTAGCCGGTGGAATGGCCGTGGGGCTGGCGAGTGGCAGGCCCCGCTTCCGAAAAATTATTAAAACTTCAGCTCTCTGTCAGTCACAAGTTTAAATTCCTCAGACTTCCTACCAACCTGAACTTTGTACAAGTTACCCCCTGTCCCAGGCTGTTTCTGAACAAGAAGCTTATAATCACCATTCTTCTTAATCGGTGTCTTATATTGCAACTTAACCTCAACTACCCCCATCGGCCTAAGAGTAAAGAATCCTTCAAAAACAGTCTTGCCTAAATCTTCAGAAGCAGACACAGGAACTTCCGAACCTGAAGAATCCACCAAAATCGAACCTTTTGGAACATAGACTCTGAACCAATCTCGGTACGGACCATTAAGCCACCCATCAGCTTTCTGTGGGTTCTTATACTTAATTGTCAACATATTAGTCGTACCATCCTTGCCCACCTCAACCGACAAATCAGCTTCCTCCTCAACATACATATTAGACTTCGCCCCCGCGAAATTAGTGTCATTTATATGAAGATAATCTCCTTCGTAATCCTTCACCCTACCTGCCAAATTAAAAGTCTCAAGAGCCCGCTGTACCTCGCTATCTTTGAAGTAAAACATAACATGTTTCTGCATCAAAGCATTCCACCCAGCCTCAAAAAGACTAGGTATTTTTTCCTTAGGCTGCCCCATCGCATTTGCCACAAGTGTATTCATCAATGGTCCAAGTATTGCCTTCCGGTTATCAGCATGCGGTGGCTTATAAACAATTTTTCCTGAAATATCATCCCAAACAATCGGTCCCGCAACATCAGCATAAGACTCCAGCTCGTAGATAACAACCGGGCAGTTGCATCTAGAATCATTCTCAGCAGAAAAATTACCAAACCCAGGTACACCTATCCAACCCATTACCTTGAGAAGATCCACTAAAAGATATGAATCAACAGAAATTATTCCATCATACGGAGCAGCCTTCTTTATAGAATTATAATTCTCAGAAAAAGTATCCATAGAAACCTTAAAATCAGGAGAAAGATTCATGTCTCGCAAGTTCCAATAATTAACAAGTGGCAAATACTTTTTAATTGGTTCAGGAGCTGGAAGCTTGCTTTTGAACTGATTATCAAGATTGTAGATATCGTTTGAGGCTACCGGCTCTATCTTGCCATCCTTAACCTTAACAATCGAATACGCTGTTATAAAACCTCCAGTCGGCCGGAGCTCTTTATCATTCTGCCACAAAAAAAGATACTCCCTCTCTTGCCCAATTCCAAGAAGATATGGTAACTGCTTAAGAACTGGCTTGCCATCAGTTGCCAACTCATTAACACGATCCACTGCCTCAATTGCCTTCCGAACAGTACCTTGTATTTCTTTACCTCGGAAATACTGAGGGTATCGATTAGGATCTATCTTCCCAAACTCCCCGGCCATAATCTGCGTCTTCTCAGAGATTGAATCAATTTGGGGAATAATTTGATCAACAGTCTCTACTATAAAATTAATTCTATCCTCTGCAGTCTGTGATCCATCCGCTGCCTGCTTGCCTCCAGCAAATCCCAAAATATCTGCATAAGGTTCGATGGTTTTTAGAACAATTTCACCCGCTTCAATTCCTGCTTTACTCCCCGTAGTCAAGTGCTTCAAATCGCTCCAGTATCCACCTGCAAACGGTACAACCTTCATCCACGCAAGAATATTGACACTCTTATCAAACGATTCCAAATCACCCTTTGTTTTCTTCAAAGCTGCATCTATTTGATCTAAGTCTTGGGCTTGGAACGCGCTTTGTAGTTCCCGACCTGAAGAAATAACCTTCTTTGCGCTATTAGCTATGTATAAAGTCGGTAGAAGAACTAGAAGTACTAAAACTACCAAAATTGAAAGAACCATAACCCCCCACTTACCAAAAATACCCCCAGGAAAACTTGACCAACCAAACCGCCCTCGCGCACCAGCAAACGAAGAGAACAAGCTTGTCTTAGTCAGGCTAGAAGAAGACCCAGACTGAGCCGAATCATCAGATTGAACAACAGTAGTACTTTCTTCAGGAAGAGATATCTTCTTTATAAATTCCGTTTCGGGCATGTTATTTATTTTAACAGAACAAATAAAACAATTTCCAGGACCTATTCCAGACCTAAACTGCCCCCTTGCCACGTATCATCGCCCAAGGAGTCTTAAGCAAAATCTTAAAATCAAGAAAAAGAGAATTCCGCCTCGCATAGTATGCATCAAGTGCAATTCGTTTGTCAAAGTTAATATTAGAACGACCTGAAACTTGCCAAATCCCCGTAATCCCAGGTTTTACCGATAACGCTTCTTTTATCAGATACCCTGTTCCAGGATATCTTCTTTGTTGCTCTTCAAGTTCTTTTGGAAAATACGGCCTCGGGCCAACCAGGCTCATCTCACCTCGCAAAACATTCATAAGCTGGGGCATCTCATCAATAGAGTATTTCCTTATAAAATGACCCATCGGAGTTATTCGAGGATCCTGATAAAGTTTATACCCAGATTTCTGATACTCCTGAAAAAGCTTCTTATACTCTGGGTTTTTTCTTATCACATTATATGCCCCGGGAATCATAGAGCGAAATTTATAAAGACGAAATGGTTTTCCTCTTTTACCAGCTCTCTTAGGCATATCAGCAAAAACAGGACCAGGCGAGGTAAGCTTTATTAAGGCTGCAGCAGTCAACATTATAGGAAGAAACAAAACAAGCAAGAAAAGCGCCAAAAAAATATCAAGAATTCTCTTGATAATGATGTAATCCATTTTTGTTTACCTAAATCAGTTTAGCAAATTCTCGAAAAAAATTCTCCTTGCTAAATTTTCTAGCATTCTTTTTACAATCGTCAACATCAAAGTCATCTTCATCAAATTTCCTCAACACTCCCATTAAAGATTCCTCTATCTGCTCCTCAAAAAACATACCAGTTCTCCCCTCTTCTATGGTTTCCACTGCTCCTCCTCTCCTATAAGCAATTACCGGTCTACCTGCCTTTTGCACCTCAACAACCACCAAACCAAAATCCTCTTCTTGCGGAAAAATCAACGCTTCACACTGAGAATAATATTTAGCAAGCTCCACGTCTCCAACTTGACCAACAAATCGAACATTACTCCTCGCCCTCTTTTTAAGTTTATTCTCCTCACTACCCGTTCCAACTATTATCAAAGGCCAGTTTAACTTATTAAACACATCTACAACCATATCCACCTTCTTATAAGGAACAAGCCGCGATACAATTAAAAAATACCCCTGCGAAGTATCGGAAACCTGCCTCACCTCTGGAATTTTAATATCAACAGGAGGGTATATAACTTCACTTTCGCGTCCATAATATCTCTTTATCCTCTCAGCAACAGTATTCGAAATCGCTACGATTACGTCCGGCCGTTGAGCCGAAACCAAATCCCAATCTCTTAAATAAGAAACAAGCGGCGCACTAACAGTTCTTCTAAAAAAAGTACCTAAGTAACCCTTGTAACCACTCCAAAGATACCGAGTTGGAGTAAGACAATAGCAAATATGGAAAGTTCCCGGTTTAGTAATAATCCCTTTAGCAAATTCAGAGGTAACAGAAACGACAACATCATACTGATCAAAATTAAAAGACTCAAACGCCATCGGCATCAACCAGGGATACAGGTCATGCCGAGTTTTCGCAAGAGGCATTTTTTGTAAAAAAGAAGGTATTACCTCAGGAAAAACTTCTGCCCAATTTGCTTGTGGAAAATTACAAACAGACGTATAAAGAGGAGCGCCTGGGAACATCTCATGAAACGCAAGAAGAACTCTTTCCGCCCCACCCCACTTATTCACCCTATCATATACAAGTGCAATTTTCATTGAGCAAGAACACCCTTGTAAACCGCAAGTGTCGCCGAAGCCATCTTTCTCCACGAATACTTTTTAACCTGCTGTTTACCTAAACGAACCAAACATCTCCTAAGTTCGCCATCCGCAAAAATCCGCATAATCTTATCCGCAATATCGTTCACGTCTAAAGGATCAAAATATAACGCAGCATCACCATAAATCTCCTTAAGAACTGGGATACTGGAACACAAGACAGGAGTTCCACAATTCATTGCCTCCAACCCCGGCAAACCAAATCCCTCAGACAGCGTGGGAAACACAAAAGCCACCGCATTTTTATAAAGGATTGCCAGGTCTTCATCATTAACCTTGTGAAGTATTTTAACATTACCTTCCATTTTTTCTTTATGGATAATCTTCTCCGAGTTTTCTTTGAATATATCACGCCCACTAACTACCACAAGCTTGATATCATGATTCGAATCATGATATCGCTTAAGAGCTGGTACTAACATTTCAATGTTCTTATGAGGATATAAATTACCAACATATAAAAGGTATGGTTTCTCAATCCCATATCTTACCAAAGCACTTGATTCTATATACTTCATGCTCAACACTGCGTTGGTAACTCCTTCATGCGTAACAACCACCTTATTCTTTGGTAAATCAAACTGTCTAACCAAATCCTTTTTAACAACATTACTCGGAACTATAATATTCCGAGCTCTAGTTACAGCATTTCTCACAACCAATCTATACCCCAGATGTTTAACCAAATAAACTGGAGCTGACAACGTTGTAGCAGTATGATCTTTTGTATGATGCCAAAGAATATCGTGAATAGTGACAATAAACCGACCCTTATAAAAAAGCGGTACATTAAAATGAGGAACATGTAAAAGATCCAATCTCTCTCTCGCAAAAATCCCAGGAAGTTCTACTTGCTCTTGCAAAGTATAGTGTGGAATATCAGCAATTACTTTTTTCCAACCAGAGCAAATTGGAATCTCGTCATAATTGCTCCTCCGACAGAAGACAACATATTCATTTGCCTCATCAACCAATTGAAGATTTTTTACAAGTTCTTCCGTGTATCTTCCAATACCAGTATTTTTTACACCCCAAATTCTCGCGTCAATACCGATTTTTGCCATTCTAAAAAAATTTCACCTTAACCAATCTCACCTGCTCAAGGATCCTTATACCCTGTAACACAAACCACGTAAGTGGCCTAGGATAAGCACCCACATAGTGTTTGTTGTAAAAAATTCGCATAGCTTGAGTTGATGCCCGCGCAGCAAGTATTTTAGTTTCCTTGCTCGCAGTCGAAATACCCCTACTGTGCTTTTTAATACCAGATGAAACTCCTCGATAATGCAGAACCTTAACCTGAGGAATAAATACAACTTTCCACCCCATCTTTTTGAGTTTATAAGAGAAATCAATATCTTCTCCATACCAAAGATAATCTTCATCCCACCATCCAACCTCCTCTGCTGCTTTTCTTCTCACAAAGAAAAAGGCTCCTCCTATCGAATCCACCTCATGCGGTGCCTTTTTACCAATTAACCAACCTTGTGTATAGCCAGCAAACAATTTATTTCTTGGAAACAAATGTTCAAGACCTGAAAAATAAGAAAATGCATTCCATGGAGTGGGAAACCCTCTGTGCGATGATTCATCCAACTTCCCATCTGCTAATTCCAACCGCGCTGTTGCAACTCCAACATCAGAATTATCTTCCATAAACTTAAAAACTGTTTTAATTGCATCTTTCGAAACAACAGTATCTGGATTCAAAAATAAAACATACCTCCCAGAAGCTTTATTCACACCAACATTATTCCCCTTTGCAAACCCCAAGTTTTCTTCATTTTGGATAATTTGAATTTTGAATTTGTTTCGGATTTCGAATTTAGTGCTTCGTATTTCTTCCAGCGATCCATCTGTCGATGCATTATCAACCACGATAATTTCGTATACAATACCCTTCATGTCCGCCTCCCGGATTGACTGAATACATCCCACAAGAAAATCTTCAGAATTGTAATTTAATATAACTATGCTTAAGTCAACTTTTACCATGTGTAGCATCCTTATATACCGCATCAAGTTTCTCAGCAATTACCTCATATGTATACTTCTTCTCTACCAACTTCCTAGCATTTAAAGCAATTTTTCGATAAAGTCCCACATCCGTCAACAGTTTTATCGCTTTTTTCGAAATCCCCTCGTAAGTATCCGACAACAAAACGTCCTCTCTGTCTGTGGCATCTATACCCAATATCCCTATAGAAGTAGTCACAACTGGTACCTTCGCAGCCATCGCGCCAACAATCTTCAACCTCGCTCCACTTGGACCATAAAGCGGCGCAACCATAATCCCTCCTTCGTGATACGCCTTCTGCACACCCGCAACATCTTCAATTTTTAAGTCTACTACCTCAATACCAGGCGAATTAATCACTGGTATCTTATCAGTATTCTGCCCAACTATTAGCAATTTAACATCTTTTACTACCTTCACAACCCGAGGATAAATCTCTTTAACCAAAATCTCAACAGCTTCAACATTCTGTAACCAAGCATAATTACCAACAAAAATAATTGTTTTGCAAAAATGCAAAGGAACATCCCTCATCAAATCTTCTCCTACACCATTTGGTACAACCGAAACCCTCAGCCCTGAAACCAACTTCTTCATAGATTGCGCATCCCTTTCCGACAGCGCAATCACCCCAGTTGCCCTTTTCCAATAATAAGTCTCCCAAAATTTAATCTTCCAAACATCAATCATCAACAAGGGCTTAAGGAGTGGCCACTTAAAATTCTCAACAAAGTGCTGATAAACCTCATACTCTATTGTTTGATCAACCAAAACAATCGGAATTTGGTTTTTCGGAATATGAAGGCTTACGTAAAACGTTTCGGCATGAATAATATCAAACTTTTCTTTCCTTAACACCCGAGACAAATCCCTCTTTTCCTCAGGTGAAAAATTCCGAATCATAAGAAAAGGATAAGGCCCTGTACCAGTCTTTAAGATATTTTGAAATGTCCATGGTTTAGCTGGTCTTTTAAAAACCTTGACCTTCACACAATGCTTCTCGAGTTCCCCTATATACCTTCTTTCTTCATCATGTTTGATCAAAGAATAAAGAGTTATCTTGTGCTTTTTTGATAGTTGCTTAATTAAATTATAAGAGCGGATCTGTCCTCCAGACGAAGGGGGATAAGGAAGATACGGAGTAAGCATTAATACGTTCATTTCTTTTGAGTAAGATCAATTATCACATACTCAGGAGTAGAATCTATCACTGTATACTCGTTCATAACCTGTTTCGTCTGAGCATCGTAATTAACCGATACATAATATTGAGCTCCCCATCTTTCAACCATCTCATGCAAAGGATACGTTATATAAGGCCAACCACGCCGTTTCGTTTGATATAGAAAAGCAGTATCTCCATTATAAGGTGCAATAACAAGCGCCTCTTTCGGCAACTTCTGATCTACTATTACACCTGTCCTAACTATTTCCGGATGATTGATTTTGTAAAACTCCCGAATTTGATAAAAGGAAAAAAAGAGTAGCAAAGCGGTAATGGCTAAAGTAGCGGCTCGGCGCAAAGATTTATCAAAAGACTCAAGATTCCACAGTTTTATTGCCCCCGCCGCAACAACAAGCGAAATTGCAGGAATCATCAAAGTCTGATAATAATCATGGCGTACGCTCGCAGTTGCTACAGTCGCGGCATAAGCAAATTGACTCACCAAAAGTATATGCAAAAACCAAGGGAACTTACCCTTTCCTTTATTTAAAAGCCCTACCACTAAAAAGATTGTCCCCCATATCCCCAAGATTAATCTCCCCAATCTCTCAGCAACAATCCACCACCAAAAAGAAGGCTTAAAACGAATATCATCCCCATTAAATGCCCATTTCCAATGCGGGATACCACGCAAAAAGTCTTCGTTCCACATCCATCCGCGCCAGAAAAAAAAAGGTGATAGAGATAAGGATAGAAAAATCCACAATCCAGTGTTAGTCAACGCACCAACAAATCCAAACCTAGAAACGGCAAGATAAAGCATAGGAATAACGTAAAAACCTATGTAGGGCTTAATTAAAAGAGCCAAGGCAAAGAACACCCCAGAAAGTAAAAGTGACCACGATACTGGCAAGACTTGTCCTTCCGAAGTCCCGACGTGACGTCGGGACGAAGGAGGATCGAGCCAATAAATAAAAAACCAAAGAGCAGCTACCACAAAGAGCACAGCAAATGGCTCAGGCAAAATTACTCTTGAGAAATAAACATTAAAAGGGAAAGCTGTAAAAAAGAAAGCTGACAACAGACCTCCCTGAACCCCCAAAAATCTCTTTCCTATCAAAAACACAAAAACAGCTGAGACAAGAGAAGCCGATACCGCAGTTAATCTCCCCCACTTTTCTAGTGAAAACACTGGATAGGCTTTGTACAAAAGCGCATGAACCGCATTAAAAACTGGAAACTCTACAAACCTCCAACCATTAGGATTGTCGTACCCACTTGCGATGTTTGAAATATCATGGTAACGGGGCCGCAACAAGTTAATCCCCTCTTGGACATAAATCCTAGTGACCGAAGCAGTATCCGCCTGTCTCCAAGAATGCCAATCCGCAACCGGGTTATCAATCCTATAAAGACGCATCGCAAAACCACCAAGTAGGATTAAAATAAGAAGTACATATTGAACTTTACCCATTTTTCGCTTCCTTCACATCGACAATACCAACAGCAATACCAGCCAGTGTCCAAAAGATTATAGCAACTTTTGATGCCTCAAAAACATCAATAAAAATTGCATTAATTAAAATCCCCGCAAAACCCCCAAGAAAACCAGCAACAAAAGCCCGGTCAAGACCACCGATCTTTGTCCGGAAAAACCAACAAAGTCTATGGAAAAGACGCAAAATTACAAGAAAGAAAGCCAGACTACCCACCAAACCAACCTCTCCCAACAACCTCAGATAGTCATTATCAGTTGCCAGTGTTATAGAAGAATAACCAGTCCCCAAAAGTGGATTTTTCAAAAAAGCTCGAATTGCCCGCGGCCACTCCATATTAAGCCTTATCGAAGTAGACCGATCCTCTAGCGGCACTGGAACCGCATCTTCCTTTTTCCTTAGTTCCCCAGTCTGAGCCCAAGCACTTTTTACAACCAAGTTGATCTTCGGAACACTATTGATTTTCCGCCAATAGGTCTCAAAACTATACTTATATCGATCTCCCAAACCTGTAAACAAAAGAGCCACACCTACACTTATTATTAACACAGGTGCGATAAAAATCTTTTTCTTCAAAAACCACAAAGTCAAAGACACACCCACCAAAACAGCTATAAAAGATACACGAGATTCAGTTTTCAAAAGCAACCAAAAGGAAGGGACTATAGAAAAAACAAACAAGAGGAGCTTGCGTGACCACTTCTTGTAGTTAAAAAAGAACGCAACAGCAAGAGGAAGAAGCAACACTAAAAAAGCAGCCAAGTCATAATGCCCTCCAAAAGTTGAGTGGAGCCTTGCACCAGGAATCCAACGCAAGGCCAATCCCTTCGCATACTCCTGATTTTGGGTGGAAATAACAGGCCAATGCAAATAAATTTGTCCTAAACCATAAATAAAAACAAACAAGGAACCAGCAAATAATGTCTCACCAAAAAACTTAACCCGCTTTAGAACCCATACCGCAGAAAGAGAAATAAAAAAAGGCAAAATATACTCCACCCTCCTAAACCAGTGAAAAAACCCAAGATGCGGCTTGACACTATGTGTTAAAAAAATAGCACTTACGATAGAAAGCAAACCCACAGCAAAAAACAAAAGCATAGCCTGTACAAGTTCATCTCTAAACATCTTCTTTGAACAAAAGCGAAACACAGAAGTGAGCCAATAAAACCCAAGGCTGAATATCAAAAAATCCTCCGCCCGCACAGCAACATACGTCCCTGGGATGTTAAAAAGTGGAAATTTAGGATAAATTGGTATAGCAAGCAAAATAGCCGCCAGACCGTATTTAAGTATGTTTGTTTGATTAAAGTATTGCAAAAGCTTTCGCATAGATTTTTAAATGGTTACGCCTGCCGAGCAAAACACCAAAAAAGACTGCGCGCAAAAATACACCCACCTTCATCAACACCGAAAGAATCGCCCCCTGCCAATGAGGATAGTGCTTCTTATAAAACAGTTTAAGATTTTTCAACTCACTTATGATTGTGTTTTCCGATCCGCCTGAAGCCCCACCAATATGCGTAATTTTAGTTCTTGTTGTATAAAACACCCTCCAGCTTTTTTGCCTCACACGGTAACAGTAATCAACATCCTCCATATACATAAAATAATCCTCATCCAACAGCCCAATTTGATCGATAACCTTATCTCGTATCATAAAAAAGGCGCCTGTAATCCAATCCTGTTCGTGATCCTTGTCATAAAATCCACTCTTTGAATATGGATGCACGGGTTTTAAAAGACTGGATATTAATGGTATATCGTCAAGAAAAAACATCCAAGCAAAAACCCTTGGCAAAGTAGGGAAAAAACCACCTGTTGCTTGAGTTGTCCCATCAGGATTAGCCAGACGGCAACTAGATACACCAACATCCGGGTGCTCATCCATAAATTCAACCATCTCTTTGAGAGAGTTTCCGCTAAGGTAGGTATCGGAGTTAAGAAGCAGAACATATCTTCCTCGAGCTTTCTTAATCCCAACATTATTTCCCGCTGCAAACCCCAAGTTCTTTCTATTTCTTATTAATTGAAAATTGGAAATTAAAAATTGAAAATTCCGCAACATGCGGCCCGATCCATCTGTCGACGCATTATCTACCACTATCACCTCATAACTAATGCCTTTTGTATATTTAAAAATAGACGTTAAACAGTCAACAGTTATACGTTTGGTATTAAAATTTAAAACAATAACTGACAAATCAATTTCTTGCATGTTCCTAATATCTACAAAAACACCCTTGAATAAGCCTCATAGTAGTTCTAAAAATCTCACGACTGATTACTAAAAATAGAACCACAGCTAATAAAATAATCGGAATCCTTAAAAAAATCGACGAGGAATTATATTTTATAGTTATCTTTTGCCTATAAGGAATACCTCTGTAATTTATCGCATCTTTAGCCACTTTTGGTTCAAATCCATTAACAAAAACAGACTCTCTAAACGGATGCACAATCTCCTCCAAAAAGGTACTTCGAGTTTGGTCACGAATCATCATCTGTGCATCTTCAGGTGGATAATTAAGCCTATATGTTGGAACCGGTAAAATTCCAGTTCGTATTTTATCCTGGTAGTATTGTAATGCTTGCGCCCGACTATAATTCGTAAAATATGCTCTCCGTACCTGAGTCACTTCACTATCACCCGTTTCAATTGACTGAACAGAATCCGGAGGCTGTTGTGGGAAAGACGGTGAAGGTACAACTAAATACACAAAAGATGCAAATATCAATATCCCAGCACACACACGGCTAAAAACCATAAAAAAAGATCTCATACAACAGTTACTGAAACCACCTCGCCCTACCCAGTCTATACTTCGGATCCTTAAGTTCACGTTCTCCAATTATCTTTGCAGGTACTCCGCCAACGATTGCAAAATCAGGAACATCGCGAGTTACCACAGCACCAGCAGCAACAACTGCACCTTTGCCAATTTTAACTCCCGGCAAAATAACTACCCGTGGACCGATAAAAACATAGTCCCCAATTTCAACCGAAGCAAGAACAGGTCGAAAATCTTCCGAGTGCACATCGTGCTCTGAATTATAAATAAGAACCTGCGAAGCAATATCAACATGATTGCCTATCTTCAACAGCGCCCGACCATCCAAAAAAGCACAGTCGCCTACTATAGTGTCTTCTCCTATACTCAGATTCTTTAGCGAGAAGAACCTACCACCCATATGGATACTCGTACCTCTACCTATCTTCGCACCAGCAACACGATAAACAAAACGACGAAAATGGTGGAAAGGAACAAACGAAGAAAGATTCACCCAGAAAAGACCAAAATCGCCAAGGTAACTGTACAATCTGCTCAAAATTTTCCTAGCTGCATGAGCAATGGTCAGCGACCGACCCATTCGATCACGGAAAAGACTCATGTCTTAGTATACCAATTTTCCCAAAGGTTCTAAACAGAAGCAGCTTCTAAAGTTTCAATAGTCTGACGCGCTGTTTTCTCCCAACTAAATTTCTTTGCCTGCACCACACTCTTTTTTACCATTTCATCATACTGACTGCGACTTGCTGAAACCACTTTTTCTATACCTTTTGCTATGTCACCAGAATCAGCAGGATCAACCAATATTCCTACATCCCCAACAACTTCCGGAAAACTCCCAATGTTTGATACCACAACAGGGACACCACATGCCATCGCCTCAAGAGCATGCAGCCCAAAACCCTCCCAAAAACTCGGACTTACTAAAACCTTGCTTCCCGATATCAAAGCCAATTTATCTTTCTCCCCAACGAAGTCTGTAAACAACACCTTCCGCTCTAACCCCAACTCCCGCACCTTTTCAAAAATAGAATCATAAAGCCAGCCCTTTTTCCCAACAATTACAAGAGTGACAGGTGATAAGTGATGGGTGACGAGTGCAAACGCATCGACCAAGCCTTCTATATTCTTACTAGGTTTTAACGTGCCCAAATAAAGAATGTAATCACCACTTATCCCATACTTTCTTCTGACTTCCTCAATTTTGACTTTTGACTTTTGAGCTTTGAATTTATTTTTATCGTACCCCAAATACGTTACATCAACTTTACCTTTGGCCCAAGGGTAATGCTTGGTAATATCCCTCTTAGTTGCTTCCGATATGGCAATAACTCTCTTGGCAATTCTTACTGACCAAGCGCCCCAATACTTCAACTGATAAAAGTCATACTTCCTAAATTGTTCAGGAAATTCTAGATAACCAAGATCCATAATAGACACAACCAGAGGCATCGGTAAAAACGGCGGCGCATAGTGGCTGGGTGCAAAAAACACATCCGGTCGGGGCTTGTCCAGCCACAAATGAGGGGTTAGTTTTCTTAACACCCAAAAACCACCCCCCGGCAAAACTTTATATTTCCATCCGTCACGTTCCTTTGGCAAATGCGAAAGCGGTGGACCTGTAAGATAAACAATCCACATGTGTTTTTGAGCCTCAGGTAGTCTCTCAAGAGCACACAAAAGCTCCGCGGCGTATTGATTTACACCAACACGATTCTCTATATTTGCCTCGTTACCATCTATGCCAATAATCATGATGACACTCTAAACACCTTCCTTATACACCTTAAACGTCAACTTCGCAGTATTCTCCCATGAAAATTCTTTAGCGCGGCCTAATCCTTTTTCAATCCAAATTTCTCTTTCCGACAAAACTTTTTCAATACCACTTGCAATCACTGTCGGATTTGTTGGGTCAACAAGCACTGCTGCCTCTCCCGCAACTTCCGGCATAGAAGATATATTAGAAGTTACAACAGGACAACCCAACTGCATCGCCTCAAGAATTGGCAACCCAAAACCCTCATACAACGATGTGTAAACCAATGCTTGCGCTCCAGCATAAAGACTCCTTAAATCTTCTCTGGGCATATGACCAAGAGCAATAATTCCCGGTTCTTTCGGAACATCTTCCCAAAACCTCCCCGTAATAACCAAATCCAAATCAGCTTCTTTTCTAATCTTCCCAAAGGCCTGGATAATAGCAGGAATATTCTTCCTTGGATCTGCACCAACCACTAACAAATAATCTCTCGTAAGCCCCAAATTTTTAATTACCCTTCGCACACGTTCCCTTGAAACTGGCACCAGACCCGGATCCGCTGCCTCCGGGATTACCACAATTCGCTTAGGTTCTATACCCAATAACCCGACTATCTCATCCTTTGTAAAAGTAGAAACCGCGATAATTTTATCTACTTCTTTCACAACCCAAGAAAGCCTTTTCTTATGCGTTTCAACAATTTTAGGATGTGAAATTTCCGGGAACCTTAAAGGAACAAGATCATGAATTGTTGTTACTTTGTAAGCACTCGTTGGAGGCTGTGTCCAATCAGAAGAATGAAACACATTCAAACTACCAGTAAAATTTTCAATTGGAAATTTGTGCAAATCATTCCAAACAAAAGATAGCGCACTGGGAGGGAGAAAAAAAGTTCTTTTTCTAACATTCTTCTGTCGTAGAGAATTTACAAAATTATCCAGTTCGCCTTTCCTTCGAAGAGCACCCCCAAATAACACAAACTCATCCTCTTCATTTAATTGAAGTAGAGCATTAACGAGGTTCTTGGTATAGTACGAAACACCTGTCTCATAAACCACAGGTGATACGTCTATTGCTATTCTCATTTCGTGTATCTCCAAATTGTGACACCATTAAAATCTCGTTCTTCCTGCTTCTTGTAATCCATATTCTCTACTTTCCGGCGCAACCTATCCTCCGGATCAAACATAGGTTGAACATAGCGAACAAGATATATTGTATCAATAGTATTATCATCTAACCCCTCAGGACCATAAGCTGGAACACGTTTAGCATAGTAAAAGTATGGATCCCGTTGATTCCTTGTCACAAAAATAGAAACTGCTCTCTCTCCAATTGGCTGCTCCTCAATCCAGGAAACCGCACCTTTCCAGTTTTCTCTCTGAAAACGAGGAGTTGTAAGATACGCATAAGTTGTTAAAAAGTTAAGCACTATAACAACAGTCGCAGCAAAAATTCGCAATTTTCTCTTGCCCACAGAAATGACTCCGTAGGAAACGAGCATATAAAATGCAGGCAGCAAAAACAAAAACCTGAAGTAAGAGAAAACCGAAAGCCAGACCCCAAGAATCGAACCAACTAAAAGTGGCACAAAAAGCCAATACCACAAAAACTTGTTCTTAGAAAAAAAGCGGCCAGCTTGAAAAAAAAGAACACCAAAAAAACCTGAGACCAGAAGCATCAATCCTCCATACAACATCTTGTTGTACAAAGACACTCTGCCAATCATAAATTTCACTGGTACCAACAAAACCTGCTTTATGCTTGTTCTACCAAGAGTACTCCACCAAAGAGGAGCATTGGATTTAACTAACAACCCTGTCTTTACTTGTTCTATAAAAACCGGCAACCAAGGAAGAAGCAAAAGAAAAATACTTACACCAGCAGTCAACCATTCCTTTTTGTATTTCCTAAAATGCATTCTCTGTTTTAGTAAAATCAGAGCATAAAAAGGTAGTAAGAGAACAGGCAAGTAGTCGGTATATAAAAGAAGAACAGTGGTAACAACAAACAATAGCCATTCCCTATAAGAGGGTTTGTCAGTTGCAACCAGCTTTGCAAAATAAAGCACACTTAGCGTCGCAAAGAGTGTTGCCAGAGCATACATTCTGGCTTCTTGGGAATAATAAACATGCAAAGGCGCCGTAGCAAGAAAAAGCGCTGTAACAATCCCAACTGTTCTATTGAACAAAAAAGTGCCCAAACGATACACAAAATAAACAGTTAGCACCCCAAAAGTTACAGAGAGCATGCGCACAGCAATCTCACCCGCTCCAAAAACACTAATCCAAATCTTTAACAGAAGGTAATACAAAGGCGGGTGAAAATCTCCGGGAGCAAATGCTGTCAAAAGCTCCGTAATACCTAAATTCTTTGCTGCCAAAACACTGGTTGCTTCATCCAACCAAAGAGATTGATTAAGCGCTGGAAGACGAAAAATCAAGGAAACTATAAGTAGAACTAAAATATCTTTCTTTGCTAAGTCACTTTGCATTACTACCTCCTATAAAAGACAAAAACGCCCCAGAGAAAATTCCAAAATCATAAACAATCTTAAACACAACAAACTGAGGCAACTTATTTTCTACCGCTTTCACCATACCCCAAACAAGAGAAATAGGAAAAGAAGATCGTACAATTGAAACAGTCGTACCAACCTTCCCAAGTTTATATTGCCTCTTTCCAATCCATTTTGCTTGAAAAAAAACATCTTCTAAACTATCAGGATTTTTATGATAAAAAACTGCCCCCGGCGCACTTTCCGCCAAATATCCCAACTTCTCAGAAAGTGTCCAATCATCCGTATACTCCCCGGTAGGAGAAAAACCCCCAACCCTCTCAAACTCACTTTTCAAGACAGCGCGGAAAACCTTTTGCTTATCAGGATAATCCTTTGGATGCCGCATTCCTTTTACCCATCCCTCGTTCACTCCCCAACATTGAGCCCACACATTTTCAGAATTTTTAACATACTCAAGTTTGCTAAAAGTACCGCGACTTTCCCCCTCTTCAATTGGTTGAATTAACTTTCCAACAAAATCCGGCGCAAAGGTCATATCAGCATCAACAAAAACTAGAATTTCCCCTTTGGCATGCTTCACCCCCAAATTCCTCGCCGGCCCTGGCCCTCTATGTTTTTGAGTAAGAATCTTTAAATTTTGAATTTTTAACTGCAATTTTGCATTTTGAATTTTGACTTTTGAATTATCTGTTGACCCATCATCAACAACGATTATTTCCAAATCTCTCTGTGTTTGTCCCAACAATGATTCCAAACACTCAAGAATCACATCTTCCTCGTTATATACCGGAATTATTATAGATACATGCATATTGACTTGATATCATGATTCGAATCATGATATCAATTTAAACTAAATTCCTAAAAAGTCTATCATAAGACTTAGCAATTTCATCCCAAGAAAACTTCTTCGCTTGCTCCCTCGGCTTATTACCCCAATTAGTATCCAAGGCCTCCTTTAGTACGTTAGCATACGCGCTAGTATCTAAGGGATCAACAAAAAGCCCTGCATTACCCACAATTTCTCGCCTTATAGGATCATCACTCGCAACCACAGGCAAATTCGTAGCCATTGCTTCAACCATAGCTATGCCAAAAGATTCCCACGGAACAGTCGGAAAAGTGAACAAATCAGCCGAGGCATAAACTCCAGGCATCTGCTGATAGGGGAAAGAGGAAATTTGAAAACGCCCAGGCAGCAAGTCGTCTCCTAGTTTCTGTAACTTCTCTCTGTCCTCACCCTGTCCTACTAAAAGAAGCGAACCCTGTTTCAAGCTAGCCACCGCCTTCATTGCCAAGTCCAAGCGCTTCCAAGAAGTTAACGCCGCAACGCTTAAAATCACAGGTTTAGGAAGCTCTATTTTTATAGCCTTCGCTCTCGGCTTGAATTTCGCAAGATCAACACCATTCGGTATAGTCACCACCCTTACAAAAGGATTTACACGCTTTGACCATTGTATCTGGAATCTAGTCAATCCTACAAATACATTTGGAAATGTCCAAAGGTTCAAACGATCATCAATTCCAAGGCCAGATTGACCAACAAGAACCATTCGCGTTCCTCTCTTCCATGACCACAATCGACAAAGTAGGCTTTGCCACTGGCCATTTATGGGAAACAGAATATCTACATCTTCTTCAACAAGTCTTAAAGCCTCTTGAGTAAATTGTCTTACACAAAATGCGTAGTAGTTAAACACAAAGGAAGTACACTGTGGTTTTCTCTTCAAATCAAGCGGCAAACCCAAAGACACAGTCTTATACAAAGAGCCGGGGGCTGCCGATCCATTCTGCAGTACTATCACCGTATGCCCAAACGCGGAAAGTCTGTTAGCCACCTCATGCACAAAAGTTTCAACTCCACGATAAACTTCACCACTATAAAAACTCAAAAAGGCAATCTTCAGCTTTTTCTTTTCCATATTTGTATCCCCGAATCAACCTTCCTCTCAAAATTGTAGTTGGTTTTTATATATTCAACAATCTTTTCAGGCTGATACGTGCCCAAATCAAACCAGTTTCCACTTGTCGGAATGCGCCAAAATATATACAACGGAGGGTTTTGGTCCCACCTTGAGAGTATTTCCTCCTGAACCCCTGGAATCTCCAAGTACCACACATAATTATCTGCCCATGGTTTTGGGGGAAGACGCCTGGCCATCACATATAGCTGAGAAGGGGCACCCTGTAAAAATACCGTTTCGTTCTCTTTCGTAACCTGTGCAACGTTCCGTGCAAATTCCCTATCCCCTGCACCCGCAAATCGTGCTTCTTTTCTCCAAGCAACACGAATAGCCGGATAATGCAGAAGATAAATCATAATAAGAGCAAATGCCGTGACTGTGGGAACAAAGATCCGAGCCGTTACCTTAGCCAAAAATAGTCCACACAGGATGCTCCAAAAGGCCAGAGCCAGCTGGAAATGAAAGAAAGAAAATCGTGGATAAATCGTCACAAGCGATAAACCACCGAGCGCAAAGAGTAAACTTGTGTCTTTGTTCATTCCCTTCTTACCCCACCAACAAGCTAAAACCAATAGTGCAAGTAATAATAGAAGAATCTTTTGGTCAGCCACACCAATATTCATTTGTACATACCCGGGGAACTTCGACCATTGGGTCGCAGGATACCAGACAACCCACTTCCAAAACCCCGTCAGCGCATTTTCCTGCCACAATCTAACTAAAAGAGGGACACTAAAAACCAGTGGACCAACCAGAAACTCTGCAAGGGGACGCCTTGACGTGCGTGCAAGGCGTCCCCTTGCAACAAACAATAGTGCAGCAAGGTAGAACAATCCTGCGGTTTGTTTGGTAAAGGCGGCTAGAGCAAAAAATATTCCCGACCACAAAAGTTTATTTCTAAACAAAAAAAGTGTTCCCAGTAAAACTGGTGGGACAATTGCAATATCAAACCACAACATATTGCCGTCAAGAAATGGTTGAAGCAAAACGTATAAAGAAGTAGAAATGACTGCAGCTTTCGTGCTCTTGGCTACCTGCCGCGTGAGAAACCATACACAAACCGTGGAGAACAAAATAATCCCCCACGAAAACCACTCCAAAGTCGCGAGGTTGTAGTCAAAAATTCTATAAACGTAAGCAAGGGCTAAAGTCAGAACTGGTGTGTATGGGTGAACTATATCACGATAAAGCAAATAGTTGTGGTTTTTTAAATAGGGATAGGAGAACATTTCCGGCCAAGCAGTAAAGCGAAGGTTTGCAAGAAAAAAAAGATGTACTAACAAAAAAACAGGTAAAAGAAACAAAAATTTGTTACGCATATATCAGATTTTCCGGGCAAGAACTGTCAATCCTGTACCTAAGTTTAACTTGGTTATAAAGTAAGTTGGTATGAGAGTTAAAACATTTGTAAAAAACCTCTTTTTCAAATGAACAAAACTATCCCAAATTTCTCCCCATAGATCCGCATAATCCCAAACACCAGAAGTTGCTTCCCAATGCACTATCTTAAAATCTGTTCTTCCTAGTAAAGTCTCTAAAGCCTTGTAAGTAAAATGCCACCTATGTTCATTAGGCAAAACATACAGCCACCGAGCCCCCCACAAAAAAGCACTCAAACCCCCAAAGTTTGGAACATCTATAAACAAAATTCCATCCTTTTTCAAAACCCGATTAGCTTTTGTGATCACATCAAGTGGATCAGCTAGGTGCTCTAAAACATGATTAAAAATAATCACATCAAACCGATTACTTGCAAGTTTAGCTCTCTCAAAAGTAGTCTTAAGTGTTGGAATACCCTGCTCTACTGCAATTTGTTGCGCTTCCAAAGAAGGTTCTATACCCAAAACCTCCCAACCTTTATCTTTCAAAACAGACAACAAAACACCAGTAGACGAACCTACTTCAAGCACCCTCCCGGTTTTCTGGAATTTAGAAACTAGTCTTGCTCGCCTTGCAAATACATTTTTAAACTGAACATTTTCCTTCACATAAACAAAATCCCTGTGGTACTGGTCATAATCTCCTTCCATACTCCCCTCAGTTACACCCAGACCACAAGAAGAACATTTATAAATCTTGAACCCACCGTTCTCTCCAAGCAAATTAAGCCCGTTACCACAAATTAGACAATTTTTGGAAAGCATTTTAATAACCCACTTTCCCCGGAAGAAATCTTCTTTTGATCTTGCGCAATGGAGTTTCAACAGCCGCCCGTATTTTGAAGGATATACTCATCTTTTCCCAGGGTGAAGGGACAATACGGGGCTTTGGACGAAAAAAAACTTCAGGGTAGTAAAAGTCTAAGGGAAAAGGTATGCCAAGTTCATATTTTCTTTTCATCTTTCTTTTGGGCACATCCTCTTCTTTTTGGAAATTTCCTGCTCTTGGTATATTGGTTGCGTGAAGATAAGGAGCGTCTATAAATAAAATATTCTTAGAATCTCTGTACTGTATCATCCTATTTTCCCCATCAACCCACCCCCATTGTCCATGTGAACCAAACGATTTCAAACCAGGAATTTTTCTATTTACTCCGCGCAAATTTAGGTGGCCGATCTTGCCCGCTAATCGATACTTTCCAGCCTGAGGTTCCTGATAATGAAAAATATCCCCAACCAAATTTATAGTAGGAACAACAATTGACTCGATAGTATCTCCTTTTTCCTTTATCTCTGAAAGAAGGTGCCGTATGGTACCTTCCCACCAAACTTCATCCCCATCTACCATAATGATCCAATCGGTCTCTGTGCTATCCAGCATCTCCTGCCTCACATGAGCAAACGTATCTGGTGTAACCTCACCATACTCCCTAAACTCTACCTTCCGTTTTCCATTTTCCGTTTTCCGTATCACGTTTATAATCTCAAGAGTCTCATCCGTACTTCCTGTATCCCACAATAAAATTTTATCAACGTGTTTTATAACGGACATAACCGAATACCATAAAAACCGCGCTTCGTTTTTAACCAAACAATGGGCTGTTATTGTCATTTTTGTCTAATATAATACATAGCAAAAAAGTATCCAAATATCATAGTCGAGAGTTGCCACACACCGTTAATCGCTGCAGCCCCCCAAAGACCAAATAACGGAATGATCAACAAATAGCTTACATAAACAACAGGCAACTGCACTAAGCTTATGATGGCAACAACTTGGGGTTTTCCTAAGGAATAAATCAACAAATTCACAGCAGGCATTGATAAAACAAACGGAACATACCCAAGCAATAATAGTTGTAATACAGGAGTAGAAGAACTATATTGCGGCCCAAACAACTGTACGATGTACGGGGTTAAAAGAATTCCTACACCCAACCCTATCGTTATCAAAACAGACAACAAAACCGCTTTCTTAAAATAAAGAACAAGAGCTTCCTTTTCCAAAATCGCTAAACGAGGTGCTATCGCAACAGCCATACTGCCAACAATCATTGGCACTCCAATCGCCAATTGTTTTGCCGCAGCAAAAATCCCAGTCTGGTAAGCTCCTAAAAACGAAAGCAACAAAAGAACATCAAGTCTTGCGATTATCGAACCAGCTATGCGGTTTACACCCAACCAACCAGAGAAGGGAATTATATTCTTGGCAGCTAGTTTCCAGTTTGCAGGAAGACGCAAACTAGTCCTTTGCCAACCCAAGGTAACAAAAAAGATAACCAGTGGACTTCCAGAAAACACCGCCAAAATACTCAACACCGAAACCTTATCTAAAAAAACAAGAGCAACAACCATAAAAAGACGCAACAGGTTGGTAAAAGCTGTAAAAAAAGACGCCAGTACCCAAGAATGTTTCGCTTGCAAAGCCACTATTTGAAACTCCAAAAGAAGATAGGCAAAAACACTAAGAGCGCCAAATACTACAAGAAGCGGCTCATCTGACTTAAATATTATTTTTGTAAAAAAAGCAGAGCCTGCAATTAATACCGCAAAAAGTATTATAGCCGTTGCCAGTCTTATTAAAAAAATTAATGACATTGTTGAGCTTACCTTCTCCTTATTGTTATTACTCCAATCCGCCGAAACAAACCGAAAAAGACTTGACCCTAAGCCTAAATCGCCAATAGCCTCAACAATAATCACAAAACTTATAACTGCTGCTACAGTCCCCCAGTCGGCAGGTCCAAGATAGCGTGCTGCAAGAATAGTAAAAGCTATAGCCAAAAAAGACGCAACACTATTCCCTACAAGAATAATAGAGGTATCCTTTGCAGTCCTTGAAAAAACCAGTTTGCGAAAACGAAAAAGTACGTTAAGCATTTCTAATCCTTGCCGCAACGAAAAAAGCAGCAATGACTACAATCGAAATAACTGTTATATACACTCCTAACCGTACCTCTTTTTGACCAGTAAATACAAGTTCTGCATTACCTGGATCTGTAAAACCAAAGCCATTGACAGAAGAATAAAACGGAAGAGAAGGCAAAACATCCTCCCTTTCTCTAGCTATCCATTGTGGATGATACGAATCAGTGAACACAATCCATCGTGCTCCAACCGGCAGATTTAATTGATATTTTGCGGGATTAACAAATTGATATTCCACCTCCACCCACTTGTTTCCCTCTTGGATCTCCAAAGCTTCCTTCAGGTCTACATTGTCCCCTACTGTTACAACCTTGAATTTGGTTGTGAGTTGCCACGATTTATTCCAAGCCCCTTCCCACTCTTGTTTTCTGACAATTGCAAAAGTGTTTAAAACTCCAAAACTGCCTAAGTTTTCGAAAACAAGTTCATGATGACCCTTCTTAAGCATCAGACCATCTTTTGTAGCCCACTCAAAGTTATTAGGGGTATGTGAGTAAATCTCAAACGAGTTATTATCCAAATAAGCCTTCAACCCACCATTCGAATTTGACATCGACCTTACCAAAAGAACATATTCACCCTCGTCGTCTACATCAACATTAAAACTTATCCTCTCCCCCATCTTTGAGGAAAAAGCAATCCCTTTGTTATAGTCAAATTCCCTCGTATTTACTCCATTCACTAACAACTCATATTTCCATGAAAGATAGTCCTTCGATCTCCTAACCGCCCAATCCGCACTTATACTTTCTGAGGGAGATACAAAGTGTTTTTGAAGAAAGCTTAAAGCCATATCCTCTTCGTGTTTGTTATTTAAAACAAGAAGTGCTGAATCAGGACTATATTTTGCCAAAACACCAGGGTCAAACTTACCATCTTCTAAAAAAACAAAACCCTGATTCCCAATTGAAAACTCCGGGTTTACGTTCTTCAACTTCGTATAAATATCATCCGACCCCACAACTGCTATTACCTTGCTCACACCAAAAATTCTCGGTTTGCTTTCTGGAACTTCGTAAACTGGGATCTCCGTACCCCAACTCACTCGACGCAAGTCCTTGTTGTCGTCAACCAACCTTAGTAAGTCATTCCAATCTTCTTGGTCTTCTTGACTTGAGCTAGCTTTTCTAGTATCTCCAGAGAAAATCAAATATTTAACCCCAAACAACTTAAACCACTCCAAAGACTCATCGTCATGAAGAAAGTTAAAAGCATCAAGTGTCCCCGTATTAAGGGAGGCAAAAGGTCGAAGATTAACCAAGCTTTTTGCATCTAAAGCCGGCGCTCTCTCTGTGCTAAACGCAAGAGGATGACGCTCGGGAAACCAAACAGTTCTTAAAAAACGATCTTCTCCAGAAATATTGCTAGCAATCGCATTAAGATCCTCTGGAAAAGCTCTTGCAGCTAAAACTCCGTTCATGCCACCAAAAACAGCCGGATACACCAAAAAGAGAAGGTAGATATAAGCTACAATCACCACCAGCCAGGAGAACACCTGTTTCTTAAATATCTGCTGAAAATTCTGAACACCTAAACCGATAAGAATCCCAGCAAACAAAAGAAGAGGTGCAAAAAATTTAGTTGAATCCCGAAACGCTCCTCCTACTAATGGTACTGTATCAACCCCCCAAGCATAAAGACTACCAAGGAATCCTGTCTCCCCCTTCGCAAGAAAAACAAAAAACAGAAAAATGAAAGTTAAAACAAAAACCTGTCGGTTCTTTTTAAAAAACAGATTACTAAATATTAAAAGAGGAATTCCCACAAAAAACCACGGCGGCGGAAAAGTTTTTCCAAACTCGTTCAAAGGCCAGTGCGGTGAAAAAAGAAATAAGGGATTTAGAATAGAAATAAGTTCTAAACTAGATCTAGTACCAGAACCAGTAGTCGGTTCAAGTCTCAAATTTGGAATCAACCAATACGAACTAAGCGCCAAAACAGCGATACCAAAAAATATCAGCCTTCTCCGCTGTACACTCAACCGATTAAGAACCAACCAAACAAAAAATGTAAAAATTGCAATTAACGCAAACCTTACATCAGCAATTACAAGTAACATGAACACACATAAGCTAGTAAAAAACTGTGAAGTTCCTCTTTTGTCAACTAACTTAAAAAGCTCGAGAAGGGCAAACGGAAACAAACCATAAGCCAAGGCAACACCCACCTGGCCACCGTCAACAACAAGAATAAAGTAAGTATTAAGAACATAAACAAGACTCGAAAACATGACCACAATAGGCGAAAATCGAAGATATCGAGCGAGTAGCCAAGGCGATAAAAAAGCAAAAAATATTGCGGGAAAGTAAAAAAGGGCCCGAATAACCAAATCATTACTTAAACCCAAAAAACCAAGTCCCCGATAAATAAGCATCAAAGGATAAATAAAATAAAGATCATTCACTACTCCCAATCTGCCTCTGCTTTCCCAAACAAGAGGCTCGGAGAAAAAATCCCTAAATGCTTCGGGGTAAAAATACGGAGCATCCCCCCAAACCGCCGGACCAAGCAAAAAAAATGCTCTAAAAACCAAAATAACTGGAATAACAACCAGACCTAGAAGCAAGATACTATTTTTGAATTTTCCCATGTATTAAGCCCACTATCGTTATAGCCAAAATTAGAAGAAACAGATAATTAGCAATTCGAATAGCAAATCCAGGATGCCCAGTCGCAAGAAGAAGCGCAATGAGCAAAAAACTAGAAAGTATACACAAAAAAGCTAGGCGCAAAAACATGCTTTAATTGTAGCTTTTTCTCAAGACTGGCACAATTATTTTGAGGAGAGAAGATTTTGAACTTTATTTAAGCTGGGAAATATAAATATTTAAATAATCTAAATCGTGTTTAACAAAACGCCATTCTGCCGTAGTCGGATCGTATTTCTCCATCAACTTTTGAACAACCGGTACATGCTGCGAAAGAAGTTGAACCGCAGGTTCTTTTTCGCGACTTAGACCTTTTTTATTTATATACTCAACCCAATTTCCAACTGCTGTTGAGTATCTAACTGTAGCTTTTTCAAAATAAGCCATCTTATTTTGATCTATTATGTACTTCACCTCTGCCAACCTCCTATTAGCTAATTGCCTATAATAATCCTCCGATCGCTCCGTCGAAAAAGAAAGAAAGAACAATTTCGCCTTTTCACTAAATCTCTTCTGGAGGTACGCAAACCCACCATCTGGATTAACTTTTTCATAAGTTACCTCCTCAGCCGCAACAGGAGCAGTATCAGTTTGAGCTAAAGCACTATATGGAAAAGAAAAGGATAAAATACCAAATAGAAAACTAAAAAATATGACGCCTGTAACCTTCATACTGTTAAAAAGATTAACATACCTGCCAGGTAAAAACAACATTTATGATATCCTAAGGAAACAAATGAGACAAAATACAACCTGTCTATTAGTAATTTTAGCTATAACTTTACTATTATACTTACCAGCGATCCTAAATCCAGCAATCATTCTAAATCGCGGAAATGACCTTCAGGAATTCTACTGGCCAATTTTCTACTTTACAAAAGAATCTCTTCTTCAAAATCATACACTACCCTTATGGAACAATATGTTTTTTTCAGGCACACCACTCATTTCCGATCCAGGATCATTCTTGTTTTATCTTCCAAATATTATTTTTCTTGTCTTGCCAATTGACTATGCGTTCATCGCATCGTTCATACTTCACACCTTTTTTGGAGGTTTAGGCACTTATCTAGTAGCCAAAAAGGGGTTACGTTTTTCAAAAACATCCAGTATTTTTACCGCCATATTTTACATTACTTTCCCTAGAACCGCAGGTTTTCTAGAAACAGGCCATTTTCCATTTGTAGCGACAACGGCATGGATGCCATACCTCTTACTTGCTGCCATAAAATTAATTAAATTTCCGAATTTTAAATGGTCTATACTTTTAGCAATCAGTCTATCGGGACTTTTTTTTACGTTTGCAACAACTTTTGTCACAGCGGCCGCATCAACAGTCTTATTTGTCGGAGGAAGTTATTTTTTTTCCAAGAATCGTTCCCTGAAAACCTTAATATTTCTGGGTTTTGGTATCGCCATTACTATTGGCCTTACTGCAATAACACTCTTCCCGCAATTAGAATGGCTACCCCAAACTACTCGATTTATATTGCTCCAAGACCGCGATGTATATCCTAAATGGAATGGAAAAACTGAGTTTATAAAAGCAATATACCCTCACGTTTTTGGTGGAAAAAATTTAATTAACGATCTCGACTCCGAAAAATGGATCGCCATCGGATTTTTTATATCTATTCTTGCCTTAATCGGATTCTTAAAACTCCAAAACAAATTCAAAATTTTACTAATCCTTTTTGTTTCTGGGATATTTCTTATCAGTCTCAACAACGTTTCGCCAATCCAACCTTTGTTGTTGTCATCTGATTGGTATGTCTTAAGCCGTGTATCAACAAGAAACTGGTTCATCGTAATCTTGAGCTTAGTCTTCCTTGCCGGTTCTGGTTTTGAGACTCTTCAAAAGAAAAAACTAAAAAGACTTGCGGGAGTACTCGCTGCACTAACGATAGGCGAATTGCTTATACTTTCGTGGATACGACTTGAAAGACCAATACCCCACCAAAGAGAAAAAGTTCCAGTTGCCCTATATGAATTCCTCAAAAAGGATCCAGAACGTTTCCGTGTTTTTTGTGTCAACCGTTGTTTGTCCCAACAAGATGTAGCAAAGTACAATCTCGAGACGATCGAAGGTTATGGCACGATTTACCAAAAAAATTATTACAATCAGTTCATTCAACTATCGCAAGTTTTTTGGGATAAATATACGTCAATGCTTCCCCCTCCTTCTATATATAACTTCCGCGAGATACAACCTATTGCCTCAATACTTGCAGACCATAATGTTAAGTACGTTATCAGCCCACACAAGCTCACTGGAATAGATTTCAAGTTAGTCAAACAGTTCGATAAATTTTTTGTTTTCGAGAATACACTATTCAAATCTAGAGCATATTTCGTTGCTAAAGGCAATAAATCAGAAATCGAAGCCCCGATTCTGTATTACTCACCTAACAAAATCATTATTGACACATCAAAACACAAAGCGAAAGAAATGGTTCTTGCTGAAACCTGGAGCCCTGGATGGAAAGCAAAAACAAATGATGGCAAAAAAATCAGAGTAGTTGAAACAACTAACAAATTAATAAAAGTTACATTCGGAAACGAAATACAGTCCGTCGAACTGTATTATTACCCTGAGAGTTATCAACTAGGTAGAACTATCAGTATTTTTACGCTTCTTACAATACTTTCATATTCTCTTTGGATATCAAGACGACAGAAAAGCTTTAAAAGAACCAGACAGTAGAATGATAAAAATATATTCAGTCAAAACTTCTGCCTCTTCAGTCTGACCCATAAACCACAGAAGTGCTGCAAGAAAAAAACACACTATGCCTACCACAAAAAATATTTTAGAGTCCACATTTAAAATAATGGGTGTAAGAACAAGAGAAACGAGCACAATTATGTAAAAATTTAGAATTAAATTAAAATAGGGGGCAAACCCTGCGGCAGTCAACATAGAAATAACAAAAAGTAAAAGTACCAGTCTATACCTTTTTGGAAGAATCCATTGGAAAAGAGTTTTTTCTACCCTCTCTATATCTGCAAAAGTGAATTTTCTAATTCCCATTCTTTTTGCTCCTAATCAGCAAAACAACAAGCCAAGAGATACCAACGAACACTGATATTAGTGAAAAGATACTAGAAGCACGAAGCACAGATTGCGGCGTATATTCAATTTGGAACTTCTTAGCACCCGGCTGGTTAACAAGCCAACCATTAGCATAACCATCCACTTTGAAATGCTCCTTAAGTGGAGTAGAACTACCATCCCTGTTTTTAACAGACAAGCTCCAAGAGGGATTAAACTTTTGGTTCAAAACTAAAACATACGGGACCTGTACATCACCCACCTCAGCTTCGTATCCTGTAGGATTAGCGCGAACATAGTCAACATTTACAAGTGAATTAGCAGGCAGATTAAAACCAGTCACTCCAATAATCGGCGGTGCAAAAGATTCTATAACCTCAATTTTGTCAATCTGCGGAAGATCTACATTATCACTACAAACATACAAAGAGATGATATTTGCTGAAACCGAAGGGAAGAAGACATACCTAGCAAACCCTCCACCAGCGATCACCGGTATTTCAAAACTATCTTCGCCTTGCAAAAACCCATGTTTTTCAGAATAAACAAAAGACCTATCTTTAAAAATAGCTCTTGCTGGCCTAAGTCTATCGGTCCTCCATACCCTAATCTCGTATACTCGCTTCCTGTCAAAGTTTGCTATATTACCCCGGAAACATGCTGCCTTACCAGAGGAAAACTCCTCCAACCCTGAACTATCGATAGTCAACAAATTCGGTAATTCTTCAAAATTCAAGAGAAGCTCCGCTTGTCCTCTAATTTCATAATCAACAGGAGCTCTAAGCCAACCATCTTTTTCCTCTTCAACTTTTAATGTCTTTTTCCAATTATTTTTTTTCAACTCCACAGATTTGGGAAGGATGGTCTCTCCATTCTTATGTTGAGGGAAAGAGGATACAGGAAAGAACAAGTTATATTCCCCATCCCCAGGCAGATCTATTTTATAAACCTTCCGGTTCGACCACCTTTCAGGATTTGTTAAAAAAGGCGCAAAAAAATCGTTAATCCTGTTTATACTCCAAAGAATACCAAGTGTTTCATCAATAAAGTTACGGTCAGAGGCTTTAAATGCACTACTTTTAACATCATCGTTAAGCACACGCTCAACAGGGCCTAAGAAGTCCCGAAATAGACTTGCGGTCTCAAAGTCTTGGAAAATCTCCGGCGAAGATTCTAATTGTGAGTAAACTTTGTCCAAGTAGCCCCTTATGACTTTCGCATTTTGCATCAAATATTTTTCTTTCACATCCATATCAATCATCCTTTTTTGCTCAGCAGTTCTCCTCAAAACCAAACCAAGATAATCCGCCAACTTACTTCCAGGGTCCTTAGACTGTGACAAAAGCTCTTCTTCTTGCCTCTCTTTAAGGGGGTAAAATATCGAGCTTGGAAGCAAACTCACCTCAGGAAGGCTCTGTAAACTTGCTTTTCGTTCCAGGCGACAGGATAAACAGTCATAAACCTCCATCTTGTTAGAAGCTATGTAATCAATGTCTTTGTATAACTTTGTTGCAGACAGATCAATTGAATGCCCTTGTCCGAAAAAATCATTAGCCAAAGATACATATTTGTCTGGAGCGATATTAAGCACTCTGGTTGCATAAACTCCAGTATCATTATCTAGTACAAGCTTGTATACGTCCCACTCTCCAAAGCTCTTAATTTTATCCACACTCGTGAATGACTCCAATGCTTTCTGATAGTTCTCCGGCCGCTCGACGGCAGACCAGCTAGAATCAACCAGCACATCGTGTCTTACTAGAAAATACCCAATATTAAGCTTTTCTACTAATGTTAAAAATCTAACCTCATCCATTCCTCTTACTGCGCTATAAAGATTATTAACCAAAGCTCTCTCATCATTTGTCAGCGCATGCCAATTTGATAAAATACTTACGGAACTTAAGGCATACGGTAAGGGCGAAAGACTCCAATATCCCCATTTATACGCATCGGCCTCCCAATCTTTATTGACAGGAGGTAGTAGAAGCATCCTCCTCTCACCCAAGTCACTCCCTTCCACCCAACTTGAAAAATCATAGACATAAGAAGGCACATGAACCTTTGTCGCTTGATCGGTCTTCCAAGCAAAAACCTTGGCACCATCAAACAACACCCAATGGTAGCCAAACCACAGTCCCAGAAACAAAAAGACACCTACCACAAGTGAAACCTTAGCCAACCTTGGGGGTAGAAAACCCGAGAGCCTCTCGAGCAAAAAACTGATCGTAAAAGCAAGCATAACAAGCATGCCGAACAGATAAAAAATTCCAAATTTGTAGAAAGCTGAGCGAAACAGCACAAAACCTGGCAATTTTTCCATCAAAAATTCGTAGATGAATCCTAATGGCCTATGGGAACCAGCAGCCAAGAAAATACCCAAAAGTGCAATCATTCCAAAAGTGGCCAGAATTCTTCTCTGCAATCCGCGTCTTGCCAATAGCAAACTGGAGAAAGAAAACACAGGAAAAAGGAAACTGATAAAGACCAGGGCTTTGTTGTTAAGATAAAAAGAAGCGTATGGGTGAGAAGGATCTGCTTTGTCTAATACCTCCCATCCTCCGTACCAATCCGGAACACCATAAAATCTAAATAAATTTAAATATGACGCAGACCGACTCACATACTCAAGCCATTCTTGATTGACTCTGGCAAGTGATTCTTTGAAAATAGCGGTTGGATCGTCTTTGATATAATGAGCAAAAAAAGGGAGAAGCGAATACGCATTAAATGCGACGTAGAGGGCAATTGTTAGAAGCAAAAAGGAAATGATTCTCTTAAAATCCTTGTACTGATCCTCTTTTATCGCAGCAAACAACGAGGAAAGAAACATCAGTCCCAACACAAGAACTACTCCGCCAAATAATGTAATTCCAAATAGTCCTCCGCCGTTAAATATCGAGAATACCACCGATGAGATTAGAGCTGCCGAAAAAACACGCATTTTCCTACTCTGCACTCTAAAATACACCGTCAGGAGAATAAGCATTGCTGAGAAAACTCCAAACTTGCCTCTCTCAAGCATAAAAACTGACTGAAAAATATAAAAGTTAAATGTTGCAAGAGGCGGCAAGATAAAAATGAAAGTTTTTCCAAAAATATCTTTTAATTGATATGCAAAGAAGAATGCTGATACAAAAATTAAACTTAACCAAAAAAAGACGGAGATGTAGTTACCCGAATACGGTACCCCAGCAATGATAGCTGAAAGCCAGTCAAAAAAATGGATCGTTAAGCTTCCAAGGTTAACAGAATTGTCTAAGCCAAAACCCAAGCGATCATCCCAAGCATAAAGACGCGTTCGTAAGAATTCCTTTGCGTCAAGTGGCAAACCCGAATCGTGTCCCGCCAGGGTGTAACCCGGAGGTAACCACGTAAGTGTCAAGATAAATAATGCCACAAGAACCACAAGAACATATAAAATCCCAATCAGTAAAAACCTGTCTTTTGACTTGAACCACATAATATACTTGAAGTATACTCTTTGAAGTTTAAATGGCAAAAAAAATAAGTTCAATACTCTTCGCAACTTTCTCAGTACGAACAAATAGTGAGAGGACAGCCACCAACGGCATGATAGAACCTCTCAGTTTGTTCTTTGCTCCGAAAGCAAAAAATTTGTTTTAATTGAGCAGCCACATCCAGGAAGCGATTCCGTTATCCCATTTCTCGAGGTCTACCAACACAACAAATTAATTAAACGATCCCGAAACTTCATAACCTCATATCTTCTATATCCTTTTTTAAAATTTATCAACACACCGGAAACATCAGTTATCTTCAAGATCCGCGATTTTTTTTCCGTATTAGAGTACGTTTTATTAGAAGGTAAAAAATATGACTTGTTCATAGGTTTGGAATCCATCAACGCGCTTGCAGGTATTGTTCTGCGAAAACTAAGAAAAGTTAGGAGAGTGGTTTATTACGTGTCGGACTATTCACCAGAAAGATACAAGCCCAAATGGTTTAACGACCTCTATCTTTGGCTTGATCGGTATGCCGCGACACACTCGGACTTTATTTGGGACGTCTCACTTGCCATGATGCCCGCAAGAATAAAAGTTGGTCTTGACCCTCAAAAAGCAACACCGGTTATCCATGTGCCAAATGCATTATTCCCCAAACAAATAAATTACCTTCCTACATCTCGCATAATTCCCAACAGTTTAGTTTTTGTGGGAACTCTAGGCAAAATAAACGGACCTGACCTTGCAATTAAAGCATTAAAAATAGTGTTAAAATCTATTCCCAGCACATCACTCCACATTTACGGGAGTGGCGAACCAGACATGACAAGATTAAAGAAGTTAACCGAAAAACTCAAACTGAACAATAAAGTTATATTTCATGGTTTCATATCCAACCAAGTTAAACTCTCAAAAGAGACAAGTATGTATGCAATCGGACTTGCACCTTATCTTGCAGTACCTGGCTCTCCCAGATGGTGGGCCGATGCTACGAAGATAAGGCTTTACCTTGCCGCAGGTGTACCGGTTATCACAACCCAAGTACCGCCCTTGGGAAAAGAGATTGAAAGGGACGAGGCTGGAGTAATTGCAAAAGATAATCCCCAAGAGCAAGCTGAAGCTGTATTAAAACTATTAAAAGACAAGAAAACCTATTTAAAAATGCGGAAAAACGCAATAAAACGAGCAACAGACAACACATGGGAAAATACCTACTCTCAGGCCTTGAAAAAAATGGGTTTGTAGTGTGAGAAATGTACAAGCCGAGAGTTTAAATCTTCTCTCTTAATTTTGCTCTTGTTTCTTCTGTTTTATTTTGCAAGCCAGTCTTGTCATAGTAGAATGCAAAAACGCGGTCAATTTTTGTTGAATCATTACCAATAAATTTTTCGACCAATACATAATCACGAACGACTTGGAGTTCTTCCTTCTTCCTCTCAGGATAAAAAACAGCTATGGTTGCAGCAATACCATAGTTATTTCCCCCGTAGATTCTGCTCAACTTATACTTAATCGCTGCACTTGGTGGTGTTTCAAAATAAATAAGAGAATCAGACGGGAATGTCGGGTAAAAATTCTTTAAATCTTTATAAAATGCACGTGCAGGGGTTCCATGAAAATCATTAAATTTATCGAAATTGATCTTGGTTGCCAAAAAGTTTACTGCTATAATGCCAAACAATAAAGCTGCAAACACCTTTTTAAGTTTTGGCTTGGCTTTTTTATTCCTCCTTACAAAAAATGCATATAAAGAAGTAATGGAAAGCGTAACAAAGAGGGCATAGCCTGGAGCAGCAAGAGACAGATATCTATGCGGTGCATCATTCACACCAGGCGAGCTAAAGATATAAAAACCTAAAATATTTGCGTATATCCATCCCAACGAGAATAATAAAAGTAGTCCCCACTGTTTTTTAGTTTTTAAGGCTATTGCAATTATCGCGACAACAGCAGCAAGAGTTATAACTACAACCTGGTAGACTTGCTTTATATCCACAAGGTCGACATGTCCTTTCAGACGTTCGCTTAGGAATATCCAAGGTCCCGCAAGAAGAATGTTTGTTAAGCTTATTAATGGCTCTGGGCTCGTGAGCGCCACCTTGCTGAAATTTGCTTTAGTCTGCCAATCAAAAGTCGATGCACCAGACCAAAATGCCACACCACTATGAAGTATTATGTTAGACAACGTAACATTGTATCTGTAATAAGCAACAAAGATAAGGAAAAATGTTGCTTGCCGCAGGAAGAATCCAACGCTAGGAATAATTTTTTTGTAATTGTAAAAATAATCAAAAAGAAACAGCAGCGGTAGAAATAGAAAAACACGCCTTGGCTCAAATTCTAAGAAAAGCAAAAAACATACAGCAGCCAAAATAAAATAGTAAATCTTTTTTTCTTGAAAGTACCCAACAATTAAATAAAGCAGAGTTAGAAGTGCAACTGTAAGTGGGTAGCCACCTTCTGCTACATATGTCCATACCATTTGTACAGTATTTATCCCAATAGGACAGGTTGCATAAACCAAACCTGCGATAAACCCCAACAATTTATTTCTCAACAACCGACTTACGAAGAGATAGAAAATGACCACCGAGAGGGCATAGACCAAAAGCCCAGTTGCATAATACCCTGTCGCGTTAAGACCAAAAGTTTTAAAAAGAAAATGAAAAACCTCTCCTGGAAAAACGGAGTATTTATATTCATAGTTATGAGTCCACTCATATAGATTCCCCCATTCATCCATATAAAAGTACATTTTAAGTGTCGGAAGAAAAGCAAGGACCGCAACCGCAAAAACTAAAATAATGTGAATATAGGTATTTGAGGACAACTTTTTGAGCATTGTTATTTACTTATACCACTATATATAAATATTTTCCAAGCGGTAAAAGGTACTTTTTTTAGAAGGTGCATTTCGGTGCTTATTATGGCTCGGCTTAAAATGCCTCCCCAAAAGAGCCATGTTCCCCGAATCAAATCGAATATATCAGTATTTCTTTCTTGCTTAACCACCCTATCAACGATACCACGGTCATAATACTTTTGTGCATTCTTGCCCAAAACTAGATCCATAATTTCTTTGACGAGGAAGTAAGGAAGAAGATTAAAAAGTTGATAGAAAATGTGATCACCATAAGTTTTTCTCTCGATAAAAAATTCATGTTTTATCAAAAGGTCTTCAATGTTTTTGTGTGTAAACTCCGGATGGATATGTCCCCAGTTTTTTTGTGTTAACTTATCTCCTCTTTTTATTTTCTGAAAAAGCCACGTGTATGTAAAAGGCTGTCCCTCGCAAGGAACAATCAAAAAAAACCTACCATCCTTTTTGAGAATTCTTTTAACTTCCTTAAGAAAAAAATCAACATCCGGTACGTGCTCTAACACGTCTAAGCATATGCAAACGTCAGAAAAATTGTTTTTATACGGAAGTTTCTTACTTTTTATAACATTGTACACCACTTTTCCACTTCCAAACTTTTTTGCATAGGAAATTGCTGTCCTACTGACGTCGCAACCGTATATCTTCGTTTTGGGATAATAATAAACAAGACTTTCGGTAAGGAGCCCTCCACCGCAGCCTAAATCTATAAGCTTTCCAAATTTACCCCTAACAGCTTCTGTTAAATGCTCAAGCCGGTAATCATCTTTGACGGAAAGGTGGTAATCTTTTCTCTTTCCAGGGGTAACTCCCATAAAAACCTTGTCGTAGTCAAATTTTTCACCCATACTAATGTTGTGTCAAAAAGTTGTAAATCCGAGACCGTACAAGTCGATTAATCAGAGGAAAAAATATCATCTTTAAGATAGACACAGAAAAAAGAGCCTTATTTAACTGCCGCATTAAGCGACGCATTAACATGTCTTTCGGCAAAAAACCCTCTGAGGGGTAATACTTTAAAGGCAGATCGCCAAACCTCCATGACAACGCCTCGACAGATGAGTAAGGATTAAATCGGGCAAGGAATCCCAAATCCCTTTGTCTAAAGGTTAATTCAACATCTTCGAACTCTCCCCAATAACGTGTTTCATCCCAAGGAGCCTCAAGAGCGATATGCTTTTTAAGAATTGTAAGCATCCCCCCAACATATACATATTCGTCCCAATCCTCGTAATCTAACTTTGAAATCCCGTAAGGCATGTCTAACGTACTCCCGCCATAAGTAATCCAATCGCCTGTTCTTAGGCTGCTACCACGAAGAGTTTGTTTAACGCACATAAGCTCAAAGCAATTGCCATACTTTTTTACTCCTTTAAACCAATCATCTCCTAAGACTATCCTGTCATGCAGAATACAAAGATTCTCATATCTTGCTTGTCTTACAATTAAATTCTTCTTTTTTGTAATCCAACCTTTATCATCTCTTTCTTTAAAAGGAATATATATAAAATTCCTCTCTTTCCTACCATGATAAGTCCCGCATACTATAATCTCATACTGAGGAACTTTTTGTTTGTGAATTGCCTGAATAATCTCCTCTATCCATTCATTCCTTTCGCCTTTGGTTATCATACCAAACGTCCATTTGTTTATATCGTCTCCTGGTATCTTGGTTGACACCAACTTTTTGCAGACAAACCTAAAGTAGCTGCCATCTTCCTCGGAAGGATTCGCTTGACTCGGGGCGTTCTTCACAAAATTTATAAGTCCTTCAGTTTTTTTGTTCTTCAGTTCCTTTGTACTTACATACCCATGGTAAATAATGTTATACTTCATCTTCCAAAGCCACCACATCTGTTCTTCCAGTTTTTGAAAATTACATGTTTTGTTTGGAAGATAATCAACTACTAAATACCCATCCTTTTTAAGAAGATAAAACCACTCCTTAAGAAGAATAGGAACAAACTTCGTAGAATTTAAATTTCCAAATGAATAAACCAAGTCCTGAGAATCCTGTTCAAAAACACCTGTCGGATGATAAAGCTGGTTTATTTCTTCACACCAATGCTTTGCTCCATTAACACTAGGTTTACTTGAAAGATCTAACATGAGAATGAGTATAAGGCTATTTTCACCAAGTGTGCAACCTTGACTTTTGAACTTAGCTAGGCTATTTCTCTAAACAGAACGCAATGTGTGAAAAAGGATAAAAAAAAGGTCTATGTACGTATTTGGTTTTCAATCTCTTGACAGGTAACTTTTTAAATAAGATTTTCCATTCCGCAGATGTTCGAAAAGTAAATGGTATCAACATATTCTTGTAGTAAATTTTCCCGAGAAGATAATCACACAACTTGCCCACAAGAGTTGGTTGCACTTCAAATAATAGTACTTTCTTGCTTACCCGAAGCGCTTCTCTTAATAGTCTTTCTTGATCATCCCACTCTACGTGGTGTAAAACATCATTAAGCATAGCAGTATCAAAGCTGTTTTTGGGTAATGGTAGCTTATCTTTATATGCCATCTTCACAAACTTTATATCTCTACTCAAGTGGTTGTTTATATCACAACCAGTAATTGTAACGTTAAAATGCGAAGCGAGATATTCTGACACCACACCAGTTCCACATCCGACATCTAAAACCTTCTCATTTCTTTTCAACCAATTTTTGTATGTTCTTGTTATCAAAGAACTTCTGAATTTTTGAGTAAAGCTCAGAATGTTTCTTGCCATATCAATTTGGATTAAAATGCCCAAGCACTACTTTAAATAATTTTAAAAGCATGTCAAGTTTGTTTCTAATACCAACTATTTTTGTAGGAGTCATTCCTCTTGGGTAAACCCTGTTTACTGGTATCTCCAAAGTTTTAAGACCTAAACGTTTAGCCCTGACTGTTAAATACATCAAAAACTCATACCCAACAAACTCATCTCTAAACGGTTTAAGTCGAGGGTGAAGTATGTATTTTTTACTTACCCCCCGAAAGCCATTGGTAACATCTGTATACCAGTAACCTGCAGCAAGGCTTAATAATGGTGATGCCACAAATCGAATTCCTAAAAACCGTGACATGGGGGTATTCGCGTGTTTTCCTCCTCTGGCAAAGCGAGACCCTTGGATATAGTCGTAACCTTCTTCTAGCTTTTTAATAAAACTGGGTATAGCCTCAACTCCATCTTTATTATTTCCATCTAAAATAATAATGCCTTGATAACCGTCCTTTATCGCGAATGAAGAACCGGCTCTCAATTGTGACCCCTGTCGCCCTTGCCCTGTTAGGGTTATTAATGCTCTCACATTCTTAGATCTTAGAAACTTAGGATCAGTTGAGCCATCTGAACTCCCTTTGTCCGAAATTATGATGTCAATATCTTTTGAAAAAGGGCGCATTCGATCCAGTTGTTTTTTTAACCTCGTACCCTCATTTATGACCGGAATACAAACACAATATTCTGTGCGTTTGGGACGGAATTGGTTAATTTTATAAGGTGGTACTTGCCAATCCGAAACATCTAACTTAGGGGGTTTTGCTAATCTCATTATTGCAAATGCGGTTTCTATCGTTTCTAGTTCTTCATTATGTGGCAGAATTCCGTGTTTATAAATAAACTTCTTTCGTAAGTACGATCGATAATTTTAGGATCTCCTTCAGACCAATTAACTTTCCTGCACTCTTGATGAACTAAGAATGGTTTGTTAAGGTCTGGATCAAGATGTGGCACCTCCCTCCATGTGTGCAACAAAACTTTTTTTCTATCTCCACCTCTTTTTGCTAATTCTAGCTTGTATCCATCTTCATAATAAAAGTATGGAAGCCATGCCCAAGTAAATTGCTCAACATTTCTTGGTTCAACTATTCCGTTATTAATAATTTGCACAGACTTTTCCCAAAAAATACCCGGTATTTGATAATCCCTCCTTGCCCAATGTAATCCAATTACAACAAGCACTATTGTAATTATGGTTGCGCGTATGGGACTGAGAGGCGCTTCTCTAAAGACGATAGCAAAAATAAGGATTGCAAGTGGAAATAGCGGAAACATATACTCAAAATCTAACCCAGTGTCGTATATCATTAACATAAATAATTGAAAAACGAGAGATAATGAAAAGAACAAAGTAAAAAAAGCGTCTGGTGAGATTAACTTTTTCCTAGGCCGAAATACAAACGTATGTATAAAAACAGCAAGAATTATAGTCCAGAAGACCCAAAACCCGAAAGCGTCTCGTGCAGACTCGTGATAAACATAAAGTAATTCAACAAGTTGTTTTCGAAATATTAAACCTGCAATCACAAGAATGCCAATAAATAGTTTGTTGTTAAAAAAATTCCTAATTTTCTTAAACTCGAAAAACATCAAGTGCGTTTTATAAATCATTACCCCTCCTGCAAAAATTGCCAATGGAAGTGTAGCGTAGGATAAAAATAATAGAATCGCCCTAGCCCAATTGTTCACGTCGTAGTAAATATTGTCACTGACGTAACGATAGAGGGCATGTCCCCAAGAGATTGGTCCAATTAATGGTAGATAAACTCGCCAGTATGCTCCTTCAAGTCTTATTCCATGATCTGCAATTAGCTTTATATAGATGAGTGCGAAAAGTACAGAGCCTATGAAGAATGTGCGTAATAGAAAACCTTTGTTTCTTTTTATGGTATCAAGCTTTGGAATTTTAAACATCATGACAAGCGGTAGTAGGATCGTGAAGAGTAGAAGAACAAAAAGACTAACACGGTAGTAATAGCCAATATATGAATGATAATATGTTGCCACTGCACGTAAATTTGGAGGGAACAGATGGCGCTTAGTTTCTTCTAGGTTGTTGTATACGAAGTGATATTGCCCTGAGGTAATGTTGTCACCGACAATCAGCCAGTAATAATAGGCAGAAGTAATAAACAGTGCAGGAATAGCAATTGCAAGTAAATGTTTAAAATAAAACTTTTTATCATAATACGATTTTATGGCAAACACGATAAATAAAGAAATCGGAAAAACGATACTAAAATTTCTTATTAAAAACGCAAGCATGCCGAATGCGCTCGAGCTAAAGGCATAACGCCAAGAGTTCCTTTTTATCGCCCAAATTCCAAAAAGCAAAGAAACCAGTTGAAGAGAAAGATGAGGAATATTGGTCATGAAAGTGAATATAAAACGTAGAAGATGTGGAAAAACCAACAATGTGGTGGTAAAAACTACTGACCTAACCTCACTTAAGTTGAGTTCTCTTAATGCTTTATAAAAGGCTACTATGCCGAAGAAGAATAAAACTATAACTGATATATGAAGAGTCTTATATGAAAATCCCAATAAATAACTAAATAGTGCTCCCCACACTTCTTGTAAAATGAAACTTGGTACAACGGCTGTGTGGTTTTTAAGAATGCCTGATTCAAGGAAATCTCCAACAGCGTGATGATAGGCAAAGTCCATATGATAGCCCACCTCCCTTAAGGGCAACATCAACAGGATCAATAATGTGTATATCCCGATTATGGCCAGAAGGCCCTTTTCCATTTTCATAAATTAAAAATTAGTTCAGAAATTAACCCATTATTAATTCAATGCGTAAACTTTGTCAACCCTTTGCTGTGGACGAAAATATCATAAATATGAATTTCTAAAATTTTATGTCATGAAATTTCAACCTACCCTTAAAATCAAAGATGCTGCCATCAAGACTTATAAAGACGTGTCTTTGTTTGTGATAGACTTAGTAATGGTTACAGGGTAAAATACCCTCGTGGTCACAGAATCAGGAAAATCCATGGAGAGAAAAGAACAGGAAGCGATTGGCAAAGCAAGAGTTATAACCCACAGAGGACTTGAGCCAAGCAAGCCAAATTTTTTTTCAGAAAGCAGTTTCGAGGCTTTCGAAAACCACCTGAAACGTGGTTTCAGCATAGAATTCGACCCAAATCCAACAAAAGACGGCATTATCGTCATGCATGATGCCACTCTTAAAAGGCCAACTGGTGGAAGAGATGAACGCCCAGTTGCAGAAGTTACAACTGCCGAAACTACACAAATCCCCCTTGCAAACGGCAGAATCCCAACCTTTGATGAAGTAATGGACTTAATAAGAAATAGCGACTCCACAATTAGCGCCTTGCACCTTAAGGCACGCTTCCAAACCCCTGAGACTCTCGAAAGAATTATGGAAGCACTATCGAAACATTCCGACATATTTAGTAAATTCATTATCTTTGATGTAAAGCCAGACACTGCCAGAACTCTAAAGAAACAGTTTCCAACTATAAGGCTTGCTCCCTCTGTTACCCACCCCTACGACATTGCCCGCTACAACGATTCTGTAGGCGGCACACTGATATCTGTGGAAGAAGCATTAGCATTAAGGTCCAAAGGGCTAATTGACGGGGTATGGGGAGATGAGTGGGATACTCAAGGCGAGAATGGAACAACAAAGCAACTATATACCCCAGAATTTTTTGAAAAACTCCACAACGCTGGACTTTTCGTAGCACTTGTAACCCCCGAACTGCACGGAACCTCTCCTGGACTTTATGGTGGAGAATCACATAGAGATGCAAAAGATTTACCTACACTTATGGCAAGAATCAAACAAATCAAACAAGCCGGAGCTGACTATCTCTGCACAGACTATCCCGAGGAAGTTTCCCGCTTGTAGCTATTTACCACCTCAATTTGGCACCCACCTTTAGGTACCCAGGCGCTTTCCGTAATCCAAACCGAGAACTTGACTGATCTCTGTCGAACAACTATAATATCCCCACATGACAGAAAGTGTCAGTGGAACCGGTAGAAAATACGCAGGAATAGATCGTGCTGGAACAGCAGCACTCTACCAAGAAGGAGCTATACAGGAATTTAGCAGCTTTCCAGAAAGCCTAAATAACCGATTCAACACCGCTCTATGCTTCACTTCAGATTCCGAAGCTCGGTTCAGAGAAAAAGTTGGGAACCAAATTACTGCAATCGGAGACGAGCTAGGTGTTGACTTCTTTCTCGCTGGACGTGACTTTAAACTTCACTCTACTCTGCTAGAAGGTCTATACGAAGGCACAGATGTTGCCGAGAGGCAACAGAAGTTTGCACAAGTGCTAGATGGCCAATCTGTTGGAGCACTGTTAAACGGCCTAGTTGGCAAAACGATTGAATACAAATATTTACTGGTTGATAAAGGTAATTTACTCTTAACTGCTCTTGAAATACCAGAATGGGTACTTGCAGCAAGGGAAGAACTTGCCGAGGCCTACACAGGTCAGGGGCTAAAGCCTCTTCTTATAACAGACATGTTACACATTAGTGCAGCCAGGATAACCGGTTTGCCAACTGAGGATCAGGCACAAAAGCTTAGGGTTTATGGGCAAAGAATGGCTAAACTCAGACACCAGATTTCTGCTGAACCGCTGGTTTTAGAAATTGGAGCAGCATCAACCGGATCTCCCCTCAACTTACTTCGCAGCAACTTCTGATTCCACCACGTACTTATCACCTACTACTGAGGGAATTTTTACAATAACATTTGCCGAATCTTCCAATGCTTCAAATTTAGAAACATCATTTCTCTCAAGCCAAATAATATCCCCCGGCCCATAAATTTGGCCATTAATACTACATTTTCCATAAACCACAACAGTTATCTCATCAGCTAACTTGTGATAGTGTGCTTCGTCAAAGTCACCTTTCTTATAAACTTTAACAGCAACCTCACATTCCTTTGTATCAATTATAGTTGGTAAAAAATTACCCACAAACCAACCCCCTTTAAACTCATTCAATCTATAAGTTTTCATTGCTTGAAGTTATTCTCAAAATACTCTACATCTTTAGGTGTACCCAAACCCCACACTTGAGGAATAAGTGCCACCTCCACCCTATGCCCTTTTTTAATAAGTCTGTCATAAACCGGCGCAAGGTAAAACTCTTTCTTCCCCTCGGCTCCGTACATATCACCATTTGCAATCATCTCCTCTGCCTCCTCAACATAAATCTTCCCCTTTGAGAAGTAATACCCCCCAATATTCGCCCAAGCGCCTTTTGCAGCTAACTCCGCGTCTTTTTCTCCAACAGCAGAAGCAACTCTGTTCTCGTCAAAAAGTGTGTAGCTCCACTTAGGCTCGTTGTCAGGCGGCTGAAAAACAGGAATTATGCCTACGGTTTCACTATTTTTTGAACGTATTGCTTCGTAAAGATTTGTTCCGTCAAAGTAATGGTCTGAGTCAGAAATTATAATTTCTTCATCTGTGTTTATCAAATCCTTTGCTATAAGTACAGTCTCCGCAGCACCTCGGGTTATCTGATCGACAAAGAGAACTGTTATATCCTCTGCGAATACTTCTTTAAGCTTGGAGGAAATTGCAAATTCATCTTCATGATCCCTCCTGCAAATAAAAACAAGTTTACTAGTTGGGACCTTGAGTTCTGTACTAGCTGGCCTTTTTGGCAAATCAATAAATGGAAGCGATTCAATAGCCCAACACACCATAGGTTTACCAAGAATAGCAATCAATGGCTTAGGGTTAGCATACTCGGGATTGAGATGCTGAGCATCAAAAAACCTGGAACCTCTACCTGCCATCGGAACAACAATAATCATTTTTTTAGATATTCGCGCAAATCCTCCGGTGTACCCAAACTATGCATTTTTGTTTTATCAATCGGCAATATCTTAATCTTCTTATCCGCTAGTATCATCTCATTATATACCGGGCTTACATAGAACTCACCATTAACCCTAATATCCTTCCCTATCATCTTTGCCGCACTCTCTACAAAAAAACTCCCTTTTCGGAAGTAGTAAAGACCAACAGTTGCATTATCAGAAATTACTCGTTTTTCAGCAACCTCTAAAACATTCCCCCTTTTGTCCGAAAGAGCATAACTCCACCGAGGATGACTTGAATTAAATGTCATTAAGGCACCATCAAGCTTGTTCTCTCGAGCAAATTTGACAAAGTCTTCCAAACTCACATCCACCAACTGATCGGCGTTGGCAATAACAAGCTCATCATCATTGTTTATATAATCAACGGCTGTTAGAACAGTACAGGCAGCCCCCTGCGTTGGAGCCAAGAGGCGAACACACTCATAGTTATCACGGGTAGCATTGGCAAAAATTTGGTAAAGTGAGTACTTTTCATAATGTTCTTCTCTACAAATAAGAATAAACCTATGACTAAACTTGGGAATAAGGTTTTCAATTACTGCTTGAATCATCGGCTTGCCATTTATATCGATTAAAGGTTTAGGAAAACTATATCCAGCTTTAACGAAACTTGAACCAGCTCCGGCCAAAGGAATTACTATATTAAGTGTTTTTTGCATTTAGATTACCTTCGAGTTGGCAAAAAGCGACAAGTCCACATCATGATATCCTTTAACCTCAATTACCCTTGCCCCAGAGGCCTTTGCCGACTGAATCCCGTGGGGAGCATCTTCTATTATAACCGCTTCGGAAGGCAAGATACTCAAGCGTTCAAAAGCTGCCAAATAAATATCAGGTGCTGGTTTAGGTTTAAAACCTTCGTCGTTACCGATTACCAGATCAAAAAAATCGATAATCCCCGCGAATGTAAGCATATTCACAACAGAATATTTTTGTGCATTACTACAACATGCTAATTTATAACCTTTTGCTTTTAATTGGCGAAGCATTAACTGCTTTTCATAACTTGGCCTGCATAACCGAGCCACTCTTTCGTCAGTATATTTTCTCTTCATTGATTTTATAACCTCATGTAAACCCACTGGCAATGCCTTTTTTTCTGAAAGAACCCTTAACTTCTCCGCAGTAGGAAGGCCATTATAAAAACCAACATGCTCATCACGAGTTATCTCAAAGCCAAAAAGCTTGAGAGCATCATTAAGAGCCTCAAAATGCCATTCAGTAGCATCAACAAGCACACCGTCTAAATCAAAAATAACCGCTTTAATCATTTAGATATAGTCACACTTTCTTTTTTGGAATTGTAACTTAAGTAAATTATACTATTTTCAGGAAGTTTGTGGGTTTCCATAGCTTTTGTAAGTTCTTCTTTATTCCAGAAGAAACCAAAGCCTAAATCGCCCGACTCCTTGTATCCTTGACTCCCGATCTCAAATAGATACCCATTTTTTAAAAACTCACTTGGTATTTTTCCGGAATAGTAATATAAGACCATAAGAGTATATCCCGAACCCTGCTGAAAAGGAAGCATATTTGTATCCGCCCAGTAATTTTTATCACTAGTAACATAAAAGATATTTTTTTTAGCATTCAGCGTGGGCAGCTGTTCTCTTAACTGGATAATAAAATTATTTCGTATATTGCTTAACACCACCTGCTCAGAGATAGCGGCCCTTACTGTATTCACATGCCACCAGAGAAAAAACACATAAAGCGGTGCAACAAAAACCAAAAATCCTACCTTCCCAATAATTTGTCTAAGCCTTTGAAGCAACCATGCTAGCAAAAAAGACCCGCCTGCGACCGAAACATAGTAATATCTCGACTCAAGGTATGAAAAATCTTTAGCAAGTACAATGTAAGGAATAAAACTAAAGAGCGAGAATGCTAACCAGAATATAACAATATTAATGTTTTCAGACTTCTCTTTCCTTAAAAATAAAAAGATTACAAAAATAATGAAGCCTGTCAGAACTACGGCAAGGATATCTAAAATTGCAGATTGTGCGATTAATACAAAGTTGGGAGCACCGGCAAAAAATGGGTAGTTATCATGCACTACTTCTCTGGCAAATTCTATAAAGTGATTTCCTGGCACAAACATTAGCGAAAAAGAAGTAAGAGGATATAAAATCGCGCGAATTATTAAGGTTAAAAAGAAGTTGTCGTTGTTACCTGTGATATAAAGGTTTGAGCCTGTTATTCTAAGGCGAAGTTCCAAAACTCTATAACCAACAATTAATAGGAATGGCAGTAGAAACAACCAAAATTTTTTCAGAAAAATTAAGGGCTCGTACTTCTTAAAGATAAGTGTTGCAAATGGAAGGAAAATAAACATGTAGAGTCCGGTTTCTTTAAACCACAAAGAGAGATAAAGCAACAGACCTGCTAGAAATAACCACTTTGTCTTAGTGGTATCTATATATCTAAAGAAAAAAAGTGTTGCTAAAAGAACAAAAATACTAGACCCCACAGCGCTTGTTGCAACAAAAGGCCAGGTAACAGCACCATGTGAGACTGAGTTCACAGCAAAAAATAGCGCTCCTAAAAATGAAATAGTGGAATTTTTGAGAAATCTATTTACAAGAAAATATACTAGAGATGTTGCAATCAGGTGCAAAAAAATAGCAAAAATTGCCATTTGAGAATTCTGAAAAGGGAACCCGTAGAGGAATAAATAAAAAATCCCATTAGATATCAACCGTCCCTTACCAAGGAAAATACTGATAACACTTTGGACACCATTCAAAATGGATCTCGACCCTTCAGCAAGGGCTAGCCCCAACCCGTTCCACTCGTCCTGCTGATAGAAAGTTTGCGGCAAATCTTTAAAAACAAAAACTACTACCACTGCGAGTGATAGAAAAGGTAGCAATTTTTTTAAAGTATTAATCAACATTTTTTAGCTAAGACATGCCACCCGAAGCAAAGCTGCTTTTCTGAGCCTTTATCCAGGTAGGAAAGTAAAGAAACCAATAGAATTATCGGTAGTAGAAGCATGTATAAAATCAGCGCCAGAAGCCCCAAGAAGGAATACTTTTTAAGCGTAAGAGGCAAACGAGCAAGTTCCTGAGATACAAAATCAAAAAAATTCCCATTTGCCTCCATTTCAACAATGTCTAGTTTATTTTCTTTTAAGATTCGATTATACCAACTAATACTAAATCCAGTGCAGTAAAAATAGGGCGACATGTGAGTTAGCGAGCAAAATGGAGCCGTCAAAATAAGTCTACCACCTTTTTTCAAAATTCTTGATATCTCTTTTATTGCCATATCGGGATATGGTATGTGTTCAAGAACCTCAGTGCACAATATATTGTCATAAGAACTACTTGAAACGGGAATATTTGTTATATCAGAGATTATATCAATCTTTGAGGTATCCCATGTACCAGTCTGCAGACCAGAATAGTCGCCCTGTCCTGTATACTGTCCAAAGTCTTGGCTTTTGTAGAGCAAATGCTGGCAGTATTTTTTATATCGACACTCTCCTGCACCAACATCTAAGATTTTTTCCCTCTTTGGAATTGAAGCCAGTTTTTGGCAAACCCAAATTTCTCTCCTTTCATCGTTTCTTAAAAATGGGAAGAGTTTTTTTAAGATGGCCATTAAAAATATTTATTTATCCATGAACACAAAGAAAATAAAGCAAAGATATTATTGTTTTCGTTGTGCTTGCCAGCTAAATAGTCAGACAAATATATCTCAATTTTTGAAGAATCAAAGATATTCATCTGTTTGTTTTTTTTAGAGGTTGTCTGATCTATCACAAAATTTCCAAGGTCCCCCCTCATCCATTGCTCAATTGGAGCAACAAAACCTTGCTTTCTTCGGTTTAATATCCCCGGTAAGAGTATCTGCTTTTTACCAAGCATTTTTTTGAAAATGTATTTTTTCTCAAAAAGCCGTACTTTTAGTTTGTCTGGCATTTTGGCAGTTAACTCGAAAAGTTCGTGATTAAGAAACGGTGCTCGCACTTCTAAAGAAGCACTCATAGAACTCGTGTCCATTTTATACAAAAGATCTTCAGGCAGATAAGACTGGATGTCTATGCTTAAAGCGTTATCCAAATCGCTCAATTTTCTATTATAGAAATTTCTAAAAATATTAAATGTATCGTTTTTGCAAATTCGGCTTAAAAATTCCCTTGAGTAAAGTGCTCTTTTGTCGTTATGTTTAAAAAAACAGTTGTAATATACATACTTTTTATAGAAAGGGTCATCAAAGCTTAAGGCAAAAATATTCATTCTATCCAAAAGTTGGCTTTTGTGTAATTTTGCGCCAATGCCACTTATGCTTTTAACCAAACCTCGTGCCATTTTCAAAACTCGTTTGTAACTTTCTGAAAACCTTACAACACTGTACCGTTCGTATCCTCCAAAATTCTCATCTCCTCCATCACCGCTTAGTGCAACTTTTACGTCCTTCCTTGCAAATCGCGATAGTATTATCGTGGGAATACTAGAGTTATCTGCAAAAGGTTCATCATAATAGTCAGCCAAATGGGTAAAGACACCCTCCATCTCCTTTAACCCAACTTTCAAGAGGGAGTGCTCGGTGTGATATTGCTTTGCAATCTGTAGTGCACATTTGCTTTCGTCAAATCGAGGGTCTTCAAAACCGATACTGAATGTTTTAAGTTTCGAGTTTATGTCCTGACTAAGAAAAGCAACTATAGTGCTTGAATCAACACCCCCCGACAAAAAAGCGCCAATTGGCACATCGGATATCGTTCGACTTGCAACTGACTCATTAATCTTTTCAAAAATTATCTCCTCCCACTCTTCCTCCTTTAGCTTCAACTTTTGAGAATAATCTAGCCCCCAATATCTCTTAACTACCAGTTTCCCACTTTTGAAAATAAAATAATGCCCAGCCGGAACCTTGAAAATATTTTTAAAACCAGTTTTTGGAGAGGGAATATATTGAAGAGTTAGGTAGTCGTCAATCGCCTCTGAATGTATTTCTCGCTTTTTTACAATTGGCAAAAGCCCTTTTATCTCCGATGCAAACGCAAAAAGTTTGCCGTCCCAGAAATATTTTAAGGGTTTTTCTCCAAGCCTGTCCCTTGCCCCAAACAGCAAGTCTTTGTTTTTGTCATAAATAACAAACGCGAACATCCCGTTTAACACCTTTAGACAATCGATACCCCACTCTTCGTAAGCATGAAGTATCACTTCTGTATCTGTGTGAGATCTAAATTTATGTTTGCGCTCGAGTTTCTTTCTTAGGGCTTGAAAGTTGTAGACTTCACCGTTGTAAACAATACAAATTGAATTATCTTCGTTGAATATAGGTTGATGGCCTCTTGCGGATAGATCTATTATCGAAAGTCTGTTACTGCCCAATCCAACATACCCATTTATAAATATTCCGCTATCATCAGGACCACGATGTTTGAGAATTTGAAGCATTTTCTCAAGGCATGCTTTATTTCCGTCTCCACAATAACCAGCTATAGCACACATTACCTTGCTCTCCTCAAGAAATTGAATAGCCAAAACTTTATTTTTGGTGGAACTATTACAATGCTCAACATTTGAAAAAAGGAATAAAATTTATCAGCAGTTGTCATGTCATACCCATATTCTAAAAATGCCTTAATTCTCGAGTAAAGCGCATACTGTTCTTGATACTTTCCTCTCACTATCGAACTTGAATTATTATGCGTTCGCAACTTTAACAACACATCCGGAAGGTTAGCAAATTTTGATACTTTTCCTATCCTGAAGTACAACTCGTAATCTTGGCTTAATGGTATATTTTCATTGTAACCACCCACCCTCTTTATAACCTCTGTTCTCCATATTGTGACAGGATGTGCAAAAGGGCTGTATCTAAAAATTATTTTTCTGGCCGCTTGATCATTTAATGGATATCTCCGAAGATTCAAAACTTTCAGGTTTCTGTCACAGATCTCAATAGTTCCTCCACTAACTCCAACCATTAGATGTTGTTCCATAAACTGAAATTGCTTTTCTAATCTATCAGGATAACTCCAATCGTCAGCGTCCATACGAGCAACATACTTACCCCTGGCAAGTTTCAATCCCCGATTAAGGCTCTTTGTAGTTCTCAAATTTTCTCTATTTCTAAGTACAATGATTCGCTTGTCCAGTTTGGCATATTTTTTAATAATCTCCCAGCTTTTGTCAGTCGAGTAGTCATCGACAATGACAAACTCGAAATTGCGAAAAGTTTGTCCAAGTATGCTTTGGATTGCAAAATCTACATACTTTTCTGCATTGTAGACAGGCATCAAAACCGACACTTTAATTCTGTTCATGCTAGTACGATTAACAAATTCTAACATTTTGTCGGCATATTAGGTAAAATTAACAGATGGGCAGACCAAAGATAAACCTGGGAAGCAAGAATATAGCTATCGTTACACACAGATCAATAATGCCTTGTATACCAGGAGATGACTTAAAAAGGTTTCTGCTAACACACAACTGCAAGTCTCTATTGTATATTAAGCATCCACTTCTTTTGCTTAAAGAAAGTTACAAGCTCCACTCTGAAGTTGAACATTACAATGGAAACTCTCCTGTAAAAACTTCAAAAGCACCTCGGGTCATACTTCCTGAGTCAGGCCACTATATTAAAGATTTTCTCTACACAACATATTGGATACTCAAATCAAGAAATACTTACGATTTATATTTTGGCATTAACAACCTAAATGCTCTAGCGGGCTTGGTGCTCAAAAAACTTGGGAAAGTAAATAAGGTCATATATTACACAATTGATTTGTACCCAGAGAGGTTTAGCAATACATTTATCAATTGGATATATCACAAACTTGACAAATTATGCGTTGCGAACTGTGATGAAACTTGGAACGTCTCACCATTTATGAAAAGGTTTAGAGCAGAAAACGGTATACCGGAAACAGGTCATTCCAGACAGTTTACAGTTCCAATAGGTGTATGGTTAAACCAAAGAAATATAATCCCGTTGAATAGAATAAAAAAAACAAAACTCGTATTTATTGGACACCTTGTAGCTTTTCGAGGAGTAGATTTGGCAATTAAAGCTCTGCCAATCATTGCAAAAACCATTCCTGACGTTACCCTGGAAATTGTTGGTGGAGGAGAACAGTTGGAATATCTAAAACAGCTAGCGCAGAAACTTCAAGTAAATCAAATGATTAAATTTCATGGATTTGTTGAAAGCAACAAAACTGCATTGAATATTATTTCCAATTCAGCAATTGCACTTGCCCCATACCGCACAAAAAACAACCCCCCTGCCAAAAACGCTGATCCCGCTAAAATTAAGGAGTATCTTTCCCTTGGCATACCAGTTATAACAACGAAGGCACCTTCTATTGCCAAAGAAATCCAGAAAGCAAGGTGTAGCATGGTCGTTAATTTTAGTACCGAATCATTCGCAGATGCTGTAATTAAACTTTTATCTAACCGTAAGTTATGGAAAGAATATAGGAAGAACGCTTTGCAGTATGTAAAACAATTTGACTGGAATATTATTTTTAGTAAAAATATATCTCGCCTGCTAGGCTAGATAATATTAAAATGCTACACAATTCGGGCCATTCTACAGCTAAGCCAAACACTCTCCATGATGTGATCGTTGTGGGTTCAGGCCCGGCGGGAGTACACGCAGCATACCCTCTAGTTGAAGCAGGATTGCGAGTTGCAATTATAGACGGCGGGTTAGACAGCAAAAAGCAAGATAACCAACCTATAAACAAAAAACTACACAACAAAAGCAACCCGTATGATCTCTTAATAAAAAGTGGTTATGTTTTTACCAAAACTTACCAACTTCTGAAAGTTCAAAGCAATATTGAGATCATCCAAAGTTTGGCAAAGGGTGGCTTGTCAGAAATTTGGCACGGCATTTGTGACTATTTCACAGATTCAGAGCTCGCTGAGACTGGTCTTCCAGCTCTAGAGATTCAAAAAGAATATAAAGAGATCGCAAAGCGCATAAACCTTAAAACTAAACCACAGCTTGATTTACATGGACAACTAATCTTGAAAAAAGCAAAGAATCAAGTTTATAGACTACCTATTGCATATCCTTACCGTACTAAGAGTGTGATCGAAGATTTAAAAAAGTACAAAAACTTTACCTATATACCCAAACAATTGGTTCTGAAAGTAAAAGATAAAAACAAACACGTAGAAATCGAGAGTATTTCGATTGAGAGTCAAGAAAAATCGTATATTAAATCACGTTATTTAATTTTGGCAGCAGGTGCCATTAACACCACAAGAATTCTCTTGCAAAGCTTTAGGCTTTATAATTACCAGGTTCCTTTCTTGACAAAAGGGCACACAATGCTTGTATGCTTACACCCCCAAACATTACTAAAAAGACGCCAGAATAATATAGCTAGCCTCGGCCAAGTTTCACTAACTTGCAATGATCTTGACCAAGACTTAAATTCTTTTTTCGTCCAGTTTTATAGATGTAACCCTCTTGCGCAAGATTTGGCTCTTCAATATATTCCTTTACCAAAGCCACTTGCTTCTTTGTTTTTTTCAATAATCGCACCATACCTGGTAATAGTAGACGTACGTTTTCCAACATTTAAATCAAATAAGAGTTTCTGTAGATTAAAAAAGGAAAAGTGCGATATAGGTGTTTTAGAAGTATCATCACATACAACAGATAGGGAGATTAAAAAGCACAAAGAGGAACTGAAAAAGATCTACAGAAAAATTCAGTCTTTTGGGCTACTTCCAATGAAAACGATCACAAGCAATGTCACTTCACATTACGCTGGCGGGGTTTCTTTTCAATCTAAGCAAGGTAAACTGTCAACAGATTCAAAAGGGAGGTTACACCAAGCCAAAAGAATTTACATTGCCGATTCCTCAACATGGAAAGTATTGCCCGCAAAACCACCAACATTAACAATAATGGCCAATGCTGCAAGAGTCGGGAAAAATGTCCTCAAGAAATTTCAACCATGAATTACAAAAGTCACATAGCAACCCTTTTATACAAAAACCTCTTTAGACCAATTGCCTTTCAGATAGATGCCGAAATTGTACACGATACAATCACAAAGCTCGGAGAGAATCTAGAAAACCAAAACAGTCTACTATCTTGGCTCTTTGCCTTTAGAGACCCAGCCTTAAAGAGGAAAGTACTTGGCATAGATTTTGAAAACCCGACCGGTTTATCAGCAGGTTTTGATTACGATGGACATCTGGCAAAAGTCTTAAAGTACATAGGCTTTGGATTTAATACAGTTGGTACAGTTACAGCAAAACCTTATGAAGGAAATCCTAAGCCAAGATTGGTAAGACTCCCTAAATCAAGGTCAATATTAGTTAACAAGGGCTTCAAATCAGAAGGCGCCATTGCAGTAGCTCAAAGGCTCGATAAAAAAGACCTGCAGGGCCACACAGTGGGAATAAGCATAGGCAGTACCAACAGTCCAAAAGTCAACACAATCAACAAAGCTATTGATGATTATACATTTTCTTTTGATATCTTTAAAAAGAAAAAATACATTAAATATTTCGAACTAAATATAAGCTGTCCAAATACCAACATGACCGAGTCGTTTATCGAGGTACAAAATTTCAAAAATCTCGTCAAAGAGGTTACCTCTCTTAGTATGGAAAAGCCCATTTTTGTAAAAATGCCCAATGAGATTGACGCTAAAAAAAGCGACTTGTTAGTAGAGGCAGCTTTAACCCAGGGAATCAGTGGCTTCATATTTTCTAACTTAGTCAAAAACAGAGAAAATCGGGCTTTCGATCAGAACGAAATTTTAAATGTCGCTAACCTCAAAGGCAATTTCAGTGGAAAACCGACTACAAAAGGTGCCAACCACCTCATTTCCCATACACGTAAAAAGTTTGGGGGCAATGTCGCAATCATTGGCTGCGGAGGCGTGTTTAATACAAAAGACGCCCTGGAGAAATTTTCCGCTGGCGCAGACCTAATCCAACTAATAACAGGTATTATCTTCGAAGGACCCCAACTAATTAGCCAAATATGTAGAGACTATCAGTTGCATACGCATTATTGAAAATCTCGATGATTCTAAAATCTTACAACTATTTAAAACTGTACGGCCCAATGAGACTATTTCAGTACTTAATCGGAGAGATTCTGATGTTAAAAAGAGGGTTTCTTCAAAAATCGTTTAGTCAAAACGGAGAGGATATTTTGATCGATAACTTGTTGGGAAATAGAAAATCTGGGTTTTACGTTGATGTGGGCGCATACAATCCTACAAGACTCAGCAACACAAAGAGGTTTTATGCACGCGGTTGGACAGGAATAAATATTGAACCAGATCCTCGAAAAATTAAGAAATTCTATAACTCGCGTCCCAGAGACACAAACTTAAACCTCGGGATTGCAAACAAAAGTGGAAAACTTGAGTATTTTAAGTTTGAACCGGAAACACTTTCAACTTTTTCGAAAAAAGCCGCAGAGAATTATAAAAAGGAAGGATTTAAGCTAGTTGAGACTTCAAGAATAAAAGTTTCAAGACTAAGTGAAATATTCAAAGAATATTGCAAAAACAAAAAAATTGATTTTTTAAGTGTGGATGTTGAGGGATACGATCTTGAGGTTTTAAAAAGTAACGATTGGGGGAAATTTAGACCTACGATAGTTTGTGTCGAGGCTGATATACTGACAGATGAAGCCATGGAAAGGTTGTTGGTTAAGGCAAGGTATAAGAAAGTCTATAAGAATCACAACAATTTAATTTTTTTGCTTAAGAAGCAATGATGAAGCAGGTTGCTGAAGGGTTTTTTCTAAAGCCTCTGTAAAAACCTTATCCCAATCAAACTGTTCTGCAAATTTTATAGCATTTTTACTGTACTCGCTAAGCATTCTTCGATCAGTTAACAAAGCATCAACCTTATCAGCAAAATCATAAACATCATATTTTGCAATCAACGCACAGCGTTTTTGGGCAATTTCCTCTGCTATTGGCGGGACATCAGTAAGAATCACCGGTAAACCAGCAGATAAATAATTTTTAATTTTCGCAGGATCAGCAAAATAAGTAAAGGATTCCGGATCTGGCTTATACATAGCCACTGCAATCGTACTGTCTGAAAGCTCCTCTTCTACATCTCGGTGATTTTCTACATATCCTCTAAACTCAACACGTCTACCAACTCTCAGTTTGGCTACCAACAACTTCAGGTGCCTCTCAAACGGACCTGTACCAATAATAACAAGTTTCAAACTCGGCAACTTTCTTGCTATCAAAGGCAAAGCTTCTATGACTAAAGACAATCCCTGTTTTTCTAATAAATGACCAAGAAATATTATCTTATTCTCACTCCTTTTGGTAAAAGGTAACTTCGATATACGGTCGTGCCAAATCCCTAAAGGCACTACAATCTGTTTTGCACACCTTCTCAGACCTCTGTAATACTCCTCTCGCGCTTGAGTTATCGCAGAAGAAACATTCCATACCATATCGCATTTATTCAAGCATTCTCTATCAAAAAAATGATAAAGCCAATTCAACGCTGGATTTTTAAATCTCTTTGGAACAAAATCAATCGTATATAAAACCACCTTCCTAACCCTTCCAGTCTTTTTCGCCAATAAACCCAAATACGCCATATAATTATCAGAGCCTATATACAAGTCAATTTTTTCCCTAGTAAACAGAAGCCAAAACATTGTATAAAACGCCTCCTTAAAATAAACAAAAAAACTCGATAATCTTACTGGATATGCTTCGTGTTTCCTCACCAAAGTTCCCTTTCGGTACTCTCTACAAAAAGAACGCACATCAGTCCTTTCAGCAAAAGGGTGCCCAATATAAAGAAGGTATCTCACTTTATCTTTTAAATATTCCTCCAAGTCTAAAGAAGGTCCTGATGCAAACACATGAGACGCGATCACTACATTCATAGAACTAAGTTTATCTTGAAGTGCTGTTTTCTCCATTCGCTCTCCATTTCTCAAAAAATGTAATGCTTAACTTTGCTTAACGGACACACGACAGAATATATTACACCTACCAGAGCACCGCTCATCTCAAGCGCTCTAATACTAAACATACCTAACGCTAAAAATGGGTTTGCTACAAGCCTTCTCCACTTTCTAAAAAAAACATTCCTGAAAAGAAGGTTACCCTGTGTAAAAGCTTTCTCCGGATGCCTTCTCAGGTACTCACGGCTACCTTTGGCATAATAAAACTTCTTTTTCGCGGATTTCCAGGGGTTGAAAACCCTCTCATTGTGCAAAATAAAACTTTTAATCCGGCCAATTTTTACACCTGCCTTCCTCATTCTCAGTGGTAAATCCCAATCCTCGGGTCCGGTAATCGAAAGGTCATAACCACCAAATTTATCAAACAAACTTTTTTGAAAAAATCGTGCAGCTTCTATATCATCCTCGCCAACATAAAATTCCCTTTCAAACACTTTAAATTGCGTCCAGAATCCTTTACCGAAAGATTTTTCCGGTATCACCAAAGCACCAAGTGTAGAGTCCTTTTCAAACTGATCCACACATTCCTGCAGAATCGTTGGCGCAAGCTGTTGATCTGCATCTAAAATAAGCACATATTCTCCACTTGCGTTCTCAACTCCATAATTCCTCTGCGCTGAACGCTCCGGCCCTTTTGTGTAAACTTTTTTTGTATATTTTCTAGCAATCTCCCGCGTTTTATCCGTAGAATTGTTATCAACCACAATGATTTCGAATTTTTCGTAACTTTGCTCTTTTATACTCGAAAGCAAATCCCTAATAACATCTTGCTCGTTTTTGGTTGTAATAATTACCGACACTAGACCCTTTTGCATGAACTTGTATACTACGTATGATAATAGTGGATCACCACAAAAACAACAAGATGAATATCTTTGCAGATTATTACCAGAAAGATCTGGAAAGGTTCTTTAAACAAATCGTTCCGCGAGGGTATTCTTCAACAAGAATCGGCGAAGAGAAAGCCAATGGAAAATCTGATTACCTCCTACTGCAAAATTCTTTGGCATATAGTGAAGATGTACAAAACTCAGTAGGAAAACTAAAAAAATACTGCAAACCGCGCAGCCGCATCGTGGTAGTTGGCTATAGTTTTCTATGGAAACCAATTCTTGACCTTGCTACATTTTTTGGTCTCCGAAAAAAAGACCCAAGAGAACCCAATTGGCTATCACAACAAGACATTAACAATATTTTCCAACTAGAAGGGTGCGAAGAGGTAAAAAGAGGAAGAAGGCTTCTTCTACCAATACCCCTAGGATCCTTCTCACCCCTAATAAACAACTTCATAGGACAACTACCTCTAATAAACAAGCTTTGTCTAGTAACCTACCAAATATTCCGTCTAAAACCCCAACCCAAACACTATTCGGTCTCCATAATCATCCCAGCCCGCAACGAAGCAGGTAACATCAAAAAGTTATTAAAAGAAATCCCAAATCTAGGGAAAAAAACCGAAGTTATATTTATAGAAGGACACTCAACTGACAATACTTATGCCGTAATACAAAAAGAAATAATGAACGCGAAAAAATTCAAGACCCTTTTATGCAAACAAAAAAACAAAGGAAAAGCCGACGCAGTGCGCCTAGGTTTCCAAAAAGCAAAGAATGATATTTTAATAATTCTTGACGCAGACCTAACTGTCCCTCCCTCTGATCTAATCAAGTTCTACCGTGCACTCTCAGAAAATCATTGCGATTTTGCAAATGGCTCGCGCCTTATTTATCCGGTACCCAAACAAGCAATGAGATCTCTAAACTATCTAGGCAACAAATTATTTAGCCTCACCTTCACTTTCCTTTTAGGGCAAAAAATTAAAGACACTTTGTGCGGCACCAAAGTTCTTTTTCGAAAAGACTATTTAGAAATTGAAAAGAATAGAAAAACATTTGGGGAACTAGACCCCTTCGGAGACTTTGACCTTTTGTTTGGCGCCACCAAATTAAACTTAAAAATTATAGAAGTACCGGTAAGATATAGAGAAAGAAAATATGGTAAAAGCAATATCAATCGTATTATCCATGGCTGGCTACTTCTTAAAATGGTCGCAGTTGCAGCCAAAAAAATTAAGTTTATCTAAAAAAATAATCACGCTGGCAACGCACTTTAGGAAATGATAGAATTTGCTTGAATGAAACTTAAATCTACAGACCTATCATTTATCATTCCCGCCAAAAATGAAGCAGAATCAATTCCTACTTTATACCAAGAAATCGTGTCTGTTGTTCGCAAGCTCAAGAAAAGCTACGAAATAATTTTCATTGATGATGGATCGACAGACAGCACGTTTGAAAAAATGAAGGCGCTGCATAAAAAAGACATAGATGTAAAAGTTATCCGTTTTAGGGGAAACTTTGGTAAATCAGCAGCTCTTCAGGTCGGTTTTGAGAAAGCTTCAGGAGAAATAGTTCTTACTCTTGACGGAGATCTTCAAGATAATCCTTCCGAAATCCCACATTTTCTTGCAAAGCTTGATCAGGGTTATGATCTTGTATCGGGTTGGAAAAAGCGAAGGTTTGACCCTTCCGTTAAAGTAATTCCTTCAAGAATTTTGAATAATTTTTTAACTCCCTTGCTGACAGGTGTCAAGCTTCATGATATAAATTGCGGATTTAAGGCATATCGAAAAGAAGTTGTAAAAAGCCTTAACCTGTACGGAGAGCTGTATCGTTTCATCCCAGTTTTTGCTGTAAAACAGGCTTTCCGCGTAACAGAGATCCCCGTAGAACACAGAGCAAGACAACATGGTATCTCTAAATTTGGTTGGGAGAGAAATATCAAGGGCTTTTTGGATCTTTTAACAATATTCTTCTTAACCGGATACAACAGGCGTCCTGGGCATTTCTTTGGCACATTTGGCTTAATATCTTTCTTTTTTGGATTTCTGATTGGTCTTTATATTACTTATCTAAGGGTAACAACAGGAGGTGTCCAAGGTCGACAACCGCTCCTTATTTTAGGGATACTCTTAATAATTGTCGGAGTTCAGCTTATATCAACCGGGCTACTTGCCGAAATGATGCTTGCCTCCCGTGGCAAAATAGATTATTCTGCCAACATCAAGGAAATTATCAAGTGATGGCAAAAAAATCCACAAGTATCTCCGTATTTTTCCCCTGCTATAATGACGCAAAAACTATCGGAGGGTTAGTAAAAGACGCATTCGATACTCTAGCAAAAATTGCAAAAGACCATGAGGTTATTGTAGTTAATGATGGATCACGTGATGAAAGTGGAGAGGTACTATTGAAATTAGCCAAAAAACACAAGAAGTTAAAAGTAGTAACACATAAAAAGAATCGCGGATACGGTGGGGCACTAAAAAGCGGTTTCGCTAATGCTTCTAAGGATTTAGTTTTTTATACTGACGGGGACGGGCAATATGATGTAAATGAAATGCCAATACTTCTTAGCCTAATGACTCCAGACGTTAGCTTTATAAATGGCATAAAGATGCGGAGAGGCGATGTGCCACACCGAATTTTCTTCGGTAATATGCATAGATTCATAAACCGCTGGCTTTTTTGGCTCCCAATATATGACGTAGACTGCGATTTTAGATTAATCAGGCGAGATATCATCAAAAAAATAAAACTTCAATCCAATAGTGGCTCAATCTGTATAGAGCTTGCAAAGAAAGCAGAAAGGGCCGGGGCAGTATTTCGCCAAGTTTCTGTACATCATTACGACAGAAAATATGGACAGTCGCAATTTTTTAGACCGTCAAAAATAATTAAAACTTATTTAGATATTGGCGCTTTGTGGCTTAAGCTGATGATATTTGATAATTCTTCTAGGTAGGTTTAATCATGCAAACCTCAGAATACGAAAACATCTATAAAAACGAGTCTTCCCATTTCTTCTATGTAAGCAATCACAATATAATAATTTCTCTTGTCAAAAAATATCTCAAAGTTCCACCATCTAAAGCAAAAATTCTTGATGCCGGCTGTGGAACAGGCCTTCTTGCTAAAAAATTGGGACGCTTTGGGAAGGTTTGTGGAATTGACATAAACACTGAGGCGATCAAATATGCAAAAAAAAGAGGGGCGCGGGTGAAGCAGGGATCGGTAAACAAACTTCCTTTCAAAAAAGATAGCTTTAACCTTATTGTGAGTCTCGATGTTCTTTACCACAAACAAGTAAATGACGCAAAAGCACTAGAAGAATTTTATCGGGTGTTAAAACCTGGCGGGCTTGTCATCGTGAGAGTACCAGCAAACAAATGGTTGCACCTCAATCATGATAAACATGTACACACAAGACAGCGGTACTCGACCAACGAAATTAAGAGAAAAATAATCAACTCAGGTTTTGAAGTCAAAAGGATTTCCTATGTAAATATGATTCTTTTACCTCTAGCGGTGATCAAACAGTTCGCAGAGAGCGTTACCCCCAAAGAAGAGATTTCTTCAGGTGTGAGTTCTGAAAGCAAGCTACTTAATGATATTTTATTATCACTTTTGTCTATGGAATCAAAAATAATTACTTATTTCGACCTACCATTTGGACTTGGTATTGTAGTAGTTGCTCAAAAACCTTCAAAGTAAAAATAAGAACTATGAAGCTGTTTCAAAACAACTTCTCCAATCTCGTCTCAAAAAATTTAATAAGACCAATTTATGAGTTTTGAAACGAGTTGTATCTATGCCTTACAGATACCAAATATCCATTCCGGAATCGTATAGGTTTGCTAAACTTATGATTTTTGAGAATTACTTCAAGCTCTTCTAGTGTCCAATACCTAACATAAAAGAACTTCTTTTTACTGTTCCTCATAATCGGTGCAAGAATAAAAACTCCTTTTGATCCAAGAGATCTGCTTATATTCTCCATGGCTTTTTTAAGTTTCTCTTCCTCTACTATATGCTCGATAACGTCAATCATAACCACAACATCATATTTTTCTGTGGGAGAAAATTTTGTTATATCGCGTTTAATAAACCTAAAATAGGGGTATTCTTTCTTTAGTTTGCTAAAAGCCACATCGGTTATATCAAGACCTGTGTAATTTTTTACCCCAGAGTTTTTAAGAATCCCTGTGTAAAAACCCGTACCCGGTCCAATTTCTAAAACTTTTGACTTTGTAAATGATATTTTCTCTGCCTTACAAAATTTTAGGAAAGTTTTTTTCGCTTGGTTATACATTTCTAAATTTTCCTTTTCCGTTAAACCTTCGTCGCCAGGTCCCTTTATTGAGTCTTTGTATTTACTAAAACGATCCTGCCAATACAAGGCGGCATCATAACCTTTTCCTTTTTTGTAACGCATTGTCCCAAAAATATATTTATTAAATGCTCTAAATATTACTCTAAAGGGGTCTTTCTTAATTCTTTTTATGGTGTCGTCAGTAAATATCATTATTTTTGTTTAATTATTCAAAGTAATACAAACGTGAGTCAATAACATTTTTAAGGCAAGAGTTTTCTGGATTAAGTTTAATTTCAATAAACTTGGCAACTTGTCAGGCGAAAGGCTCAATAAACTTTCCTCCTGATGGCTGAATACCTAAGGCTTTGATCCTGACCTCCTCTGGTAAAACTCCAGGAACTCTCTCCCAGTCTCTACCGTTTTTTGAAACTATCAAATAAGCCCAAGAAAGCTCTGAGCAGGCGGAATTTTCTACGTACTCCAATTCCAACCTTGACAGTTTTACCTCTTTGCCTAAGTCAAAAAGAATAACTGAGTCTTTATTTACAACTTTGATTTTATCCAAAACGCTCTCAATTTTCCACTCCTTTTTAAGATATCTTTTATCATTTTTCCAGATTTTGAGGATCGCGACATCATCAACTTTTATCTCGTACAACGGCTCAATCATTCTGTCTAGGTACATGTCAAAATAGGACCGATTCTCAGTCCCGTCAAATCTAAGTGATATCACATATTCTCCTTGCTGAAGATACCCACTGTCACCTTTGTAATCGTAATCTATATCCGGTCGAATAAATACACCCGGAATATTACTCAATATCTCAGGGAGAGTCAATTTTGCCCCTGGCTCAGCATTTTTATTTATCCACTCAATAGCCTCTCTGTACGGGGCGCCAAACGAAACACCCCAGCTCGGAAAATCCCGTTCCTCAGCACCTCTAAGTCCCCCTATTAAAGGATTAAAATAGACATTCTCATTAGGGTGAATCTCAACAAGCTTTAGCGTTAACGGCACAAAAAGCACCAGTATCAAAAGAGAAGCACCAAAAGTCTGCCCATACACCCCAATTCCCCACCTCCCCAAACCACCCCCTACCCACTTACAAAGTTGCCCTCCTCCGACTCCCGCAATTATAGCTATGGCCGGTATAAACTCCATAATCTGTCTCACTCCACCATATATATTAGTACCTGGCCACGTAACTCTTGCTATGGGTACAGTCAACCATAGCAAAAAAAGCAAAGACTGCATTTTATCTTCCCGAAACAATCTCGACACAGCTACTCCAACTCCCACAAAAAACAGAAACAAGATCACGAGTGGAGTAGTATACAAAATCCACTGAAGCGGGTATGTGTTTACCCCCAACAGGCCAAGAAAGCGGTGGTCAACATTGTCAGCCATACCTATAGTTACATAAAAATTTATCATTTTTGTAATCTTACCTACCGGATCCACCCAAAAATATGGCCAAGTACCAAAAAAGATGGTGAGGCCTAAAACTGGCGCAGTAGCCAAAGCCAAAATAGACTTAGTGTGTCTTTTTAGAAAAGCGACAACAGAGAAGGACCTCTTGCGCTTAGAAGCAAGATACAGAGTAAGCCATGGAACAATGACAAATATCGAAAAAAGGGCATTAAATTTACTACCTAGAGCAAGACCAAAAAATACCCCAGATGTCAATATCCATTTCCAACTTTTAGTTGTAATACCACGCCACACGGAAAACAGCAGGAAACTCCAATAAACAGTCTGTGGAATATCCTTCTCGTTGTTAAAGTGCGATTCTGACCAGAAAAGTGGATAAAGGGAAAGTGACAATGCGGCAACAAGTCCAGAAAATTTCCCATATGAGTTTGCAGTCCACCAAAATACTAAGCCCACAAGCAGGCTCGAGAGCAAAACTCCATAAACGCGATATGAGTCTATGTCATTTAAAAAGCCAAGTTTTTGGAAAAATACAAGATTAAATACAGAAGACAAAACATCGCTTATGTGAGGATGGCCATAGTCATAATGCGCCACTACATCATTAAGATCCTTACCTGTGTTCTGGTATATACTTATTCGAGGAACTTGATCTTTAGGTACATCGGGGTTAAAAAAAATAGTGTCAACCTGTTGAAAATAAAGTCTGTACCTTGGCACACTATCATGCGCAGTTTTTATTCGAATCTCCTCTTCTTTTTCTCTATATAAATTCCATTGATCAATATCTGTGTAGTCTTTTTTTCCTGTCAGATAATAATGCAAATATGCCTGACCTCGGATAAGGTGGCTCGGTGCATCCCAGTTAATCCCATAGTGCGATAGGGTGGCTAAACCCAAAATAAAAAACAAAAAAGATAGAAACAGAGCTACAACTTTGTTACTCAACATTTGCCTCCCCATGCCCAACCTTGAATAATATATTGGGGTTCATCCCAACCAATACCATAACCACTTAGGGCAAATAACACCATCACTAAAAACAAGAGGGAGCCCAAAGGAACTAGAAATAGACCTTTTAGGTCAAGAGAGAATACTTTCATACAGCTCACAAAATCTCGCACTTGCCTTTTTCCAGAAGAAGTTCTCTCTTACATACTTTAATCCGTTTTTTGATAGTCTCTTCTTTAACACCTCGTCAGAAAGAATAAGTATAATTTTTTTGGCTAGTTCTTTATAGTCTCTTTCTTCAAATAAAAGCCCATTTGTTTTCCCATCGACTGTATCAACAAGTCCGCCTGACCTACTTGCTATTACAGGAACTCCTGAGGCTCGTGCTTCCAGCACAACATTTCCCTGGCCTTCTTTTTCGCCGGTTTTAGCAATTGTTATTGATGGTGAAACGACTAAATTGCTTGATGCGTAAATCGTTGGTAATTTGTCAGGTCCAAATGTTCCCATAAAAAATATTTCTTCATTTTCTTTAAGGCCAAGTTTGCTTGCCAACTTTTTTAGAGCATCTTCTTCAGGACCCTTGCCAATTAAAACTAGTTTTACATTAGGAACAGACTTTAAAACTTGGGCATATGCTTTTATTAGATATTCAAAGCCTTTCCATTTAATCAACCTTCCTACGCCCAAAATTATTTTTGGATTGTTTCCAAATCCTTCTATCCACGATTTGTTGCGCTTAAGCGGATTGAATAACCTTACGTCAACTCCCATGTATGCTATCTCCACTTTTGCCTTCGGGTATATTTCTTTTACGGCATCTCTGGTAACAGAACTGTTTGCAGTACACAGATCACAATATTTAAGAATAAAGGCTTTAATAAAATTCAGTTTTTTCAAAGCAAAAACATCTGTACCGTGTACTGTGACTACTACTTTCTTATGGAAAATGAATCCCAAAAGAACTGCTGTAAAACCTTGGGGAATAATCCAATTTGCGTGTATAATGTCGAAATCTTCTTGCATTAATGACTTTAAAGCTGTAAAGAATTCAGCAAGAATAAAAGTAAACATCTGGACCTTACCCAATATTCTATTTTTCTTACCGCTATATAGTATGCCCTCCCCAGACGTAAGAACTTGTAGAGATCTTGGGTAAAAATAGTTAAACCTTCTAATATTTATTCCGCCAATTTTTTCTGAAATCAATGAGTCTGGACCCGACGGAGCGACAACAGTGACAGAATATTTTTTCAGATCCATATTACTATAAATACTCAAAATTGTACGTTGCCACCAATCATTCTTATACCTAGGGAATGAGCTTGTTAAAACAAGTACTTTAATCTTCCGACGGTTCATGGCTTTTTCCTCGCAACTACTAAATAACCTAATGGGAAATAATCAGGGTACTTGGGAAACAGGCGTGACATAGAACTAATAATTACTATTAATAAATTATTAAACAAAAACATAGGTAGGGAAAAAGCCACAATAACGACAAGTAAAACAATAGAATGAAACCCAAAATTAGTCAAGAGTATGTCGTTTATACGCTTGACAAGAAATGTGTTCAACATTTGCAACCAAAATTCAAAAAACCCTCCTTGTGTCTTTATCTTAACAAGACGAAGAGATGCACCCTTCATTAAACTTTTTAAGGCCACACTTGTATACCTACCCCAGTCGTAAGGCATATCATGAAGTGGATAAAAAAAGGGTACCGAAACAATCAGCACTCCGTTCGGCTTTAAAACTCTTGAGGCTTCTTTAATTACCCTCTCTGGATCATCAACATGCTCTAACACCTGAAGCAACAAAGCAGTGTCAAAAGAATTAGTCTTAAAAGGAAGTTTCTTCGCATCTGCTAACACTTCCGGCGAATTATCTGGACCATAAAGTTTCGAAACCTCCGGGTGATCCACACCTATATAAGATTCCACAAGAGGTTCGAATTCTTTCCTATAAGGCATCCGGCCGCACCCTATATCCACCAACTTACCTTTTGCATACTTTTTCGCCTCTTCGAGTACCTCTCTCTGAAACCTTAGCAATATAAACTGTGGGTGCAAAATACTAGTTCCAAACTTTTCAGAAAATAGTATCCAGGCTCCCTTTGTTAAAGACTTAACCATGTTTGCTCAAAAATCACTCTAATGTTAGAATAGTTCATGAAATATCACAAGGTTTTAGTCACCGGTGGAGCTGGATTCATCGGGTCTCACACAATAGATTTACTTCTGAAAAAAGGATATTCCGTCAAGATTTTAGATAATCTCCAAGAAAGAGTACATCCAAAAGGCAAGCCTGACTATATTCCCAACGAAGTGGAATTTATTAAAGGAGATGTGGCAAATCCAAAGGATCTATTAAAAGGATTAAAAGGAGTTGACGCAGTTTATCATTTAGCTGCCTACCAAGATTATCTTCCTGACTTTTCGCATTTCATACACACTAACACAGAAAGTTCCGCGCTCATGTTTGAACTTATATTACAACACAAACTCCCCATTAAGAAAATAATTTTTGCTTCCTCTCAGGCAGTTGCAGGAGATGGGAAATGGAAATGCTCTGTGCACGGTAAGTTTTGGGCTGTACAACGTCCTTTAGTGCAACTAGAAAGGGGTGAGTGGGATTTGAAATGCCCGAATTGTGGCAAACCAGCAAAGAACGTTCTAATGACAGAGGACATCGCCCGGCCAACTACTACTTATGGTGTTTCTAAGTATGTAATTGAATTACTGGCTGATGTACTGGGTAAAAAGCACGGTATACCAACAGTGTGCATGCGATATACCTACGTGCAGGGTCCAAGGAATTCAATTTACAACGCTTACTCAGGAATAGCCCGAGTATTTGCTCAAAGAATTTTAAACAATAAACGCCCCGTTCTGTTTGAAGACGGTTTAGGACTTAAGGATTATGTGAGTGTATATGATGTTGCTGCAGCTAATTTATTAGTTTTAGAAGATAATCGGGCAAACAATAGAGTTTTCTTTGTTGGAAGTGGCCGAGGTTATACAAACTTAAGTTTCGCAAAGATAATATTAAGAATGTTCGATTCCTCTTTAGAGCCAGAAATTCCAGGTATTTTCCGATTGGGTGATACTCGCTCAACGGTTTCGAGTATTAAGGCAATAAGCAAGTTAGGTTGGAAACCTAAAGTAAGTTTGGAAAAGTCCATGCAGCAGTATAAGGAGTATCTTGAGAGTTTAGGACCTATTGAAGATAGATCTGACGAGGCTTTTAAAAAAATGATGGCATTGGGAGTTATACGAAAAACAAAGAAAACATAAAAGGTAATTTCTCTTTTGTCAGTCAGCCCTAGCCGCTGGGTATGGCTGATACTATTAATTTATGTTATTTGGTCATCAAATACAACTTCAGTTCCAAAATTAGCAAAACGGAAAGGGATAACTCTTGCTTGAGAAAGACTATTCCTTGCCGATTCTTTCAAAAGCTCCTTAGATACTCCACTCCATTTTTTAGGAGGCACTATAAAAAGAATACAACCACCCCCGCCAGCACCAAGCACCTTTCCACCCAATGCACCCGCCCCTACTCCAATACTGTAAAGATTGTCAATGGCAGAATTGGAGACAGAGGATGCGAGAGAGCGTTTGAGAAGCCACCCACTGTGGAGCATCTTTGCCATACCTTCTACATCTCCCCCAAGAAGCATCTTTTCAAAATCAAAGGTTGAGTCGGCCATTTCACAGAGGGTGTCGAATTTTTGATAAATATTGTTTTTTTGTTCTGTCAGAATTTCCGAGGCAAAACGTGTGATACCCGTAAAAAACATAAGCAAATGATCTTCAATTTTTGATTGGACACGGTAGTTTATCAGTATTGGTTTGACTTCCACACTATGGTCTGGATTAAATTGAATGCGGTTCAAGCCACCAAAAGCCGCTGCATATTGGTCTTGCTTGCCTATAGGTTCTCCCAACAGCGTAATCTCAAGCCGGCATGCTTCTTCTGCAGCCTGGTATGGTGTTAGGCTTCTCCCAAAAGAAGCATGGAGGCCCTTCATCAATGCAACCGAAAAGCTGGAGGAAGACCCCAAACCAGTCTTAGCTGGAAGTGAAGCAAATGAGCCAATCTCAATTCCTTTTTCAATCCCTAAGTCGAGTAATGCTGCTTTAATACGAGTATGTTGTAGCTCATCGAGCTTATCTACAGTTTCAGTAATAGAATAACGGGCTGATATTTTATCAATCATTGGAGTTTTGTTGATAACTAAATACACCCATTTGTCGATAGCTGTTGAAATTACGCGGCCCGGTGTGCGTGTATAAAAATCGGCAAGGTCTGTACCTCCACCAACAAAACTTACTCGTAGCGGCGCTCTTACTACAATCATTATCTTTTACCCCTGAGCAACTAGTATATAATGATACCACGTCTAAGGGTACTACGAAGCCCTATTTGTACAAGCATGACCTTAATCCAACGCTTTTCCTCCTTTTTAATTCCAATACTGTTTTTTATTGTTGCCCTTACAACACAATATGACTATGGAATGAATTGGGATTCACCAGTTCACTTTGCACGCGGCCAAGCTTATTTACGCTATATTTTATCTCATAAAACGGACTATTCCGATTTACCCAGTCTTTGTAAAAGTGAATATAATTTAAACTCCCACGTAGACGCGGCTACGGGCGAAGTCTGCGACAGACATCGCAAAGTGCGTGTTAGTGAATACGAAAGCAATCTTCTTGACTTTAATAGCTGGGTTGCAAAAGGCACCTACGGACATCCTGCTTTTAGTGACTTGATGCTTGCGGCAAGCAACACAGTCTTTTTCAAATATCTGGGTTGGGTCGAAGATATAGACAGTTATCACCTCTACAGTGTGTTTACCACATTTTTGCTGGCTTTAACCGTCTCTATTTGGGCAAAACGAACTTTCGGAACCTTTGCTTCCATTATATCCGTACTAACAATTTACACCCTTCCGCTTCTTTTTGCAGAACAACATTTTAATATCAAAGACCCTCCAATGGCAACGTTTTTTATTATTTCTCTATATTTCTTTTGGCTGTCATTTACAAAAAAGAGGATTTTATACCTTATTCTCTCTGCGTTAGCAGGAGGAGCATCGTTCGGCACAAAGTTTAATTTTGTATTTGCTCCATTTATTCTTTTCCCTTGGTTTGCAGCCTACCTATTCACAAACTACCACCGCCTAAAACAGATCTTCTCAAAAAGAATGCTTCTTGCTCTTGCCATCTATCCAATAATCATATTTTTGGTTTTCTTTCTGACTTGGCCAGCTTTGTGGCCTAATCCCGCAGAAAAAATTTATCAAGTCGTTATGTACTATAAAGACATTGGCGGACCAACATGTCCCCATTCTCCCTTAACGAAATTCTGGTTCACAGAGTGCACACAACTTATTAGCATCAAATATTTCCTGTATACAATTCCCCCCTTTACCCTTTTTCTGCTTCTTGTAGGTTCTATCGTTGGCGTTTTTCGTTTTAAGGAAAAAGGTTCTGTCACTATTCTTTGGCTTACTTTCTTTTACTTTACAATTCTTAGGGTAACTTTTTCAATAACTAATATATATGGGGGGTTAAGACAAATTATGGAATTTGTTGCACCCATGGCAATGATAGCGAGTGTTGGCGCACTTTTTTTGCGAAACTTTATTGCTAAAATCCTGACAAAGTATTTTCTGTCTCAACGACCAAAGAAAAAAATTATCAGCTTAATTGTATCTCTTCTAATCTTAGCTGGTTTTATACCCACACTCTCGACTCTTTGGAAAATACATCCAAACCAAAATGTTTATTTTAACTTTCTCATAGGAGGGCTAAAAGGTGCAGCGGAAAAAGATTTCCCTGGATATGGAAATACTTACGGTAACGCTTACTTACAAGGCGTAAAGTGGATAAACCAAAATGCAGAACTAAGAGCAAAACTTGCACTAGTTTCTGGAAATGCACAAAATATATCTCGCCTATCTCTTCGAGAAGATATCGATTTTTCTAATGGTTCCAGAAGCGGCTACAACCAAGAGGGAGAATACCAAATGGCGCTTGTTGTTGGACAAGATATATTCAGTAATACTTTTAGACATAAATACTTAGATAACTTTCTCAACGAGGTATATGCCGTAAGAGTGGATGGTGTTCCAGTTTTAAAAATATGGAAAAATGACAAGCAATACCTTAAAGAAGGTCTTAATATAGAAGGAACAAGTGAGCAATTCAAGAGAACATACTCTGCCTATGATGGTAAAAAAGAAATTTTTATTTCGCTTTATAGAATAAAAAAGCTTAAGGCTTTGACTTTTTCTTTTCCTTCGGATGAGTGTAAAAATAAGTTAATTGGCGCAACTGTGTACATTTCTACGGACGGAGATCAGTACTTTCAAAAAGACGAGAGTGTAAATAATTTCTCTGTGAGGGAAATAGCCGGATATAATGCAGATTTTGTTTTTCTTTTTCCAGGAGATAACGCTCAGTATATAAGACTAGTTTCTCCTGTAAATTATCCTTGTGACCTATCAAGTATTGGTCTCCGGATCTTCACTTTCGGGGAGTAGGTCCACCCTTAATAGTCCTAGGGTAAATAGTCGCTTAGAAGTCTATCTGCTTTACCCCTAACCACATCAAGACCTATGTTCAGATCACTCGGGGCAAACACCTTCAGTGAGTCAATCAAGGTTTTTACGTTAAACAGCCTATCCTTTCTAACTTTGCCTGCATCAAAGTTACCTTTGTCTCCTGCGGTCTTGGCAAAATCATACGCTCGAGAAAAGTTACTACTTGCTCGTTCAAGTGTTTTCTCAGCATTTTTGGCTTTACTTTCTTTAATAAGCTTCTCTGATTCTAGTACACGCTTTGTACCCAAGAAAACTTGATAATCTGCTTTTTTTGAACCGTCAAAAATAAACCAACCTTGAACCTGTTCTTTAATAAGCTTCAAAGAATAAAAAGAATCACCTTCTGTTTTGCCTGCAACAAGTGGCCAAAACAACTCAAACGAATTGACAGGAACAACAGTGGGGGTAGGGGTGGGAGTTGGAGTCGGTGCGGAGGTAGGCAACCTCCTCTGTACAGCATATACTGGTGCTACTAGAATAAGTGACAATCCCAAAACAATTGTTGCGACCGCAAAAACCTTGTTCATACACCTAGCATAACATATTGTTACACTCTTACTTATATAAAATCAAGTAGCTATTTTCTCAATCAGTTTTAAACTCCTTGCGCGCGATTCTACCCAAGTAAACTGTTTACTCCACGCAACTGAAGTTTTACTTATGCTCGCCAAATAACTAGCATCTTTTAGTAAAGCAAAAATAGCTTCTGCTAGGGCTTCAGGAGTATTGTGGTAACATAAAACACCACTAACCCCATCTTTCACCGAGTCAACCAAACCTGGAGACCTATAAGCCACAACTGGTGTACCCATTGCATTTGCCTCAATATTAACAAGTCCCCATCCTTCTCGAACAGACGGATTAACCATAACATGCGCTCTTGCAAGTAATTCAAACTTTTTCTTATCAGATACAAAACCCCAAAAGATAGTACTTTTCTCTACTCCAACACAACTTGCAAGTTTTTTAAGTTTAGCTATATAACTTACAGAACCTCTACCAATTATCCAAAACTCAAACTTACCAAATTTAGTGAGTAAGCCAAATGCCTTTATTGCGTCTTCAACACCCTTATCTTTTGCCAAAGCACCCAAAAAGACAATTGATTTAACTTTTTCTTTTTGAGGCACTGGCTTAGGTTTTCTTATCAACACACCATGAGGTACAACTGTAATATTATTATCACCAATTCCCAATTTAATTAGGTCTTGTTTTGCCGATTCAGAACCCACCATGAACGGAGCATGTTTATAAAAAATAAAGACCAACGGTTCGCTAAGATACCCCATCCATCCTACAATCCAACTAAATGGCCACGGTAAGTGGTTAATCAGCCAAACTTCGCGTGCCACTTCTTGAAGTACCGCAAGTTTAGGCACTCTTGCATAAAAGGGCGTAAAAAAAGGAATGCCATGGAACTGATCAACAACCAAATCAAAATGCGCGTGTTTGCCAAACAAGTACCAGAAAAAGGCTGCCAAATGGACACCAAGATATTGAAAACCATATCTTATTACGGTTACACCGTCCAACACCTGACAGCGGGGTGCATACTTAAAGTGAGAGGCAAAAAGGGTAACATTATGGCCAGCCTCCACCCACCCCTTTGCATGTTCATGCATAACTTGCTCTGCACCACCAGCTAATGGATGTTTGGGGTCACGCCAAGAAAGAATAAGAATATTCATGATCAACAAGCCAGTTTTTCCTGTTTTTATCATCATAATAATGCAAGATTTTTAGGCGATAAAACACTGCCAGTGTGTCCCATGCCATGTTAAAAATACTGCGCCAGGAAACCCTACTCGTTCTTTGATCAAATCTTACTTCTATAGGAGCCTCAAAAATTCTATCAAATCCAAGATATTTGGCTACTGCTAACATTTCTATGTCCATTGCATACCTTTTAACCAGAAGTCGAGGAAGAATCTTTTTAAGTACTTCTCTTTTGAAAATTTTTATTCCGCTTTGTGTATCCCTAAGTGGTAAACCAAAAAAAAACATCGATAAACCATGATAGCCAATACTTAGAATATAACGAAGGAAAGGATAGTTTACTCGGGAAGCAGGGTGGCGTTTGGACCCAACTATAATATCGGCACCATACCACTCCATATGCGCCATCAGCATCATAATTCCAGTTGGGCTTATTTCCATACCAGCATCCAAAAACGAAACCCAATCACCCCTGGATGTTGCCATACCATATCTAACTGCGTAACCCTTGCCACGATTTGCATCATAGCCAACAACCTTAACTCTTCTAGACTTCACTTTCTTAGCCTCTTCCCAAGTTCGATCAACCCTACCATCCACAACACATATAATTTCATAAATATAGCCTTTTAGTCCCTCACGCAACGTTTGATCTATATTCTCAAGATCTCTTTTAATCGTTTGCTCTTGCTTGTACGCCGGTACAACAATAGATAACAGCCCGTTTTTCATCTTTGTCTGTGGTGGTAAGGAAAGTATAGAAGAAGACCCAGAACGAGTAAAGCTGCTGCAATTATTGACATTTGAATAACACTTAATAAGGTGGCGTGAAACACCAGAATCAGAACTATTTGAGTAAGTGCTGCTGCGGCAAACAACCAAACGACTTTTGTTTTACCAATCGACAAATAAAAATGAACAAAAAGCATTCCGACCCCCAATAGGAACATATAAAGACTAAACCACCATAAAATCGGGGCGCCTTCAACAAAATCTTTGCCAAAAAGAATCCCGATAATAAAACCAGAAAGGAATATATAGGAGATTATTACGGCTAATGAAATCAGTGTAACTAAAGCGACACTAAGGTAAAAAATTCTGTGATAGGGCTGACCATGCGTATGATTTCTCGCAATTATTGGAAACATCACACTCGTTATCGGAGAAGAGCTGAAGAATGCAATCGTTCCAAGTTTTGCCAAGGCAGCATAAAGTCCTGCCTGCTCTGCGGTAAAAAAGTGCTTAGCAAGCAAAATATCTGATGAATACATTGAAGTAAGAGCAATACTTTGAATAAACACGGGAAATGAATATGCAAAAAGAGGGGAGAGATTGGGCATCTTGGCTCTTGGTCCTTTAAGGTTTTTCCTCAACCCCAACCAGACAATAACAAATCCAACCACAGCTCCCACAGGAAGTGCTGCTACTGCCCCAAAAAGTGAGTAGCCGAGATATACAAGAAGTACCATAGCAACAATCTTTGCTCCTACTTCTGCAACCATACTAACAACAAACTGGGTAAATCTAGTAAAACCTTGTAAAAGCGCTCTACCAGTATTTGAGATAAAGCCAACAAGAACGACGGGAATAAATATATAAATTACCTGCGGTTGACTAATGTTTAAAAATTGGACTATAAATGGTGAGGAAAACAAAAGCAAGACAAAAACTATAACACCTACCCAAATACTCCAGAACCACACCCACTTGGTAAAGTTATTAGCTTCCTCGGGACTTTTTGCTGATGCAACAAACTTAATAATTGTTAAACCAAAAGCTTGTTGAATTATTGCAAGAAGACCAAAAATAGAAATTAGGGCCGCCAGGTCTCCATAGAAAACTTTGCCTAAAAGTCTGCCGGCCAGAAAGTGGTAGACCAACTGGCCAAGGTTATGAAAATTTGTACCAAGCACCATAATAATACTTCCCGCAAAAAACGAGCTTCCGGCCAAAGACAAAAAATACAGGAATAATATCTTTGTAAATTTCATACTATCCTACCCAATAACCGCGCACAAAGAGCATTGTTTCAATTATCAATAAAACAGTCAACAGAGAAAGAATTGCCATACGCACAAACATTCTCTGTTTAGACAAAAACATGCCCATGATAATAAACAAAGGAAACAATACCAAAACATATCTCGGAAGGGAACTAAAACTTCCCGTCAAAGTAGGAAGTATATAACCCAACCCCATAAAAACCAAGTACGACAAACGCACGTTTTTCATCCACCCCCACACCCCCAGAAACAATACACCGATACCAGTCAAAAACTCCATCAGAAGTGTTAGATAGAACAAACTTGTCTTATCAACAGTAAAAATCATCCTTACATATCGCCACAACACTTGAGGAAGAAATACGATTGTACCACCCCCGCGTTGCTCCCCAAAAGGGGAAAGGTCCGTATAAAAACTCAGCCAATTACCCGTAGTTCTATACAAATAAAACATATATATCCCCAAGCCCAAAGGTACAAGGAAGATACACAGAAACTGCAATATTCTCTTACCTAGAGACTTTTTTAAAGACTCGTCTCTACCTTGTAATAACCACTCAACAATAAGAGCCGGCAAAAGAAAAATCCCAATTATTCGCGTAGAACTCGCTAGAGCACCCAAGATCCCACTCAAGAACCAGTTAGACTTCCTGGCAGCGAAAAAAGAACCAACAACAAGCAAGAAAAACAAAGACTCTGTATAAAAAGCCCCAAAAAAGAAAGACGTTGGAAAAACAAGAAGAGAAACAAGCGAATACAAAGCCACCTTTGGTGAAAAATCAACACATACAAGTCTCCAAAATAAACAAATACCCACAAACAAAGATACGCTTGAAATCAAAACTCCAACCGCAGTTATATTAGAAATACTTTCCGTAGAAGCAATCCTCACAACCAACGGATAAAACGGGAAAAAGGAATGAGTTAATTTCTGATAACCATGTTGGACTAAGGAAATATAATGCTCACCATCAAAATTAGCCCAACTCCAAAACACAGGATTTTCAAGGTAGTGGTCTAATCCACCCCCAAAAAAGTCCCGACTATATAAAGGAACTAAAATTATCCCAAGTAAGGCAAAGACAAAAGTCCAAACTCTCCAAACCAAAAAGAGTAGTAAAATTTGTTTAGTGTCTATTTTGTTTAAGAATCGTTGTATATACTTTAGTTGTTTCATAAGCAAGTTTCTCCCATGAGAACTGCTTTACTTTCTCAATACCACTTCTACCTAATGAACTGGCCAATTTTCTGTTTCCAGACACAGTTTTAATCTTAACAGCAATATCCCGAGGATCCTTCGGATCAGCAAAAAGCGCACTGTCACCACATATTTCTACCAACGCTTGTGTCCGAGAAGCAACAACAGGACAACCACAAGCCATCGCCTCTAAAACAGGAAGCCCAAACCCTTCGTAAAAAGATGGTTGGCAATACACTGTCGCCAAATTATAAATTAACACCAAATCCTCATCTGGCACAAAACCCAAACGCCTAATATTCGAATTACCTCCATACTTCTCTAAGAAAGAGGCAAACGGTCTGTTTTCCAGGTGTTGCTTATCAAATTCAGCAGTGGCCGCTTGCTTACCTACAATAACCAAAGGCAGCTTTGCCAGCACACATGCTTGGGCCAATCCACTCAAATTTTTATTGTAGTTTACATCACCAACATATAGGACAAAACGCTCTGGAAGAGCATAACGTTTTGCAACTTCCACTTTCCACTTTCCACCTTCCACTTTCCTGAAAATTGCACCAGGTGCTAGATAAACCGTATAGATCTTTTCTTGCGGTACATCTAAAAATCGTACAATATCCTTCTTAGATGTCTCCGATATTGTAACTACAGCATCTATCTTCTGAAGTGCTTTCTTTTGCCTAATAAAGTTTAATTTTCCTTTAATTCCCGATGGATAATGTTGCGGATAAATAAGCGGAATGGTATCGTAGATAGTAACTATAGTCTTTTCCCCACCCTGAACTTTTAAAGTACTAAAAAACAAGTCAAAATATGGATAGTGGATTATATCTGCCGCTCTCCCGTCAGAAACTAAAACTATGTCTTTCTGCTTTTTTAAAGCATCAACAAGATTTCTAGTATACACCCCAATACCCCGAATCGTGTGTCTGATATTTAACACTTGTTCGTCAATAAAAACTTTCATTTTTGACTTTTCATTTTTAACTTTCCTTTATGTACCTCCAATATGCCCTAGGGAATCTCAGGGCAGAAAAAAACGAGAAAACAACTCCCCGGTAACCATCCAAAATTCCCTTATGTCTAAACTGCGTCAGAAAAAACCACCCAAACGGTTTAACTAAAAAGTAATTTACAAACTGAAGAAAGTTCTTACCTACTTTTTCTTGCTTCATTTCATCTCTAATTAAGTCTACGTAACGACTGTTTCTCTCTAAATATCGTTTAAAATTCGGGGAATCCAAATGTAAAAGATCGTTCCCTAGCCAACCAACCTTACCATCAACAACAATCTGCTCATGAACACTCTTCGCAGGAAAATGTGCTTTCCCCCGCTTAACCAACCTAATCACCCCATCAGGATAAGTCCCTCCATGTCTTAAGTAACCACCAAGAAAATAATTCAACCGTGGAAGGAAAAACGCTGCATATTCTCCGTCTTTTGCACCAATAGTACCATCTCTCTCTGTAAGTATTTGCTGATGTCTTAAAAATAGTGCTCGATTCTCTAACTGTTTCTGATAAGCCTCTATCTCATCATTACTCATATTCACTACCTTCAATATTTCGTCTGCCAGTTCTTTTGTCACACGTTCATCAGCATCAAGCTGAAGTATCCACTCACTAGTTGCACTCTCTAACGCCCTCTGTTTATTAATATGAAAAATAGGATAGTTCTTTACTTTTATAACATGAGCGCCATATGACTTAGCTATCTCTCTTGTTCTATCAGTTGAAGAACCATCAACCACTACTATCTCATCTGCCAGTTGTCGAATCGATTCAAGACAAACACCTATGTTTTTTTCTTCATTGAATGTTGCTAAAACTACTGATATCTTCGCTCGACTTTTTTTCATATCTAGTTAGCTACAATCTTAAACACCGTTCTCCCACTTGGAAAGGTAATAGTGCTAAGTATATTTCCACCCGGGATCTCGTCCTCTGTCCCAGCTATTAAAGCACCCGGATAATCTCGCCTTATCTCATCCCAATTTCCAATCTCTCGAAAAGTGTAATTCCCAAACCCCTCCACTGTGGAAAAACCAAATTTATCTCTTGGGGTCAAAACATGCTCCTTTTGAAACTGCTCCGGCGGATATTTTAAATAGAACAAGAAAAGAATATACGGCTGATCATACCTATTAGTTACCACCACTCTCCTATTCTCGCTATTATTGTGAGTAATATATTGTACTAATTCCTTCATTCCATACTGGGAAGAGTAATCATAAGTCTTCGCCATATGAAAATAATACTGGTGTAAATATCGAGAAAAATCCCATAATACCCAAACTACAAGCAGTATCTCACATAACTTCCCTAACCTGCCTAACTTCCCTCTGTCCGAGGGTCTGCACTTCCCCCATAACCAATATCCACCATACGCACTAATCATCGTCAAAGGGACTACCATATTCTCAGCTCTTAAGGCATGGGGGGACTGAAACGTAAGGGCCGCTGCAACAGGAGCAACCATAATCCACAAGATTACAACTCCCCAGTTTTTAGGACTTCTTGCAATAACTATTAAACCCAGAGCCAAAAACAAAAGATCAAACAAGTACATTTGGCCAATTTCTGGAACCTTGTTTCGCTGAATTTCATCACCTGACAAGAAAAGAAATTCTCCCCAAAAATGCCCAGCATAATTTTCCAAAAAAGCAATACCATAGTTGATTGGTTTATTGTGTAAAAGTAAAGCAAATTTACCCTGAAAATCTTCATGTTCCCCACGTTGCTGATTTGTTAGCCAAAAAGGACCAGTATCAGCAAAAAGCCCAACACCCGCAACACGAGAAACACCTGCCGGTCCTAAAAGACCTCTTACTAAAGGCACTAAAAACAATACCCCTACCACAACACTCAAGAAAAAATGCTTGGGTACACCAACTTTCAAGAATTTAAAAACAGCATCCTTACTATCCCAAAAAAGAGCTTTTTTAAAAATAAACAAAAAACCCAATATCAATAATGGAACAACAATCCTCGCAGTATGATAAGTATACAGTGAGGCAACAAAAGCTAAACTCGAAAGCCAAAACCATCTGTTATCTCTAACCCCTTTAATAAATCCCCAAACCCCCACGGTTATAAAAAATGTCGCCACATTCACTTCCCATCCCCCTCGAGAAAAATGAATATGCCAAGGAGAAATAGTAAGAAAAAATGCTGATAACTCTGGCAGCCACTTTCTATCTGGAAACAACTCTTTCACAAGAAGCCAAACTACAAAAACCGTAGAAACCCCAAGAAAAGCCCCAGGTATTCTTACTGCCCACTCATTCAAACCAAAAAACGCGACAAAAGGTAAAACCAAGTAAAAATACAATCCCGGTTTATAGTCATTAAAAGACTGAAAATGAACTGGCCATAAGTTCCCATGCTCATCATTACCTGTTTTAATAAGTGAATAACTATTATATCCTATCGCTGCCTCATCAGCATTCAACGCAGGCAAAACATCCAAACGATAAAAACGCAGTATTGCAGCAAGAATTATAATTAGCCAAATTAAACGTTTCATATATAGTTGAAGACAAATTCTCATTTGTTTTTAAATTCTAATTTATCTCTTTTCCCCAAGGATTTCTAAAATACGAAATGCCACATCTCCATTTAAATAATTCACCTGATCAACTAATTTAAATTCCGCCGGGCTACTTGAATCCACAATAGGAACACGAATCGGATCTACAACAAAAAGTTTCCCAACCATACCACGATCATCTTGCCAGTTTATATCCCTAAACGTAATATTATCCAATCCCGAAACAAGACCAACATCCCCATATTTGTTAGGCATATAAACTTGACTGACCATTCCTTGATACTTTACAGGATCGTACTTTTGGTAGAAAAGGAAAAATATATACGGTTGCGTATAATCCTGAATAACAACTATCTCATCATATTTTTGTTGAAGTGGAGTGAGTTTCTCAACCATCTGCTTATAACCATACTGCCAATATTTGGAATTTCTCTTTGGCCCATGAATCCAGTATTGATCAAGATAATACACATAGTTTGCTATATAGATCCCACTGAAAACTACCAACAACACAGGCAGCAATTTCCCAACTCTCTTTCTTTGATCCCAGACAGCATTTGCACCCAACGCCAATAAAATTGTTAGCGGAATTACCATATTTAACGTACGTATAGCATGAACCGAGTCTCGAGACAAAGCTGCTGGCAATGGAGCAAAAATAATCCAAAACCAAACAAAAAGCGCTTCCTTCTTTGCACCTACCCGTGACAAGGCAAAGAGACCAAGGACGAGCATTATACTATCTATTATCAATAAATTCCCTGAATTAGGGACAGCATGACGAGGATTAGTCCAATCACCATCGAAAAACAAAAATCGTCCTGAATAGTAATTAAACCACCTGCCCAATATGCCCCGTACAAAATTTAGAGATTCGGAGTGGTAAAGAATATATTGCCAAGAATCACGGCTCACACGTTCTTGGCCAAGAATAGCTTGCACATAATCCTCAGGCCGTCTGTACGAAAAAATACTATAAACCTCAAGCCTACCTGTTTTCCCCTGCCAAAAACCCACCAAAACTGGTAAGGCAACCAAAAAACCAATTGCTAAACTTTTGCCTAAAATCTTTAGCGAAACTTTCGAGAGTTCCTTCCAAAAACAGATCAAAAGTCCAAGCCCCACTACGGCAGTTGCAAGCTTTGCACCCTGATATGTCCAAAGGGTTAAGGCAAAAAATAAACCCGCAACAATAAGCATGCGTGGTCTGCCCTTAACCACTAGAAGGAAAAAGTAAATTCCTAAAAGGGTAAGTGTTAAAGCAATACCAGCCTCCCATGCCCCCCGCGAAAACTGTATATGCCAAGGAGAAATAGCTAAAAAGAAACTTGCAAAAAGAGCAACCTTTTTGTTATCAAAAAGTTGGTGTGTTATCAAAAACAGAAGAACTATTGCCGAGACACCAGCTATAGCCGCTGGTAATCTTACTGCAAGTTCTGTTAAACCAAGGGTCGCTACAAACGGTACTGTAAGATACACATAAAGCCCCGGTTTCCAGTCCCCAAATGATTTAAAAACTATTGGGAATAATTCACCGTGCTCATCCCGCCCAGTTTTTAAAATAGAATAAGCGTTATAGCCAAGCGCCGCTTCGTCACTCGTCAAGTGAGGAGGATTCTCGGAAAGACCCCACAACCTAAAAACTGAACCAAGAAGAACTATTACAATAAGGATGTATTTCATTTTCATATGTTTTCCAAAATCTCAAAAGCAGTCTTTCCGTCAAGAAAATAAATAGTTTCGACCAATCGCCATCCCAAGGGATAATTCCCTGGACTAGTAATCATCAAACACCGTAACATCCTGCAATCCACAGTTCCACCACTCTCCAACACAAATTCTGTACCTCCATCTGTACCTGTGTCTCCTACTACATTCCAGTCATTGAGAAAATAAAACTTATCAAACCCATCTACCCAATACCAATCCGACTTAAAGTATCGAACAGTACCAAGGTCGTTCATATATTTTCGCGGATCATAATGCAAATAGAAAAGGAAAAACTCGTGTGGTTCGCCATACTTTTTAGTAACAATAAATTTGTCATAATTTCCATATCTCTGCTTCGCATACTCTGCTACTTGTTTATAACCATACTGCCATGCCCAAGAATATTTTTGATTATACTCAGTAAACAATACAGTTAAATATCCTTCTAACTCAATTAAAAGGAGTGCAACATAAAGTGTAACAGCAACCTTTCCAGATACCTCGCCCCTTCCAAACTTTCTTTTTATTAAATCTAGTCCAAACAAAAATCCTAATGCTACAGAAAGCTGCGGCAGAGGTAAGAAGGTTGTAGAACGCAGCACGGCAAAATGTTCTTGGGTTATACTTGCTGGAATTGGAGCTAATAAAAACCACACAGTTACAAAAATGTAATCCTTTTTACGCTTAAGAGCAGCACATATAATACAGAATAAGCCTAGGTAGAAAAACGGCAAATTTATTTTGTACAATAATCCTGTGTCCGGCACACTAAATTGATAGTGAGTTCCCCCTTTATAGAAGAGAAATTCCGGAGAAAAGTATTCAACATAGCGCTGTGAGAACGCTTTAATAAAATAAACAGGCCGATTATAAACCGCTTTAACAAGAATTGGAGGAAGGTGAGAATTACTCCTGCTCTCAATAATCTTATTGACAGCTCCTTGATCAATTAAAAAAACCCAATTTGCTCTTGCTCGCGCTTCATTATTCAAAAGTATCACAGGCAAGGATAAAAAAAATACAGAAGCCACACCCCACAAGATCATCGACAATACGCTCTCCTTCTTCAAGCATTTAAACAAGTCAGGTCTGTATATAAAAATAACTGCTAATAAAAGAAGTGGTGAGAAAATTCTGGTACTGTGATAAGCAAATAAGGTCAGCCCCAACAAAAAGGCTGCTAATGGTAAAAAAATCCTGTGTTTCTCACGATTAAAAAACAAAGCCATACTCGTGATGATTAAAAACACCGACATGTTAGACTGAAGAACAAAGCGCGAGGGAAAAACATACCAAGGCTCAATAGCTACCAAAAGAGCAACTAGAAAACCTACTACCCGCCTCCTAGCTACCCCGTAAGCAAGAAAAAACGAGCTGATAATTGTGAGTGTGCCTAAAATAACATGAGGAAACCGAATTCCAAACTCAGTTAAACCAAAAACCGCAACAGACGGAATAAGAAAATACAAATTTAACGGTAAAGGGTAATCACCATACGCTCGAAAATTAGTCACCGGAAACTGCTTCCCCCACTCATCTCTTCCTGTCCTAAGAATAGAATAAGCATTATAACCATGACTTACCTCATCCCAATTAAGACTAGGGGGCACATCGGAAATATTATAAAGGCGCAACCCCAATCCAAAAATAACAATCAGGAACAAAAGAGCAAAAGAATTACGTTGCATGTGTTCTTTTTCTAAAAATGCCGAACACCACCACTAAAGCTACAAACGACACCATGCTAACCACATTACCAATCAATCTTACAAACGTATCCCTAAATTCCAAAGTAACAAGAGTATTGTTAAGCTGCGGCAACGTGCTTGTTACCAAACCATACTCCCCCGTTGGATGTGTTTCATATTTTGTACTTTCTATTCTAGCAACCCATCCCGGAAAATAAGTAACAGGAAATTGGACCTCTTGTTTTTCTTGAGTAGTAACATAGTACGAAACAACGTTACTTTTCTTATCCACTAACTTGGCGTTATCAAAGTCAGAGGGCACAGACTCAGGAGGAATATTTCCATACCGAGGCCAATAATCTTGTATAGAAGCCCTAGTTTGCTCCTCCCAATAAATTCCACTAGTAATGTCTTTATCACCCACATTCCTCCAAATATCTTCTTTGAAAAACGAATAATTTAAAAAAACTGCAAACACGCTAAGACCTAAAACCATAAACTTAGCATACCTGCCAAAAGTTATCACAAAAGCTCCTCCAGCTAACGAAAAAGCAAAAACAGCAACAGCTAAAAATCTCCAAGGAAACTGAATAAAGGCCATTTGTGGAAAACTCTCCCAAATAAAAGAAGACTTGTTATGTGTCAAAAACAGTAAGAACCAACCCATACCAACCAACATCACAAGTCTACCCAAATTTTTTCTACTTCTTACAACACAAACAACCAAAGCTAAAAGAGGAATAATCCATTGAAGGTGTCCAATTGAAATATTTAAATCATCATTCGGCCCAAAAAGCGAAGCACCATATCCCCAAAATCTTGAAAACAAAAGTTGCCAAATACCAGCAAAATGTCCTCTGAAATCAAAATATCCTTGAGTCATATTTTCAAGACGCACAAACTGCGATTCAAAAACAACAGGCAAGAGGTAAAAAGCAGACAAAAGCCCTGAAAGAATAAATCCTCCCAAAATCTTTGGTAAAACTCTAAATTTTTTCAAAGATATTAATTTGTAAAAAATCCAACCCAATAGAAAAAAGCCAAACATAAATGTGGAAAGATTGTGAGTCAGTATAAGAAGGGCAAAAACAACACTAAACAATAACAAATCAAAAGCTTTCCCTCTTTTAACAAGTAAGTTAAACCTATATACAACAAGCGGAAATATCACAAAACTCAAAGCCTCTGGAAGGGCACCTCGCACCCAAACATCAATTGCTCTGTAAGGCGCCCAAACATACAGCACAGACGATAGGAATGCAGCAGAATTATTCCCCCAAATTTGTCGTGCCAAAAAAAACATAGTTAAAGCCGAACCGAAAAGAGAAAAAATAAAAAGTAATTTCAAAGAATCAGTAAGCGAAACACCCAACAAATGAAGTACTGCTCCTGGCACATAGGCCAACTGTCCATAGAAATTAAACAATGGTTCACCAAAACCAAGTCCTGCATCCGGAGACCACCGGCAAGGAATTTGTAAATCCCGAACACAACGGTCAAATTCGTAAAGTCTAAAAAAGTGATAGTCCTGCATCGAATAAATACCAGGCCTAAGCATTCTTGCGAAGGTCGGAGCAACAACAACTATCAACAAAGCAATTATTAATAAAGTTGACTTTTTAAACATTAAAGCAAGAAGAATTAATTTGGATTAAATTCTGTTAATAAAATTGCCGGCTTACCGCCAGGATAATATATTGCCTTCAAAATATTATCTTCTTTTCGAAATTCCTCGGGCTTACCAACCAAAACAATGTTGCTTTCATTCTTCTCTCTAATATTGTTTACACCACTAAAAACGTACTTACCTAGGCCATATTCACCAAGTTGATCAACAAAAAGAAGCCATTCTTTCTCGTATCGCAACCAACCTTGTGCTTGCTCCTGATAGTCTTTGGGATCCCAAGCTCCATAAAAAGCAACATAAATTTGGGGCTCAGACAAACTCTTTGAAAAAACAATCCGCCCATATCGATCCTGCAAACTCTCGGCAAAATCAACAGCATCACGTCTTCCATAAAGCATAGCGCCAGCAGCACTTTTAGGTGCGTGATAACGATAGTCTTCCAAAAAGAAACCTAAACTTACTAAGACACTAACAAGGTAACAAGCTAGCAATGCTTGCTTATACTTTGGCCATCTCTTTTGCATAACATCCCACAATACCACTGCGCCGTATGCTGATAACACTTGAACCGCCGGCATCATTACTGAAACACGATTTGCCGCAAACCCCGCTCCTTTAGTTAAGGCTGCCGGGATTGGTGCAAGTAGAATCCAGATCAATATAACCTTAATAAGGCGTCCCCTTGACAATCCTGCAAGGGGACGCCTTGCAAAAACACCCCATAAAGCAAATAACAAAAACGGTAGTTCAATTAAATAAAGCACCCCCCACCCTGGAATCATTCCATAAGTCCACTCTCCTGCTCCTTGAGTAAAAAGAAATTGTGGCGATAAATAAGAAAAGTAATTGTTAACAAAATTATCAATCACATAAACCACTTTGTTCGAAAAAACTCGTGCCACGCCATCTGGAAGCCCTTGCAAAAAAGCTTCGTACCGCCTATCAGAAACTGCAGACCATTTGTCCGTTGGATTAAATATTGCAATATCCGCTCCTCTTGCACCAGCCCCAAAAAACACTGTATAGACCGCAATCACCAAAAAAGCGCTGAAAACACTTAATCCCCACTTGTGTTTTCCTACACTCCTCCATTCCCAAAGGGAATGATCTGTTCGTAGGAGTGTAGTATTAAACCACAACAATGAAAGAACTATTAGAGGTGTTATAAGTCGGGCAGAATGATAAGAAAACAGGTTGAGCCCAAACGCTATTGCCGAAACAACCATCCAATGCGGTTTCTTTACACCTTTCAAAAAAGCCCAAATACCAAAAGGCATAAAAAAGGTTGTCAGGTTTGCCTCGAAAGCCCCTCTTGATAGTGAAACATGCCAAGGAGAAATTGCTAACAAAAACGCAGAAAACAATTGTATTTTTCTGTCTCTGAACATTTGTCCAACCATAAGGTATGTTGCCAAAATCGCTAGAGTGCCAAAAATAGCATTGGGCAACCTAACCGCAAACTCATTAAGGCCAAAAAGAGCGATCGAGGGAACGGTCAAATAACCATAAAGAGGAAGTTTAAAATCTCCAAACGAGCGAAAAGTTAAAGGCCATGATTCCCCCCACTGATCCCTCCCAGTCTTCAAAAGTGAATAAGCATCATACCCAAAAGAAGCCTCATCCGGTGTAAAACCAACCGGGTAAGAAGAAATTCCAACAAAACGCAAAAGAAATGCCAGCAAGACAATGCTGCTTAAAAGCAGTATGTGCGAGACATTATACTTGCGTAGGTTACAAAGCATGGTATACAAGTAGCAACTCTACTACTACGATTATACATTCAATTAAGAAAAAGGGGCAAAGAAACTAGTTTTTGTAGAGGTATAGCTTTTGGACTCCGTCTGGCTCAAATATTGGATCCAGCTTATTAAATTGACCTATGCTTTGCTTTTGCCCATCAACATTATGGTGACTGTATAGTAAAAGGGTGTTTTGAGGAAGCAATTCTGTATCAACAAACTTCGGGTCAAAAAACTCTGTTTTCCAAAGAAGATCTCGCCTGTCATGTTTTATTAAATAAAACTTCCAATAACTAGGTAAGAAGTCTATTGTTTTATCGAAATATACATGAACCAATGATTGTTGCCTATCATATTTAATAATCGATTCAAGTGCACCAGGAACATTGTTATTAAACCACGAATACGAACGCAACCTGTAATCAGTAAAATAATCATATAGGAAATAAAAACCTTGCAGAGGAATTGCGAAAAGTAAAACTAGCCCAAGTACTTGACACTTTCTACTTCGCAAGGAAAACAAGAATTTAACTCCATAAGTAGCTAAGATTACAGCAAAAGGTAAAATAAAAAGAGCCCTCGAAATTCTATAATGATCTCCAGCAATCGTTGCAGCTATTGGCGCAGTAAAGAAACCAGCAACCAAAATTTTCTCAAGTGGTTCCCATTTCCTTAAGGCACTAAAAATTCCAAGAGGAACAAATATAGCCAATGGGAATAACAATACTCCAGTCTTCTGTGTTGAATGAATCAAACTAGCATCACCCCTCAAGAAAAGAAACTTCGGATTAAAGTAATTCACATATACGTCTACTCTGTGCAACAAACTTCTTGGAGTCAAAAGACTCAAAACTCCAACCAAGGGATTTAACTTTGCATCATAAAGCTGTGTATACTTAACTTGGTCAATAAGCGTATCGGGATACTTAGAAAGCCAAGGAATAAAAGGCAGAAGAGGAAGTAAAAAAGAAACCAAAACAACTCCAAGAAGCTTCTTGTTGTTTTTTACCTGCGACCATAAAACCCAAATTGTAAGAAAAATATACAAAGGCATCATAATCTTTGCTGCATGATAACTATGGACCCCTACTCCGAGCACAAAAAACCCAAGCCCAAGATCAACAATTCGCCCTTCCTTGATAAACAGTGACAATAAGATAAGCCACAAAATCACGAATGGAATCACAAAAAGATTATCCAAAAGAATTCTGCTATGGATAAAATGCACAGGGGTTGTGGCTAGCAAAAATCCAGCAAGAAAAACATATATTTTCTCCTTAAAAATCTTACCTGCCAGAATCCACACTAAGAAAATATCCAAAAGCCCTACAAAAACACTTGGCAATCTTATCATCCCCTCTGTTAAGGGTAAAAACCTAAGAACTAATGCTGTTGCGTAGACAATTATCGGAGTTGCCCACATAACACCCAGGTGCCAAAAATACAAAGGGAAAAAACGATTATTATCATCAAACCCCGTTTGTGCAATTGAATAAGCATTTAGTGCAAACCCCAATTCATCTTGATTAAGATAAACAGGAGTCCGGCTTAATAAAGCTCCATAAACAATAGCAGTAAGAGCAAAAAACAACACAAAACCAGAGTAAACAATAGTTTTTTTCATATAATAATTGAAGTTATTGCTTAAATATGCTTTCCTTCCGCTTGGGAATTTTTAACAAAGCGGAGATATAAAAACACAAAGAGCACAAAACTTACTAATCCCAAAACTCGAGGAGCTAACCTATCAAAAGCAGACATTGCATAAATCAACACCTCTATCCTCGGATACCACCAAAAATTGTACAAGTTAAGAAGACTGATTGCTGAAATACCAAGATACAATGGCAATAATTTCTTGCTCTGCGCTACCAATATAGTAAGCATGGGAAACAACGGGTATATATAACGCTCATGCATATTCGTTAAGAACATAAATGACGCAAAGGCAGTAATAGACAGCGCCCAGAAAACCAAGGTTGCATCTTGTTTTCTATAAACCATTTTGAATATCGAAACCATAGCTCCCAAAAACAAAATCAAGCCCCACATTTGATAAGAGAGCGGTCCAAGCATTAGCGTGTGAGGTCGCTCGTGGATGCCTGTTAATGCTGCCCAGATATTAAATGCATTAGCAGTAATTACCTGTAGCTGTTGTGTAAAAACTTTGCTTTTGTAAATCTCATACAACCAACCATACGGTTCCCCTCGCGAAAAGGGAATGGTAACCAACCCAACAAGAAACACAGGCACGACAATAGACGTAAGAATATTCTTCACTGAGTATCTCTGCCTCCACACAACAATGGCAAAAATCGGCAAAAACACCAAAAGTGACACTTTTATGTAAAAAGACAATAGAAGGCTAGCAACTGCTAAAGTAAGCCTTCTTTCTAAAAGCAAAACAAAAGCCAAGAGGCCAAAAAAGTTTATAGTTGCATCTGTCTGTCCCCAAATTGTTGAGTTATACCAAACAACCGGATTTGCCAAGAACAAGATACTCCCCAAAATGCCAATACGTTCCTTGCCAACTTTTGCAAAGATTCGATATATCAGATAGGCCATTCCCACATCAGCAAGTATAGCTGGTAATTTCAAAAGTGCCTGATAAAGTGTTCTTTCAAAAAACAACATAATACCAGAAGGAAAAAGTGGCACTTTTACATTTATAAACCAAAAGAATGCAAAAACAGCTTCAAAAACCTTCCTTACTCCTGCAAACATATAAATAGTTCCTGGAGGCTGATTAGGCCATGTAAAACTCCAAACATTTGCTTGCGGACTGTAAAACTTTGCCGGTCCATATTGCCAAAACCTAATCCCCCAATCTACATGGTTATTCAAATCAGGATGCCAAGTTACAAATGAGAAGACAACTCGAAGGAGAAAAGCCATCAAGAGTATTTTTGTTATGGATTTCATTGTGTCAAAGTGTTTTTGGTCAAGAGGTAGTACGCTGGTTCACCTGAGGGGAACGGCGACGACTTTATAAGTTTTAAATCTTTCGGCAACCGTTCGGGTTCCAAAATCAAATTTACATTTACGTCTTTTGCTGTTGCAAGATAAAGACTACTATCAGGTAGCACTTGCGCAAGACTGTAAAGATCTACTCCAGCTGAGCCGAAATAATACTTTTCTAGTTTTGATATTTGTCCAAAACCGGGAAGGGTTTCTAAAGGAAGCCACTTTCCCTTACCTCTTTCCTGATAATTTTGGTGAAATATATTTGGGTCAAACTGGGACCACCCCAAAAAGAATATGTATGCAGGCTCTGAAGACATACTTATAATCACCCTGTCGTATTTGCCACTTTCGGCAACTGCTGTTTTTATTGCATCTTCGTATCCAGCATGCCACCAACGCTCCGAATCCCATGGATAATGAACCCAAAACTTATGTTGGTAGAAAAGAAAACTTATCACAAAAACACCCACTGTTGCCAATATAAAAATCTTGCGCCCTAAACCTTTAAATAACTCAAAAGAATAATAAATTCCCAACGCAACTAAAAACAGCAGGGGAGCTACCCAAAAAAATAGCCGAGTAGCATGCATACCCCCATCGCGAGTCAAAGCCGCAGGAATCGGAGACGCTAATAACCAAAATGCAAAAAATAATTTAACTTTTTTATCAAAAGGACGAGTGAGAAAGAAAGCCACGCCTAGCAAAAGGAAAGGCGCTTCATATTTATAAAGCTGACCAATTCCGGAAGGAGAGTGCCTGGGGTTAAGATCACCATTTATAAAAAGAAATTGAGTGGAGTATGGTTGAAAATAGTTGCGCAACAAAACATCTCCCCACCATATGAATTTATTATGCAACGCCCTATCTACTATTGTCGGTTGTATCCCTATTCCCACCTCAGGATTTCGCATCTTTGCATCACGCAACCTTGCAAAACCTATTTCCGGAACTGTCGTAGGATCAGTAAAAACAGAAATATAATTAAATCGTGCAGTCCCGCCCCCAAACACAGTACTATAAAAAATAGGAGTCACGACTATCGCAAAAGCCAGCAATGCCCGTACAACGTATTTGCGTTTTATGCGCAAGAGATCTCTGCCCCAAATAATCATAATCATCAATACAGTTAGAGGTAAAAAAAGTTTCGCAGTACTGTACGCCCAAGGAGTAAACCCTAAAGAAATCGCAGAAAGCGAAAGCCAGCGTCCATCCTTCAATCCTCTCAAAAGAAAGTAAATACCAGCAATATACAAAGCAAGCATCTGCGTAACCTCAAACCCTGCCCGAGAATACTGTATGTGCCAAGGTGAAACCGTCAGCAAGAAACTTGCTAAGATTGCCAATCTCCAATTACCAGTTATCAATTTCACAAGAAGATAAAATAACCAAACACCAAGTATCCCAAAGATTACTGCTGGTAGTCTAACACCAAGTGGTGAGATTCCAAACAAAGCGACTGTCGGCACTGCCGAGTATAAATACAAAGGTGTACGCCACTCAGCCAAAGATTGAAAATGAAGAGGTAGAAAATTCCCCGAGTAATCCTTGCCGGTTTTAAGTACAGAATATGCATGATAACCAACATCTAACTCATCTCCAAAGAGAGAAGGCGGCACCTCAGATAACTTCCAAAGACGAAGAATAGACGCAAATATAATCACAGCTATCAAAACATATTTAGCACTCAGCGCCCTATGTAATTTTGTAGTTTTTGTCCAGACCATAATACAAAATTAATAATATAATGTTTCAAAACTCCATGATAGATCTTGCTACTTGGGATAAGACGACGCCATTGATCGACCGAGCCAGCAAGAGATCGACCACTCACACCATGATAATGCACAACCTGAGATGACGGGAGGTAAAAAACCTTTAAACCAGCCTGCTCTATCCTTTTGCAATAATCTAGATCTTCAAAATACATAAAATATCTCTCATCCAAATAACCAACTCTCTTCCTGCACTCTGGCGTTATTAAAAAAGCCGCCATAACAACCGTTTCAACTTGGGCCGGCATATTCCCTTTTGGTACATATTTCGAATAAGCGCGATTTTCTCCCAACCAAAATTCTCTAATAGCCCGAAGAAGTGTCGGAAAGTGCATAACAGACCCCTGAACCGAACCGTCTGGATTCAACAACCTAGCACCTATTGCACCCACAGAAGGTTCCAGCTTTGCAAACTGAAGCATATTATCAATCGCCTTTGGCTCAACAACAGTATCAGGGTTGAGAAGCAGAATATATTCCCCCTTCGCTTTTTTTATTCCCTGATTTACAGCCCTTGCAAACCCCAAGTTCTTTTTGTTTTCTATAAATTGAAAATTGAAAATTGAAAATTGAAAATTCCGCAAAGCGCGGCCCGATCCATCAGTCGATGCATTATCAACAACTATAATTTCAGCGAACCCTGCTGTTTTTTTGACTGAATCAACACATTTTCCCAACAACTCACCAGTATTATAATTAACAATTACTACAGATAGTTCCTTCATTATTGCCTTCTTTGCACAACAAACTGCGCTTGGGGATTCACGCCAAAAATCCTCTCTTCTCGTACAACACCATATTGTTCTTGTTCCACTAAAAAGTTTTCTATAAACGCTCCTCTCACACCTCTTGTAGGCTCTATTATGCTAAACATCACATACTCCGTTTCTTGGGACTTCCAAGAAGGCAAACTACCCGGATATCCAAGTGCCACCTCTCCTGTCCAGTACGGTAAATATCCATATTCCCCCTTTCCATACCAGTTAAACAAATACGCCCAAGTTGTGTTGATTTTCAAAGGCATCGTGCTCCCAGAAACCACAATTGGTCGACCACGGGCCTCCCTATAGATGTAATCTATCATCTCTTTTTCCCTAGACAACAACATCCCTTCCTGAACATAAATACCATTTATTATTCCCTGCGGATTCTGCTTACGAATCAAAGAGAAATTACTTATAACTAAAACTCCCAATAAAACGCTAGAAATTAACACGCTTTTCTTAAACAATTTTACAAGAAAATATGCCACTAAAAGCAATACTCCCGCCGAAACACCGATATCAGAATAATACAACTCAGGATTGCCAAATATTAATATAACACTACTCGAAAAAAACCAAATTAACAAAAACACAGCTACTCGTCTCTCTTTTCCTCTCCTTAACAAAAAGTAAAATCCCAAACCCACCAAAAAAATCAATACCACTCGTGCTAAATTTTCATTAAAGGAAAAGAGATTGTGCCGTATGTGCAAAGTCAAATTAGAAAAGTAAACTGTTATTATCTTGCCCAAATCTCTAGAACCCCCACTACTACTTATCAAATGAGCTAGCGTCAATACAGTCCTCCAACCATATTTAATCTCCGCCAGTATAAAAGTGGAAAGTGGAACTAAAAAAGAGAGGACAGAAACAAAAATTCTCGATGGCCTAAGAACCACTGGTAACCTTCTCCTGAAAACAAAAACCAACGCCAAAAAAATAACACCTAGATATACAAGGAAAAACTCAAACTGGATCGACATTCCCCATGCAAACATCGAAAGAGGAATACCCCACCATTTTTTCCTAATCCCAAAAAGCAAGATGCCCAAATAAAACAAAAGTATGCAGATAACCGCAGGGCCAGGGTTGCCAAAATAAAGGGCATATTGCGTTTGTTCAAAAGAAACAGCGTAAAGGAAAGCTGCCAAAAACCCAACTAGTTTATTTGCCAAAACAGCACCAATACAATAAATTATAAACACCCCAACGGCATTAAGAATCAAAAGAAAAAGCGCAGGAAATTCTGGATTTCCATTCCCCATCAGATACAATGGACCAATCAAATACCAGTAAAGAGGACCATGAAATAGGTTTTCCAAAGCTGTCGACGGTCCAATTAACTTTAAGTCAAAGTTTTCGTAAATATTTTGGGACTCGTATGCATCTCTTGCTTGATCAAAACCAAAATAAATATTCCCAGGAAAAAATAAAACTCGCAGGACAACACCTAGTATAAATATTGCCAAAAGAAGAAAACAGCTTTTGCTTTTTAACATTTAACACCAAATTTCAACAATACATCCTTAATACTCAAGAAGCTCTCTTGTCTCACCAGTACTCGCTGGCGTAAAACAAAAGGCAATTTGGAAAGAGCCAACAATAAAACTATCAAATAACCCGGATGTTTCAACCTCCAAATAATCCCTGGAAAATGCTGTCGAAAAAGATATTTTTTGTCTAAGTATTTCCAATTAAACAAAAGCTCGTTTCTTTCTTTAATATAATGCAAATATCTTCTGGAAAAGTAAGTAGTATTAATCGTTGACTCGTGTTTGTGTTCCACTATCGCCTTAGGCTCCCAAATAAGTTTCCACCCCTTTTTAAGAGCCCTTAAAGAAAGATCAACATCCTCCCAATAAAATGGGGTAAAAAGAGTATCCATCCCACCAAGTTCTAACCACATAGATCGCCTGAAAGCTCCACTACCACCACTTACCCAAAAAGTGTCATGCGCTTTGTTTGTCTTCTCGCCAGACTCATGCCCTAAATAACCATGCGTGAGCTTCGGCTTCGCCCAAGAATACCCAACCTCCGCAAACGACACACCAAAAACATCGGGCTTTTTAAAATGAGCAAGAACAGGTTTTACAATTCCCAAACTTGGAATAACATCAGAGTTAAGTAAAAACACTATGTCTGAAGAAGCTGCCAATACTCCTTTGTTGACGCTTCTCGAAAACCCTAAATTTTTCTCATTTTTAATCAGAATAACTTGAGGATAATTCTTTTCCAAAAAAGCAACACTTTCATCAGAAGAGCAATCATCAACAACAATAATCTCGTCAGCTTTTAGCTTCATTACCGCCGGCAGGTTCCTTTCTAAAAGCACCAGACCATTCCAATTTGGAATTACAACTACAGTTGTCATAACTGTTTTTTGGCTACTTTAATTACTTGAAGCATCCCCAATAAAAACTTTTTATATTCCTTAATCTCAAATTTTCCGTTATCCATTTTTGCAAGAAGCTCCTTTGTAGATAGATTTTGTATATGGGTACCTTTCCAGATTCTACCACGCCAAAGCGTCCACAGAGGCCAGACCGCAAAGCGAAAAATAAGATTTTCGGAGGGTACTAAAATTATTGCATAACCATCATCTTTTAAAACTCTGTAGATTTCAGAAATTACCATATCCGGATCTGCTACATGTTCCAGCGTCTCAAGACAAAATACAGCATCAAAGGATCTACTGGGAAATGGCAACTTATGAGCATCAGCAACCCTAAAAGAAAGTTTTTTGCTTCGGGCAAAACGACGTTTTGCATAAGCAACCGACTTTGGAAGTATATCTATACCCACAACTTCCGAAGCACCAGACTGACTAAGAACTACCTTTGTAAAAGTTCCATCTGCACAACCAATATCAAGTACCCTACCTCCAGCCTTCTCAATTAAACCACTCACTTCCTTAAACCTCGTTGTGTGCCAAAACCATTGAAGGACATTCTCTTTAATAGATCTTGCATACCAATCAGGAGGCACGTGTTGATGCAAATCTACAGCTCTCTTGTAAGTTACCGAAACAGCTAAGTTCCCCATTTAACTGTTCAAGTATAGGCTTTTCCATGTTTCCTGCCAATAAGTACCTTAGTAACTCCACCCAACAAAAGAAACGTCAAAGAAATAGCTGATAGCCTCAATCCATTAAAAAAGGAGTCAGGTTTATAAGTCATCTTCACAACATGCTCTCCAGCTGGAACTGCTATAGCCCTAAACGCGAAATTGGCCTTATATATCTTCGTTTCAACATCATCTACATATGCCTTCCAACCTGGATAGTATGTATCAGAAACAAACAAAAGACCATCCTTTGAGGTTCTCACCTTAAACATACTTTCTTGATCACTATATTTTTCGTAGAGCACACTAGATTCTCCTTTTCCTGCTGCCTTATTTACAAACCCAAGTTCTTCCTCTAGAAAAACTTTTTCACTAATCGGAAAATCTGGATCAAGAAAACGATCTAGCGTCTTGTTCCCTAATGACCTTTCCCAAGAGTAAACCACAAAAGCACGAGGTAAAACATTCCGGCTCTCCAAAACTACAACTGATTTATCCTCGTAAGCCAATTGCAGCTTTGGATTCTCCAAAGAGGAAGCAATCTTCCCTTCGGGAGACGGCCTACTCCGCTCATCTCTTTTTACAGCAATAACATACTTAACATTCACCAAATCCAACGCTTTGACCGTTTCGTCACCTATTGTGGCATACCTACCAACAGGCTGAGTCCCACTTTTTCCACTAGTTATAGCGGCAACAAACTGCGATAGCGAAAGTGGATAGATTGCATCATAACCTTCTAAAGTTTCAATTTTGTACGGCATCCTCATGTTTATCGGAATTACTTTATAACCAGTAGTTCTAAAGGGCTTTTCCTGTTTTTCCAAAAACTCTAAAACTGGTGTTTTGGGGAATACAATCCTTCTTGGAGAAAAAGGCGTAAATTTCGCCCAAAACCAGTAAAGCTCTGTTAGCATAATCAAAAAAACTAGTACAAGACTCAACTGACGAACTCTGTTCACGCCACCAGTCACCTTAAAAACCAGGAGAGACGAAAAAAATGCAAGAATTGGCAAAACTAAGTTCCGCAATCCTACCCGGTAATCAGCCCGCTCCGCCCCAAAAAGATTGTTGTTGGTAGGATCAATAACAGAAGGAGGGTTAAGATAAAAATAGACAGATATAACACTAAAAACTATCAAAATCGAAAAAGCCGGCAAAAGTGTTCTCAGTCGCAGTTTTCCTGTCTCCAAAAAACAGTCCGCTCCAAACGCTGCCAAAAGAGCAACACTTAAATTAAATAGGACTAACGCCCTATGTGCTGACGCAGCTTGAAAACCAAAGAGACCGCTTTACCATAAAAACACTGAGATTGGGGTAGGAAAAGATAAAAGGAGTGCAAACACTAACACAAGCACAATGTAAATAACTTCTCGCTTTTTTCTCAATAGCATAGCTCCCGCCACAGCTAAGCTAAATGCCACTACCCCTACAAAACCAGTATTTGACGTATAATCTTGAGGCCCCCAGTAATTCTGAGTTGCATGATTTCCAAAGTAATCAGGAGCCAAAAATGTAATTATTTTAACCCAAGGCAAAAAAGCCCACCCATAAGGATGTGGCTCTATCTCTCGCTGAGATAGAGAAAGAAGCTCCGCACCGGGTAAAATTTGAAAAGACGACAACCCAATTCCCAACAATCCAAATATCCCCAATCCACCCAATCTTCCCAACCATCTTGTTGTTTTCTCAAACCTAAAAATTGCCAATAACACTAACGCAACTCCTGTATAAAAAACCACTTGTGGATAACCTGACAAGATTTGTGCCGATAGTACAACCGAAAACAACGCACCATCTCGCCATTTGCCAATTTTTAACCACCTATCTTCAAGAAGAATTAATAAAGGTATAAACGCTCCTGATAAGGCATGCCCATTCCACTGAGACCAAATAGTATTAAATCCGCTAAAAGCAAAAATCACACCTCCTAAAACAGATGACAATCTTGAAACTTTCCAGTAACGAAGCAGGAGATAGGTAAATATCGCCGCCAAAAAATGCTGCAAAGCAACCTGCACACTCCACGCCGTCAATCTGTCAAAAAGGAAATAAACAAAGTTCGTTGGAGAAAACGGAGCTGACTGAAAATTAGCAAGAAGAGGAGTTCCGGTTAAGATATAAGGATTCCACAAAGGCCATTGTCCACTCTTAATAAGATCAATAGCCAACATTTGCATTGGATATACAAACGAAACAACATCCGTAGTCATGGGGTTCTTAACCGGTACCCCTACAGAAAACCCCCACTTATAGTCAAGCCAAGGATAATAAACACCCACAACAAAGTCAGCAGGAAGAGGTATTAAATTTTTAACCCAAACAGGATAGAAGAAAATTAATACAACTGCGATAATTGCAAATGTCGGCCATATTCTAACTAATAGTTTCCAAAATTTTCCTCTTGAACTCTTGGACTGAGAATCTCTCCGCATCCTCTTTTGCTTTCTTGGCAATTTCTCTCATCCTCCTTTCGTCTTTAATCAATTGAAGTGTTGCTTCTCTCAACTCCCCGTCTTCCACCCACAACAACCCATTCTCTCCATTTACTATTATCTCTTTGTGTCCACCCTTAGAAATAACCACAGGAACACAACCAGCCGCCTGTGCCTCCACAACACTCATTCCAAAATGCTCGACTTGATAAGGTGATTCTAATTCATCTACCCCATACCCAACAGCAGACCAAAATATCTTTGACTCAGCATAATATTTTTGCACCTCTTGAAGAGGCAAATTCTCAAGGATATCAATCGGCAAAGAAACTGCCTTCTCTCTTAGTTCTTTAACATACTCCCTACCACCAACTTCACTACCACCAATCAAAACCAGTCTCCAATTCTTAAGACCCGCACCACACATCCTTCCAAAATTTTCAACTAAAACATCCTGGCGCTTTAACTGTTGCAATTGGGAAAACCTACCAACAAAAAGAATAATATTTTCTTTCCTCCCCGGTTTAAATAATTCGGTATCAACCGGCGGGTAAACAACAACGCTCGTTACTCCATATTCCTTATCTATAAAACTCTTTGTAAACTTTGAATTACAAACAACACTACTAACCCTTAAGAACTTTACCTTATTTAAAATAGATTTACCTCCTACATTTTGAAAAGGCGTCTGAAAGTGTAAAATATTTTTCTTACCAAACAACAAAGGAATGCTCCCATCCGAAAGCCAGAAAACTAAATCATAACCAGCCCCTCGTGACGTATTGTCTACAAAAGTAACTTTTGAAAGATCGATACCTAGTCTTTCCTTAAGCCAATTGCCTATCTTAGGATCCGGCCAGCATACGTCAACCTGCCAACCCTTTTTTATTAAAAGGCTGGCAACAGTTAAAATATAACGCTCCCCGCCACCACCAGTATCAAGATAGGGATCATAAATTACAGCACGCATATCACCTACCACCTCCTTGTTGTATTTCCCACAATTTAGCATATGTCAAATACCTACTCCACATTTGATAAAGTGAATATACCACCCCTTCTCCGCCATCTAAAATCCCTTTTTTCAATATCAACCTATCCCACAACTCCATCAGCATAATCCGTATAAATCTCCACCAAGACATCCGAGGATGCTTCGCCCCAAAAAGTAGTTTTGCCTCAACTTCAGACCAATTGTTAGTTTTCTCCACCATCTCAGAAATACTATCATGCTTCAAGTGAATAAGTGGGCTTTTAAGATACCCAAGTTTACCCTCAAACCGAGGTTCCTCGTGTAATTCTTTTTCCCACCTCTTAAACCTTTCCCTAAAAAACAATCGTTGTTGGTAATCTGGCCACTCACCTCCATGTTTAAACTCTCTCCCTAAAATAAAATTCCTTCTTGGTATAGCATAAGCCACAAACTTGCTGCCCTCTATCTGTTTCTCTACCTCCGTCTTGAGCTCTGGTATCAATCGCTCATCATGATCTAGATAAAGAACCCAAGGGGCCTTAGATATTTCCATACCCTGATTTCTCCACTCCGAAAAATTCTTTCCAGTCTGTTTTACAACACGAGCATTATGACTCTTAGACACCATAACTGTTTGATCGACTGAACCGCCCTCCAGTACAACTACATCAGAAGTTAAACCCTTTGCAGAATCTATCGCATCACCTATTTTATCTGCAGCATTTTTGGCAATAATAATCACAGACACATTGGTCTTCATGGAGAATAACTGCCTCTACCAAACTTTCCCAAAAGAAAATCAGCAACACCAATCTTTTGCCACTCTCGCCCAAAAACAAGCAACACTAAAGCTTCACGAAACAATGCAATTTTAGCTCTGAAGGAAGCATACCGCCTGCCAAACAAGAGACGGTTACGAGTTATATAATAATCATTCAATTGACTGCCAATACCAGAACTTCTAGAAACTTTATGCCAAAGTTGGGCTTTAGGCAAATAAAGTATTTTCCAGTTGTGTCTTTTTGCTCTACTAGAAAGATCAACATCCTCGAGATACAAAAAATACTTCTCATCAAATAACCCCACTGCCTCCAACAACTCTCTTCGTATAAACATACATGCACCTGTGGCAAAATCTATCTTGATCCTCTTGTTATATTGCCCTTTATCAACCTCATCCACCCCCCTGTTTGTCCCTAAAATATTCTTCCAATCAAACTTACCACCTGCATACCAAATAACTCTTCCGGTTTCATCCTTCTTGTATCTTTCCTGATGAAACTCAAACCCAGGAGCAAAATAGATCTTGGGTGAAAATATCCCCACTTCTTTATGTTCTTCTGCAGCATTCAAAAAATTGGCAACTAAATCCCTACTAACAATAGTATCGTTGTTAAGCACCAAAACATAATCAGCCCCCGCGTCAAGCGCATACTTCATTCCAACATTATTTCCCCCAGCATACCCAAGATTCTCTTTGTTTTCTATAAAGTGATAATCTATCCTCGGCAGTTTGATAGACTGAAGAACCTCCCAAGATCCATCCATCGAACCATTGTCTACAACTACAACCGAAAACTGAAAACCAGAAATAGTTAACTTTTTAATACTCTCGAGACATTCAATAGTATCCTGCTTTCTGTTCCAATTTAGGATAACAGCAAAAACTTTAATCATATTAGATTAGTTTCCGGTACTCAGAAGTTTTCTTAAGAAGCGATTCGTTAAAGTATACGTCTTCATGCCTGTTTGTATTAGCCAATGATCAAATTCCAAAGCAATCTTATTCAATTCTTTGTTTAGATCTTCATCTTTTATGGGCATATCCCTGAATTTCTGAATCTCCCACACTCTTACACACACCACTGCTTCCGAAAAAGCCTGCAAAATACCCAAGACAAGTCCATGTGTTCCATCTTTATAACCCCCACCTGCAAAAAAGCGACTAATAAATTCACTTGCCGGTCTTTTAATCAAATCCTGCCACGCAAAAACATACCCATCTTTTACCTGAAACTTTGCCTGTATATCTGTATACCGCATCATCCTCTCCAAGTACTGAGAAACAGTCGTATAATTGTGATGAATAATAGCAAACTTCTCCTGTGCCAACAGGTCCATCCCTTCCACATGGGTCTCAGGTACAGAATGAATAATCTCGCTCCAAGAAACTACACCTCTTTTAAAAAACCTAATGTTATAATCCGGCCACCATCTTGCATGCCTTATCCACTTACCAAAAATCAAATTCTTCCGAGGTAAACGGTAAAAGTCTGCTGATTTCTTCTTTGAGACAATTTCCCTCAACTTTTTAATAAGAGTTGGTCCAATCTCCTCATCCGCATCAAGTATTAAAATCCAATCTCCAACAGCTTTCCCAATTGCAAAATTCCTTGCCGGTTCAACATATCCAAGTTGCGGATGGTTCCATACCCTAGCTCCTTCTTCTTTTGCTATCTCAACAGTTTTATCTGAAGACTCCATATCCACAACCACAATCTCATCGGCCAATTTTCTAACTGAAGCAAGTGCACGCGGGAGGTTATTCTCTTCATTTCTTGTATTTATTACAACTGAAATTTTTGCCATTTGATATGCCATTGTAGCCTAATTAGTTAACTTGGTAAATCTTTACTTCCTTGTTTTCAAAAATTTGCGTAATCCCCAGCTGAGTTTCCCCCAACCTTGCTCGCTGCTTCCCAATCCAATATATATAACGTATATCATTCTCTCCAAGGAATTTTCTTACTTCTCCTTGATCCAAACTCTCTAAAAATGTCTCTGTCTGTTCGCGTCGGGATCGCCAATCATACCCAGTGATATTTAAATTAACCTCATCCTCAAGAAAAACCGACTTTCCAGAGAAAGCAGCAACATAGGCAGTCGACTCATAAAGATAAAGCGGCCTCGGAGGATTAGAAACTGCCTCCGAAGAAGCATGAGAATCAAACGGATAAGTAAGAACAACACCGTCTTTCTGTTTGCGTAAAAAGTTTAGTGCCTCAAGTTCGCCCTGAGATAATTTAGCCGGCGGACGTGAAGGCAAGTAGTGCTTAAGAGTTGCATAAGTAGTCGGCAATGTCAGAACAAGCAAGAGTACTATACTCGCTTTCCTCACACTACTGCTTTTCTTGTCAACCCAATTCCCAAAGGCAATTCCGGCAAGGATACCTGAAAGCATTAAGGAATAATAAAAGAATTGAATTGTATTCCAAGGAGTTCCACGCTGAAGAAATAGCATAGGAAAAATAACCCCGGCAACAATAACTGTCAAAACAAAAATCTCAATCGGCAGTAACTTTTTAGGATTTTTTACCCACTCCAAAACCGCAAATACATTAATTAACCTAGTGCCCATATTCCCAATCCAAAAAATAAGAAATGCAATAACATATGCAGGAAACGCCTTGTACCAAATATTTCCAAACCGATAATTTATCATCGCCTCATAAAACTTCGGCCAACTAAAGCGATCAGAGACTGCCATCATCGTTTCCAAAAACCAAAATGGTTGAAAAACTACAAGAGACGAAGAACTCCTGTTTAAGGGAATAAACAAAAGTACAAAAAATACACTGGACCCAACAAAAACTTTTAAATATTCAAATCGCTTATCTTTCAAAAACTGAAAAACACCAGCCATAAAAAGAGCCCCTAACGAAAGAATACCCGCATATACTTTTACTTGTCCTAAAATCCCAAAAACTACAACTGCTAAAAACAACAACTTGCTTGTCCGTTGGCTCTCGTACTTCAATAAAATAAACAGTCCTGCTAATAAAAGAATAAACGAAAGCGCAAAAGAAGGATTCAACAAAGTCGAGATAGACTGTTGAGCCCAAAACATAGACTCCCCACCAATTTCTCCACTTCTTGCTAGAGTAACAAATGGTCCAAAACTTCCACCAAAGTAAACAAAGAAAGTTGCCCAAAATGCCTGAATATTGGATTTTCTCCAAAAATAGGTGAACTTGTACGTTAATACCCCAGTCGAAACCGCTATAAAAACAGGGATTAACTGAAAGTACAGGATATTGACAGGCACACGCGTAAGTTTATAAATCAGAGCTAGTAACAAATCAAAACCAATGTGGTAATTTTTCAAAACTTCACCTGCAAAAACAGGCATCTGAAAAGAATTTTTAGCCAGATGATTAATAAGCGCCAAATGCCAAACACCATCGTGTCCATTCGGTCCCCAAAACCCCATACCAAAAGAGTAAACCCAACCGCTCTTAACCATAGTAAGGCTCCATACAAGAGAGCCGAGGAGAACCAAGCATATTGCTGAAAAATCACTTCTTAAGAACCGCATTCCAAACCTTTCTGGCATCCAAAACCAAAGTAGGCCCAATCAAAACAAAACTCACTATACTATATATAGACATACCCAAAAAAATAATTACAGCTACCGAATAACCAGAAACAGGAAGTACAGAACGAGCAGTCAAAACAGCCAAACCCATAACGACGGACGCAAGAAAGGGCTTGCCAACCGAAGAGAGAAAATTAAACCGAACAACTCGATAAGCAATCCAAATAGCAACTATCGAACTTGAGCCAACAAGGGCAGCTCCCCAAGCAGCTCCATTAACTCCCATCTTTATAGCCAGTATCGGAACAGAAAGCCAAGTCAAAATAGTCCACATAATCATCAACCGAAACGTAGTAGTTATTTTCCCAATTGCACTAAACATATTAGTCAAGGGGGTTGTAATAGCAGCAAAGGCAGCGTTAACACCAAAAAGCCCCAATGCAACAAGCGCCGGCTGCCACTTTTCATACCGAGGAATAATTTCCGTCAAAAGTGGCGCAACAGTCAAAAGACCCACCAAAGATGGAAAAACTAAAAAACAGACAAAAAAGATTGCATGAGAAACAGCTCGAATTAAAGCCTCCTTGCCATCCTGCATCCTAGAAAACGCAGGAAAAGTGACTTTTATAACCTGATCCATAAAAAAACGCAAAGGAGCAAAAGCCCATTTCTGTGCCCAGCCCAACAGTCCAACTCCCGCAGGTCCTAATATTCCCCCTAACACTATTGTAATTCCATCATCCTTCAGAAGTGCCAAAAATGTATTTACCTGATAAGGAAGTCCAAATCGCAACAAGCCCTTAAGAGAGTCTTTTGCAAACCCAAAACCTGGAACCCATGGCTGGAGTACATAAATCAACACAAGACCAGAAATCCCTCTAACTAAAACAGCAATAGTAAAACTTGTTATGCCAAATCCCTTCCAAGCAAGGTAAACTGCCACAACATTAAAAAGTATAGTTTCAACTATTTGTGGTAGAACAAGTTTGTTAAAATCAAGACGCCTCTCAAGAAGAACAGATGGAATTGTCTTTAGTGACGACAAGAACAAAGAAAAGGCAAGTACCCAAAGAAGAGACACTGCTTCATTTTCTAAGTTGTACCATCGACGAAACAGTGGAGTAAGCAAAAAAACAGCAATCAGCAAAACCCCAATAAGCACCTGTTGAACAGTAAAAGTTGTTCGTAAATCCTCTTTTGTAACTCTATCTTTCTTTTGAATAAGTGCCGCCGCCAGGCCAACATCGGAAAAATAATTAAAAAAGTTCACCACCGCAGAAATCAAAAAAAACAACCCATACTGTACTGGATCCAAGAAGACCGTGAGCAAGGAAAACGCCACAAGATTAACAGCTTGTAAAATAAATGTTCTTCCAGTAAGCGTCAATACACCAGAAATCGCTCTTTTTTTAACAACATCCAAAGAAACTTCCACAGAATCAAGATGCGAGGCAGCCTCAACTTGTACCACAGAATGATTGTACCACTACCGGATCCTGGCAACCAGCGTATATATCTTCTCCGGAGGAATATAAAAAGAAGGTTTACCTAGATCTTCATAAAAAACTTGAATAGTGGGATCTTTGTAAAGAAGCTGTAAGGCATCACTTCCATTTAAAACAAACGCGGCTTGCTTTGATGTCCCTCCCCAATCTTTTGCAACAAAAGGATAAGAGGGGTCGTTAGTAAAATAAAAAACACTCCCTTTTGGAATATCTGGATAAAGAGATTTCACTTGCCCAATAATTCCCGCGGCAATTTTACCCCTAGATGCCGCCCAATAAGTAGTTCGACCAAGAACCGCAGATGTTCCAGACAAAAGAAAAAGCGCTACCAAAAGAACCCCCAATATAAACCTTCCTAACATTCGGCACTTCTTCGAAAATAAAGAGTAGGCTGAAAGGGTAATAAACCCAACTACTCCCCAAAAAGCAGTCAATGCCGGCATCAGATAATATGTGGATTTATGAAGTGGCAATAAAAGAACAGGCAACATTACCAAAGGAAACCAAACTACCAAAAAAACCAATCGCCTGTTTTTTAAAACAGAAAAGTGTTTAGAAAGCAAATAAAAACACGAAGACAAAAAAATTATAGTAGATACAAAAAAAGTTGGGAAAATTATTTTAAAATATCCACCCCAGTATCTTATCAGGCTGGGATTTAACTTCAACCCTGGAAAAACAAAATCTATCAACATCTCAGGCAATCCTAACGCCCAAACATAATACCAAGATAAAGTATTTAGGGTTCTTTTAATTGAAAAAACAGTTTGGTACTGTTCCTCTGCTTTAGAAAAACCAATTACATTTACCTCTAACCACAGATATATAATAATTAAAACTCCAAGCGGCCACAAGTCCTTTACTATCTGCCTTAATGTCTTCTTAAAAGGTTTAAATATGAAAATCATCCCCGACAACAAAACGGGCGTAACAACAGAAAGTTCGTGAGAACCCAGTGCAAGTATCGATAGAGCTAATGCAAGCTTCTTCCTATTTTTATTATTTGTTTTTAGGTAATCCCAAAACAAAATCAAAGCCAAAAGCATGAACATTGTTGCCCCTAATATCTGTATACCTCCAGTGAAGTAATAAAAAGTCGCAACGTTTGCCGAACTTATGCTAAAGAAAAAAGCAGTAAACAAAGAAATGGCAGTTTTGTTAAAAAGTCTTTTGATCAAACAATAAACAAGAATAATGTTTATAAAATGTATTCCAAAAGATAAAACCCTATACGGAAAAGGATTTAAACCAAAAATGGAATAAAAAACATTAAACAAGAGTTCACGAAAAACCGGTCTGTAAAAAGCAATCCCTTTTTCTTCAAAAGGGTAAAAACCAAAAAGACCAAGAAAACTTTTAATACTCCCATCAGTTTGACTTATCTTAATATGAAAGAAATCATCCTGGCTAAAAAAAGTAGAAAGAGCCGGATAATAAAACGCTAGAACCACACCAAAAATTACAACAAAAGGTAATATTTTCCTCACACTTAATTTTAGCATCACTTTGACAATAACTGGACACAATTATATATTTGAGCATGCCAAAAGCATACTTTGAAAACAACAACTTCAAACTCTATCTTGGCGATTGCATAAAACTACTACCCCATTTTACTGGAGAACAATTCGATCTTATCTTTGTCGATCCTCCATATAGACTATCAAATAACGGATTTAGTGTTTACTCTGGACACAAAACAATTGTCAACAAGGGAGGATGGGACAAGAGCCAAGGACTAGAGAAAGATTTCGAATTCCACCGGACCTGGCTCAAGGAATGCCAAAGAGTTTTAAAGCCCAACGGCACTATCTGGGTAAGCGGCACTTATCACTCAATCCACACCTGTGGCTTTGCGCTCCAAAAACTAGGGTTCCACATACTAAATGAAATTGTGTGGTATAAACCCAATGCTCCTTACAACTTAAGTCAAAGGTTTTTTACAGCAAGCCACGAAACCCTCATCTGGGCAAAGAAAAATAAAAACGCCAAACACAGATTCAATTACAAATATGTAAAAGATGCAAACTGGAATGAAGATTTTCTAAAAAGTCCTGGAGAGCAAATGAGAAGTGTTTGGGCAATAAACTCCGTTAGACCAGAAGAGCAAAAATTTGGAAAACACCCAACTCAAAAACCCACAGCACTTTTGCGAAGAATCATTCTTGCATCGACCCTTCAAGGCGATCTCGTCCTTGATCCTTTTACCGGCAGCTCAACCACAGGCCTTGAAGCATACCTTTACGGCAGAAAGTTTGTAGGAATTGACGTAAATCAAAAATATCTAGACCTATCTATAAAAAGGCTTAACCAGCTTAAGATAAATCTTCAAAAGAAAAATTAGCCACGTACTTACCAAATTCTAACCCAACCCTTAACTTTCTATGCTCCCGACGATCAAGACGCAATTAGGGTAGACGGCGAGGAGGTCTCCGTAGTCTCCGAAGACATGTGGAAAAGGTTTAAATTAGGGTTCCAGGTACGATAAAAATGCAATCCTTACAAACCAGTGTTATACTAAACTCACCATGCCACAGTTAAACTACAACATCTCTCTGCACGTTCTAGTCCTTAAGGAAGGCAAACACTATGTTGCCTATACACCAGCTCTGGATCTTGCCACTTCAGGAAAAACATTCGGCCAGGCGAAAAAAAGATTTGCAGAAGTTGTCGAAGTATTTCTCGAGGAGTTATCAGAAAAGGGTACTCTCAATAAAGTCCTGTCTGAACTAGGCTGGCAAAAACAGAGGAAAGAGTGGGTCCCTCCAATCGTAGTAGAAAGCGCAACTCAAGATTTTACAATCCACCCAACTTGTTGAAATGCCTCAGCTGTCCCCAATCAAAAGAAGAAAATTTGAAAAGTTTCTTAAGTTTATCGGGTGTAAATTAAAAAGAACAAAAGGGGACCATCTAATATATGACAGGCCTGGGCTCGATAGACCGGTCGTGATTACATCAGACAATGAAATACCAATCATGATAATCAGAACCAATTCTCCAATCTCGTTTCAAAAAATCTAATAAGACTAATCTACAAGTTTTGAAACGAGTTGTATTAGCCCTCGGGGTTCTAGTCTACCTGTTTACTCCCCGAACGGTCTAAAACCACCCAGTCAATGCACTAAAAAGACCCAGTTTGACCCAATTGACGGTTGATTAATCCAAGAGTAAATTGAGGCTTGTGAATCGGGACCCCTATTCTACTGTCTGGGTATCGCACTCATCAATCGTAAAGTTCCTTCAGTGTCCGCGCGCCTACTATCTTGCTCACGTTTACAAAAACCCAAAAACAGGCAATCGAATAAGCATAATGCAACCACCTCTGGCTTTAGGCCAAGCAGTTCATGACGTACTGGAATCCTTATCAGTTCTACCTGCCCAACAGCGACTTAACAGATCGCTTCACAACCAATTTGAGGAAGTGTGGAGTAAAATCTCAGGAAAAGCGGGAGGGTTTAAAAACGAGAACGAGGAGTCAGAGTACAAAGAAAGAGGTAAGGGTATGATAAAAAGAGTTTTAGAAAACCCCGGTATGCTCCTCAATAAAGCCATAAAGATTAAACAAGATTCAGGGCTCCCTCCACACTACTTACTATCGGAAAAAGACAATATCATCCTTTGTGGAAAAATCGATTGGTTAGAATATCTACAAGAAGAGGATAGCGTCCATGTTGTTGACTTCAAAACTGGGAAGCATGACGAAGATGAAAACTCTCTACAACTACCCATCTATCTTCTCCTTGCAACAAACCTCCAAAAAAGAAAAGTCAGCAAAGCAAGTTACTGGTACCTAGATCGAGAAAACACACCAAAAGAAGTTGGATTACCCAATGCAAGCGAAGCCTACGAAAAAGTCCTCGAAACTGCAAAAAGGATGAAACTCGCAAGACAACTTCAAAGTTTTAAGTGTCCAAAAGGAGAGGTGGGTTGTTTCGTATGCCAACCCTTCGAGATAGTCTATCGTAGAGGAGGAGAATTCATAGGAACAAGTGACTCAAAACAAGACATTTTCATCATTACCTAATTTACCACTTCCTAAGAAAAAGAAATAGTGATAGTATTTTGAGCGTGGAGGAATCAAGATCGGATCAAGTTGCAAGAAATACCATACTGATCCTCGTAATGATTATTGCAATTGGAGGCATTGGAGCACTTGTTTTCGGACAAAACAGTACTAAAAAACAGCCAAGTACTATACTTGGAGAAGAATCCACCAATGCATCAGCAAATCCTGTCTTGTCCACCCAGTTATCCGCCGAGCAAAACCAAACCAGTCAAAAAAATAAAACCACACCAGAACCAGACAAAGAAATGAAAACAGAAGAACAAATTACCCAACTAAAAGCCGCAGACCTTGTAGTCGGAGAAGGACCCGAAGCAACCTCCGGCGCAAGAGTTACAGTAAATTATGTAGGAACTCTGACAAACGGACAAAAATTCGATAGTTCCTATGACCGAAACGCTCCTTTTACTTTCAATCTGGGAGCAGGCGAAGTTATACAAGGTTGGGACATGGGAGTTTTGGGAATGAAGGTCGGAGGCAAAAGAAAACTTTTAATCCCTGCTAATCTCGCATACGGCGAAAGAGGCGTGGGCAACATCCCTCCAAATTCCCCACTTATCTTCGAAGTAGAACTCCTGAAAGTTGAATAATTTCTACCTCTTTTTTCTCCAAACAGGAGCCGTCAAAAGTGCAAGCCAAGAAACTAGAGAGATAGTATTTCCTAGAGTTCGAACAGGAGTGTTATATAAATGCACAGCAATCTCATGTTCACCTTGAGGAATAGTTATATACATACGCCCCCATTCCTCCTTCTCGTCGATATAAGTCTCTACCTCCTTCTTGTCAACAAAAACTTTCCAATTTGGAAATTGAAAAATATTAATTCTCACTTTCGCTTCATCGCTTCCAATATTTACATTAAATTTTGCCCAGCTAGTCCCTTGCGAGGAATCAGTTATCTGGCCTTCGCTATAAATCACGTCAGCAACCGTTTTCTGTGATTCTTTAGGAGCAGTTTTCGCACCTCTTGGAAGATAATCATAAATACCAGCTGTCTGCTGCAACTCCCAAGCAGCCGCCGAAAATTTCTCCTTATCAGTCAAAGGCCCCATTTTCTCAGGGCGAAAAAACTCTCTGTTGGCAACAATTACAGTAACAACTAAAACCACCGTAACAAACCCAAGCAAAGTCGACCTTTTCAAACTCTGCAAGAGCATAATTAAGCCACCAGCCAAAATAGAGAAAGAAAATATAGACAAAGTTATAAAACGCCACGGGAACTGAACAAACTTAAGAAAAGGGAAGGCCAGCCAAATCGGCGTCGAACGCGAATGAGCCATAAAGGTTGCAAACCAACCTAGAGCAAAAAAATAACAAGTAATAAGTAACAAATTGTCCAGCTTTCTTCTTTTAAGATAACGTAATAGTACCAAAAGAAATATGACAATAGCCAAAACCCAATGGGTATGACCCACATAAAAAGACATACCATCGGCTTCTGTCCAGGCCGATGCACCATAACCCCAAAAGCGGGAAAATAGAAGCTGGCGAATACTCGCAAAGTGCGCAACATATTCATAATAGCCAACAAACATGCTTTCGACCTTAACTAACCCTTTTTCTAAAAACACCGGTAGGGTAAAAAACGCAGCAAGGCCAAAACTCCAAATTCCCGAAACTACAAGCCGAGGGATAACAAACCACGCCTTTTCTCGCACAAGCCAAAGTAAAACCCACCCAGCAAAAACAGGAGCGAAGATCATCACCATAAGATTGTGCGACGTAAACAATGCAAACCACGACAAGGCGAGAATAACAATGTATTTAAATCGATGTTCTTTAACTAATTTATACGAGGACCAAAGAATAAGCGGAAACCAAGAAAGCGCCCACGCCTCATTCATTGCCCCTCTCACAAACACATCCAAAGAATGATAAGGCGCCCAAATATAGAAAGCTGCCGACACCAAACCACCAAGACGACCCCAAAGCTCACGCACAAATATATACATTGCCACACCTGAAATAACAACCGACAACAAAAAAGTTATCTTGACGGTCGTCACAAAAGAAAATCCTGCAAGCCTGATTACCTCCCCTACTAGATAGGGGAGTGGCGGATAATAATTAAAAAGGGGAAAACCAAAACCATAACCCATATATTGTGTCCACCGACAGGGGAATTGCAAGTCTTTAAAACACCCCTCCATGGCAAGCTGTCTCATCATTTGAAGATCATCGTGCATATTAAAATAGCCAGGTTTAAGAAGCCACCACCCAGCCCATAGACCAAGCAATACCACTAGTATCAAAAGAGGATCTCTAACCAGTTTTACCATGTTTAATATCATAAAATTTAATAGCCTCATTTGTTACTTCCAGCAACAATAAACTATCACGAGTACCATTTGGCCTCTGCGCCTTATGATATGACTCTAGAAGCTGTGTCCCAATATCCTCCGGCTTCACAACGTTAAACCTAGAAGAATTAACTACAAGGAGCACTCTATCCCCTGCTTTTTTAGCATTCACTAGGGACTCATCAACCTCTGATATAGAAATCCCAACTCCTTTTACAACTACACCCGGTATATCCGAAACATAAATCTGAAGTCCATCAGGCAGAGTACCAAAAAAACCCTCAGTACCAACTATTATTTTCTGATTAGGGTTTTGCTCCCTCTCTTTCTTGACATAAGTTGCAACCTCGCGAATTCCCGTCCCAGATGTCCACTCCTCAAGATATCCGGACCGTTCAACCCGCGGCAACAACGCCTTCTCTGTCTGAACCAATAAAAGATAATCAAGATACAAAGGCACAATAAGCATAGGAAGAACAAGAGGTAGGAAAAACTTCTTGGGAATATAGGTCAAACCAAGCGCCGCAATCAAAAACAAAGGGGGACTCGTAAACAATATATAGCGAGCAGTAAACACTTTTGCAAACTCTGATTGAACCAAAAGCGGAAACAGCATCCAAGAAAGAAGAAGTAGAATCTCTCTCCAATATTTTCTATAACATAAAAACAAACCCACAAGAAAAGCAATTAAAACAGTACCCGGCAAAAGTATCCAAAACCACTGGACTATCTCTTTTACATGGAATTGGAACGGATCAAGGGGATGCTTTAAAACTTCCTCAAAACCAAAAACATAATCCTTGTTGCGAAGAGCTATCATATGGAAATTCGTTCCAAGGCGCAAAATATTATACATCGCAAAAGCTATAACCCAAGAAACTATCCATAATCCCCCCAACTTCCCTAATCTCCCCCACCTCCACCGTTTGGTCCAATCAGCCACTAAAGCAGTGGAAGGCAAAAGAAGAAGAAAGAAAATCGCAGGAGATTTCGTAAGCCAAGCACCCCCTAGAAAAAAACCAGTTATCATTGCAAAATCAAGACGCATAGTCCGTGCTGTCAAAACAGCAAAAAGCAATACCCAAATCCCAAAAGATGCAAGCAAAGCATCAACCAAAGCCATTCTGTCAAAAAATACAGAAAAGGGAGAAACAGACCAAAGAAGTGATGCCAAAATCCCAACCCTTAAACTACGAAAAAGAAAAAAACCTACCAAAAATAATCCCACTATACTCCCCATTCCAGCAAAAACCGAAACCATCCTTCCTGCCACCAAAGGATCAGAGAAGATCTTAAAAAAGGGCATAGTGACCCACATAAACAAAGGTTGTTTCCCATCAGAAAGCGGCAAGAAACGGAGTGCAGGCTCCGCTTTCATAACTTGAGCCCAACGAACATAAATTGCCTCATCAGCAAAAATCGGAATTGACAGCAAGTTATAAGTACGAAGAAAGAAAGCAACTACCAAAATACCAACTCCTACGATAGTAAATTCTTTCCAGTGATCGAACAAATTGGGCAAAGCAGCTTTCCTCATTTGTACTCACCTCTAAGAGCATACCAGCGAATACGTAGCATATCACCTAAGGCCTCAATAGAATCCTTCAGGGGGTTTACTCTCGTAGTTCCAGGATGGTGCCACTCAACAGGCACTTCTCTAATTTTATGTCCTAATTTTCTCGCCACAAAAAGAATTTCTATGTCAAATCCTGCCTTCACTGCAGCCCCTTTAATAACTCCACTTTGCCCAAAAATTCTCAAGGACTTAAATATTTTATGAGCAGCAACTTTTGAAAAAGCTTTAAACCCAGTTTGCGTATCTTTAAACGGAAGCCGCAATACCAATGTCCTTAGAATCACAAATCCATACGCCATTACCTTTCTTAAAAACGGCATCCCTGCCCTGCCGTGTCTTGAACCAATAACCACATCATATCCTTGCTCAAAATAAGGCAGGAACTTTTCAACCTCTTTTATTGGGGTTGCCTGATCTGTGTCCGTAAACAAAATAATCTGTCCTGTTGCAGCCATAACCCCTGTCATTACTGTCGCCGCCTTGCCTTGGTGAGCATTTTTAATCAGACAAATTCGCTTATTCTTGTCTTTATATTTCTCAAGAAGTTTTGCTGTATCATCAACCGAGCCGTCATCAACGAAAAGTACCTCCCAAGAATAGTTCTGCTTTTCCAAATACGAGATCAGCCGATCAGGAGCACCTTTCCTAATGTTCTGTTCTTCGTTATATGCTGGTACAACAACAGACAAAAATGGTAAATTACTCTTGGACATTTACTAAACGAGTTCTCCTTTCAACAGTAATCCCGCCAAACTTGATTCTATCCTCAACTTTCCCTATCCCCCTTTGTCTCTCAAGCCATGCCTCAAGTCTCTCGGGATGTGGCGGGTCAATCTCGTATAAAGTATATAGTAACGGGGCTTGCTCGACCATCTGCATTTGACATAGGTTTTGGCCACAGCGTCTGTTTGCCTGCCACAGAAAAAGATAGTCGTACGCCCAAGGAATAACAGGAGGTACATAAACATCCACATTAAAAAGCTCTCCTCGTGAATTATTAAAAACCCAAGTGATAGCTTGAAGCTGACTACCTAGTACGATACTTGTCTCACGGTTAACATCCGTATAAATAAGCTTTTTAACCATAGATAAGTTGTCAAATAAGAAAAATACTAAAAATAATCCAACTAACAATTTCGTTATCTCTCTTTTGCCAAAGCTTGTCAAAATGACCGAAAAAACAAGAACAAAGATCAAATAATAACCAGTAAAATAATAGTCATAAACATTTTTGTAATTCCCCTGGAAAAAAAACATACCAACCATAGGAGTAACCAACAAAGCCAACACCAACACAAAACGTGAGTTTCTGAATAAAGATTTTATATTTATCAAAAAAATCGGAATGAGAAACCAACCAAAAATCTCCCTAAGTTCAGAATTCGTCGGAAATAGTTTCGCAGAAAAAGTCGTAAAGTAGAACAAAGAACGAACTTTCACTATTTCCCAAAATGACAACTTAAAACTTTCCCCGCTAAACAAAAACTTTTTAATAGCTACACTCAAAACACCATCGTGCTTTAAGTCAAAAACTATCTGAGGAAGAAAAGCTACAACAAACGCTGCCAAAGCCACAACCAGCACTCTCAAGGATGGCAAATTCCGTCTTTGCCCGCTTCGCGAGGCGAGCCAAACAGCAAACCCTAATACAACAGGAAAGTAAAATATTTCCGCTGCACTCCCAAATTGCATTGCCATACCCAAGAAAAACCCAACAGCAATCCATGCCCAACGCTTGCCTGTCATAATAAGAAAAAGCGAACAAACAAAAAGCATACTTATAAGAAACATTGGAGTTGGGTTTGAAAGCCACCGGGCCCCAACTATAAAGAAAAAGGAGAAAGCAGAGATTACCGCAGCGACAAAACCCGTAAGCCTTCCTGATATTAGAGTTCCAAAGTAATAAGCTAGTATTGTGGCAACAATAGTGGTAAACGCCAAAAACACTGCTGGCCAAACAGGATCACCTCCTCCGAAGAAGTAAAAAGGCGCAATAAGCCAGTAGTACCAAGGCCCTCTAAAAATTCCCTCTATCCCTGTTGTTGGTCCTATCAAAAACAGCTTACCTTTATGCAAAAAGTCCCAGATAACTAAACCATCCCGACCCTGATCATAATAAAAACCCAAAATCTCATCTGTTCGATAAACCCGGAAGAAAAACCCTAAGGCCAAAACCAAAAAGAGCAAAAAATACAAAAGCTTATTTCTAGAAATTTCTTTCCCTAAAGATTTTTGCCACCCTCTCGCTGTTTTCTCAATCATATCAACCTTTCACAACATCTTTGATTGTCCCCAAAACTCTCTTAACAACATCTTCAAACTCTCCCCTTATTGCAAAACCGGCCGCTGCCTTGTGCCCCCCTCCACCCAAAGAAACTGCAATCTTGGACACATCAAAATCAGTTCTCGAACGCAAATTGCCTTTTATAAGCCCCGGCTCATCTTTATCTTGTGTAACCAGTAAGGCAAAATCCACCCCCTCTATGCTTTTTAGAAGATCAATAACTCTAAACGAACTGTCTTTTTCCACCCGTCCGTCCCCCTCTGCTGCTGAAATAGAAACCCAAGCAAAAGTGCACTTTCCCATCTTCTCAAATTGAAGCTTTTCAAAAACCTTTGCAGCAAAGCGAAAACATTCAATTGGTACCCTCTGGTAAAGGTTAAAGTTAATTTCCCCAAAGTCAGCTCCACACTCTAAGAGACTACCCGCAGCAGATAACGTATCCTTTGTTATAGCCCACCTAAAAGTTCCTGTATCCCCAGCTATACCTGTCAACAAGCATGTTGCTATATCCTTATCCAGTTCAACATTCCACTGGTCAGTCAAATTAAACAACAACTCCGACGTTGAACTAACCTTATCATCAACTAGGTTAATTTGACCGTATTTTGTGTTTGTGGCGTGATGGTCAATAACGATAACTGCCAAAGTATCCGGAAAAGTGGGCACTGCAACATTACGAGTCAGCATATGAGGAGCAGATGCGTCAAGAGTTATAAAAAGGTCAAAACCCTGCAAATCCTTATAAACAATATCCTCCTGTCTAACCCTATCTGCACCGTGCAAAAACAAAACATACTCTGGTACTTTATCAGGAGAAATTACCTCCACGTCTGTTTTGCCAATTTTTTCAAGGGCCAACAGCAAGGCTAGGTTCGAACCAACACTATCAGCGTCTGGACTACGATGCAAGGAAAGCAAAATCCTTCGCGCAGCCCTAATTTTTCCCAAAATCGGTTTTGCCTCATTGTAGGTCGTCATTGTTTTGTGTGAACTAGTTTGTACAATTTTACACCCCCAATTTGCTCTTCACTTTCTATTTTCGCCCAACCAAAATTCGCAATTTCAGCTTTAGCATTATTAATCGGCTCACAAACAGGGTCTTCGCAAACAACAAAAAGTTGCTCAGTTAAAGTATCACGAGTATTCTGAGCGTTGATTTCCCGAACCGGCGAATTCCATAATTCAAAGAAATAAAGATAACCTTCCTCATAATTTCTCTTAGCAATTAAAGCAAAATTAAAGGGCTCGCTATCCGCTTCTTTGAGAATTTTTTTATCAATTTCTTGAACTCTCTGCATCTGCCTCTGGGGAGGCAGGAAAAGGGGATTTTTTTGTAAGTTGATCGTTATCAACACAGCTATAGCAAGTACAACCACCCATCTCGTCCTGCCTTTCCAAAAAAACCCGGTAATAGCCCCAATCAAAAGAAATACCGCCGGAAACATAAATCCAAAATAATGGCTATAAACATTTTGTTTAAGAGACCCCAAACCCAAAAGACCCACTAATATCCAAAAAACAGTCAGACCAAAAGGTACAAGAGAGGAAAGCTTTCTCCTGCTTTCGAGAAACACACAAAGACAAGCAAGCAACAAACCTAACGCTACATATAAAGCCAGGTTTTGATTACCAGCTGTCAAAAGATCATTAACAACCTTATCTTTCCAAATAGGCCATGTTAGAGGTACAGCATTCCACGGCTTGACAGAAACAGTTTCTTGTCTCTTGGTAAAAAAAGTGGCTATAGCCTGCGTATTATGCCAACCATGCTTGGAATCAAAAATAAACAAAGGGGACATTAAAACGATAAAAACTAAGGAACCTGAAAACAAGAAAACAAGAAAACTTTTTGTTGTGCGTGCCCTTCTTGCTCCCAACCACCCTAACAACCCCGACAGCCCTAACACAGGTCCCAGAAGCAAACCCAGATAGTGAGACTGAAGAACAAAAGCGTACGCTCCTCCAAGTACTAAAAACCACAGATACTCTCCTTTACTCCACACCCTCCAAATACTATAAACTGACAAAAGAGCAAAAAAGGGCATGATGTTCGGATTCCAGGAATGCTTCGATAGATTTACCACCAAGGGAGAAATCGCAAAAAGAAAAGATGAAATAATTGCAGCTTCCCTACCAAACCATTCGCGAGCAACCCGCCAAATCAAAAAAACCGTTGCAACACCAAAAAGTGCTACAGTGGTAGCTGGGCCAGCTGGTGAGAAATTAGCAAACAAAAGCCCAGGGGCAATAAGATAGTAAAACAAGGGGCCAAGGTACATATCACCAATCGAAGTTCTCGGCCCTATAAACATCAAATCAAAATCCGTCACAAAACGTCTTACTACCCTTACGTCTCGCCCCTCGTCACCTAAAAATGGCAAGTACTCATCTATTCTCCAAAGTCTAAAAAGGGTGGCCAGAATGAGGATAAAAACTAGAAGAGCAAATTCATATCTGTTTGTTGACATCCACTTCTGAAAATTTTGAATTTTGAATTTTAATTTTGAATTTTGCCCTTCCGAAGGAAGCAATTTTATTTTGAATTTTGAATTTTTTTCCATGGCCTGGTGATAAAAAGCCTTGCTAGTCCCTTAATATCCCCCCAAGCAGTTTTTGCAACCTTAACAGTTGAAGCAGGATCATCACGCCAAACTATAGGAACTTCTTTAATTTTAAACCCCGCTTTCTCGCCAGTTATCAAAAGTTCTGAATCAAAAAACCAACCTTTATCCTCCACATACGGTAAAAGCTTCATCGCTGCTTCTTTTCTAATCGCTTTGAATCCACACTGAGCATCGCAGAAGCTTGTCCAAAAGAAGGTTCGGATCAAGATATTATAGCCTCTGGACATTATCTCACGTAAGAGTGTCCGACCATACACCTTAGCCCCCCTCTTAAGACGTGAACCGATAGCAATATCAGCACCATTCTCTAGAAAGGAAATAAGTTGAGACAAAAAGGAAAGATCTGAAGACAAATCAACATCCATATAGCAAAGGTAGTCACTTTTTCGCTTTTGCCAAACTTCTTTTAACGCACCCCCACGCCCTGGCCGTGGAATACAAATATAAAACAAACTCCTATAGTTCTTAGTTAGTTCTTTCGAGATTTCCGGAGTTCTATCTTTAGAAGGACCATTATCAGCAATGATAAGTTCCCAAGAATATTGAGTAAAATTCTCTTTCAGATACTTATAGAGAATAGGAACATTTCTAGGTACATCCTTCTCCTCATTATAAACAGGCAAAATAACACTCAACGTAAGTTTCTGAGCCATACTTCAAAAATCATACCACACAAAAAGCCGTCAGGCCATCACAAACTCTCCGTGCTGTTGTATACTTAGCTAGTATGAAGATTTCTGAAATTTTTATCAAATTCCAAAATCCCCTACTCTTAGCTATCGTATCCTTGGCAGGAATTATGGCTCTGTGGTTACCCTTTATATTAAACATTCCTACCATTTGGGGAATTAAACTAAACCAAGAGGGTATGGCAACTATAATTCGCAATTACGACGGACCCTACTATATAGTTGCCGCAAAAACCCTCTATAATCCTGAACAAATCGAAAATAACTTCTCTTTTCCCCTTCCCTCTATCTATTACTCAGCACACTATCCTCTTTTCCCTCTCTTAATAAGAAGTGTCACCACAGCCTTTCCTTTTATGGGTTACCCATATGCAATGATCACAGTAACAGTAGTAACATCAATATTAGCAGTCTGGATGTTCTACTTCTTACTAGAAGACATTGGACTACAAAAACACAGCTTATGGTTAGCAACTTTGTTTTCATTTTTTCCTGCACGTTGGCTAATCACCCGCTCCATCGGCTCTCCTGAACCACTGTTCCTACTGGTAATCATGGCGTCTATTTTCTTTTTTAGAAAAAACAACTTCTGGCTCGCCGCACTTTTTGGAATTCTAGCCCAATGGACTAAACCTCCAGCAATACTTTTATTCTTTTCTTACACTGTAGCCATAATAGTTTCCTCCTGGAATCAACTAGCTCTAACTAATGCAGCAGCATGGGTCAAAAAACTACCGTGGAAATCCTACCCACTTCTCTTAATTCCCTTAAGTCTGGTTGGACTTTATTTTTGGTACGGCAAACAATATGGCAACTTTTTTGCCTATTTCAACTCGGGCGACAATGTCCACCTAATGTTTCCACCTTTTCAAATTTTCAACCCCAAACAAACTTGGGTGGGAACTTTTTGGCTGGAAGAAGTCATATGGATCTATCTATTCGCAGCAGTAGGAGTAGTTTATTTAATTAAACAGAAACAAATCGCTATAGCATCCTTTGTAGGCATATTCTTCCTATCTCTCTTATTTGTATCCCACAGAGACATAGCACGTTACAGTCTACCAATAATACCATTCCTTTTTATAGCATTTCACAAAGTCCTAGAAAGCCCAGAATTCAAGTGGATCTCATTACTACTACTCCTACCAATCTATCTTTTTTCTATTACTTTTATAACAAACAACGTAACTCCAATTGCAGACTGGGGACCCCTGCTCTAATCCACTCTGCGATTCTGTAGCCACCGAAGCCCTGGAACTTTCCATGTTTTCCAGATAAAAACATTGTACATCGTATAGTTATACGGAACGATAAACACCCCTACTGCAACAACCAAAGAAAGCTGACGCACAAGTGGAGTGTCACCAAACAAACTAACAGCTAAACCAACAACCAAAAACTGTATCACAACAGCACCCGCCGACGTCAAATTAAAATGGCTAAACTTCCAAAGGAAACGCAAAGGATTTGTAATTCTCTTAGAAGCAAACGTCCAATAATTGTTCAGGATAAAATTAGACAATATAGCTACCTCCGCGGCAAAAGCCGCCGCCCAAGCCGAAGGCTCAGAAGCTATACTAAGAGGCCAACTTCCCTTCCACTCAAGAAAGAAATTTGCCAAATCCTGGGTAACCTTCACCCCAGAGAAAAACTCTAACCCAAGAGCATTCAACATATAACCGACCGTCCCAACTATGCCAAACTTGATAAAACGTTTAGAATCACGCAGCCTCAACAAAATCACCACACGAAAAGAGTCAAACAAATCCTTCCGACTTATCTTGCTTGAACCTTCTTTCCTTTCGTAAAAAACAATCGGCACCTCCACAATCTTGGCCCCAAGTTTCACTACATCGTGCAATATATGAATCTTGTACGCATAATACCTTGACAACAAATGATCCAAATCCACCTTCTTCAAAAACTCAGTCTTGGTTAACTTAAAACCAGAAGTCATATCATGAACATTAAGCATAAGAAGAACTACTCGCGCAAAAAGACTTCCAAAAAAACTTAAGAACTTTCTATGCATCCCCCACTCTTTCGGTATTGCCCCCCCGGGAATATACCGAGATCCAATAACATAATCAGCACCAAGATCCATTGCCGCAACTAACCGCTTTATATCCCCTGGGTCATGCTGAAAATCCGCATCAAACTCAAACACCGCATCCGCTTTCATTTTCTCAATAGCATATTTCATTCCCTTCGCATAATCAGCACCCAAACCACCCTTATTAGTCAAAAGAAGATTAACCTGCTTATATTTCTTCATCTTCTCATTAACTACCTCCGAGGTACCATCAGGGGATTGACCATCAACTACCAACACCTCCATCTTATGGTTTTTAATCTTGGAAAATTCATCTTTCACCAAAATATCAAGCATCCGGCCAATATTTTCTCGCTCATTGTAAGTTGGAATAATAACAACAATTTTCATACTAAAAATTTCTAAGTGGGTGTCGGGAGCGGAGGTCTTCGACTCTGAGGGATGAGCCCTCAGGCTCAGACTCGAACGAGGAGTCCCGCCGAGCGCCCGCAGTCCGCCAGCTGGCGGACGAGGATATACGGGCCGAGGACGAGCTCCCGACAGGCCCCACAGATTGAGTTCTGGAACAAACTCTAATTACAACTCTCGATCTTTTCACTATACCTTTTCTCAATATAGAAAGTCGAGTCTTCAATAAAAAAATAGGGGTGTGGAAAAGATACTCCAACCCAAGTTTCGATTTCCCCTTTTTCCTATCGGAAAACTTAATAGGAACCTGGCCAATCTTAAAACCCTCACTCACAGCATGATACGCAAAAGAAATGTTAAACGTATACCCCCTATACTCCGCACGATCTTCAATTATCTCAGGCCTCACCTTCACATACACGTCTTTATTAAAAAAGCGATATCCGGACGTCCAATCAGTTAGTGTAGTCTTACCAAGAAAAACCGAAACCATAGTATTACCAAATACCGAAAGAAATTTCCGATATAACGGCCAATCAGAAGGAATCGAACCCCCTCGAACATACCGAGCCCCAACCACAAACTCATATCCTCTCTGTATCTTCCCTAAGAAAGCGGGAATATAGGCAGGGTTGTGCGATAAATCAGCGTCCATTATCCCAACTACATCAGCACCCATCTCCTTAAACGCCCTTTCCATACCCGAAAAGTATGCCCCTCCTAAACCAGTTTTTTTACTCCGAGATAACAAAAACACTTTTCTATTACGTCTCATAACATCTCTCACAGCATCCGCAGTTCCATCAGGAGAATTGTCATCAACAATCAAAACCCGCAACGTCCAACCGCGTATATCACGAAAAGTTAAATTGATCCTGTGCAAAAGGTTTACTATATTCTCTTTCTCGTTATAAGTGGGAATAACTATCACAAGTCGCATGATAGAAAGGTAACACAGACACCAAATGTATCACAAGTACCAACGGTAATGGTAAAATATACCATACGCAATATATAGATATCCTAACATTGTTTCCTGAAATGTTTGAGGGTCCGTTCAGGGAAAGTATTATCCGGCGAGCGCAGGACAGGTCACTAGTGGAAATCAATATCCACAATCTACGAGATTGGGCTAAAGGTCGACACAAAACAGTGGACGACAAACCCTACGGAGGTGGAGTTGGCATGGTCTTAATGGTAGAACCCTTATATAAAGCTCTCACAGAGCTAAAACGCAAAACGAAAAAGGCAAAACGAAAAACAATTCTACTTGATCCCGGTGGAAAAGTTTTTAACCAGGAAAAAGCAAGAGGGTTTGCACAACTTGACCACCTAATCCTTATCGCAGGTCACTATGAAACAGTCGATCACAGAGTACGCGAACACCTGATAGACGAAGAAATTTCAATAGGAGACTATGTTCTAACAGGCGGAGAACTCCCCGCAATGGTAATCGTCGACGCAGTAGTCAGGTTAATCCCTGGGGTTCTTGCAAAAGTCGAGGCCACACAGTTCGAGTCATTTTCTGGATTAACTGAAAATTTATTTTCGCAGAAAACAGTCCCGAGCAAAGCGAGTGGTTTACTGGAGTATCCACAGTACACAAGACCTGAAGATTTTAAAGGGTGGAAAGTACCAGAAACTCTTCTGTCAGGGAACCACAAAAAAATTGAGGGGTGGAAAAAGAGCGCTTCAATCGAACGAACTCGTCAAAACCGCCCAGACCTCCTAAAATAGCTAACTCATCATGTATGTCTATCCGCAACAGATGAAGCCCCATATGACTCAGGTTTTGTTTTTGCAGTATAACCACTACCAGTAACCATTCCCACAACCTCTTTTATCATCTCCCTCGTCGGCCCCACAGTCCCTACGTCTATATGAATTTCCAAATCATAGACACCCGGAGGTATCTTACTTCTTATCAAAGGCACAAGTTCCTCGGCAAGCGCAAGCGACTTGGCAGTCTCGGTATATATCTTTTGCCTTAGCACGTAGTGTTTCCTCTGTCTTTCTCGTATCCAAAAATAACGGCCTCCGCTCCCTCGTCTATGAATAACAATTGCAGTAACAAAATCAATCTCTGCCTCGCTGTTTGATTTTCTGGTTTGAGAGTCAGTACCTATAATAAGACGGTAGAAAGCATAGCAATCAAGACCTACAAACTTGCAGACCTCATTAACAACTTCACTTATCGATAACTCACCCAAGGTAGGACTAATAAATTTTTCACCCGTATCACCACCCATATTAAGATAAGAGTAGTATAGCATATTTCGAAGCTAAATCGCCTACTTCACATCTCCTTTCAAATGAGCGAAAGAAGAACAATAACTCCCAAGATCGCTGTAAAAAGGTATTCAAGTACAATCTTAAAATGCAAGTCATCGTGCAACCAATGATGAACCACCCCCCAAGCAACAAAGGCCGCACCCAAGGCAACAGTCACCGCCATTCGAAAACCCTGATCATAAGAAAAGACTATAAGCCCTAAGCACCCCAGCCCAACTATCCCAAAAAGACTCAGATAATGGGGCATATGACGAGTAATATCGTGAAAAACATTTTTCATTTTGAAATAGCTTCTACATTATAACCCCCGAACGCGAAAGCAAAACTATTGCAAGTATCACTACCAAAAAGGAAAGATGTGCAAAACTTCTTGACGAGCGTCTTTGTACATTGTTCCTGGAAATAAGAAGTATGTCTAAAACAAAAATAAAAACAAAAACAGAAATAAGGAAAATCGCCAAAGACTTTTTAATAGAAAACGGCGAAATACTCACAATTTTACCTGCTACTTGCTCGCTGCCCAAATTCAAATATGGTACAACCGAAGATTTCTCAGTCTGAGCCTCTACTCTCGGCAACACAGCCGCCAAATTAATCCTTGTTCCAAATAACTGAACAACTAGCGTTGTCTTTATCCCCCCCAACTCCCCTTCAACAACAGCAATCCCCATATCCTCATAACGTGACGAAAGCAAGTTTTCCTTATGAGAAGGAGATGCTATCCAAGCTAGAACCACATCTTCATCTTTCGTAAAATCCCGAGCTAAATTTTCCCCCGCATATTTATACTGATAATCAGCCTCTATAAAAAAATGCCAAGGTTCTTGCCCATCTGGCGAGTTGTGAGCCCAATAGTCCCTCGCGAACATATCCGCAGCCTTAAGAAGAGCAGCTCTATTAAGATCATCGTCCATCTGCAAAACCTTCCGGCCACTTTTTGTCCTTTCTTGGTTAGTAAGCTCAACTATCTTCTCCGGTGTTATTTTCGAGGAATATCCTAAAACAATAGGCGCAAAAAAAGGCAAAAATGATGCGAGTAACTGGCTACCTACAAAAACAGAAATAAAAATCCCGACAAAGAAAGGATGAAGAAATTTGGCTCTATGGTTGTTACTTGAATGCGGTATAAAAAGATGGACTAATGTTCCGAAAAAAGACATCTCTTTATAAGTTATAGCACACTTTAAGTGTTTGCGTATCGCGGCTCTATTGGACCATCCCCACTGATATCTTTATCGTTAACAGGCACTCCCAAAGACCACCCTAGGGAATTAGCAACTGCCACACCAACTCTAAGACCTGTAAAAGAACCTGGGCCAGTATTAACTTTTATCTCAGTTACATCCTCTAACCCCAAATTCCTTTTTTCTAGTTCTTCTCTTATCAAACCCAAAAGCCTTTGCGCTCTCTGCTCTCGAGCCGTGTCGTGAATAAGCTCATGATCTACACCCACAACAATCTCTTCAGAATTGCTTGTATCTATATATAGCTTCATAGCCTCATAGCTCTATAGCTCCATAGCGTTATCGCTTAATAATAATCTTTCTGCCATCCTCACCCACAATCCCAAACCTAATCCAAATCGTATCAGCAGGCAGCAACCCCCTCACCTTCTCCGCCCACTCAATCACAACTATATTTTCCTTCTCCCCTACAATTTCTTCCAACCCAAGACTTCTATATTCTTGCTCAATATTCCCAACCAATCGGTACAAGTCAATATGGTACAAATTTTTAAGTTTTGCCCTTCCGAAGGAAGCATTTTTGTTTTGATTTTTGGTTTTTATATCGTACTGGCGCATCAAAATAAAAGTGGGGCTCAAAATTCTCTCTTTTATTCCTAAACCACGAGCAAGACCTTGAACAAATGTAGTCTTACCGCTCCCTAAATCTCCCACAAGAGCTACTACCTCCCCGCCTTTTAAAGAAGCTGCAAAGTTCTTGCCCAACTCAAAAGTTTCTTGGGCGCTTTTGGTAAATACTTCCATAATCCTATCCACGCAAGAACAGCCCCTGAACTGTCAAAACCAACATCTCGTATGCTTGGAGTTCTCCCTGGAGTAAACGATTGATGATACTCATCACTTATTGCATAAAGAAAAATAAGTATAAATGCAACCTTGAATGACTTGCTAACAGTAAAACCAGCCGCATTGATTAAAGCTCTATAGATAAGTGTAAAAAGAATTGCATATTCAATAATGTGAGCAGTCTTCTTAACCAAAAAATCTTGCAAATCAAACTCAGGAGAAATCTCCACCTGCAAAGATGAAAAGAAAAAAATAACGCCGGCCCAAACAAAAACCGGCACCCAATACACCACATGCTTCATACTCACATAATTCTACCAGTTTTACCCTTCGCAAGGAAGGAATAAGCAGAAATTCCAATAAGAGAAACACCAGCAACTATCAAAACACCAGCAAACACAGGAGTTTTCCAATTCTTTCCTTGCGCAGAAGTTGTCGCCTCAACCACTACTTCCGGCGTAGATGTCACAGAAGCACTTACGTCTTGAGCACCAAGTACAAAGACTTCTCCGTCCTCTTCCTCAACGGATTCTTTAGTCGGAGTAGGAGTCGGTTTTTTCGTAGGCACCCGAGTAGGCGTCGGAGTCGCCAAACTTCCCATCGTAGGGGTGGGAGTATTAGTCGGAGTAGGAGTTGACGTAGGCCCGGAAGTAGGCGTCGGGGTAGATGTTGGTGTAGGAGTAGAAGTGGGTGGTGCAGAGATCGTTATGGTTACCGAATCATCAGACCAAGTTGGACCACTACCTGCCGCCGTATACCTCCCCACCTTAAGTGTATAATCTCCAGAACCTTTGAAAGCAGAACTTTGTGAATCCGGTTTAACTGAAACAGTTCCATTCCAAGTTCCTGAAGAGTCCATTGTAACTTGGTAAAACTTTGTGTGATCGATCGATGGTGTTCCATTGTACCAAGCACCGACATTATCCTTTGTGTAACCAAAATATGAACTCGGGGTGTCCAGATGAGCAAAGGCAGCTCTCAAGTAGTAGACGTTACCAGCAGAACCGCTAATGGATAGTGAAACCGTAACCTGGAACTCCTGCTCAGAAGTTATACTTGCAGGTACACCGCTGATGGCGAAAGCAGCAAAAGCAGGAGAAACCATCAAAAAAAATAATATTCCACTTATTATTGTCGCCCTAAAAAGTTTCAGCATTCTCACCTAATAATCCACATGCAAATAAAACGTATCTAAATCTGAATCTTCGTGATCTACCCGAACGTACCTTAGACTACAACTACTACCAGCATAACTTCCCCTATAAAGTGTTCCAGACCTTACTGCTCTTACTTCACTAGAAGATGCACTATTTACATCAATACCATTGTGAAACTTATAAATACCTCCAACCCAAGTATTTGTAACCGCCCACGTAGATCCGTAACCTTGGAAAAAGCGGATTTTGGGACTTATCGGCCAATCCCAAAAACCACTAGGATTAAATGGATCCCCTTCCGAACAAGCACCTGAACCCGAACAATTTTCATAATCTATTCCTCCCCTTAGATGCCCAAACGGATTTTGCGTTGCCCCATTTTGACTAACTATAAAATGGAGGTGGGTCCCACTAGAATTACAGGAAGTACCAGGTATCATCGAAGCAATCCTTTGCCCCGCACTAACTTTACCCACCTCTGTCTCCTTCCCCCGACCAGCAATAATTGCCTGAATAGCCTCCAGCTCCGCCCTAGCCGCCGATAACATTTGTTGGAAGCGCTTCTCGTCATTTTTTGTAACCTCCAAAAGATTCTGTTTTTGGATCTTTTGAGCTGCCAATTGAGTTTTTTGACCCTCCAACTTTTTACGTAACTCCTCTCTCTTCTCTCTCTGTCCCTCGTAATTTGTCTGAGTGGTCTGCATCTGGATTAAAGTATTTCTATCCTGTTGAGCAATTTTTTGAAGGTAATAAAAACGCGAAATAAAATCTGAAACATTACTCGAAGAAATAAGTAATGTAAGAGAATCCCCCAACCTCTTTATTTTGTAAGTCTCTACAACACGTTGTGTAAAAATCTCCGACAAGTCTGTCAACGCGTTCTCCAAGCGACTAATCTGTCCCGTAAGAGCAGTTATTTCCTCCTCGGTTTCTTGAATCTTAAGTGTAGTCAGCTGAATTTGCTGATCCTGGTATACAATCTCGTTTTGAAGAGTTACTTTCCGAAGTTTTGTTTGATCAAGAAGCTTTTGTGCTTCCTCAATCTGCTTTCTTATCCTCTCAAGTTTTTGGTCGGGCGACTCATTCTCCAGCGCCAAAGTTAGAGGCGGATCTATTACCTGAGAAAATGACAAAAGTGCAATTGCAAATGAGGTAAAAACTACAAGAAGTATTCTGTTTAAATGAATTTTTCGAAAACCCATATCATATTTTAAGATATCTCTTAATCGCTATTAAACTACCTAAAGCACCCAGTATTATAGCAAGCAAAAACTCTCCAGCAAGCACTACCCCAAAAAGTTCCAACAAAGAAAAAAGATCCTGTGGTAAAAAAGGAACTCCCTGAAAAAAGGAAATCAACGACGGCGACACATAAAGAGTTAGCAAAAGAGTCAAAAGCCAACCAACAACGCTTCCCACAACAACATAAAACATGCCTTCTAGAATAAAAGGGCTCCTGATAAAACCAGAGGTTGCCCCTATCAACTGAAGTATTTCTATCTCCTCCCGCCTAGAAGATATCCGCATCCCAATAATTATCAAAAGTACAAGAAAGGATGACGCAAGAAGAAAGCCCAAAACCACTGCTCCTCCTATCCTAACGTAATTAGCCACACTACTTAATCTCTCCACAACTTGATTTAAATTTTTAGAATCACCTAAATTAGCAGTAAACGCAACTTCCTCTATTGTCGCTTCTTCACCAAGCTGGGAAATAACTTCTTGCGCAAAAGCAAGATCACGAACAGAAAACTCCAAGCTAGCAGGAAATATCTTAGGACTTACAAATTCCGCAAGGAGTGGATTACTAGAAGTAGCTTGCTTATATATATCCAAAGCTTGCTCTTTTGAAACATACTTCACTCCCTCCACCCTCGAATCCGACTCAAGTTTCACCTGGAGCGAAGAAACATCAGAAGGAGTTACGTCCGCCTTAAGATAGGCTATAACTTGAGGCCGAGTTTCATAGTAACGCAAAACAGTCGAAGTACCGTAAGCCAACACAACCAACACAGTTGCTACAAAAAAGGTCAGCGTCATTATAAACACCGCAGTAAGTGCTTGATAAGGAGAACGCCTAATATGTTTCCAGGCAGTATGCATATTAATCAATATACTTTCCCTTTTTACAATCTCCAACTAACTTACCTTCTTTAAGCTGTATTACACGACGCTTGAGATCATTAACTATAAGAGCGTTGTGTGTAGCAACAAGAACCGTAGTCTCCCCTTCACTGGCTTTTTCAAGAAGATCGATAATTTGCCGTGCAGTTTGAGGATCTAGATTGCCAGTGGGTTCATCAGCCAAAATCACTTTCGGCTGCATAACCAAAACTCGAGCAATAACCGCCCGTTGTGTTTCACCCCCAGAAAGCTGTCGTGGAAAAAGACCTTGCTTAGCTGTCATACCAACCTCGTGCAACACCTCTTGAATCTTTTTCTCTTCAACATCGCTTACGTGGCCATCAATCTCACAAGCCAAACGCACATTCTCATAAACCGTCATATTAGATAACAACTTGAAGTCCTGAAAAACAACACCTACCTTTCTCCTGTAAAAAGGGAGTTCATGCTTTCTCACCATACCCAACTCTTTACCTTCTATTAAAATCTTGCCTGAAGTCGGAGAAAGTTCCCTCAATAAAAGACGAATCAGGGTAGTTTTTCCACTACCAGAATGACCAGTCAAAAATACAAACTCTCCCTTTTCTATTTCGAAGGAAATATCTTCAAGTGCTACAGTAGAACCAAACTTTTTCGTTACATTCTCGAACTTGATCATACACAAACATATATTCTACTTAAGGAGGCTCACTCTAAAACTTTAATTCGCCCCACATCCATCAACCACCCAGCTTTCTCACCATTAAACGTTTCTCCCCAAACTTCAACCTTTTTACCCACAAACTGGTCAAGATCAACCACCGAAGATGTTAAGTAAACATTTTGTGACGGTCCACCATCTCGAGTCAAATGATGTGTCCCCTCTCCATCCACTCCCCCCTTTTCCATAACACCCTCCGCCCTATCCCTAAAAGTCTTCTCATCCTTAGACCCAACTTCTTTCCCCGGATCAGGGGCTTTCGCATTAGAGTTCAACACAGAACCAGGAATGAAACTCGTACTCCCCGACAGCTTCCAACCAGTTCCTATCCCTACTGTTATCACAAAAAGTATAAGTACAGAAGGCAACAGAATATCTTTTAGCAAATTTCCCTCCTGGGGAACTGATCCCAAAGGAACATTTTGATCTACCATCACTTTAATATACCACAATTAAAGAAATTGCAACAACACCCTTTTAAACACCGGCCAATAAGCGAAGCTCTGCATCGATAAACTCATCAAGTTTCCCATCCAAAACTCCCTCTGTGTCACCAGTCTCAACGCTAGTACGCAAATCCTTAACCATTTTGTATGGATGCAGCACATACGAACGAATTTGTGTACCCCAAGCAGCAGGACGATAATCCCCCTTAATCTCCTTAAGATTCTCCTCCCTCTGTATCTTTTGTCGCAACCAAAGCTTTGCCCGCAAAAGACTCAAGGCTATCTTCCTGTTTTGTTCCTGGTATCTCTCAGTCTGAGAAGTAACAATAATTCCAGTTGGCTTGTGTACAACCCTTACAGCTGTTGAAACCTTTTGCACATTCTGCCCACCCTGGCTTGAGGCGCGGAAGAACTGCCACTCGAGATCATCCTCCTTTATCTCTATATCCGGGGCCTCCTCAATCTTCGGCAACACTTCAACCAAAGCAAACGATGTTTGACGCAATTTATCCGCATTAAAAGGTGATTGTCGAACAAGCCGATGAGTACCCGATTCTCCCCGTAAATAACCATACGCCCAACGACCAGAGACAAGAAGAGTTGCAGATTTTATTCCAGCTTCCTCACCCGAATTCTCTTCCAAAACCTCCACTTTCCAATCTCTACTCTGTGCATACCTCACATACATACGAAAAAGCATCTGTGCCCAATCCATAGCTTCCGTTCCACCCTGGCCAGAATGAATTGCAAGAATCGCATCATTCTTATCGTATTCACCAGAAAGAAAAGTAGAAACCTCAAGCCGGGAAATATCTCTATTTATTTTTCCAATCGCTTCGTATAACTCTTGCTCAAGTTCAGGCTCATCTACAACAGAAAAAGCATCCGAAATTTGCTGCTCCAAACCCTCTAGAATCGCAATTTCCTCTTGAAGCACGCTTATCTCCGACATCACCCCTCTTGCTTGTTCAGCATCATCCCAAAAGTCAGGTTTTATCGCTCGCGCTTCAAGTTCCCGCAAACTTTTGCGCTTCTGGTCCAAATCTGAAGCAGTAAGAAGCACACCCAAACGGCCCCTCAACTCACCTAATTTTTCGCGCAACGATTCCATATGAATGACATTTTACCACCTAATACAACAAGCAAGAGAGGCTACTGACAAACTTGCTGACAAATCGCATTCTTTTGGTCGTCAGGTAAACTCCTAACCGTTTGGACCGCTTCCTCTACTTCCCGCGACGTCCGGAGAATTGGTGAAAGAATAGGATTTTCAGTAATTGCTGGCAAAACTTTATCCACAATTCTACTCTTAATAGAATTTATCTGATCTTTCTCTTGCTTTTGCACAGTACTTCTTACTCGCTCACTAATCGAAACCTTCTGACCCAGAACCGGATTGGTAGAACCTGGAGACAAAACCTTAACCAACACCAAAGCACCCAACGCACCAGCTGACAATAATAATAAAGCTTTCCAGACAAAATCAATACCCATCTTCTTGTTTACAAACAGAACTCCGAACAAGCTCCGCGTCTATTGGAGACAAAATCTTATAATCAGAAACTACTTCTTGCGCAGTCGGCCTCTTTCTCTCAGTGCTTGTACCCATAACCTTAGTCACACTAGACCTGCTATCTTCAAGAACAGTCTGCACATTCTGAGGCAATACAGCGGCTTTTTCTCCAAGAATATAATCTTTAACCACAACAAGAAGAGCACCCTCTATAATAAGTACACCAAGAACTCCCGTTATCAACCCAGCTCTCAACCCCTTAAGCGACGTGTGAATTATATGATGACGAGTGAAAGCAAGAAGAAGGAGGAAAATAAAAACAAACACTACAACAAACGCTATCTTAAGAACAGAGGGATCTAGGGTTTCAAATGCAGGCAAATTAACTAGTATATCCTGGGGCAGTGAATCTATCACATTTCATTTTAGCACTTTTGTATTACCCAACAAAATAGCCCCGAGTAAATAAGCCTGTCAACACAAAACCAAGCGCCAAGAATAATACTAATAAGCCATACTTCACCACATTACTTTTTTGAAAAATCAAAGACATTCCTATAAAACCTGGGAAAAGATGAAGCATGTAGCGTGGAGTTCCCGCAAAAGTTCCTGTAAAAGTTACCAATAAAAGAAGAACAAACATAAACACCCCATAAGACCTCCTTACTCTCTTATACACAAAAAACGCGAGTAGCAAATAAGCAAAAAAACTTACAAATTCCAAAGCTGCTATCCAATAAACTACAAGATTTTTGTTAACGAAAAAGAAAATCTTAAGATATCTAAAAACTACCTGTGGAGGAAACACCCAAGCACCTTGATTCCAAGCACTCATCGATTTTTGGAACAGAAGCGGGTCACCAAAGTAGTACCACAGGTAAACCATGTAACCAACAAGGCCCGATGTTCCTAGTGTCAAGGCACCAACCAGTTTATTTAAATAAAGAGGTCTATTCTTGTATTGCAGATACCACTCAACTGCTAAAGCGGTTACTAGTGCAACACCCGATAATCTTGTTACGATAGTCAACCCGCAAAAAATCCCAGCCAACCACCATTTGTCTTTCCTTGCAAAATAAAAAGAGGTAGTTGAAAAAAGCAAGAAAAGTGAATCCGGATAAACCGAATGATAAAAAAAACTTAATGGAAAAAGAAGAATTAAAAACACTGCTAAATTGGCAGTCTCCTTGCTAAAATCAAGTTCAATTAGTTTATATACAACATAAATTGCCAACACCAAGGCAACAGTGGAAATAATAATTCCCGCCCAAACATGCGGTACTATATAACCAAGTAAGGAAATCAAGATCGGGTATAAAGGAAAGTATGCAAAATCAAAATTTCTATAGCCAAGCCTTGCAATATTTATAAAATGCCTACCATCAAAATTAGCCCAAGACCACGTTAAAAAGGAAGCTTCCTGAGTAGAAACTTGCCTCCCGATATACCCCTCCTGAAGTGGAACAAAAAAAATCGCAAGAAAGGCAAAAAGAAGAAAAAGGATTCTTGAGGCTATAAAATACTTTCCTAGCTTAGAGTAAGGAATCACTAAACTCTTTTTACTGCATCCACTCCTTTTCCAGCAAGAGGAAGTTATTGTTTTCGATAACATCTCTAGAAAAATCTTGCATTACTTGTTTTTTAATCTTTCTATCACATCTTCAATTCCCAAAATTTCTATTTCCTCAGTATCTCGTCTCTTCCATTCAATTTTCTCGCCTGTCTCTTTGGAAACAACAAGTCTTATCGGAATCCCTATAAGATCACTGTCGGCAAATTTCTCCCCAGCAGAAACATCTCTATCATCATATAGAACATCTATACCTACCTTCTGCAACTGCTCATACACAAACAAGGCATCTGTGTTAATGTTTATAAGGTGAACAGTAAAGGGAGATACTGAATCGGGCCAAAGCATCCCTTTTTCAGTACCGTAAACTTCAACCAACGTACCCAGTATCCTCGAAGGACCTATACCATAACTTGCAAACCAAGGAAGCTTTTGTCTCCCATCCTCGTCAATGAAATAAACACCCATCTTCTCTGCATACCATACACCCAGTGGAAAAATATTCCCCACCTCAATAGAACGAGCTTCTACAGCCTTTCCTTTTTTACAGGACGGACAAGAATCTCCAGCTTTATCTTGAAAAATTTCTTTATTCTGCGCCCAATCGCATCTGTCGCAATAATAAACAACATCCTCCCCACCTTCTGATAACACCTGAAATTCGTGAGTATGTTTATCTGTAAAAACACCGCCCGCTGCCTCCACCACCTTAACGTCCTTAAAACCAATTCTTCCAAAAGATCGAAGATATGCATCTTTCACTTCCCAGTAGTACTTATACATATCTTCTTCATTAGAATGAACACTATACAAATCTTTCATAAGAAACTCTCGACCTCGTAATATACCAGATCTTGCTCTTGGTTCATTTCTAAACTTAGTAGAAAAATGATAAATCTTAATTGGCAAATCCTTGTATGATCGAAGGTGTTTTCTTACTAAGTCCATTACGACTTCTTCATGTGTAAACGAAAGTGCATACTCACGGTCTCTAGAATCCTTAAACTGATACATCACATCACGAGCCGTTTCCCACCTACCTGTCTGATTCCAAATCTCCTTAGGATGCAACAGGGGCATTAAAACTTCTTGTGCACCCGTTGCATTCATCTCCTCCCGAATAATATCGACTACCTTTTGAACCACTTTAAAACCCAACGGAAGAAGGGTCCAAGAACCACTCATAAGTTGATCTATAAAACCCCCGCGAACAAGAATCCGATGGTTCAAAGACTCCGCTTCTTTAGGTGCATTTCTTCGCGTCTTTGGAAAAAGATCTGAATATCGCATATTTACACCACAATGTTACCGCACTTAAGAACATTCATCAAGCACCACCCTAAATCACAACTCAAGCTTCTTCTTATTTAGTATAGTGTCATATATAAACAAATTCTGCTGTGTAGGAGAAACAGAAACTGCCTGTCGAGCAAAGTATAGAGCAGACTCAACATTACCTTTTTTATAATAAGTAATTGCCAAAGCACTATTCACACGTTCGCTGTTCGGAAACTTGCGTATTGCCACATCCAAAAATTTCAACGCCTCATCCGGCTCCTCTGTTTTAGCAAACAAAGAAGAAAGATTATCATAAGCAATATAGTAATCTGAAAGTTGCACTGATCGCTTGTAATAAACTTTCGCGTTTCCAATGTCTCCTAAACGTTCGTATACCGCCCCCAAATTATTATTTGACACATCCCATTGAGGACGCAATTCTACTGACTTTTGAAAATGAACTAATGCCTCCTCCGCTCTCCCCACTCTAAAAATTTCAACACCATAATTATTCTCTAAATCAAAATTATTTGGTTGATATTGCAAATCATGTCCGTAAAGCGTAAGGCCATTTTTCCAGTTTGCATTGCGCACAACGGTTCTTCCTGCCAATAAAACAATTAACATTGACAGAACCACTACAAAAACCGAAGAATGTTTTACCAAAAACTTAGTCGAAATCACTACCACACTCAAAAACCCAATCAAGAGAGTCATTGGAAAATAAAACCAATGTTCCGCTATAGACATATCAAGAGGCATTATTATATTAAGAGTTGGTCCAAGCGAGATAAGAAAAGAAACAAAAAAGAAAAGCCCGAGTTTAGATTTTTTCTTGTATATAATCCCTAAGCAAACTAAACAAAACAAAACTACAACTACCAGAGAAACCAAAAAGGAACTATCTACCATGTCCTTTATAACATTATGTTGTGCAATTGATAAGACATTAGGGAAAAAGAATATCTTTAAATAAGTAAAGAATATAAAAGGAGCTGTCAGCAATCTCTCAAAAAAACTTGCATCAGATATCGGCGCAATAAAATGTGGTCTTTCAGTTTGAATCCCGTAAAAAACAAATCTTATTCCAAGGTAGGTAATAAAACTACCGACAAAAAGAGACCCCCATACCTTAAGCTTTTCCCTTGCAAACAAAAATAAATAGAAAAAAACTATGGGTAAAAATACAACCGCATTTTCTTTAGTTAACAACCCAAGCAAAAAAAGAAATCCTACCACAACCAAGCGATTCCTCGAAGGACAGTCTAGTGAATTAAGCAGTAAGATAAATGAGAGTAACACAAAAAAAGTATGAAGAGATTCTGGAAGTTGAGCAATATAAGATATTGCCTCGACACCAGCCGGATGAACAGCAAAAATCAACGCCATTAAAAAAGCAACTGGTTTTGCAAATTTCCTATTCACCTCTCCCAAAAGCCTCTTTAATAGAACAAACAAGAGACTCGCATTAGTAAGATGAAAAGCAAGTTGAACTAGATGGAAACCAGGCGGCCACAATCCAAACAAACTATTAATCAACGAGAAAAAGGTCATAAGCAACGGGCGATAAACCCATCCTGAAAGGCTCGGCCCACCAGTATTAAACACTGATTGAGAAAAAAGAGCTGGCACGTTTCTAAGTTGCAAAAGTGCAGAATTTCCGACAATAAGTTCCTCGTCATCCCATACAAACTCATTGCCAAGCATATTCGCAAAAGCCAAAAACCCAACAATTGCGATAATAAGTACCACAGTAGAAGTTTTTAAGGAGTCAATCTTCTCCACCATCATAAAAATATAATACCTCAGCAAATCACAAAAGAGTAGAATTACCTTGTGAGAAAGCACACTATTCCTCTCACCTTAATCTTAGTCTTTGCCTTAATAGGCACAAAGGCCCTCTTCCATACCAGCCTTTTTTCAGCCCACGATATCTGGCATCAAGTTGCACGGTTTTACCACTACCAAAAAGCAGTAAGCGAAGGTCAATACCCACCCTACTGGATTGGAACACTAGCTCACGGGTTAGGTTACCCTCTATTTTTCTTCTCCTACCATCTACCCTGGATAATAGGCTTACCCATCTTGTGGATCAGCAACAGCATACCCATTTCCCTAAAAACCCTCTTTGTAATCTCCTATTTACTATCTGGCATCTTTATGTACATATTTGCATTCAATCTACTTAAAAATAAATTGGCAAGCCTGCTTTCAAGTCTGCTCTATCTCTGGGCACCCTACAGGTTTGTTACTATTTTTGTCTACGGCTCTATCGGCACAGCCTTCATATTCACTTTCCTACCTCTCCTGTTCTTGGGAATATTAAAAACTTCAAACAACAAAACCACACGATCGGGAATAATACTCACAGCAGTAGGATTAAGTACTCTACTGCTTTCCCATCTGATGACCACCCTCTCAATTATTCCTATACTATTTTTGTTCATTCTGTCTTCACAAAAAACCAACAAAGCCGCTACGGGAAAAGGGCTACTTCTAGGAATCGGCCTGTCAGCTTTTTATCTAATACCCGCAGTTTATTACAGTAAATTCACACAAGTCTCAACCGGCGCATTTGACAATCTTTACCAACACGGATTTGCAAACTTCTCACAACTTATCTATTCCAAATGGGGTTATGGAATTTACAAAGAAAGCATCAAAGAAGGTGCTTTCTCTCTGCAAATCGGCATCGCTCAATGGCTAACTGTTTTAAGTTCAGTACTAGTAGTAACGTGGTTTCTCTTATTTAAAGAGTTCAAAAAACTAAAAACCACTTTTACATTCTTAGTCAATGAATCGATCTATAAAAAATTTACACCCTTAATCCTTTCTTCATTAGTCGGATTTGCACTTAGTATTTTCGCAATACTCGACTACTCACACCCCGCTTGGGATCTTCTAAGTAAAGTCATCACTCTAGATTCTCCAACTATGTTTATGCTGCCTGCAACTTTTACAGCATCAATCTTGAGCGGAACGCTCTATGTTATTACCAACAAAAAACTTAAAATTCTTTTATTCACAAGTTTGCTTGCTATAGCATTTTATACAAACCGCAACCATCTGAGAGTCAATATGTATACTTCGTTTTCTGTTCCCGACTATGTTGCAGCAGAAACAACAACAAACTCTTTCCATGAATACCTCCCACTTACTGCTAACTTAAACCTAATCTATGGTCCCCAGGTACCTCTAATAGAACCAGAAAATATTAAACCAGAAAAAATAATAAGAAACACAAATCTTCTAGCGTTTTCCTTTTCTGCTCCAGAAAAAACAACAGTAACCATTAAACACCTAGTCTTTCCCGGTATAGTTCTCTATGAAGACGAACAAAAAAAGGCCTTTACAAAAGAAAAAAGTGGAAGGATCCAATTTGAGACCCAAGCCGGACAGCACAATATAGTGGTAAAATTCGAAGAGACATTTTTAATAAAGATAAGTAAACTAACTAGCATCTTTTCAATACTAGCCCTCCTCTTCCTATGGAGGAAAAATCATGCGAAAACCTAAAATCATCGCAGTAATGCCAGCATATAACGCCGCAAGAACCATAGCTAAGACATATAAAGACATACCCAAAGGCACCGTGGATGAAGTAATAGTTGTAGATGATGGGTCAAGCGACCACACAGTAAAAATCGCCAAAAAACTTGGTCTTAAGGTCACAGTTCATCCCCAAAACAGAGGATACGGAGGAAATCAAAAAACCTGCTACACACTAGCACTTTCCGAAGGAGCAGACATTGTGGTAATGATCCATCCGGACTACCAATATGACAGTAGTCTAACCGGCGAATTAATCCGCCCAATCTTGCAAAAAAGATTTGATGTCATGCTGGGATCACGAATCAGAACCAGAGAAGAAGCATTAAAAGGAGGGATGCCCGCCTGGAAATACACTGCCAACAGGTTCTTAACCCTTGCGGAAAACCTCGTATTAGGCCAGAATCTTTCTGAGTACCACACCGGATTCAGAGCTTACAGTCGAGAAATCCTTCAAAAGATTCCCTTTCATAAATATTCAGATGATTTTGTTTTCGACCAACAAATCCTTTTCGGCGCAATCGCCAGAAACGCCAGAATCGGAGAAACTCCAGTCCCAGTACGATACTTCCCTGAAGCCTCTTCTATAAACCTCACTAGATCACTTGTATACGGACTTTCAATTCTACGCGATTTAGCAATCTACCTAAGCCTAGGAGGCAAGTTCTTCGCTAGATAACAACAGAATGAGAAACTTCCCAAGAAACAACAAATTAATATTTCTAATTTTCTTCATTGGATTGATAATCCGCTTTTTGTACTTCCCCCAAAATATTTACTTCGCGTATGACCAAGCACGTGATTCTTTCACATCTCTAGAAATCTTAAAAGGAGATTTTAAGATAGTCGGCCCTCCCTCTGCAGCAAGCGACAAACTCTTTCCTGGTCCATTAATCTTTTACGTTTATGCACCACTATACTGGCTCGGAGGAAACAGCCCGGAGATAGTAGCAGCATTCCTGCGAATCTTTAATGCATTAGGAATATTCCTGGTCTTTCTTATTGGCTCCTTAATGTTCAACCGATACATTGGTTTAATAACTGCTTTGTTTTTTGCAGTCTCATATGAACAATCACAGTATTCTCTTTTTATTAGCCACCAACCATTGGCAGTCATTCCGGTACTAATATTTTATCTCGGTTTAAATTTACTATTTTTTAAAAAAGACAAACGAGGTCTAATCTTAACAACCCTCGGTTGGGGAACATCAATACAGTTTCACTACGTATACATTCTTCTGGGAGTAGGCCTCTTTCTCCTCGCTCTGCTTTTCCGTCATAAGCTCCCAAGAATTAACCACAAAATCATCATCATCTCAGTATTCACTTTTCTAACAACAGTAAGTACATATATCTTGTCTGAAATAAAATTTGATTTTCGCCTTACCTTAGAACTATTTTCAGGGTTTCTAACAAAGTTCACCACAAGCAATACATCCGGTCCAGATATATACCCTAGTTCCATTATTTTTACAACAAACCGATTTTTACATGACAGTTTTCTCGCAAATTTCTCATTAACTTTTATTCCAGGTATCCTCCTTATAGTCTCTGCTAGTCTTCTTCTTTTCAAAAAAGAAACTAGGAAAAAACTGGCATTTCTATGTATTTGGCTCTTAGGAGGACTACTCCCATATTTTCTATCTGGCACCCCTAGTTACTATTACAGCGCCGCTGCATCAGTCAGCTTGTTTTTGTTGGCAGCCTACCTAATCCACAAGCTTTACAAAAGATATTCAATAGTTGCATTAACAATTACCATAGGTATCATTGTTAACAATATTTACCTAATATCAACCATAAACCACAAAGGACCAAACTCCGATATAGTTATTCAACCCGGCATGCTTTTATCCTCCGAAAAACAAGCGTTAGATTACATCTATACAAATACTAAAGGAGAACCATTTGCCGTCCGCAGCTTAACAATACCGTTTAATATAAATACTACCTGGAGTTACATTTTTGAATGGTATGGGAATAAAAAATACGGCAAACTACCACTATGGATAGGACCTGTTGCAAAAGGGTACCCAGGAAACATTCCTGTTATAGACAATAGATCTTCCTTGCCCTCAACACAATTTCTAATCATCGAGCCCACTGTTGGCATAAGAAACCAAACCATAGAAAAATTCTTTGAAGAGGAGAATTACTTTACACGGATCGAAGAAGAAAAAAGCTTTGGAACCGTAACTGTTCAAAAACGCCAGAAAATATAACATTAGAATGAGAGAAGCTGATCAACCTTCTCTTTCACCCTTTGGGCAACAGCTCGCGGATTCAATTCCTGCGTATTAATCACAAGGTCATAAAACAAATCGGAATTTGTCTTCAGCTACGTATAAATCTTATCCTACACTCCTACGTAGGAGTGTAGGAAATTACCCAGAAGATAGTTGTGGATAATGACACTTCTTCCACTTGATAGGCTTTCCACTCGCATCTTTTCTCCCACACCAACAAGGATCATTCCTACCCAATTTTTTCGATTGTTGATTATTACTATTCTTCGAAAGTGTCTTCGTGATAGGAGTCTCCATCAAACCCGTGTCATCCGCAGTATCCATATTTGTTTGCGCTTCATCAATACCTATCGTAGGAGAAGCAGTATTTGCGGGAACAATCCTAAACAACCTACGAGCCAAGCCAGCATCAATATCCACCATCAACTTATCAAACAATTCGAACGCTTCATTTTTAAACTCTACAAGAGGATCTTTCTGGCCATATCCACGCAACCCCACCCCTTCTCTTAAATCATCAAGATTAGTCAAGTGCTCAATCCACAACGAATCAATCGCTGAAAGATATGCAAACCTTTCAACTTGTCGCATCCAGTTAGATCCCAATTGTTTCTCTCGCGACTCATACGCTTGTTTAATTAATTGAAGTAAGAACTTCTCTGCTTTTTGTTCACTCGTAATCTGGTCAAGTTGCTGAAGCAATGACTTATGAGACTGATCATCAAAAGGAACTATTTCCAAAAACATCAAAAGAAGTTGTTCGTTACCTATTTTATCCTCTTTGTTTGAATAAACAAGGTTAACTACTCCTTTTACTTGTTCCTCCAGTTTACCTTCAACTTTATCCTTAAAGTTTTCCTCCTCTAATACTTGCTTCCTAAGTTTATAGATAATCTCACGCTGTTGGTTAGCAACGTCGTCATATTCTACAACCCTTTTTCTAGCATCAAAATGAAAAGTCTCAACTTTAACTTGCGCTTGTTGAATCGCTCGAGTTATTAAACCGTTTTCTATAGGTTGATCTTCCGGTATCTGAAGGGTAGTCATAAGAGATGCAATTTTTTCTCCACCAAATATTCGCATTAAATCATCATCAAGTGCTAAGAAAAACTTACTAGAACCAGTATCACCAAGTCGACCTGATCTTCCCCGAAGTTGATTGTCTATTCTTCTTGATTCATGTCTCTCTGTTCCAATAACATGCAAGCCTCCTCTACTAACAACACTTTCATGATCACTCTCCCACTGTTTATACTCCTTACTCTCTTTATACCTTTCTCGATCTACTCCAGGAGGAACATCCGGCTTTGCACCACCAAGTATAATATCCACCCCGCGACCTGCCATATTTGTAGCAACTGTTACAGCACCCGGCTCTCCCGCCTCCGCAATAATCAAGGCCTCTCTCTCGTGATTCTTAGCATTAAGTACGTTGTGGCGAATACCTTTTTTCTTTAAGAAACTAGAAACTATCTCATTTTTCTCAATAGAGGTGGTACCCACCAAGACAGGTCTACCAAGTTTTATAACTTCAATTATTTCATCAACGATCGCAGAATATTTAGCCCCAGTAGTCTTATATATAACATCAGGATAATCTCTTCTAACCACCGGTTTGTAAGTGGGAACTACTACAACATCTAACCCATATATCTTGTGAAATTCTTCTGCCTCAGTTGCTGCAGTACCAGTCATTCCTGCTAATTTCTCGTACATCCTAAAGTAATTTTGAAACGATATGGTTGCAAGAGTCTTACTCTCCTGTTGTATAGAAACACCTTCCTTTGCCTCAACAGCCTGGTGCAATCCATCACTCCAGCGTCGACCAAACATCAACCTACCTGTAAATTCATCAACTATAGTAACTTGATCATCCTTAACTACATAGTCCCTATCTATAAGAAATAAGGTTCTTGCTCGCAATGCATTCTCAATATGGTGGATAACATCAAAATCTTTTTCATAAAGATTATCTACCCCAAGAATCTTTTCTACCTTTGTAACTCCATGCTCTGTTAAATTCGCAGTTTTTAGTTTCTCGTCAATCACGTAATCTGTATCAGAAGACAACCTATTTATAATCTCTGCAAATTTATAATACTTATCAGTAGGCTCAGTGTCTGGCGCAGAAATTATCAAAGGAGTACGAGCCTCATCAATCAAAACCGAGTCAACTTCATCAACAATCGCATAGTAATGACCCCGTTGAGCCATTTGCGAAAGATCCGAAACCATATTGTCACGAAGATAATCAAAACCAAATTCATTATTAGTTCCATAAACAATGTCTGCTTTGTACGCTTCTTGCCTTTCTACAGGACGGAGATGTGCTAAACGTTCATCTCCGTGTGAGTCGTCCGTGTAACCAGGATCATATAAAAAGGATTTTCCCTCTTGGACTATTATCCCCACAGAAATCCCAAGCAAACTAAACACAGGGCCGTTCCACCCGGCTCCCAATCTTGCAAGGTAATCATTTACAGTAACAAGATGCACATTCTTACCCGTCAACGCATGTAAATACAAAGGAAGTATTGCCGACAACGTCTTACCCTCCCCGGTTCTTTGCTCAGCTATCTTCCCTTGCGATAGTGCAACACCTGCAATAAGCTGAGTATCATAATGCCTAAGACCAATAGCCTTCCACGACGCCTCACGCCCCACCGCAAACACCTCCGGTAAAATCTCCTCTAAGACTTCCCCTTTCTGAATCCTTCTCCTAAACTCCTGAGTTTTTTCCAAAAAATCCTCTCCTTTGAGCTCCTCAGCCTTGCTTGAAAAACTGTTTATTTTTTCAAGAACTACTGTAAGCCGATCTACTTCTCTTTTGTTCGCGTCAAATGCACTAAAAAATATGTTTAACATCCTCCAATTATACCTTGTTTTTAAAAACTTAGTGCCCGCTTTTCTGCGGGCACTAAAAACAACACTCTAAAAATATTTTTGAGTGTACGAAAGAAAAAGACTAAATCTCTTTATCTTCTCTTTCGTCGTGTTGTTGCTCTCTTTTTTGTTGTTGTGCGCTTTCGTGTTGCGCGCTTCTTTCGTGCAGGCATTAAACAATCCTCCTTTCCATATTCATTTAACGAGTTATTCGAAATTCATGTCAACAAAAAACACCGAGGCAAAAGTAGCTCAAACGGGGCGACAAATCAGTCCGTAAGTAATAGGCCATTGAAATAGCAATCAAAGTACTAGTCTGATAATATTTGTTCCTTTTTGACCTTTAATGATCCTAAAATGATTGGTGGAACAAAATACCTTAAAGTGCGATCTTTTTAACTACGACAGAGGAAGATAATATTTGCTTCTGGGGTAACTACCGTAACAGAAGGAAAAACATGATGCAACTTTTGCGAAAACTCATTCGCACCCCTGCGTTCCCTAGCTGAATAAAGGTGATTAAAAGCAGCTATACCGTCTTTCTTTAACACCCTCAAAACATCTCTTATAAAACCTTCTTTCCTAAACTCCTGTGGAATATCTTCACCTTTATAAATATCCACCAGCACAAGATCAAACTTCTTGTTCTTGTTATCTCGCAACCACTTCCTTGCATCCAATATCTCTGCCTTCAAGTTTTGAACCTCTCCCAACCCCAAATACTTCTTTCCTAATTCAACCATCGTCCCGTCAATATCAATCCCCACCTTTTTCGACTTAGGCCACTGTCTTTGCACAAGCTCTGCAACCGAACCACCCCCTAATCCAAGTACAAGAACCCTACCAACACTCTCCTTCTCTTTGGCTATCCTCCTTATGGCTGCCTGCCAAATTTTCCTTACAAGCCACCCGCTTTGCGAAATCCCTCCCACTAAAATCCTAACCCCCTCAAGGTTGCTTACTACTCTTATATTACCGTTATAAGGCGAATCAATTTCTTCTAAAACTTTAAAAAACAAAGACATACGTCTTTGAGTTTACCACAAAATCATAAACAGCTGGCATTGCTTCGCCTTTTCTTGGGGTATACAATATAAATATGACACAAGCACCCCTAGCAGAACAACTACGTCCAAAAACTCTTTCCGAGTATGCAGGCCAAGAGCACCTAGTAGGCAAAAATGCAATCATCTCAAAACTCCTAAATCACGCAAAAAAAACAGGCAGTTTCCCTTCCCTAATTTTCTGGGGTCCTCCTGGCACAGGGAAAACAACTCTTGCACGCCTTATTGCAAAAGAACTAGGCACAACCTTTTACGAATTCTCAGCGGTCAATACATCAACCAAGGAAATCGAAAATGTGATTCCGCGCCCCCAACATCCCACTGTCCGAGGGTATCCATCTCCCCAATTAGAAATGCTCTCTTCTCCTACTTCCCCAACAAGCGTCCTGCAGCCACCACTGATTTTCATTGACGAAATCCATAGATTCAACAAAGCTCAACAAGATAAATTACTTCCTCATATTGAAAAAGGAAACTTGATATTTATTGGGGCAACAACAGAAAACCCCTCCTTTGAAGTTATTGGTCCACTTTTATCTCGAACCCGTGTTTTAGTTTTAAATCAGCATTCCACAGAAGACTTAGAAAACATTCTAAGTCGTGCGACTAAACACCTAGAAGTTACCCTCGAAGAAAACGCACACAACTTTTTAATTGGATCTTCAAACGGCGACGCTCGGGTTATGCTCAATGTCCTTGAAATTTCTGTCCAAATTTCCCCCAGTTCTCCAATTTCTCTTACCACACTTGAACAAGCTTTACAGAAAAGACAGCTATCTTTTGACCTACAAGGAGAAGAGTTCTACAACACAATCTCTGCATTGCACAAATCTATTCGCGGTTCCGACCCGGATGCTGCTCTTTACTGGCTTGCCCGAATGTTAGAAGCAGGACAAGATCCTCTGTATATTGCACGGAGACTTATACGCGCTGCTGCGGAAGACATTGGGCTTGCTGATCCTCAAGCACTTGCGATAACAAACACAGCTTTTGAGTCGTGCAACAAAATCGGAATGCCGGAATGTAATGTAATTTTAGCCCAAGCGGTTGTTTATTTGGCTAAAGCGCCTAAATCAAATGCTTTATACATGGCATACAACCAAGCCGCAGCAGATGTCCATCAGCATGGTAACTTACCAGTACCCATGCATATAAGAAATACTCCCACAAAACTTATGAAAGAACTAGGATACGGCAAAAATTATGACTATTACCACAGCCCAACTGGGGAAAAGAAATCTGAAATAAATTACTTGCCAGAAAAACTGAAAGGTAAAAAATACATCACCAACAAACTCAAGCAGAAGGTAGAATAATTTTATCCTTACCTATATACTGGCGAAGAGCTTCAGGAACAACAACAGATCCATCTTCTTGCTGGTAGTTTTCAAGAATCGCGATTATTGCACGGGATGTCGCAACAAGAGTTCCGTTTAGTGTATGCACATACTCTGTCTCATCTCCATCGCGATATCTTACACCCAAGTTTCTTGCTTGGTAATCGGTCGTATTAGAAGTCGAAGTAACCTCACCATAATCTTTCCGTCCAGGCATCCAAGCTTCCAAATCATACTTCCGAGCAGCTTGTGCACCCAAATCCCCCGTACACATCTCAATCACTCGATAAGGAATCTCTAAACTCTTCCAAAATTCTTCTTCAAGAGCTAGAAACTCCTCATGCACCTTTTGCGATCCATAAAGGGTTGTAAAAGCAAACATCTCTACCTTAGTAAACTGGTGCACTCTATAAAGACCCTTTGAGTACTTTCCATACGCCCCTGCCTCTTGACGAAAACAATGAGAATAGCCCGCATATTTTCTTGGTAAATCTTTTTTATTCAAAACCTCATCAGCATGGTAACCAGCAAGTGTTATCTCTGCTGTTGCTATCAACCCCAAATCAGAGTCTATTACAGTAAAGGTCTGCGCCTCTTCCCCATGGGGTTGATATCCAGTCCCCAAGTAAAACCTTTCTTTAGCAAGATCGGGTGTAACAATTGGTGTAAAACCTTTCTTAACCAAAAATTGAAAGCCGTACTGCACTAATGCTACTTCTAGCAAAGCTCCCTCGTTTTTCAAATAATAAAATCCAGACCCGGCAACCTTAGCTCCTGCCTCAAAGTCGATTATGTCCAATTGCCGACCTAGATCTACGTGATCTTTTGGACTGAAAGAAAACTGCGGAACTTCTCCCCACTTTCTAATTTCCACATTTTCCTCTTCCCCTTTCCCAACTCGAACATCTTCAAACGGCAAGTTTGGCACCTCAGCTAAAGCCTCAACATACTCCCCTTCTAAAACCTTAAGTTGCGGTTCTAACTCCTGAAGTTTCGCCTTAATTTCCTTGCCTCTTGCTATGTTTTCCTCAGATTTTTCCTTGCTAATCTCATTCCTCTCACGACGCAGCTCTTCAGTCTGTTGAAGTAAACCCAACCTCCTCTTGTCAAGTTCTAAAACACAGTCAACAACAGAAGGATCATACTGTTTTCTCCTAACTCCTTCTTTTACCTTTTCCGGATTCTCTCTAATAAGATTAATATCGATCATAAAAATATATGCTACAATCCCAAATCATTAGCTATGCCCTGCATAGCTCCTAAAGCAATCCCTACAAACTCCTGCAAAGGTATGCCCAATTTTTCTTCACACATCTCTATTTGCTTTCTATCAACTGCTGCTGCAAACGCAAGTTGATCCCACTTTTTCATTATAGACTCAACAGTAACAGACGCCAATTTCCTGTCTGGCCGGACCAGAGCTACAGCAACAATAAATCCAGTTAACTCATCACAACAGTACAACGCCCATTCCATTCTTGAACCAGGCGCTCTTTTACCTGTAACTGAATAATTATGAGAGAGAATTGCATTTAATATCTCCTCATCAGTCTCACCAGCATTTTTAAGCCACTCATGCATCAAAAGTGTATGTTCTCCTGCTGTGTCTTTGGTTTTTTCGTAATCTCCATCGTGTAACAATCCAACAACTCCCCACTTCGCCATATCTCCACCCAAGCGCCCTGCTAATGCCCGCATAACCGCTTCAACTGCATAACAATGTCGACGCAGATTAACAAACTGCATATTGTCATGAAGAATTTTTAAAGCTTCTTCTCTAATCATTTATCTTTTGCGCATTGTAGGAAATAAAATAAGTTCCTTAACTGACCAAGTGTTCGTATAAAACATAGATAATCTATCAATCCCTATCCCTATTCCCCCAAGAGGAGGCATCCCATACTCCATAGCCTCCAAAAAATCCTCATCCGTATACTGCGCTTCTTCCCTATCTTTCCTCGCCGCTTTAACATCTCGCTCAAATCGCGCCCTTTGTTCAATAGGGTTTGTCAACTCTGACCATCCATCACAAATTTCCTTACCACCTATATAACCTTCAAACCTTTCCACCCAACCCTCTTTTACCGGATGATCCTTGGCCAAAGGACTAACATCCTTCGGATAATCCAACACCCAGGTTGGCTCTATTAAACTCCCCGGAATCTTGTGTTCAAAAATAACAAAAATAAGCTGCCCCCTAGTCTCTCCTCCTAAAAGAGCAATCTCCTCTTTTCGGCAATACTCTACCAGTTCTTCCTCTGTGGCACTCTCCACATCAATACCCAATTGCTCCTTCATAAGTTCAACCATCGTAATTTTTCTCCATTCTTTACCAATATCTACCATATGCTCTCCTACCTGCATTTTAGTATCATCAAAAATTACTTTTGCAAGCTGCTTGAACAAACCCTCCGTCACCTGCATCATACGTCGATAATCTACGTACGCTTCGTAATACTCAATCATTGTAAATTCCGGATTGTGGGTTAAATCCATACCCTCGTTTCGAAAATCTTTTGCAATTTCATAAACCTTCTCATACCCTCCAACAATCAATCGCTTGAGATAAAGCTCCGGAGCTATTCGCAAATAAAAATCCTCATCTAGCACATTAACATGGGTCTTAAAAGGTTTAGCATTAGCACCTCCGTAAAGAGGTTGAAGAACAGGCGTCTCAACTTCCCAGTAGCCCAAATTATCCAAATATCTCCTTGTTTCCCGAACAAGTTTTGTCCGTACATTAAATCTCTCACGAACCTCAGGATTCAAAAGAAGATCCAAGTATCTTTTTCTATACCGCTCTTCTACATCTTTTAGACCATACCAAGAAGACGGAAGCGGCCGAAGACCTTTCGCCAAAAGCGCAAAAGTTGAAACATTAATAGTTACCTCTCCAGCCTGCGTCTTAACAACTTCTCCTTTTACTCCAATAAAATCCCCTATATCAAAAAGCTCAAGTGTTTCAAAATCTTCTCCAAGTACACCTTTCTGAAACCAAAGTTGCATCTGTCCTGTCTCATCCCTAATATCTGCAAAAACAAAAGCTCCATGCTCCCTCCACCCCCAAACCCTACCAGCAACACTAACAATCTCTCCCAAAACCTCGCGAGCATCCAAAACAGTATGAGTTTTGTTATAACTCGCAGGATAAGGGTTAATACCTCGTGCTTGTGCTTTTTGGAGCTTAGCCAGACGCACTTCTCGCAAATTATCCAGTCTTTTTGCCACAGCGTGAATAGTATACCAGGGGGAAATTTCTAAAGCTACTCTATCTCCAAAATAGTGTATTCCACACTCCCAACCGGAGCCTCAACCATTACTTTCTCGCCTACTCTTCGACCAACTAAAGCCTTACCAAGAGGCGACTCATGAGAAATTTTTTTTTCCTTCGGATCTGCTTCCCACTCACCAACAATATGAAAAGTTTGCTGATTGCCGTTTATACCAACTTTAACCTTTGCACCAACCTCCACCGCTGCCCTTTTACCAGAATTAGAACGTATCACAACTGCCTGTCCAATAACGCTTTCTAGTTCCGAGATCTTCCCATCTATGAACTCTAAAGCCTCTTTAGCTTGATGATAATCATTGTTCTCTGCTAAATCTCCCATTGAACGAGCATGAGAAAGCCGATCAACAGCTAGCGGTCTTTTTTTATTGACTAGCTCATCGAGTTCCTTTTTTAACCTTTCGTATCCCTCTCGTGTTATTTGTATTCCTTTCAATTTGTTCATATTAGCTAAATTAGGGCAATATAATAATCATTTACATCAGGGAATCTTAAGAAGAAAACTAGTTCCTGTATTTTACTGACGCTATAGAATAAGTGAATCCAAACAAAATTAATATTAGGCTTAACTCCTAAGAAAAGTCAAGAGTGCCACAGAGGGATATTGTAAGACTATCCGTTTGATGTGTCAAGATCAAGGCAAAAATTTGTCTGGAAAGTAAATTAGAGATATAATTGGGAGCGTGAGGCGCTATCGTCTAGTGGTCCAGGACAGTAGGTTCTCATCCTACAAACCCGGGTTCAAATCCCAGTAGCGTCACAAACTTAGCAGACTGAGGGTAAATCGCTTCGCTCGGCTCGCCTGCAGCGAGGGCAAATCCCTCCGGGGTCACCCAAGAAGTTTTGTCAGTGTTTGGAAAAGAGGCAGAAGATAGAGAAAGAATAGTTCCACATCCTTTCCTTACCTTTTATAGAATCAGTAACAAACAAGACAAAAGAGATTGTGGGTGTTAAAACATTAGGGATTATTTAGCCCAAGACAAAAAGGGAAACGTTTGGTACCTTGGGGAAGATGTTGACAATTACGAAGAAGGTAAGCTACAGGACCACACTGGCTCTTGGACAACAGGCAACGATGGAGCCCAACCCTGCATTTAGATAAAAGCCAATCCAATAGTTGGCAACCTCATTATTGAAATAGATTTAGTCAGCGGAAAAAATAGAGTTAGTTGACACAAAGTAACCAAACTTACTCCAAAGAAGCCAAAAGGAAAAGAGCAAGGAAAGCAAGCAGGTTGTGCGTCATGTGTATAGAAGTAGTTACCCAAAACGCCTCCCAGCGACCATTCTTACGTCTTAATACCCAACTCCAAGCTAAAAACAAACCAACAACAAAAGCACCGGGGAAAAACGCTATCGCCGGATAATGCAAAAGTGCAAAAACTGATGCTGAAAAAATCACCAGCACTCTCGTAGTCTTCGAAAACATAGAAGCAAAAGCAATCGGAAGCCATTGACCAAATATTGTTTCTATAGGAGGCACAGCCAAAACAGAAATAAAGAAGTCAAAAATGGTCAAGTCCGGTATTTGCAAATCCGAAGAAATCTCAACAAGCTCCCCAAAACCCAACAAACTAAAAAGTGTATCACTAACAGACAGTATTACTACCTTGAGAAAAACAGAAAGCAAAGAAACCCCAACAATGAATCTCAAATTCCCATGCTCACCCATTCCCTTAAACCACCCTTGAATTTTCCCCATCACCACTAGATTAACCCATCTTTCCAAACCCAAGTCAACACACCACTAAGAAGCAAAAGAGACCTTAGCTACCCTGCAAGAAAAGTTGGGGTATGAGACGGAGTAGATATCTTCCGTTGAATTTGCCGCTGTGCAAACCCAGGGAGCGCTACATCAAGCACCTGATCCAAGTGATTTACAAAAACAAATTTTATATCTTTCTTTACCTTCTCCGGCACATCTTCCATATCTTTTCTGTTATCTTTGGGTAAAATAACCACCTTTATTCCAGCTCTGTGTGCAGCAATTACCTTATCCTTAACTCCACCTATTTCCATCACCCTACCTCTAAGCGTAATCTCTCCTGTCATCGCAATATCCTTTCTGGTTTTAACATCCGTTAGAGCCGAAATTAGAGAAGTTGCCATTGCAACACCTGCCGATGGACCATCTTTCGGAACCGCACCCTCCGGAACGTGCACATGCACATCAGTCCGTTTTGCAAATTCATTATCTATCCCCAGCTCTTTCCAATGACTCCTGGCATAAGAAAAGGTCGCCATCGCAGACTCGCGCATAACGTCACCAAGCTGACCCGTCAAGGTAAGACTTCCCTTCCCAGGCATCAGGGCTGTTTCAATAAACATTATCTCCCCTCCAACAGGAGTCACCCCAAGTCCAGTCGCAATTCCAACCTCATCCTTTTTCTCAGCCAAAAGAGAAGAGAACTGAGCTGGCCCCAAAAGCCTTCGGATATTTTCTTTTTGAATTATCTTTAGAGCCTTTTTACCCTCCGCTACTTCCCTTGCGATTTTTCTTGCCACAGTAGCAAGATTTCTTTCCAAACTTCTTACACCAGCTTCCCGGGTGTACCGATTTATTATCTCCCGAAACGCCGAAGGTGTCATTTGAATATTAGAAGTCAAACCATTATTCTTTAGTTGCTTCGGCCAAAGAAAGCTCCTTGCAATATTATATTTCTCATCTTCAGTGTAACCAGCAAACCTAATTATCTCCATCCTATCACGAAGAGCAGGAGGAATAGTATCCAAAACATTACCAGTACATATAAACATTACCTCAGAAAGATCAAATGGCACCTCAAGGTAATGATCTGAAAACTCTTTGTTTTGCTCGGGATCTAAAACCTCTAAAAGTGCCGAAGAAGGATCTCCTCTAAAGTCATTGCCTAACTTATCAATCTCATCAAGCATAAACACAGGATTTTTAGTCCCAACATTTTTAATACCCTGTATAATCCTTCCAGGAAGTGCCCCAACATATGTCCTCCTATGACCTCTAATTTCCGCTTCATCTCTCACGCCCCCAAGAGACACTCTTACAAACTTCCTTCCCAAAGCACGAGCTATTGAACGACCAATCGAGGTTTTTCCCACTCCAGGAGGCCCAATAAAACAAAGTATAGTCGGAGTTCCGCCCTCCATACCTTTTTCTAACTCACCAACATCTTCCTTCACAGGACGACTACTCTTAAGTTTCATAACCGCCAAAAACTCCAATATTCTCTCTTTGGTTTTCTCTAAAGCATAGTGATCTTGATCTAAAATCGTCGCAGCGTGTCTTATAGAAATATTGTTGGGAGTCCTCTTGCTCCAAGGCATATCAACAAGCCAATCCAAATAATTCCTCACATAACCACTTTCGGGATGGTTTGGCGACATTTGTATAAGCCGTTTAAGTTCTTTCTCTGCCTTCTTGCGCACATCCTTAGGCATTTGCGCTTCCCTTACCCTCTTTCTTAACTCCTCTGCCTCATCATCCCCTCCCTCCTCACCTAACCCCTTCAGTTCCTGTTCAATAGTCTTCTGATGCTCCTTCAACATGGCCTTGCGCATCTGCTCCTCAAATCTCTTTTGGGTTTTACTGGAAATTGTCCGCTCAAGTTCCAATATCCCAACTTCCCGAGAAAGATTGTCAGCCACTTTCTTAAGTCTTGTTTCCAAAGACAAAGTTTCTAGAAGTTCCTGCTTTTGGGGAGTTTTTATATCAAGAAGATATGCAATTTGATCAACAAGCTCTGCCGGATCAATTTTATTAGAAAGAAGCCGCATAACCGTTTGCACATCAGCAGCCTTTCCTAAACGAATAGCCTTTTCAAAAAGTCCAACCAAATGCTTAGCTTGCGTTTCTTCTTCACCAAAACTCTCGATATTTTCCTGAAGAACCTCTATTCTATAAATAGCAAACGGATCATGAGACACCACTCCCTTTATCCTTATTCTTGATTTCCCCTGCACCAACACATGAATTTCATTCTCAGTTGGCATCAATTGACTTATAGAAACTAGAGTTCCAACAGGGTACAGATCACCAGCAACAGGATCAGATATCCTTGCATCCTTTTGTGTAAATATACCCAGAAGTCTATCGCCTGAGAAAGAGGCATTCACAGCAAGCTTCGTCTTCGACCTACCAAAAGTTAAAATAGCCTCAGTCCGGGGAAAAACAACAGAACCGCGCAGAGCAACTATTGGAAGTACAAATTCCTTTGGGTCTTGAGATACTTCTGCCATATGTAAACGATTAGCAGTCTAGCATAATGAGTGCTATGTGTCAAGGGATCAATTGGGACATTAGAGGTTAATCGTGAATAACAATCCGTCCACCAGGATTATCAGTACTTGCCTTCACAATAGACTTACCATCTGGCAAAACTGGCCCCAACCAATAGAAAATCTCCTTAGCAATTGGCGTGGGCAAATTCACACAACCATGACTCCTTGGTGTACCAAAATCATTGTGCCAATATGTACCATGTAAACCATACCCGCGAAACCCCGGAGTTGCCCCATTCTCAAAAAACATAACATAAGGAACATTGGGTAAGTAATAGTAATATCTACCCTCGCCGCCCTCCATCTTTGTGTAACGTACCTTAATCCAAACCTTAAACTCTCCCTGTGGGGTCGGCGTCCAAGGCAAACCAGAAGAAATCGACGTAGTTAAAAACATCTTATCACCTTCCCAAGCTGTAAGTTTTTGCTCCGACAAATCCACCTCAACCCAACGTTCTCCTAAAAATGAAGTAGAAGATAGAACTCTTGCTATCTCCGTACCCTCTCTTCCAACTTTCTCCTCCGGAGGAACTTTAGCACTCTCACTTCCAATGTAAGCTAGTTTATCATCCGGCTTAAAAAGACCCGAAAAATCAGATGAAGTACAACCTGTGGTCACAGTCGCAGTACTACGACCACTTAATACCAACACTCCCAATGCAACAACTAAAACAACAGGGAGCAGTAAAAACAAAAAGGATTTCTTAAAAAATTTGGACACGTTTTCCCCTCGCCTTCCATAGTAAGGACTTCTATTGCGAGTTGTCAAATTTGACAATTTTACAAAAAAGCCTAGTGCTTGATATTTTAAAAAAGAGGGGTATAATACTTTTAACCTGCCATAAGACTATATGCGAGAAAGATTTCAAATAGTCAGGCAGCAGCTAGTAGAAGGCTGGCCTTACTACGGGCCAAGAGTAATCGGAGCTGTCGTTATCCTATTGTTATTGGTAGGAGGGTATACTGTTTGGAGAAACCTTCCCAAAGTGGGAGAACCCACTCCAAACCAATTAGGACTTTCGCTCACTCCTACACCCACTCCTCTTGGAGAATCAGAACAACCAAAAGCAACTATTAGTCTAGGAGGTACACCTACAGCAACACCTACACCCACAGCTGTAACATCAAACCTCCCAAAAACAGGCTTTCCAGTAGTCCTTGCAATCCCTGTGTTACTCCTAGCCCTTGGAGGCGGCCTCAAACTCTCCAGCTTCAAGAAAAATTAGAGCAAGGGTCGAAGAAAATCCAGGTATACCCCCAAAAATAAAGCAACTGCTGAAGCTGCAAATATAAATATATAGTTCCACTTCTCCAAAGAAGTCTTGAGAGTAGAAAAAATATAAGACATAATAAGACGATCGTCCTCACTAAGAGAACTAACCTTGCTAATTTTCTCCTCCAAACCGTGTTCTTTAATAAGCCGAGCCCGTTTCTCAGAAATCTGATACCGATGTGCAAAGTAAATTACAAAACCTATCGTTCCAACATACCAAGCTATCTGTGCCCAAAACTTACTGTAATTATTAACCACTACGATAATACGATAAGCAAACGTCGCAATTATTCCTGACCAAAAGAAAAACAGACGAAGTGATTTCGAATGCGCCTTAGGCTTTTCCATAAACCCAGTCTACCACACCCCAATACTTCCGTTCCAACCTCATACATGGTAAAATTAGATATACTCCGGGATCGTCTAATGGTCGGACGCCGCTCTCTGGAAGCGGAAATTGGGGTTCAACTCCCTGTCCCGGAACTCACCTCCCGATGTGCAAACCTATTCCACTCCCGATGTGGAAACTCTCAAAAAATCAAGACTTTTATCTTCAATTTAGCCAGTATACTAACCCTGGATTATATGGTGATGTTCTCAAAAAAACCTTACCTGATGATGTTAGAGAGATTGGTTTATTGGTAAGAAAGCAGCTCATTCACAGGATGACTCTGAAAAATGGCAATACGGGATCAAATAAGGATTTGAGATATGGCGACATGACCAAAATTCCCTGGTATAGGCAACCAGAGGACGATGTTTTCGTCACCGCCTCAGCAATGCTTGCCGAGTTGTATCGAAGAGACCCCAAGGGGCACTTTGGATAGAGCAGCAGATAATAAACTTATTCTTACTTGCAGATTCACATCAATCCTTATGGCTTCGCTTTTGAAAATAAAGGGTACTCCAGCTCGTGTCCGTTCTGGTTTTGCCCCATATTTTAAGGTTGAAGGGTCGCCTGGCGGTAAAAGCGATGACCATTGGATTAACCAGTATTGGAATGGGCAGGACTCACGCTGGGTGATGATTGATGTTGATAGGAGCTTGGAAAATTATATCAAGTTTGACCTATACGATATTCCTGAAGGCACTTTTGACTTTTCTGCTGATGCTTGGCTTTCAGTGAGAAGTGGCAAAGTTAATGGTCAGCATTTTTGGAATGCTGGAGGCAACGGTGGCTTAATTGTTATCGCATGGGGACTGTTCTATGACTTCCACTGTCTAATGAACGATGAAGTTATTTACTTCCACACTCCAGAAATAACTCACTTTGGAAAGTTTGAAAAACTTCCTGAAGAGCAATTAGCAGAGATTGATAGTCTTGCAAAGCTCATGCAGAAGCCAGATGACAATTTTGAGGAGTTGCAGAAGGTCTGGAATACCAAAAAGGAGTTTAGGCTATTAAGGGGCGGTCTGCTTTAATTGTTGTAAGCATTTTAAGCTACTGCCAGAAGTTGCTGGGTAAATTTCAGTGTTATTTCTAGAAATTCCAGGATGTCTAACCAGTTTGCTAACCTAAAATCGTTCCATTTGTCCAGCCAGTAAGAAAAAGAGGAATAATAAGTTCCCATATAGTCAACAGGAAAACTTGACATCCTTTTTACGTGTATGTACAATGTAATTACTTATGATAACTACATTAATTCCAATAGGAAATTCCCGTGGTGTCCGTATTCCAAAACCGCTTCTTAATGAAAGTGGTTTGGGTAATGATGTTGAGATACAGGTAAAAAAGGGTGAAATAAGAATTATTGCAGCTCCCAAAAAAAAGAGTCCTGCAAACGATATTCTTTTACTGGCAGAAAAAACACTTGGAGCTGATTGGAATAAACCAGAAGAGGATAAAGCATGGGCAAGTTTACAGTAGGTAGTGTTGTTTTGGTTACTTTCCCTTTTTCTAATTTAAAGGGTAAGAAAATCCGCCCAGCTCTGGTTTTAGCTCAAGTTGAATTCGATAACTTGATTTTATGTCAAATCACTTCAAAGCCTTACTCCAGTAAAACAGCAATCTGTATTAAACCATCTGATTTTACCCAAGGAGGTCTACCAGTTGTAAGCTTTGTCAGACCAGATAAATTATTCACAGCCGATGCATCTATTATTAAGAATATCGCAGGGAAGTTAACTACAAAGATTAAAAATGTGATTTTACAAAAAGTTCGTAGACTATTCACATTGTCCTAAGGTTCAAATCAGTAGCATGAAAAGCAGAATTCCCCGATGTGCAAACCTGTTCCACTCCCGATGTGGAAATCCCAAGGTAATCTAAGGCGAAATAACAATAGAACGTACTTGTTCTAGACTAGCTGCATCTTGAGTATAGCGAATGTAAACTCCAGGAATTCTAGTAGGTGTATCAACAGCGCTCGCATCTCCTATCACAGCCCTTCTTTCCAGCCGCACTCCCTCCCGCAGAAGTCCAACAAACTTGAGTATTGCATCCTCCCGTCCCTTGGTGAATTCCTCTTTAAACTTTTCCGCCATTTCTCCAAAAGCAGCTACCAATCCTGGGTTTGGCGGTACCACAAGTTGATCAAGAGGTAAAATTGCTACTCCTTTTAAAAAGGCTGCTTGGGCAATTGCAACACCCACCTCTCTTGCCAATGTCAGCAAAACCACCTTTTCCACATAATGTCCCACATGCCCCATTGCTTGTACAAGCGTTTCCTCTAGTTGTTGACGATCGGAAAGGACAAAGGGAAGTGCTACTGGTGGCACATTCATAATAAGAGTGAAGGCTCGGACCTCGTCAGGTGGCTGGAGAGATTCCTCCTCCCGCAGATATCGGCGTGCTTCTGTTTCTATCTCTCGGGCTTCTGCCAACCTCTGTTCAGTAACTTTTACTCTCTCTGGCATTTGGCAAAGAGTTTAACATCACCAAGTAAAGTATGCAACTATGGGCCACCGGGGAAACTAAAATTACACGTAGTAAACTTTCCACCAGTCCCAATATACAGTATAACAACATGTTGTCCAGCCTATAGTTGGATTTGGGCCAATATTTTGGATATAATATCCAGGTCATGCTAAAAGAATTCGAACAAGCAATCGCTCGCAGACAATTTATCACTCAACGATTAGTAGAAACAATCAGCTTAGTCGCTCCTGCCTGGGTTCTAACTAGACAAAACACTCCGGAAATAACTTCTCCTGTTAATTTAGAACTAGAGATCAATGAGCAAGGCTGGCAAGAAGCTATAGCGCAAAAAGCTGGTTGGGAATTCCTACCAGATGCTTCTTATAAAAAGAATCTAAGTTGTGCACCTTGGCATAAAAGGGTATGTTTGGGTAAAATTAGCAACAACCTTAAAATAGCAGTTAATCGTCCAATCGCCCAGTTTATACTTAAACAAGCTGGGGTAGAGAATTTACCAGTTCCGTACAACATAGTTTTTGTTGATCATTGGGAAACTGTACAAACTGAAGCAGGTCACCAGGCAGGTTTTACAGCTGTAACAGCTGATGGTAAGGAGCAAAATACAATCCTTTGGTTAAAATATCTAGCCTGGTATGCTTTTAAGCAGATTGATTACCATAAACTTACTCCTTTAGAAGATTACTTTGCAGGAGTAGCCAGTTATCATCTATCAGTTTGGGCAGTACACGAGTTGGGTCACGCTGGCAAAGAATTAAAGAAATTTTGGAATATCAGAAATACCATTACTCCACAAGTTTACGAATTAGTTCACCCTCAAATTCATGAATTTCATAATCAATACGTTAAATTATTAGAGGTTGCTCAAAGTCAAAACAGAATCAGAGAATCATTGCTTTTTGGTATAGAACCAACAGTTAATTTGACAAAATGGCGGGAGGAGCTTTACCAGGAAGCTGAGAATCTGGGTTTCAAGTTTGCTGAAAACCCATAATGAACTTGTTGCAAGGCTAGTTCACACGACAAGTTCTACCTCTTGAGCCATCCAAGAGTAAATTGGAGAACTCTCTCCAAAACCCCCGCACCCTTCTTGTAAACCCTCGTATCCTGTCCATACAAAGGACGAGACCAAACCGAAAGGATTACCCATTCTTTTCTTTCATTTTGTGAAGCAACTACTTCTATTCTCTCGTTTCCAAATGTTTTGTAATAAACCCAAGCTCCTTTTGCGCTAGCAGTCCGACTTTGATCGGGACTTCTCCAACAGACCCAAGCATCACTTTGCTTTATACCCCTTTCGCGCAATCTCTGTAAAGCATGGTTTGTCCAAATTACACCTCCAAAATTCCTATCCATTCTTGACCTTTCACTGCTAAAGTATACCCCATTGACATGGGATATATAAACCTGCTTCACTAGAAGGAGGGTCGGGGTAAGATAGGAGGTGAAAAAAGAAAAATGAAGAGTGTTGAAACTGTAGCTTGGTGGCTAGCTGTGGTTGGAGCTGTCAATTGGGGACTGGTTGGACTCGGAAACCTGCTTAATACTGGCAATTGGAATCTTGTCCAAATGGTTCTAGGACCATCAAGTCTTGCTGATATTGTCTACCTGGTTGTCGGAACTTCCGGCCTTTGGTTAGTTTGGTCCAAGGTAGGAAAATAATACAAAAAGTAATAAAGATATGTTGCAGTAGTACTGTCGAAGGGTATTCACTCCAATTCGTGCAGAGGGGTTTTTGTGGTGCAATTACGCTCTTCTACGTAGTAGATAATACCCACCCCCAACAACTACCAGAATTACAAATAGAGCCAATGGCTTTGAAAAAGGCTTTTTGGAAGTATCCGCAAGCGAAGGTTTATCAGTAGCAGTTGCCTTTACACCTCCATCTATTTCTCCTTTAACTTCTTGTTCTCCCAAAACTCCCTCTTGAAAACCTTGAGCCGGTCCTTCAACTAAAACCCCCAAAGGAGTAACGGAAACTTCATTAGAATAATCCCCAGGCATACACCCATTCCCTGCTCGAACTTTAAAGTAATAAGTTTTGCCTCCCGAAAGTCCTTCAACTGTAAAACTCGTCGTACCCCTACCTCCCACATCCGGATTCCCATAAACAAGCTCTCCCGATTTCGTTCCATAGGCCACTAAATAATATGTAACAGGATCCGAAGCAGGAGACCATGTTAAAGTAACCTCATTAAAACCTGTGATTTGTGCTGAAAGAAGCTTAGGAGCACTCGAAGGCTTAGTGTCCACGCAAACCGGGGCCCCACTTGCTGACAAACCACTTACTCCCCCAACAGAACCTTCACCAGAAACCACAGGAGCAACATCCAACGAACCAAAAGTCGTGAAGTGATAAGTGTATATCCGCGTGTCCGTGCCATTCGAAACACGACACTCTCCAGGAAACACAACATTCGTTGGACTATCGTAACTATTACAAATCGTATCTATCTTGTGCCAAGTCGTCGATCCTGCAGCTTTGTAGCCCACATCCCCCGTAACCCCGCTTAGAGTTACAACAACGGGTTTGTCAAAAAGCAGTACTGTATCAGCTGACCCAACCTCAATAACTGTATTGCCCAAAGAAAACCCCGTTGGTGCACTACCAGAACCCCCAACAGCCTTAGGCGGTTGAATCCTACCATCCCACCCAGTTGGCGCTAAAACCGTAGTATTGTTCGGAATAGAAACATTAACATTTGTCAAATCAGCATTAGCCAAACTAATATCAGAAGTCGACTCAAGCTTCACAGCTTGATTAATAGTAATTAATTGCCCACCTACCGATTGAGGAACAGTCAAATCTTTATTACTCAGATCATTACTAGAAAAACTGCTCAGGGATTTATCCACCCCATCGACTTTTATAATCCCTCCTACCGCTATATTCCGACCACCACTTACATCTAAACTGGCATTATTATTTAACATAACAGTGGCAGGAGTGGAAACCTGGCCAAGATTCTCTGAAGGCGGCTGTAAATTAGTGTTACCAATAGTATAGCTAAAATCAGCCTTACTGCTATTACCAGCGTCATCACACGAAATTGTGAAAAGATTCGTAGACGAGGAGATGGTAATAGGTGAGGAATAAACATTACCAAAAGCACACCCACTTAATGTTTGTGTGGTGCTATACATAATGACAGAACTACCGCTACTGGTAAAACTAATAGTTTGAGCTGAAGAATAAGATCCAGCAATCGGATTGGCTACTATTTGAGAAGGAGCAGTTTTATCAAACAATACAGAAGAGTTATTTGTCGTGGCATTGACTGTATTTCCTGCATTTCCTACTATGTCAACAAACCCAATAGTTAAAATAACTACCCCTTCTGTGTCCGTTGGTGTCAGAGTATAGATAGCAGTCCAAGTATTACCAGTAGTATTAGTAGCTGTAACGGTATGACCAGCAATTGTCACCGTAGGCGCTTGAATAGATTCAGAAGAGACAAAAGTGAGAGTAGCAGTATCACCTACTTTTGCTGCGGCGTTGTTGGAATTACTGGAAGATAGGCCTACAGAGGACAAACTGGGAATAACAGCGTCTTTAGCAGCGCTATCAGCACCAGTAGTGCTAATATTTCCTGCCGTATCAATTATAGTAACACTAGCGGTAAGTGTTCCGTCAATAAGCGTTGATACATTAATACCGGTGATATTAATTACACCTTCATTATTAACAGTAGAAGTGCCAGTGATTGTGTTAGTGCTGTCAGTAATTGTGTAGTTGATAGCTGCATTTGCTTCTCCTGTGCCTGTGATAGTGACTGCGGTTTTATTAGAATTATTGATTGGATCAAGTAGAGTAATATTTGGCGCTAAAGGAGAAGCAGTATCTAGAATAGCTATGGGAGTAGTGGCAGGATTACTAACATTATTAGCAGCATCTTTGGCTGTGACAGAAGGAGTAATAGTACCATCAGTTAAACCAGCTGGCAAAGCATTAGCCCCATTAAGAGTAACAGAAAAATTAGCAGCGCCATTGGTTAATTGTTGAGTATTAGTAACACTGTTAGCGCCATCACTTAAAGTGACGCTAACCAAAGAGTTGGCCTCAGCAGTTCCCGTAACCACAATAGCTGATTTTTCTGCATTGTTTATTTTATTATCAGTTGCTATAGAAGTAACAATTGGAGCATCGGGATTGGTCTTGTCAATTCTTATCTGGTTGGCAGAGGTTTTTACCTCTTCTGCGTTTCCAGCTTTATCAACTGAGAAATATTTAATAGTATAAGTACCGTCCGTAGCTAATACAACAGAATTGCCTTGGGAAGAACTGGTGGTGGGTATGCTTCCGTCTGTGGTGTAATAGGTTTTGTCACAACCGGACAGATTATCGATGCATGTTAATGTGATAGTTTGAGTTGTGTTGTGCCATGCGCCATCAACATTATCCAAAGTTGTCGGTTTTGTGGTATCAATATCAAATTGCGTGAAGTGGGCAGCATTGAAAGAAACAATATTGGTGTCTCCGTCTGCATTTGGTCCAGTACTATAGCTAAAATTACTGATTAGTCCTGTCTGGTCAAGTATTGTTCCAGTATCATTTCTAACAACCAGGTTTGACTGGGTAACAACAGGCAAGTTATACATTTCCAGAGTGGCGCCGGTGGCAGAAAATAATGATGACTCTCTGGCATCAAAGGCAATTCTACCACTGCCTTGTTCAAGTTTGTTACCAAGATTTTGTAGAAATGTTGTTGTTTCATTGCTGGTTAAATCAAGCGTATTGGTAAAGAACAGTTTCCCCAGGGAGATTCCGTTAACCACCTTTTTAAAATATAACCCAGAGCAGGAATTTGGATGAGTGCCACAAGTATCGATATTATTTTCTATATCTTGGTCAACAAGGTCGTCATGGATGGTATTGAAGGTGTTAATAAATGTTGATGGAAGCGTTTTATTAGCATCCATCCACCAAGGATCATAACTGACAAGCCCAAAAACAGTACTTGCCCAACTCGGACTCGCAACTCCCCACCAGTTGTTAATTGCATTAAGAATATTTGTAGCATCTTCATTTTTTGCACCCAAAACATTATCAGACAAATCGTTGGTGTTCGCCAAAATCCCGTTTGCAGTGTGCATTACCCGAACTCCTGCAATACCAGCTCTGTGTATTGTGTTGTTTGTCACCGAAACTCCACTAAACGCATTTACCGAGTTAAATCCTAGTTTCACACCATAGGAAAAACCTCTGTCTTCACTAGACCCAGTTATTGTGTTAGCAGAAACCAAAATGTCTGTCACCGCCCCAAAGTCATTTGCACCACCTATATTTATACCTTGCCACCCACCAGTACCCGTATAACTACCACCACTTGCAGGAAGATTGTTGGTTATTGTGTTGCCAGTAATAGTAGTCTTGGATCTTTCTGTGGTAATAGCACGAAAAATATTGCCTGTAAAAATATTATTTTGAATCGTTGCAACACTAGTGCCTGTATCCAAGTTTAGATAAATACCCTCATAACCAGCATTTTCAGAAGACAAACCAGCAAAAGTATTGTCATGGATATTCAGACCTGAAATATCAACAGTTGGTTTGTTATTCTTATGCCAAGTTTGAATAGCATTGCTCATAGCAGTATTACCATTACTGTACGTAGGCACCCTAAAAGCGTTTGAGTAAATTTCTACGTTTGAGCTACCAACAATCATACCGCTTGCATAAGTACTGGCAGAATAATCAGGCCCTTCGATAGTAAAGCCATGAAGCTTTACTCCGCTTGCTAAAATTTCTATATTTGGCACTGCTTGGGGATAATTCGCAACGGGGACTGTTGAAACGCCCTTAATAGTTGGTGAACCAGTCCCCGACAGTTCAAGATTCGTCTTGCCCGAAGCAATCGTTAAGTCCTCGGTATATGTTCCTACTGCTACGTTGATTATATCGTTGGTTCTAGCAGCATCAATGGCTTTTTGGATTTTTGCTGTTCCACTTACGTTGAATGTATTTCCAGTTCCGGTCGCACTGCCACCAGCCGTACCTCCAATAACTTCCGGGTCAGCGGTCATATTAAACGTGTTTGAACTAATAGTAACTCCAGTAACAGTTGTTCCGTTTACACCAGCTCCATCTCCAATTCTTAACGCTCTTGAACCCCAACTACTAAAAGTATTCTCTGAAATTGTCACGATACTTACATGGGTATTCGCCAAACCGTCACCGAGAACAAGAAAGTCTGTCAAGAAAGCAACCTGACTACCTCCGGAGCCGACAACTGTGTTATTTTTAAACACCAAGTTGGAGATATCAGATAATTGGCTTGACCATATAACATTAGATCCGCCCGTCGCAGCTGTAGTAAGGTTATTGTAACTAACTTCTGAGGCTGACACATCATAAAGCTCTAAAGGATTGCCTAAATTAGCTGTAATAGTATTGGCGTTAGAGGTACTTGTCCCCCCAATTGTCCAACCAGCATGCGCAGGACTGGCTTCTTCGGCATAAATACCAGTTGCGGAGTCATTAATTGTAATCGTATTCTTTTTTATAGTTAGGTTGCTGGTCGTTGAGCAACCGGAAGTAGTGCCACAGATCCAAATTCCCATGGCTTTGTTGCCGGTAGTTTCAATCACATTGCCGCTAATTTCAACTCCGCTTGTTCCCTCAATCCGAACTGCAATATTAGGAGTAACACCAGAATTAGACGTAACAACTTTTAAGTCCTTTATTACCACATTGTTTGCTGTAACTTTAATACCATCCTGGTCAACTGTTGGACTAATAACAGTGGTTGCACCAACCCCAGACAATGTCAAAGTTTTATTTACAACAACAGATTCTGTGTATGTTCCCGCCGCCACATTGACTGTACCGCCGGATATAACCGCATTAACTCCTTCCTGGATGGTGTTAAATGGAAAAGTAGTGGTGCCGAATTCGCTGCCTTCTGTGTAACTGTCATCAACATAAATAATGGAATTCTCGTTAGTAAAACCTTGAGTAATATTAGATGATATTTCCCAGGTAGTTCCGCTATTGATTATTCGTCTACCAGATTGGGATGAACTTGGGGCTGCTAATAAAGCATTAGGTTCTGATCCATATGGAACAGCGTCTCTAGTATTGCCTGAGGAGTCGATAAGCCTTACCGTATCTCCGTCATTGTTTAAGCCGAAAGTACCACCTTGTAGGACAAACCCTCCCGCCGGGATAGTTACCGAGCCAAAGGTATATACAGCTGAGGTACCTCCGTTATCATCCAACTTCCACCCAGACAAATCTATTGGGTCCGCTCTAGGGTTATATAATTCTATCCAGTCGTTTGATCCACTAGAAAAGAACTCATTAATAACCGGATGTTTAGTATCATTAGAATTATTTAACTCCCCTACTAAAAAATGGGTTAGATGATTGATGCCTTTAATAGTGACCGCATCTAAAGATGTTATTTTTTCATTATTAAGAGGAGAATAATTTTGTCCATCCTGGGAGGAAAGAACGTTTTTATTGGGATCATTAGTTGGTAGAGTTAAGTCAAATTCGAAACTACCATTCTCCATTGTTGAAGTAATTTCATAATCTTTGCTGCCTGGATTGTTGATAGTGGCAGGCGCATCATGTTCTGTAACCGTGACAGTGCCAGATTCAGTAGGAAGTTTGGTAAATGTTAAACTGACTTTTTCGTTAAGAGGGAATTTATAGGTTACACCTAATTTTAGTATTTCTGTTGTGTATGAATCATTATTATTTGTCCATAGCGCTTGTGGATTTAATGGTGTTGGCGTAGGGTTTGGTTCTGGAGTAGTGGTAGGGGTTGTGGTTGCAGTGGGAGTTGGGGTATCAGTAGGAGTTATTGATGGTGTAGGAGTAATTTCTAAAGTTAACTGCGTTTGCTGTTCCTGGCCGTCAATTCCACTAAATAATTCAGCTGGTTGAGTTGCCTCTTGAGCAATAACCAATGAGGGGAAAACACCTTGTGTAAAAACCAAAGAAAGAACTAACGCTGAAGATAGTATTCTACTATATATTCCAATCTTCATTCAGAAATTAACAGTATCTGAACACTATAATGTTATTCTGTAAAAAAAGTCAAGTAGGAAAATCAATCCTTTTTAGAAGAAGAACGAAGATCTTCTAGTATTTCCTTTTTTAACTTCCCAACCTCATCTTTGATATGCTCCTCAACACTTTCCTCAATCTTCTCATCAAGGTACGAAAGAAGTTTAGAATCATAAGGAGCCCGATGAAACTTCTCCAAAAATTCCTCATGATGCTCTCGTGGAAGATGTGTAAGAACTCTGTCCAAAACTCTGTGATGAACCAACTCATCTATCAATTGTTCAATCTCGGTCCGCTCCTCCCGCTCTATCTCAAGCCTACTCAACTCAATCTCAACTTCCTCAAGGATTATCAAGTGATCGTAAAAAATTTTTGACATACAAAACTTTCTTCAATTCGCTTCGCTCGTATAAAATATCTTACTCATATTAGATTGATTTTACCATCGGAACATTAAGCTTATTATAATCAACTGGCCCAAGTTGAATCTTATTCTCCGGATCATCCACAAAATACAAAAGCACTCGTCCTTTCTTATATCGCGGCCCTCCCAAAGAGTACATTACCTCAGGACTTCCGCCAAAATGTTTTCCTGTCCAAGCAGCCGGTCCAGCATCCCCCACCACCGCAACTACTGCCGTCCCCCGCTCAACATCAACAACTATAACCTTCCTCCACTTATACCACTGAGCAAGATACTTCACCCTCTTCCCCCAATCAGGCAAATAAAGAGTTTGCACAGCAACATAATATTTCTCCCGCTCAATAGCATCACTGGTTAATTTACCAGCAACGGTAAAATATCCCCAACCTCCCAAACCCGGAGCCATCCCCTCCGCCTTCAACTCATGACCAGCCATTGTGTCACCAGGATAACGCGCAAGGTGTTGTTCAGCACCAATGTACCCGTAAACAGTGTTCAAACGTTCACCTTCTAAAGTAGCCTTTGCCGGCACACCCGTTGCACGCTCCACAACCTTCTCGATTATCTTTTCTTCTTCCCTGCTTAAAAAAGGCAACCCCCAACGATTCGTAATTGGAGGGAGAAGTTTTCCTAATTGGTAAGTTAACCATTCCTGAGGATTTGTTGTCCAAACTTTCCCAGCATCCTCAAGTGACGGGACAATAGGAGCAGGCAAAACAAGAGGGTTTGCGGTACTTGATAGAGGCAACATTTTCAAAGAAGGGGGCTGGCCAACCTGATTCTGCTGATTACTAACACTTATACCAGGCGCAAGAAGCAAAGCACCACCTAAAGCTCCGGCTGTCAAAAGCCGAGCGGAATGTTCTCTTATTTTCCCCGGATCAACCCCTACTTTTTGGAAAAACTCAGAAGCGTGAGGATGTCTCTGCCGAAACCTTGCCTGCGCCTCAAAATGCCGTAGCTTAATCCGATTCCGTGCTGCAGACGTCGTACAATAGGCAGTTTTTGACATTGAATTGAATTACCTAAACCCGAGCTCCAACTTCAACCAAAACCTTTTCAGCCTCTTCCAGGCGATGTATTACCTCATCCTGACCTAAAATAACTATTGACTCATTAATTGGCGGCGTAACCCGCTTTCCAGTCAGGGCAAGTCTTAAACTCATATAGAATTCACCAGTCTTAAATTTTTTTTCAGCAATCAGCTCTCCAAGTTTGTTGTTAACGTCTTCTAGTATCCAATCCGAAATCTCGCCAAGAGCACGAGCAGCTGACGCCACATGCGAAACCCCGTGAGGACTAAAGAGCTCCGGTTGCAAACTCGGCCTTTCCCAAAAAAACGACAAAAGATTCTCCGCCTCTGAAAGCTTTGAAATCCTCTCTTTTATCAAAGGAACAACTTGCCTCAAAAAATCCTCCGAAACACTCACGGACAGATATTTACCAACCAAATCAGAAAGAGTATTATCATCCAAATTTCTTATATAAACCCCATTTATCCAGTCAAGCTTTTTTACATCAAAAATCGGCCCCGCCTTCCTTACTCGCCCCAAATCAAAACTCGTAACAAACTCGTTCAAGGAAAACACCTCTTTTTCCTCCGGATGCGACCACCCCAAAAGACACAAGAAATTAACCAAAGCTTCGGGCAAATACCCTTCCTTTTGATAAATACGCAAGTCAACAGGATCACGCCTTTTAGAAAGCTTTTTGCGCTCAAAATTACGCAGTGTCGGAAGATGTGCAAATTGTGGAGACACAACACCCAAAGCCTTATAAATAGCCAACTGCCTCGGAGTATTTGATATATGCTCCTCCCCCCGAATCACATGGGAAATTTTCATCTCAATATCATCCACAACCACAGCAAAGTTGTAGGTCGGATACCCATCAGATTTCATAATTACAAAATCCGTTATCTCTTCTCCTGGGAACGTAATTACCCCCCGAATAAGATCATTCCAACTAACCTCCTCGCCCGGATTCTTAAACCTTATAGCCCCATTATCCTCATAAGCCTTACCTTCCCCCACGAGCTTCTTTGCTTGTCCTTGATAAATCTCCAGCTTCTCTGACTCCCGATAAGGTCCGTAGCTTCCACCAATATCCGGCCCTTCATCCCAAGACAAACCTAACCAAGAAAGCCCTTTATAAATTGCCTCCTCAGCACCAGGTACATTTCTTTTAACGTCACTATCCTCCAACCGAAGTATAAATTGACCACCATGCTTTTTTGCAAAAGCATAATTAAAAAGCGCTACGTACGCAGTACCCACATGAGCAAATCCCGTAGGAGAAGGCGCAACCCTCGTACGCACACCTTTAATAGATTTTCCAGTTTTTCTCATAACCACCAACCCCTTCCAAAAACACCTTCAGTATACGTATAAAACATGGTAGAATCAAACTAATGACACTAACTGAAACCGCCTATTGGTCCAGAAGTGTAATCAAGTACGGAATAATTTTTATAAGTATCCTCCTGGGTCTTCGTATCGCCTGGGTCGCAGGCTTCAGCACTTACCGGCATTTTTTTCCCGCTCCTCCTCCACCACCAGAGGTGAGGTTTAAAAAACTCCCTGCAATTGTATTCACACCCAAACCGGGTTTACCAACCTTTTCCTATTCTTTACAAACACCAACCGGAGAACTACCAAAATTCTCATCCCAGGCAACGGTCCATTTTATGCCCACACCACAAACCTCCTTTTTAAACCTTGACGAAGCATCAAGAATTGCAAAATATCTCGGTTTCCCCAAAGAAGTCACTGCTTTATCAGATGTCACATACAGATTCCAACATCCAACCGTTCCTTCGGTATTAGATATAAACATAGTCAACCGAACACTATCTCTCAGTTACAACTTAAATCAAGACACAGAATTACTAAACCTTCACCCAAAATCAACCGAAGACGCAAGCCAAAGTGCACGTTCCTTCCTAAACTCCGCTAGCCTCCTTGCTCAAGATTTAGTACAAGGCCGACAAACCTTCGAATTCTTGCGCAGCGCGCCTGAGGCTCTCGAAACTGTGTCCTCCATATCCCAAGCAAACTTCGTAAGAGTTAACTTTTGGAGACAGGACTACAATAACCTACCAATTCTAACCCCAAAGATAGACCGTTCAACCGTGTGGCTTTTAGTCTCAGGAGAAACATACGGACCACGCCAAATTGTCGCCGGAGAATATCATTACTTCCCAATATCCCAAGAGCAAAAATCTACCTATCCTATAAAGACTGTACAAACCGCCTGGGAGGAACTAACAAGTGGCAAGGCTCTTATAATCTCCGCTCCGCCAACCGGCGGAAACATACCTATAAGAAGAGTTTATCTTGCGTATTATGATTCAGGAACCCCCCAACAATTCCTCCAACCAGTCTTCGCCTTCGAGGGAGACAACAACTTCCGAAGCTTTATCCCCGCCATCACCCCCGAATATTACGGAAACTAATTCTTATACTCATCTATTTTAACTCGAGAGGGTTTCACTGCCAATAGATACCAAAACTCCAATTGTATCTTTCAAATGTAATTCTTGCTTTATCAAAGAATATATCCTGGCCTAAAATACTGGGATACTCCTGAGTCAGTGAGCCACCAAAATACACTGGCATCTGGATTTCTCGCCCTGCGACCTCAACACCCACCTCTTTGGGAAAACAGCCTGTTGTAGCCTGGTTAAAACCAGTAATTGATACAGGTTTAATACCCTTAAATTTTATACCCAAATAAAGAGCAATCTTGAGAGTCGCAAAAGAGTAGTCAGCACCTGAATCAATAAGGGTAAGTATGGGTTTGGTTTCTTTACCTTGATACTTATATTTGACTGGCACAAGTGGCCGTAGAACTTTGGTGGGATCGCCAGGCAGCATAAAATACGGAAGTGTCATTATGTAATAAAACTACGATAATTAGGTGCAGCAGAGATCAAAACTACTTTTGGATTTCTAAGCTTCTTCAGCCTCCCATCAAGCTCCTCTAAGGATTCAGCTGCAGCTACCACCCTTTTGTAGTCTTTAGACAGTGCAACCCACCCTGAAGTGTACTTCTTTAAAAGTTTAGTTAAATCAACGGGTTTCATCATGTGTAGCACATTATAATATCATATTACTTCCACTCATAACTCCCAAATATCCAATCCAAAAGAACCTTTGTCTCTTCAAAACGATCAGCACTCCCCAAAAGAGAAATAACAACCTTATGCCCATCCCTCTCAATCAAAGTTATCAACGACTCTCCTGCACTCTCAGTCCAACCAGTCTTTATTCCCAAAACACCAGGCACCTTACCAATCAGCTCATTTATATTCGCAAGCTTATGCACCGCAGTTCCGTCTACATTAGTTGCACTAAACTCAGGAGTTGCAACAATCTTTGCAAACACCGGGTTTTTTATTGCGTACTGCGCTAACTTAGTCAAATCTTGTGCAGAAGAGAAATGCAAATATTCATCAAAACCAACAGGGTTCACAAAATGAGTATTCTCCAAACCTTGCTGTTTCGCTAAACGATTCATCGCATCTATAAAATTACTTCTACCTCCTGGGTAGTTTTGTGCCAATACCTCCGCCGCATCATTAGCTGAAAAAATCAATAACCCATAAAGAAGATTTTCCACACTCATCTCTTCACCCACCTGAAGATCCATAGTTTGACCAGTAGCATCTAACTTACCAACCGTAAGTACATCCTGAAGATTATAGTGTGTTAAGGCAACCAACGCAGTCGCAATCTTTGTAGTCGAAGCAGGAAGAACAGGCTCACTCTCATTCTTCGAGAATAACACTTCCCCCGATTCATCATCAACCACATACACCGCCTTGGCAGAAAGAACAGGCGGTAAAATAGCACCTGACCTCAAATCGGGCTTTGGCACTCGCGGCACCTCCTGCACAAAAGGCTGAGGTGGAAGAACTTCCCTCTCTGCCTTAACCTTTCCTGTCTCCCCTATAACCAAACCTGCAAAAACTACACTGACCCAAAAAGCGCAAACATAAAAAAGGAATTGGTCTTCCGCAGAAAAATAATTTACAAGTTTTTTGGGCATACCGAAAATTGTCTACTTTTTGCCAACTTGAATTCCAAGAACTTTCAACTGATCTTCTTCAACCTCAGACGGAGCATCCATAACCGCAGTCTGACCAGAAGTGCTAGTTGGAAAAGCCATTACTTCCCGAACTGAAGGTTCTCCAAACGCAGCCATCAAAAATCTATCTATACCAGGAGCAATTCCCCCATGCGGTGGAACACCATACTGAAAAGCTCTCAAAAGATGACCAAACTTTCGCTCAACTTCCGCCCGCGTATGACCAAGGATTTCAAAGATTTTCGCTTGAAGTTCAGGATCTGTAATCCTTACTGACCCTCCCCCAACCTCAAATCCATTGCAAATCAAATCATGCTGCAAAGACCTAACTTGGAAAATATCAGTATCCAAAAGCGATATATCTTCCTCCCGAGGAGCTGTGAAAGGATGGTGCATCGGCGCAACATTCCTTCCCGACGTCTGCTCAAAAAGAGGAAAGTCCACAACCCAAGCAAAAGCTAAAACATCCGGATCTTTCTCTTCTCGAAGGTCAAACTTATCATCTCCAAATTGTTCCAAAGCCCGCCCATAAGTAAACCTAGGAAACGGCTTCTTAAAAACCTTCTTGTTCAAAACACTCTCTGTAATCTCCAAAAAAAGCTCTTCGACCAAAGAAAGTATTTCATCTTGTGTAACAAAAGACATTTCCATATCAAGCTGAGTAAATTCCCCATAAGCTCTATCCGCCCGAGCATCCTCATCACGAAAACATCTTGCAATCTGAAAATATCTTTCCATACCAGCAACCATTAATAATTGCTTATATTGCTGAGGAGACTGGGGAAGAGCATAGAATTTCCCTTTTTGTAAACGGGACGGCACTAGAAAATCCCGTGCACCCTCCGGAGTCGCCTTCGAAAGTATCGGGGTCTCTATCTCCACAAAATCCCGTTCCATCAAAAACTCTCGCATTCTCCGAACAACTTTACTTCGAACTCTAATGTTGCGCTGCATTCTCTCTCTCCTTAAATCCAAATATCGATACTTAAGACGCAACGCTTCCTCGATCTCCAAGCCATCAGTTTCAATTGGAAAAGGCAAATCCGAGGATTTTGACAAAACTTGAACGCGTGAGGCCTTAAGTTCCACTTCCCCGGTCGGAATTTTAGGATTAATCAAGTTATCCGGTCTTTTAATTACATTGCCGGTCAATTCAACAACATCCTCCGGACGAAGACCAACCAAATCCTGACCACCAACAACCTGAACTATCCCGCTCCTATCGCGCAAATCAACAAAAACAATTTTTCCATGATCCCTCTTTGTGTGCACCCAACCCAAAAGCCGTACCTCCTGACCTACTTTTTTTACAGTATCTATAGCTAAAGTTCTTTCCACAACCTACATTGTAAACGAGAAGAGTCTCCCACAGCAAGTCTCCCTATAATTCAACCTGCCGCAGCCGCAATTGAAGTTTCTTCCTCCCATTCCACTGATCCTCCTCAAGCGAATATATAATAGTTACAGGATTACAAGAATCCAACCTTGAATATAGTTCACCCATTCTAAAACCAATAGCCTCATACCCTTTCCCCTCTTTTTCTTGAGCAACAAAAAGCTTGAGATGCTCATTTTGTTTTCCTAGCAACCTTGCATCCTGTACAAAGACTTCTGATGTGCGAAATGTCGGCTGAGGATTACCAAAACCAAAAGGAGCAAACTTAACAATAACCCCATAAAGCTCTTCTGAAATACCAGCAAATAGAAGGTCACAGTCCACTCGAAACTCTCTTTTAAAAACCCCTTCCGGAACATCCAACATCACTTCATCTAAACGAGCGGCAAACTCACTTATCTTCTTACTCTCTAAACTAAAACCAGCTGCCATAGGGTGCCCCCCCGCACCTAGTAAAATTCCTTCACCAGCCTTTCTTATAGTATCAATAATATCGATACCAGCAATTGACCTTGCTGATGCTTTTGATAAAGCTTCGCCATAAGAAACCACTATTGCTGGCCTATAATACTTCTCGACCAATCTCCCCGCAACAATCCCGACTACACCCTCCTCGTAAGAACTATGGTAAGCGAACAAAACCTTAGGCAGACCATTTTGAGTCCACTGGGACGAGTAATTAGTTTCAATATGCTTTACAGCAAGCTCTGTACTTTCTTGTCTTTTTCTATTTGCTTGCCCCAAAGCAAGGGCCAACATCTCCGCCCGCGCTTTTTGTGTAGTACACAAAAGTCTCAAGCTATTGATAGCGTGTTCCATACGACCCGCCGCATTAAGTCGAGGGGCAATCATAAAGCCGATATGGAAAATGTCAATTTCTTCCTGTTTTATCCCTGCCTCGCGACATATGGCCACCACCCCAGGACGTTTAGTTTTTCTTAAAATCTCGAGGCCATGATAAACAAGTGACCGATTATACCCAACTAAAGGTAAAATATCTGCAACTGTCCCAAGAGCTGCAAGCCCCAGATGGTCAGCGAGCAACTCAAGCGGGTGTCGGGAGCGGAGGTCTTCGACTCTGAGGGATGAGCCCTCAGGCTCAGACTCGAACGAGGAGTCCCGCCGAGCGCCCGCAGCGTTAAGCGAGGATATACGGGCCGAGGACGAGCTCCCGACAGGCCCCGCGGCAACAAGTTCACACGCAAAAAACCAAGCAACAGCACTACCAGATACTTGTGTGGTATGTACAATCGCATGCGCAGATGGTAAGGTTTCCGCCGGCTGATGATGATCAGTAATAACTACATCCACTCCCAACCCCTTCGCGAAATCAATCTTTTCGTGAGCAACAATACCGTTATCTACAGTAATAATAAGACCAATGGCAGGATCTTCTTCTTTGAGTTTCTGTATAGACTCTATGTTTAAGCCATACCCTTCCGTAAATCTACTTGGTATATATGGCAAAACATCTGCGCCCAAACTTTTTAAGGTTTCCCACAAAATTGCAGCTGCACAAATCCCATCAACATCATAATCTCCATAAACAATTATTTTCTCTTTCTCGTCAATCGCTTTTTTAACCCTTGCAACAGCCCGCGCAACCTGCTTCTTATCAATACCTACCTGGCGAAAAGTAATCTTTGTGGGATGTGGAGGATTAAAAAACTCTTCCCTCTGTTTTTTTGTCACTACCCCACGATTGACCAAAAGTGTGCTGATAACCTTTTCTACCTGCTTACTGCTTTCCATTTTGTTACAATAATACCATGACGACCAAGTTTCCAGAATTTGTAAAAATCATCATCAATACTTTCGAACAAGCGGGGTTCCAAATCTATATAGTCGGTGGAGCTGTCCGAGATATCCTAACAAACCGTGATGTAAATGACTGGGACTTCACAACAAACGCAACACCTGACCAAATCTTAAAACTTTTTCCCGACGGCTTTTACGACAACGTATTTGGTACTATCGGCATCGCACACGAATCCTGCCTCAAGCCCTACGAAATTACAACTTTCCGACGAGAAATTGGGTTTACAGATAAGCGTCACCCTGACAAAGTCGAATGGGGCGAAAGTCTTGAAGAAGACTTATCAAGGCGTGATTTTACAATAAATGCAATGGCCCTTCGACGCGCCACGCTTGCTCAAGGTAAACTATCCAATTTACCCTTTGAGTTAATTGATCCTCATGGCGGACAGAATGATTTAAAAAACAAACTAATAAAAGCGGTCGGCGACCCTGTCGAAAGATTTCGAGAAGATGCCCTTCGCGTGATACGGGGAGTAAGAATTGCTTCCGAGTTAGGATTCACCATTGAAGAGAAGACTTTCGAAGCAATAAAAATGCAAGGAGAATCAGTAAATCTCGTCTCAAAAGAAAGAATACGGGATGAGCTATTAAAACTCCTCGCATCCCTCTACCCTTACGAGGGGGTAGTAATGCTTAGAAATTCAGGATTGCTCACACAAATCCTACCAGAAGTCGAAAAATCTTTCGGAGTTAAACAGAAAAGTCCAAAAAGACACCATCTTTATGATGTAGGTACTCATCTTTTTATGTCCCTTAAAAACTGTCCATCAAAAGATCCACTTGTCCGTTTAGCAACACTCTTGCATGATATTGGGAAACCACAAACACAACAGGTGACAGAAAAAGGCATTATCACTTTTTATAACCATGAAGTAATTGGATCACGTATGGCAAAAGAGATTGCGGATCGCCTAAGACTCTCAAAAAAACAAAAAGATAAACTATGGACTCTTATACGCTATCACCAGTTTACCGTCGACGAGCGACAAACCGATGGTGCACTAAGACGGTTTATAAGAAAGGTTGGAAAAGACAACCTCCAAGACATGCTAGATTTGCGAACTGGTGACCGCTTAGGTGGCGGAGCAAGCGAAACTTCTTGGCGATTAGAAAAGTTCAAAAAGAGATTAGAAGAGGTACAAAAACAACCATTCTCTGTAAAAGATTTAGAAGTTGACGGTAATGATGTTATGAAAACATTAAACATCCCATCAGGACCAAAAATCGGTCAAATTTTAAGTAAACTTTTTGCAGAAGTTGAAGAAGACCTCTCCAAAAACAACAGAGATTATCTTCTGAAGCGTATTAAAGAAATTGGTAATAATGAAAATACTAAAGTTTAGCCCAGAATTAGTCCCTATTATCCTTAATGGTTCTAAAACTTCCACATGGCGGCTCTTCGACGACAAAAATCTAACAGAAGATGACAAACTAAGTTTGGTCAATAGAGAAACACTAAAAGAATTTGCAAAAGCAAAAATCACTTCAGTCAAACAAACAACTTTCGGTAAACTAACAAAAGAAGACAAAGATGGACACGAATCCTTCAAAAACGATAAAAAAATGTATGAAACTTACTCCCATTACTATAACTGCGACATCAACAAAACCACACCCTTGAAAATAATCCGTTTCCAGTTAATGTAAATCATATTTGATATCATGATTCGAATCATGATATCAATGACCAATCAAATATTCCTACTCCATGTTCTAAATCCTGAGTTTTAAGTTCCAATGTTTCGAAACATAACACCAATAATTTTAATAATATCCATATGTATGAGCGTATTAGACACTACACTCCTACGTAGGAGTGTAGTGTTCAGATTACCTTAAAGTATAAAATTGAATAAACTGCAACAAAATCACTAAAAAACATTTGCTAAACCCTCCTCTTAATTTTCTCCCACATCACCAAAAGCGGGACTGCGACAAATGGAGATGAGTAAGTACCTGACACTGTACCAACAAGAAGTGCTGCAACAAACCATTGTCTCTACATTGAGCAATCAGTATCCTATCCTCCTTAACCAGCTTTCTATACTTTGGTATTTTACTCACCTCCATTCTAATTCCCATGGAGGTGATGATACCTAAAAATTAACCCTTAAGGTGTTGCGATCGTTTTGAGAACTCGGGCCTACCACTAACTAAACTGCAGGGTTATTGCTCAAGTTTCCTTTCAACCTCACTTGCCCCTGAACAAAAGAACTTTTATCTAGCTACTCCCTGCTGAATATACCTACGTATAAGACTTTGATATGGCACTTCAAGCTTACTAGCTTTATCTTTAACTCTAACTATTAATTCATCAGGAAGGCGAATTGAAACGAGGCGCTTGCTCCGCTTTAATTGCGGAAACACAACTCCCCTTCTAAAATCAGAAGGTTCAAAATATTCCATTAAATCAAGATTAGCCCAAAATCTGGATTCTTCCGACTCACTCTTAAATTTTGGAATTATCAACTTTTTTTTCATACAAGCTCACCTCCTTCTTGTTAATATCTCGCGACGAGACAACTCTAATCTTGCCTCCCCTTACGGTAAATATTTGATATAAAATTCTTCCCCTTTTCGTTTTTCCGATGATTAAAAAACGCTGTTCTCCCACCGAATGTTTCAAATCCTCATCCAACACATTATTCTTATCGAAAAACACATCTTCAGACTCTCTTGGTGCAACATTGTGCTTTGCTATATGAGAAATGTTTCCTTTATCCCATTCAAAACCAACAATACCCCTCAAACTAAAGGTAGCCATCTAATATATACAATGTATATACACTACTACAACCAAGAGCCTTTGTCAAGTAGCCTTATTCAAAGCTTGTATACTGTAAAATAATTTCCAATGAAGCTCCACTAGAACCTACCTCTAATCCAATCCCACATCACCAAAAGCGGGACTGCGACAAATGGAGATGAGTAAGTACCTGATATTGTACCAACAAGAAGTGCTGCAACAAACCATTTTATAGTTACTCCTCCCATCAAAAAAAGCGCCAGAAGCATGAAAATAATAGTCAAAGAATTGTTAAGCGAACGACCCATTGTCTCTGTGACCGCTTTATTAGAAAGATCTACAAAAGAAACACTACTAAATCTTCTTTTCGACTCTCGGATTCGATCATAGACAACAATAGTATCGTGAACCGAGAAGGACAAAGTTGTTAAAACTGCTGTAACAAAAAGTATATCAACCTCAACACCCTTGTAGTGCCCAAGTACTGCAAACACACCAAGCAAAATTATCGTATCGTGTAGCGTCGCAAGAATCGCAGAAATCCCGAACTGAATACTTTTAAATTGCCACGCAACCCAAAGAAGAATTCCTGTTGCCGCAATTGCTATTGCTATATATGTTTTTTCAAGAATCTCTGTAGACAAGGCCGGACCAACAGTCTCAAATCTTACAATCTCAGGTTTTTCTTTTAAAGATTGAGCAAGAATTGCACTTAAATCCTCCGCATTCCTTTGCTCAAAGGTTGGCACAAATTTCAGTTCTAAACTATTAGCACTTATACTCTTAACTTCCTTTAGTTCATAACCTTGCGCTACAATATCTTCCGATACTTTTGATGCTTCAACACGACCCTGAAATCTGTATTCCACTACACTCCCCCCAGTAAAATCTATTGAGGGGCGAAAACCCCAGGTAGCTATTGCATATACAGAAAAAGCCAACACAATTCCTGAAACCAAAAAATAAAACCAGCGAAACTTCATCCAGTTCATATTTTTTTCTGTATATCTTTCTTTGCAAAAACCCGCATCAATGTCCTTGTAACAAATACCCCTGTGAACAAACTTACTGCTATCCCCAATGCCAAGGTTAACGCAAACCCACGTACAGGACCAGAGGTATGCAAGAAACTAAAGTTCAACGGATTAAACAAAACAAAGGCTGTCAAAAGAGTAGCAATATTAGCGTCTCTTATAGAATCCCATGCCCTTCCAAAAGCCGATTCCATACTATTTTGCCATGACCTACCACTCATAAGCTCTTCCTTCATTCTCTCAAAAATTAATATATTTGAATCAACCGCCATGCCAACAGAAAGTATAAAACCTGCAATACCAGGTAGTGTTAAAACAATAGGAATAAGTTTATATAACGCAAGAGTTAATATGCCATAAATTAACAGAGCAACACTCGCAAGAAAACCAAGTACTCTATAATTAAGAACCATAAAAAGAACAACCATTCCCAAACCAACAACCCCAGCAACTACACTTTTTTGTATAGATTCTCTACCTAAACTTGCCTCAACAGTCCTTTGTTCAATAGGTTTTACAGGAACCGGCAAAGCACCAGCACTCAATAAATTCGACAAATCCTTCACTTCTTGCAACGTAAACTCCCCAGTTATTTGACCCCTCCCCTCCGTAATTGGAGTTTGAATAACAGGAGCAGAGATTGGAGTTTCATCCAAAAAAATTGCAAGTCTTTTACCTTGTAGCCTTGTTGTAATCTCACCAAACTTCTTTGCTGAATCCTGCTTCATTTCAAAAGAAACAACTGGCTTACCAGTTGTAGAATCGAAATCTGGTTTAGCTCGCTCAAAATCTGCACCTGTAAATCCTGTTGTTTTAGTATTATCTAGAGTCAAAAAAACAGCACCCTGTGTCGCCTCAACTGTATCAGTCAACTCCCTAAAATCCAACCGAGCTGTTTTACCAATTAAACTTACTGCTTGTTGCGCATCTTTAATACCAGGCAACTCAACAATAATCCTTCTTGATGTTCCAACTTTCGCAGTCTGAACAGTACTTTCCGAAACCCCAAATAAATTTATCCTACGATCGATCGCACTTCTTGCCGACTCTACCGCCAAATCTTGATCACTAGCATCAATGCCCGTTACATCCGCCTCAAAAACAAGATGACTACCCCCTGCAAGGTCAAGACCTAACTTAAGATCCAAATCACGCTGGAAAGAAAAACTACCATAATTTAAACTAACAGGAGGTCTTTGGAGGACATAATTAACCTTAAAGTTCCCATACCCAAAATTAATAGGCAACTCATCAGGAAGTGCTACAAAAGCAGCCACCAAAATCAGAATAACTATTATAAAAACACGTCTTACAGAAGAACCCATTTCAAGAGTGACTTTTACCCATTTTTTTGAAAAACTCTTGGGCCAAAGGCAATTGGCGACTACCAGCAAAGTGATACACAATCCTCGCTTTATCTTTTTGTTCTATTACCTGAACATTATCACCCCGTTTAATTCCAAGACAAGCAACAAACTTCGCAGGAATTGTGATAGCCAAACTATTACCAGTCTTAAAAACTTTCTGTATCAACTCACAAACTCCTCTTCTTCACCAATTATCATAACTCGTTTATTCATAAGAACACCCAACACAAAAGGATCTCGACGAGATTTACGAAACTCAAATTCTTCCCTAGTCATTGGAGTATAATTAATCTCCTGCTCCCGTTTTGTTTCCTCTTGCCTAATAAGTAAAGCCAACTCAGGCAAAACAACATCACCAACAACAAACACATCTACTTGATCACTAGTTTTGCGAGAAGCATGTCGTACAAACTCCCCAGAAAACATAACAAAATCCAGCTTTCCAATCCTTCCTCTATTCTTACGGATTGCAAAGCCAAGTCCGGTTGTTTTTGCAACCAAACTTGTTAGTTCCGGAAAAAAAACATAGTCCCCTCTAAACCAATAATAAAGCCTATTGCCCCTCTTCTCTTTCCTAACCATCCCCGCTTCCTCCATTCTCGACAACTCCCGTCTTACCGCATTTATTTCCTCTCCAATGCGCCTTACCAAGTCACGCACATGATACATTTCCCGAGAATCTTCCAAAAAAGCTTTAAGGAGTTTGACCCTAACCCCAGAGACTATAAAATCCCTTAATGTTGCCATGATTCAATTCTTTAGTTTGAGGCAGCCCTTCGGCAGGTACAAAAGCAAGTAGTTTGGTTAATAAGTAACTTTAGACCCAGTCTCTAAAACTTCAATCCAAATCGGCCCCCGCACAAATAATATCTCTTTCCCAGCTTTATCTGTAAAAATTGTTCTGTCAGTTCTTGATTTCTTGGACCATTTACCTTCTGTTACATTTCCGTTCTGGAAAAATAGTGCTTTGCCTGAACCAGTTGTTGTGTAAAGCAAATGCTTCTCTGGATCATTAAGGTATTTCATTGTAGTAAACATAACCACAACATTTGATGCATAAATCTGGGTGTCATTGTTTAGGTCTTTGTGTGATCCACCACCATTCTCTCTTTTATATGTGTTGGTGCTTTGATCGTAAGTCCACAAAACCGCGTATTGCATATATCCTTCCCAAAAAGGAAAGCTTATACGAGTTGTTGGTGGAGAAGCAGAAGGCTGACCATCAGCAAATTTCCATTGCACAAAGCCTTTATTCCAAGCAACTCCATTCTTGTCCTTGTAAGTAAGTCCACGCTCGGCAGCAACTGTCCATAATTTATCGGTCGTTGCATACATTTGGTGTTCCGTTGCAACATCAGGTAGACGCTCCATCTCTTTCCTGAATGCATCAAGCCCTATGCTGAATTGGTTGAGATCGTTGTATAAGTACCATCCATATTTTTCTATTTGGCCCAACGCGTCGGCAGGACCAGATCTATTGGCACCACCAACATGAGCATATAGAGGAGCTTGTCCGTATTCCGAAACCCAATCTAAATAGTAAGTTCTAGCAGATCGGACAGGTCCTATCATTACTTCTTCTGCCGAAGCTCCGCAATAAAACACCACCAGAAAACGAGTAATCGCTCCCTCTGCAACTGCCTCATATACAACATCTGCAGATGACAATCCCGATTGCGGACGGGCTTCTGTGTGGTTTTCAATCATAACTCCAAGAGGCCTTCTCTTCTCCCAAATTTCCCGCTCTGCCTTAGTAAACATCTGGCCATTAAGAGGACACTCCTCGGTTTTGGGGAGAGAAAGATCTATTTTATTTCTCGCTCCTCCCATCCCTTGCGGAGAGACCGTCTTACCAACCCCCATTTTGCTAAGATATGAAAAAGCCGCGTAGGAGATACCTACAGATAAAAGAAAAATTCCTAATAACCCTCCAATTACTCTTAATTTTATATTTAAATTACTCATTCCTTCATCTCTTCCTTGCCTGCTCAACCGCTTGCGCTTCTTCCTTAGAAAGTTCGTAGGAAGAAACACCCTCCTTAACATTTTTAACATAAACTCTGGTTCCTTCTCTACCGTGCAAGCTCAAAACCACAACCCCCGAATCTTGTCCATCCAAGAAAGCTATTGCAAAAGACTGGTTACCTCCAGTGTCCCCAAATGGATTAAATCTTACAACACCTATCTTTTGAATATGCTTTTGTACCTGCCTGCCAAGTTCTGCCATCTTAAGTTCGACATCCTTCACATGATCTGAAGTTTTTGTCGAACTCAAAAGCAAATTGTCAAGAATTGTCTTAAGATCCTTCTTGTCACTACTTCCTGTTAAACGAGAGCAGTGAACAGTAGCCCTGTAAACCCAAACAGTCAAGCCCAACAACCACAAGGCAACAATTACAAAACTTAATACCACCTCCCTACTATTGTATTGCAATTTTTTGCTGTAAGTCAACTATCTTTTTCGCTCCATTTAAAAAAAGCCTATCTATGTTAAGTGCATTTGCAATCGAGGTTTCAACCCACCCACTCTGAAGAAGCCCTTCCAGTTGTTGACTAAAATCATCAGTTTGAACCTTGCAGGCAATGTTAAGTTTAGTAAAAATTTTTCCAATACTTTCCTCCCACTCCCCCCATGGTTCAAGTAGTAAAAGAAGGCAACCTGCTGCCGCTGCGTCATACGCCATATCCCCCGACGGTTTGGTAATAAAACCATCAGCCCAGTCAAACGCATAACTAATTAAAGACTGATTCGCATCTACTATGCCGGGATAATATAGAATCCGCAAGGCCGCCTGTAGATCATCTGTTGCTCCAACCGGAATATCAAACTTACGCGCTACCTCTCTATACATATTTTTAAAATCAGACAACGTACTCCCATAAAGTAAAACCTGTACCTTCCCTTCTTTAACCAGAGGTCCAATACTATCAAGAACTTGAAAAATTTCTTCTTTGTTCTGTCCCAAACCTCCAGTGGTCACAACAAGCCTTAAGGGTCGGCTTTTGTGTGAGACAGCAGCCTTTCCCTCTCTGGCTCTTACTATTCTTGGATCAACAGGTGGTCCTGTAACCACAATTCGAGCCGGATCAACCTGTTTTCCAAGTTCCTTTGCCTGAGCTAAAAAATCTTTCTTTGTTTCTTTGTCAAAAACTGCATAAGTTATATTCTCTCGCTCTGCTTCAAAAAGATATTGAGATCTAACATAAGGATCCGTCACGACTTGCAAAACTTGCTTACCTTCCCTTGCCAAAATATTTCCTGTCTCATAATGCAGCGATACTACTGGCTTCGTGGTAGCACCAGTTACATAAACCAATGGTCGAGTTATGGCACTCGTCAACGGCATCTTCCCACGAGCAATTTCATCTACAAAATCCTTAACGTGTTTTAAAAAATGAAATCTGGCAACTAAACGTCCCACCTTCACCATCATCACCAACTTTCCCCAATCTTTAATCGAAATATAATTAATTGGGTCCACAAGCCAAGAGCTTAAACCCCCCTCAACAGCTTGCTCTAAAACTCCCACAGCCATTGAGAAATGTGCTCTGGAAAAAACAATGTCATCCCCTTTACTGCGAGTTGACTCGCCAAAGTTTCTCTTGATATCACTTCTGAAACTAGCTGACGTAGTAACTATTGGCACATCAACCACCTCAAGTTGATGCCTATCGTCGTGCAGTGTGCGCGGAAGTTCTAGTTCGGGTGATGGAAGTGCGTGAGTGAGTATTGGTTGCATTGGTTGATGATATAATATAATCGTTTGCTATACAAACTCATATAACCAATTGTACTCCGTGCTATACGTAGTTGAAGAGATTTCTTCTAAAAGAAAAAATCTTTTATTGGGTCGGTTATAATAACCTCTAAATGACAAGGAAAACAAGAAAGCAAAAAGAGAAAGCAGCAAGACGAAGCCTAAACAAGTTTTCACAAAACTCTTCAAACAACCTCTCTTCAAACGCTTCTCTTGAACCTGTCAAGAGGGAATTTAGCTTTAGCCTGAAAAACCTTCAACAATCCCCTCTCGAGGCTAAAAACCCAAAAAGGATTGAAAAATCAATACTTTTTGTAAATAACACTGCCATAATCCAAGACCTTGTAAAAAGCGCAGTATTTGCTATATTGGTGCTTGGAATCGAATTGATGATATACTGGCTTTGGTTCAAATGAGCTGTCCTGGAGAGGAGGTGAAAGGGATCAATCCTTAAAAATATATGGCAATGTATTGTGTAAAATGTCGATCAAGCCGAGAAGGCAAAAATTTGCAGCCTGTCACCATGAAAAACGGCAAACCAGCAACAAAAGCTGTTTGCGAAGTTTGTGGCACAACAATGTTCAAGATCGGAAAGGCCTAATCCACCAACTGGCGGACTAAACTTGAATTCCAAGAGGACACCCCTTCCGGGGTTCCTTTTGGTTACGAAGGACAACTCTAAATACAAATAGCCCAAAGTCCTCCTAAAATCGCAGCACGAGCCGCGCTACAAACAGTAGGTGAGAAAGAAAATGACCCCATCAGTAAAAAAAGTTTTTACAGTCTTCCAAAAACACTACCAAGAAATCCCCTTAATAGAAGTCTCAAAAACACCGTTTCAAACACTTGTCGCGACAATGCTGTCCGCCCGCACACGTGACGAAACAACAGCACAAGTGTGCAAAAAACTCTTTGAAATCACAGCCGATGCAGAATTCATAAGTAAGTTATCAGTTAAAGAACTAGCAGACACAATAAAACCGGTTAATTTCTATAAAAACAAAGCAAAAAACTTAAAGAAACTCTCAGAAGAAATAATAAAAAGGTTTGGGGGGAATGTGCCAAAAAACCTTGAGGAACTTACATCCCTCCCAGGTGTCGGTAGAAAAACTGCAAATATAGTTTTAGCTCGTGCTTTCAATATCCCTGCAATAGGTGTCGACACACATGTTCACCGTATTGCAAATGTACTAGGATGGGTTAATACAAAAACCCCAGAGCAAACAGAAAAAGCCCTTACAAAAATTCTACCTAAGAAGCACTGGACAAAAATTAACAATCTATTTGTATCAATAGGCCAGCAATACAGAACCAACGAAAGATTAAAAAAGTTTTTACAACAAAAGGGGTTGTTGTAGACTAAAGACTACCTATTATTCTTCCACCTGGGAGGTGGAATACGTTGGCACCTCGGGAGCAGCCGATCAAAAATCTATTTCAACACTTGACACAAAAATACGCGATGACGTAAAACTATGTCAAGTGTTAAAAACCAGACCAGAGACACTCTTTTAAATCTACAAGCCTTTTGGACCCTACACTTCAACAGGCTCAGTGTAAACAAAATGGGGGGTGCAACCCCTAAAAAGGAGTAAAGTGTCGTCTTGTATGTTTATAGGCTTTATGATAGAGTCTAGACATGGTTGAGAAAAATCCTGGAATAAGAAGAACCATTAGACGGCTATGGCAAAGAGAAGCTACTCCCGCTAAAGAACCTAAAAAAGACAGCCCGCAAGAGATTATTAATGCTTTTAATGCAGTGTATCAACGTTTAGATTTTAGAACTGCTCAGGCACGAGAATGTTGGGAAAGCCATAGATCACGAGAATTACTAGCTAAGCGCTTCAAACAAGACCAGCCCCAAATAATAACTTTTCTTTCGGACTTCTGTATAATTAGTCGCGCGGTATGGCATTTAGGTGGTGATGGTAAAGGGTTATTTTATGATACTGATGATTACACTTTCCCTGTAGAGGTTCCCGGTCAATTTTTTATTCGCGAAGGAGTACCAATTGAAGGCTTACTTCGTCTTATTGATGCAGAAAGAAGTGCTCCTCCTAGCGTAACTGGCGAGCAAGAGTATCATCGTTTTATGCAAGCCCGTAATGAAGAAGAAAGAACTATTCGAGGTAATAGTATTAGATTTATAGATGCGCACAATCACGGAGATGCTTTTTCCAACCAACGCAGAGCACTAGAGGCATTTATAATCTCACAGGATCCACTTCGGAGAAATGATAGCCCTAATTCTCAATATGCCAGAGATAATAATTGGATCCAAGCAGGGCGGGTTCTTGCAAAACGTCGGGAGTTAGTAGTACCGCCCCTTTAAAAATCTTTGACACTCTTGATGCTGGTTTTGGTAACAGTTAAAATTACAACAAATACAACGATAAACCAAAAGATATAATCAAAAAATAACCCACTCCAAATAATCTGATCATCAGTTTTTCCAAAGAATCCTCCGCTTCCTCCATAAAAACAAAACAAATGAATTGTACTAATCGTAGGTTACGAACAGGAAAATTTACCCATTTTTAGAAGTGACACCAAATACAAGAACCGTCAATCTCCCCAAAAGTAAAATTCTCGTAAGCACTAAAGATCATCCTGGCGAGGTCGGTACATAAGAGCTTCTTTTAAATGTGCCAGCAAAATTTCTTTTGTACTTGCTATATCCGCAACTGTGCGGCTAACCTTAATTACCCTATAAAAAGAGCGAGCAGATAAGTTCATTTGAGAAACCGCTTGCCGCATTAAAGCTTCACACTCCAAAGAAAGCGGACAAAATTCGCGTACCTGTCGAGTATTCATCTCAGCGTTCGACTTAATCTTCAAATCCCCAAACCTTTTAAGCTGTACGTCACGCGTCTCTTGAACTCTTGTTTGAATATCTTTAGAACTCTCACAAGAAGCTTGATGACCCAAAAGTTTCTCAGGCCTAACAGACGGAACCTCCAAGTGTATATCAATTCTATCCAATATTGGCCCAGATATCCTTTTTTCGTATCTAGAAACCTGCCCAGGAAGACATTTACAAGGTTTAACATCCGAACCATAATAACCACAAGGGCACGGGTTAGATGCCGCAACCAAAGTAAAACTTGCAGGATATGAAACAGTCCCAGCTGCCCTTGAGATAGTAACTACCCCATCCTCCATAGGCTGACGAAGTGCCTCAAGAACGTGTCGGGGGAATTCGGGGAACTCGTCCAAAAAAAGTACTCCACGATGGGCCAGTGATATCTCACCCGGCATAGGCTTACTGCCTCCACCTATCAACCCAATACGCGATGTAGTATGGTGTGGGCTTCTGAACGGACGTGAACGAACAACTGATTGACCACTCTGAAGGTTGCCTGTAATCGAATAAATCTTTGTTACATCCAAAGCCTCGTCTTCTGTCAACCGAGGCAAAATCCCAGGAAAAGCACGAGCAAGCATAGTTTTTCCGGACCCAGGCGTACCTTTCATAAAAACATTGTGACCCCCGGAAGCCGCAATCTCTAAAGCCCGCTTTATATGTTCCTGTCCTTGAACCTCGGCAAAATCAAACTCCAAGGTTGGCAACTCAAACAACTCTTGAAGGGACAGATGTTCTACTGAAGTAATCTTTGAAACCCCTGCCAAATGGCGAATCAACTCAACTATACTTTGAACAGGATAAATCCTTACCCCTCTTACCACAGCTGCCTCCTGCGCATTCACTGATGGCAAAAAAACCTCCTTGAAGCCTTTTTCCCTTGCCAACATCACAATTGGCAAAACCCCATTTGTATGTCGAAGCGAACCATCAAGAGACAGTTCCCCTAAAAAAAGAGCTTGAGAAAGATCTTGCTTAGGCAACTGTTCCGAAGCAAGTAGTATCCCAACTGCCATAGGCAAATCAAAAGATGGCCCTTCTTTTGGCAAATCCGCTGGAGCTAAGTTTACAGTTATTCTTTTAGGAGGAAGATCCGCACCAGAATTCTTTATTGCCGAGCGAATCCGTTCCTTTGCCTCCTCCACAGCCTTATCTGGAAGACCTACTATATTAAACGAAGGAAAGCCCTGTGAAGGAACATCCACCTCCACCTCTATTGGTATTCCCGACAAACCCAACGTAGTTCCGGAAAAAACCTTCGAAAGCATTACCTAAACTATACCAGAAATACTCACTTAGAACTTTTGGTCAATAAAGGATAAAGGTGAGCAACTATACTTATTACTAAAAGCCCCAATCCCCACCTAACAGGGTTGGTAACATATGGACGCGCTACAAGAATCCCTACCCCCACCCCTCCTAAAACATGCACCAATGAGTTATATAAAACATGTTTTTTAAAATATGCAGTTACCGTTTTGTACACTATTATCACCTCCCTTGCCCTCCTAAGATCGCTCCATGAGCCGTGTACGAATAGTACCTGAAGGCGAATGGTAAGATCAGGAGGGTCTTTTAAACTCCTTTGCTGTCAAAAAAACAGGCTCCGGAAGATTCTCGTAATTTGGGTTAGGAAAAGCTCTAGGCCCACCGTTTAGTTCTACAAGATAGTAAGCCATACCATGAAATTTCCCAATCTGCTCATAATCAGCTCCTGTATGACCAACCTCCCAATCATCAAGAAGAATCAAAGGAGTACTACCTACATTAGACCACGAATGACCATATTCTGGGGTAATAACAATCTCATCCCCTGATTTGGCTTTTATCAATAAAACTTCGTCTACCTGGAAAGAAACCAATTGATCATTCCCCAAATGTTTTTTCTGAAGCTCCAGAATACCTTCCCCTTCAATCACACGATATACTTCATCCGGCGCACCCTCCGGATGATAATGTCCAAACGTCTTTGTATATTCCTCACCCAACTTACCAGGATAAATTACAGTCTTGTTTGCCCAACCATCCGAATCATCGCGAAAAACCTCATAAACAGTGAAAGGCCCAACACTTTCTGGGTCCTTTAAAACAAGCCTCATCTGTCCCAATGTTCGACTTAAAGAAAGTTGCACTAAACCCAGTATGAACTGCGTGTTAACTACTAGTCAAGAATAATCCATCCTACTCTCCCTCCGCTAGTATCCTACTGTCTTTTTCTAACTCTTCAAGAATCTCATCCTTCCTCTGGTCAGTCAATAGATAGGGTTGACCATAATTCTCAATTCGAATCGGAAAGAACTCTGCATCAACCAACTTCTCATCGTAGAAAACAAATCTGCCTACTATTCCTTCCTTTGTCCCCTCTGACCACATTTGATCAAAAACAAAATTCCCATGCGAATAGACAATTAATCCTCCTTTGTATACTTCAATAGGTTGAATAGCGTGTGGATGATTGCCAACTACAACACTTGCTCCCAAGTCAATAGCTAGCCGAGCCAATTTCTTCTGTCGCTTGGTTGGAAATCGCCTATACTCTTCTCCCCAATGAAAAGCAACAATCACTATATCACTATTAGCTTTTGCCTCTTTAATTTCTCTTTCGACCCTCTCCTCATCAACCCAAGAAACGCCTTCAAACTTCGGAGGAATATCGTTATATCCTAAAAAAGAAAAAACCATTCCTCCTGATTCCTTGTATGCTGGCTTCAAATTACCCGTAGTAAGAATCCCAACACTTTCTAAAAAATTACTTGTTGTATTCAAACCCTCAGTTCCATAATTTCCTATATGATTATTTGCCAAATTCGCAACATCTATTCCAGAAAACAGCAAACCCTCAACATGCCTTGTGTTACCGCAAAAAGTCATACCATCTATTTTAACCGGACAATTCTCAACAATCGGACTCTCCAGATTTATAAAAGTCAAATCAGCACTTTTTAAAAAATCCGCAGTATTTTGAAAAGGCCAAATAAAATCACCTTTTTGGGCAGTTTTCTGGTTAACGGCTCGCCCAAGCATAACATCCCCAGTGGTTATAAGTACCCTCGTCCGACCATTTGTTAATTTCTTTGTCCAGCTGTGATCTTCCTGAAAAACTTTCCCCAGAGCAATCTCTCCTGGAACATAATCTGAGGAAGGCTTCCAACGCAACAGCTTTTTAAACCCACTTTCACCCAAAAAATTAGATCCCCCATTAACAATATCCGCCTTTAAGGGAAACAAAAAGACAATAAAGAAAATCAAACCCAGAGCTAAAAGCGCAATACTCCAATTACGAAGTTTCATACACAATCAAATTTTCTACAGGTTACTTTTGAATCCTCTTATACCAATCATCCAACAACCTTGACACGAAATCCTTACCTCCCAATCCTATCGACAATCCAAAAATAAGTACCAATGTCCACGTAAGACCTTGGAAAAACGTATCAATTAAGGTTTGTGCAATCTTTAGTTGATCAACAGCAGCAAAGAAGGCAACTACAAGAACCACCCATCTTGCCAACTTCCCAACCGGCCTCGCTGCTTCATGATCAATAGTTGCAAAAGCACCCCGCACTAACCCATCAACCAAGTTTGCTACAAGAACTCCTGCGCCAAAAACCAATGCTGCTGCCAAAACATTCGGTATATAACCCAAAACACTCGTTAACACAGTTGAAACAACCGTAAGACCTACTATATCCACTGCAGCAACAAAAAATATTAAGAGTAAAACCCATTTAACAAGAGTTCCTACAAGCTCTGTCGCTGTAAGTCGAATGTCCGCTTTCTTTAAATAGCCCGCAAAACCAGAACTTTCCGATAGGTCTTGTAACCTTAAAGCTCTCAACAAACTCTCTGTAAGCTTTTTACCCCAACTTGCCACAAACAAACCAACCACAAAAACTACTACTGCACCCAAAAAAGCTGGTAAAAAAGCTACAAAAGAAGTCCAAATCTGATTCCAAGAAGTAAAAAGAGCTACCTGCCACGCTTGAAAAAGTGTCATTTTGTTTCCCTCACCTCCTTTCAAGCCAAGTCTGACTTGGCGCAGCTCGACCTAAATCGCTCCTCGCGCCGCGCTACGAATAGTAGGTAAGGCGAGAGGTAAGATTGGGCGAGCCAGATTCACCTAAACCTAACCCAGTATTGTGAAAGCAAACCTATTTGTCAAGACTCACCTGTAGTAATTGACTTTTAAGGCTACTTTTGGTATGATACGCATACCTAGGAAACAGGGCGATTACCCCGCCGAAGCGCACCACGAGGCGCGTTCGAATAGAACCCAAAGCCAAGTGGGAAGCGAATGGCGGGGAGGAAAGTCCAGGCAGCAGGAAGCAGGGTGCTCGGCGTAAGCCGAGGCGGGAACCCTTCGGCAAGCTCAGGGTTGCCTGAGCGAACTTGTACTGAGTTTGTCGAAATAGTCGAAGGCAAACCGCCAGTTAGAGCCACAGAGACAACGACTCATCTCGTTAGCCTAAAGCTAACAGGGCAGAGGGTGAAAAGAGGCAATCCTCCCCGCTGCAACCTCCGAACGATGCGCCAGCCCTGCTAAGACATTAAGTCTAGGCAGGCTATTACCAGCTTCCGGAAGCATCAAAGTTTGAGGGCGTTAGATAGATTATCGCCTCCGCCAACTAGCGGAAACAGAACCTGGCTTACTCATTCCTAGTGCAAAAAAGCCGCAGCAATGCGGCTTTTTTGCTGCATGGCAAGCGTACGTATGCGCAGCACAAATCTCACTTCTCTGTATACTGCATCCGGAAGCCCAAAAGTTCAACTGCTACCACATGTACAACAATAATTATAGGTACCGCAAGAATCGCCCCCATAGCCCCTGATAGTTCAAACCCAACCGCCAAGGAAACAATTATAACCAACGGATTTACTCCAGCAGCCTTTTGCATAACCTTAGGTACTATCAAACTATTTTCAAGCTGTTGAATTAAAAAGTACAAAGAGCCTGTGGCCAAAGCCATGATAGGTGATATTGTAAGAGCAAGAAGAACACCTGGAATCGCTGAGATAATAGGACCAATGTTAGGCAATATCTCCAAAAATCCCGCTAGTATCGCTAAAGGAAGAGCATAGGGTATACCAAGAAGCCTTAACCCTATGTAAGTCATAACACCAATTATGACCATCAACAAAAGCTCTCCTCTAACCCAACCTCCCAAGCGTACTTCCAATTTATCTATAAAAGACTTGGCCTTCTGCTCTCTCTCGGTCCCTAAAAGAATAAGCAAATAATTATCCAAATTTTTCTTCTCAACAAGCATGTAAAAGGTAATAACCAAGACAGCTATAACCGTAACTAAATTAGAGAAAATAAAAACAATAAAGCGAACAATATCAGCCGGAATTGCCCCAAGCTGGGAGACCTGACTTGCGATTGCACTACTGTCAACACCCTGAATTCCTACACCCTCAAGCCAGCGGCCTAAATCATCAAACAACATTGGTAACCTATTTACTAAGTTAGTCGTTTGCTCAACCAAAGGCGCAACAATTGTTGACAATCCCCAACCCAATGCCCCCAAGAAAAAAACATACGCTACTAAAATTGCAATTCCTCGTGGTATTCTGAAACTGGATAAACGATCAACAATAGGAGAAAGAGCTGTTGCAAGAAGAACTGCCACAAACAAACCTATCAAAATTGTTCTTATCTGAAACAAAACCCAAAGCGAAAGCAAAAAAAACACCGTAAAAATTATTGTTCTATGGGAAATCTCAATTGTTTTAGGCATACTACATTTTTATACGCAGTTGAAGACAAATTCTGATTTGTTTTCCATTCCCGAAGGGAATGATCTGTTACGTCAATTGTACCAACCTGAGACCAACTTTTCCACCTCAGACCTCCAACCATCACTGCTAACATCAAACCACCTAACCCTTTCGTCTTTTTTAAACCAAGTAAGCTGACGTCTTGCATACTGCCACTCTTCTTTCTTCCACCTCTCGACAACCTCTTGCACCGTTGCTTTCTTCTCAAAATACGGCTTCCATTGACGATACCCCAAAGAACTCATCGCCTGACCCTCCCAACTTACCCCCTTATCCAAAAGAGTTGCCACTTCCTCCCGAACCCCCTCAGTCACCCACTGATCAATTCGTTTTTCTATCCGTTTCTGTAAAAACCCACACTGTGCAGTCAAACCAACAAAAAGAACATCCCAGTCCGGTGAGCAAACACTAATTTTCTTCCTGTTAGATTGTGCAATTTCTATCCTTCTTATAAGCCTCTGTTTATTCTTTCTTTCAGAAAAACTAAGACCAATTATTGTGTCTGGAACCAAGTGAAACAGAACATCATAAAGCTCCTCCGAAGTTTTCCTCCCATATAATGCTCGTAGAGTCGGATTCGGCGGAACACCAATGGTATCAATCCCATCAACCAAAGCCCTTATATACAAGCCTGTACCCCCAACTACAATAGGAAGTTTGCCACGTCCGTACACATCCTCTACTACAAGACTAGCAAGCCCCCGGTAAGTAGCAACACTAAAGTTCGCTGTAGAATCAACCACATCTACTAACCATACTCTTACCCCATCGTCAGTTTCCCAATAACCAATTTCTTCATTCTGATATTTGATATTTGATATTTGAAATTTGAAATTCTCGGATATATCTTTCCCTGTAGCAATATCAAGACCACGATAAACCTGTCTAGAGTCAGCAGAAATTATTTCGCCATTAAGCTTTTTTGCAAGATAGATACCAAGATTTGTTTTACCTGTTGCTGTTGGGCCACAAATTACAAGTAGTTTCTTGTTGCCTATTGACATGGTATTTAAGTTTTTAAGAAAATTGCTTTCACTATCTAATTGTGCTAACCCTTAAATATGTCGAAAATCCAAAACAACTCCCGACGTTTCCATATTATTATAGACGCATTCAATTGCGACATCCCCCCTCTTTCTGACAAAGATAAAATAAAAAATATAATTTGCAAGATCGCGTCACTGTGTGACATGACTATAGCACACGGACCTGTTGCAATTGATGGAATTCCAGAAAACCCCGGAGTAACAGGTTTTGCAATTATAGACTTTTCTCATATCTCAATCCACACGTTCACAAAAGAAAGAGAGCTCTGTATAGACATCTTTTCTTGCAAAAAGTTCGATTATCAAAAAGTCAAAAGTTACATAAAAAAAGAATTCAGTCTTTTAAATGAAAACATTAAATATCTAGAAGTTAAATACCAACACTAGTCCCAATAATCACTTCTTAACTAAACGCTTTAGTGTTTTGCCCGGATGAAAACGAGGCAATCTGTGAGGGGGAACATCTTCTTCCCGACCACGCAAAAACATTTTCTTTTTTGCCCGTTGATCAACAGAGAAAGTACCAAACCCACTAATTACAATTTTTTCCCCCTTAATTAAAGCTCTTTGAATTTCCAAGAGGAAAGTTTCTATCGACTCTGTTGCCGCTTTTTTTGTAAGATGTGCCTTCCTGGCAACAATCTCCACAAGATCTTTTTTGGTCATCAAAACTAAGTGTATTCAAAACCTGCCATGAAGTCAATCGGTATGATTCAAAGGTCATTTTGCCCTTGTAGTTTCAGAAACTTGTGTTTGTCGTATTACATTAACTTTTATCTGCCCAGCATACTCCACTTCCTTTTCAAGCCTCTTAGCAATATCATGAGCCAAAACAGTAAGCTCGTCATCTGAAACTTCACTAGGCCTAACTATAACTTGAACCTCCCGACCCGCCTGAAAGGCAAACACTTGAGAAACCCCCTTAAAAGAATTCGCAACTTCTTCTATCTGCTGCATCCTTTGAGCATAATTCTCGTACGGTTCATAACGAGCCCCTGGTCGACTACCAGACAAAGCATCGGCCGTATAAACAATAACAGATTCTACAGATGAAAAAGGTCTATCTTCGTGGTGTTCCGCAACAGTATCGATAACCTCCTGTTGCACTCCATATCGACGTAAAAGATCAACTCCAAGCTGAACATGAGTCCCCTCCTCATCGGTGACAACTTTACCTATATCATGGAGCAAGCACCCCTTACGAACAATTTCAACATTTGCTCCAACTTCATGTGCCATTTGCACACCAATTTTCGTCTCCTCTATAGTGTGCTGAGCAAGATTTTGGCCATATGATGTACGGAAGCGATAGCGACCTATCATCCGCACTAAATCAAGCGAAAGATCATATACACCACAAGCATGCGAAATATTCTTCCCTTCCTCAAGAAGAATATTATCCATCTTTACTTGCTGCTGTTTAACAACCTCTTCTATGCGAGTAGGCTGTATACGCCCATCTTTCACTAATTGCTCAAGAGATATTCTGGCAATCTCCCGCCTTATAGGGTCAAAGGAAGAAAGGCGAATGTCATTAGTTTCGTCAAGTTCTATCTCAACACCAGTAGCTTGCTCAAAAGCCCTAATGTTTCTTCCCTCTCGTCCAATAATCCTCCCTTTAATTTCCTCATCCGGTAAGCGCACACTCGAAACCGTATACTCCGCAACATACCCCGTTGCACCATGACGCATACTGTCAACCAAAATCTCCCGCGCTTTTTCATCCGCCTCAAGGCGTATGTTCTCTTCCAAAGCTCGCAATCTCTTCGCCTTTTCGGCAACAAGATCCTTCTCAAGTTCATCAAGCAACTGAAGTTTTGCTTGCTCACGAGTTAAACCAGAAATCTGTTCCAACTTCTTAAGATAATCTTCTCTAGAACTCATTTTATATTTAAGTTAAGATCACTCCCTTCGGGAATGGATAGGAAAAAAGAGGCACTTTAAATCAACCATCAGTTGACAGCCAGTTGAGGATATACTTCTAAAGAATTTGCAATATCCATCTTTTTTCCCTCTTTACCAAATCTTACTCCTTTGTAAACACTTCGTCAACGGCACGCTTTATCGTGCTCCAAGAAAAACCCCGACGCCCCAAAAAGCCGCAAAGCCTCCTCTTATCGTCTTCTGAAAAATCTACCCTGTCTCTTACCTTTTTCCTCAAAGCCTGCTTTGCAAGCTGTATCTCGGAAGGAACATCTGTCTCTTCCAAAACTAAATCTATAATCTTCTGATCAACCCCTTTTTGTTTTAACTCAAATTTCAAAAGTTTGCGCGAGTAGAACTTAAAACTAGTGCGACTTTCAACCCACCACTTCGCAAAACTTTTATCATCCACCAAATCCAATCTCTTTAATTGATTAAACACCTTTTCCGAAACTTCCTTATCAACACCTTTCCGTTTAAACCAATCCACTATCTCTTTTCCGCTCCTTGGTCTAACAGTAGCAAAGTTTACAGCAGAAGCGTAAATCTTTTCCTCGCTTCCCTTAGAGCGTAAATTTGCTATCTCTTCCCAACTTAGAGTTTTGCCCTGCTTTAAACCATACTTAAAAATTGCTTCTAAAGAAACCCCAAAAGCAAACTTTCCATCCAAATAAAGATTTGCTCGATTTTTATTTTTCTGTTGAACTACTTTAGTAATTGTAGACACTACTCTTCTTCAGTCACCTCTCCTATTTCTTTAGGAAGCTTAACAGAGGTAGCAGTACTTCTAATTTTCTTTTCTATTTCCTCAGCAACTTTTTGATTAGTTGGATCTTGCAAAAAACTAATCGCAGCAGACTTTCCTTGCCCCAGTACCATACTATTGTATCTATAAAACGCACCACTTCGTTCAAGTAAAGCAAGCTCTACCCCTACATCTATCAAACCCCCAGCCTTAGAAACACCTGCTTCATTGGTAATATCAAATTCAGCAACCCGAAAAGGAGGAGCAACTTTATTTTTAACAATTCTTGCCCTGTGCCGTGAACCAACAATATTATCTCCTTCTTTTATAGACTCTGTTTTACGAAGATCAATACGTACTGAAGCATAAAACTTTAATGCCAACCCACCAGGAGTAGTCTCAGGATTCCCAAACATTACACCAATCTTCAAACGAAGTTGATTTGTAAAAATCAAACAAGTCCGTGTTTTCGCAATCGCCCCAGTCAGTTTACGAAGCGCTTGAGACATAAGTCTCGCCTGAACACCCATAACAGCATCTCCCATTTCCCCCTCAATCTCTGCCCTTGGAACAAGCGCAGCAACTGAATCTACAACAATAATATCAACAGCCCCGGATCGAACTAGTGTTTCGACAATCTCTAAAGCTTGTTCTCCTGTATCAGGTTGAGAAATAAGAAGATCATCAACATTGACACCAATAGCCTCAGCTCGAATTGGATCCAATGCATGTTCGGCATCAACAAATGCTGCAGTTCCACCTCTTTTCTGCGCCTCTGCAATAGCATGCAACACCACTGTGGTTTTGCCGCTCGCCTCGGGTCCATAAACCTCAATAACCCTTCCTCGCGGAAATCCTCCAATACCAAGCGCAAGATCCAAAGCAATAGAACCCGTGGGGATTACATCTACCTCTCCTTGAGCATTCATTCTCTCCCCAAGACGCATAATAGAACCCTGCCCATATTGCTTCTGGATCTGTTCCATTGCAACCTTAATTGCCTGAAGTTTCTGTGAAGCATCTACTTGTGTGGGAGTCTGTGTTTCCGAATTATTTTTTCTTGGCATTATCAAGAAAAATTATACCGCAAAAATTTTAAAACACAACCCTTGTAAAGGTAAATATTCAAAATTTTCCAGCGCAACTTGTGTCCACTAAAAATCATAGATATTCCGCCTATAGCCTATATTCACTAAAAAGTAAACCTGCCCATCCTCAGGTCTAACTATAACCCGGTAGTTACCACTGCGAAATTTATAACAACCTGGTAGTGCTTTAACTGACTCTAATTTCCTTGAGCCATACTCAAGCTGTTTAATAGCTCCCATAATCTGTGTAACTACCTTCTCAGGAGTTTTGGGTCCCAACAATTCACGAACCTGACTCCGGGAGTAAATCACTGTCAACTGTTGCCTAACTGGCCTAACTGGTAAGGGTAAGTCTGGTTCCTGAAAAGGTGCTGGTAGAGGCAAACGACGGCGTTTAACTACCGAAGATCGAGGCACAGCCTCTACCTGATTAACACTGCTTTGGACTAAAGCTGGCTGGGTTTTTTTACTTGGAGCAGTGGTGGCTACTAGTGGGCTTGGTTCAATTTGCGGGTGAAGGTTGCGGGCCCACTCTAAAATTGGACTGAGGATATCCTGAATTAGATAATGACCGGCAGATGGTGACTCCCAAACTAAATCAGCTGGCAACCCGAAAAGGCGGCCCTGATTATCAATTTCTAAAGTTAAATGTGTCTGATCCAAAGCCAAACTGAGAATAAATATCAAGACCTGTTTATTTTGGCAGGTCAGTATCACTTCATTAAAGACTGGGTGGTCTGGCAATCTAAACTCCAGCCGGTTGGAGCCTGAAGTTAAAATATCTGTCCGAAGGGCTTTCCAGTAAAGGCCAAGCCTCAAGAAACTCTGCCAGCTGTCAAGGTGGCTAACCAGCTCTGAGGCAGCTTGATTTTGATAATATCTACCCAAAACCTGACTGGTTTTTTTGTCAGCTTCAGGGGCATATTGCTGATATGGTTGCAGGTCAGGTGGCAAATTATCAGGACGGTAGGCCTGGACCAGCTCTGGGCCAAGCAAATCAGTGATCATCTTCCAAGTTAGATCAAGCCCGGAAAAGGCTGAATGATATTCAAACAACTTCATGGTTGAAGCTGGAGTAATACCTAAACGAGCTGGTATAAACAGGGCCAGACTTTTAAAAAAACCTTTACCTAACCAACCAACCATCGTGGCCAGCTTGGCTTCCTCGCCAGTATCAAATACCGGATTGGCTATTAAGTTGGTATGGTAATCCCAATAGTTGGTCAACCGATCAAATAAAGGCCTAATAGTAGCAGGGATTGCCTGTTTTAAATCTGGCCTGGCCCATGGCTGGGCAGCCAAAACAAGACCTGACTGGGCAATAAATGTCTCTTGACTATTAGCACGAAACAGCAAATTATGACGATAAATACGGTTAATCCTGTTAATATCCTCTAAAGACAGGGGCAGGGACATTGTTTCAATATCTGAAAGCGATGTTCCTTCTCTTCCTAAACCCTTGATGCCGCCAACTTTTAATGAATAATAATCTTCTTTGCTTAAACCATTGAGGTACTTAGCCCATCGCTGACGGGGTTGCTCCTCTGGTGGTTGCCTCACTCCTTTAGCTTGGGCTAGAGACTGAGAAAAGGAGCGCATTTTTTCTACCATAGCCGGTACAACTGGTTCAGTTTGATAAATTAGCTGGGCCAAACTTATGCCAGGCCGTCTAATCATTTCATGCCAGGCTGTTTCTGCTTGATGTCTTTGTTGATGTATCAGCTCTAATAACTTGGCCGAGGCCGGGGTGGTCCGACGGTCCATGGCAGCATTAAGACGCCTGGCCTCACGGTTGTCTTGAGATGTGGTTTCAATGGTCATCTCCCCAGATTGTAACAAAAAACTATTTTGAATTCAAACTATAAGCTATGACTCGATACAAAACTTCCTGTAGAAGAAATTTCTCAAAGTCGCGAATTTAGTAAGTAGAAACTATCTCTGGAGATGTCAAAAGTCTGCAGGTTAAAAAGATATTCTGTAACTCAAGAAGCATCACTCTTGTAAACCGCAGCCGTAAACGTCTTCAAGGCATTAATTGCCCCCGAACAACCCACCCCAGTCCGCGCCATATCTACCCCTCCATCTTGCAACCAAACCGTCAAACCAACACCACTAGGTCGCTCTTCGGGGGTTTTTACAGACTCGCCAAAAAGCATAGAAGAAGACGATGTACTCACCAGTGAAAACATCCGGCGGTCTTCATGTTCTCGTAAAACCCATGTTTCTTCTCTAAAACCGTCCCGGATCTCGATAGTTGCATAACGAGGATACGGAGAATCTTTTGCAGAATGTGCCGAGATAACAACATCAACAGCATGTCCCTCGCAATCCACCCTCCCGTTCCAAACACCAGTTTCAGAATCTATTCTTTGAAGAGACCAAAAAAAAACTGAGGACAGTAATTCTCCCTGGAGATTTACTTCGGCTTCCAAACCCCGACTAATTTCGCCTGTAGGTTCAGTCATTCGTCCTGTGGACTAGCCTATCTGTAGAATAATTCTTTACAAACCCCTTGTCAAGATTGTATGCACTTGCACTTTAGTCCTTCAAAACTTTGTTGTACGATTCTTTCGGACAACTCAATTTAAGCGTTATTCTTTATCAATCTCGCTGTCTAAAAGCCCTAGCTTTTTAGCATTTAATTTTGAAACAACCTTTCTACCTGTTCTTTTTTCAATTTGTTTTCTGGCAGTCCCCGCAATTGTTCCACCTTCCCTAGCAACTTTTCTATTCTCCTTAAAGCTTTTCGGTTCAACTTTCTCGGAGATTTCTGTGGTTGAGGCTTCAGCTAACATATTAAGGACAAGTTCAAGATTAGTCATGTTGTCCCTTAAATTTTCCTTTTTTAATCCCTTATATTTCTTGTAATCTCTTGTTTTTAAACCAGCCCAAGCAAAAGTAATTACGTCAGTCAGTATGGCAAATTTATTATCTCCTTTAACTCCTCTGTTTTCCCACTCATAAGTTAATTCTTTTCTAATCTCAATGCTTTTTAGTCTTTGGTTCACCCAATCTTTAGAATAGCCACGTTTTAAGTAAAAGTTCATTGCTCTCTGGATAGCTTTTTCTGGATCTTCTGCTTCTTCAATCCGTTCATAACCAACACGGGCAAGCCATAATTTAAAAGGTTCAGCATTAGGAGAAGGAATTGATTGGATTATTCTAAGCATTGTTTCAACATCTGCCACATCAGTAAGACGCATTTTTCCGTCTGCTGCTAGCATTTTCAAATCGTTACATTTTGTAACGGTTTCATTTGCACCTTCATCAAGCAGTCTTTTTTTGAGTACTCTCCAATATACTTGTGGGTTCGTACTCTCAGACAACACAGATACTATATCAACCACAGCAAACCACCATTTTTCATTTTCCTCATCCCAATGTCTGCGGATTTTTTTACCTTCAAAAATTGCTATCGTAGTGGCCATAATCTTACATTATGCCAAATTTAACCCGAAGTCAAGAAGTAGATATTTCTTACTACCATATCCTATAGCTTTCGGGGAAAGGTGAATTGAACACCTACCACACCCACCCCATGGGCGCATTCTGCCGTTAAACTATTCCCCGCTGATTCCCTAAATAGAAACCGCCTTATTTTACCACAGAAAATGCTCCGAATGAAGCTAAATTAAAGCGTTACTTTTTCTAAAGCAGGTACCACATGACAACCCAAAAACACATCTGCAACCTCCCGAACTCTCTCAGGAGCATCTGTAACAAAAAATTGCTTAGTAACATCACCAACCGCATTCAGCAAATTATTCTCCTCAAGAAAAGCCTTCAAGTCTCTGGCCGTAGGATGCGCAGAATCAACTAACGTAACATCTATCCCCACAACTTCCTGAATTACCTCTCTCAAAAGAGGATAATGGGTACAACCTAAAATTAGAGTATCTATGTTTATTTCATTAAACACATCTAAATACTGACTCGCGGCAAGTTTTGCTATACCATTATTGCCCATCCCTTCTTCGGCAATTGGTACAAACAAAGGACACACTTGGGACAAGACTTCAATCTCTGAATCAAGTTTCGCAATCTCCTTTTCGTAAATCTTGCTGTTCACTATAGCTCGTGTTCCAATTACCCCAACTTTTTTGTTTCTGGTTGTTTTGCTCGCTTCTAAAACAGCAGGTTTTATAACACCAATAACCGGAACCGGAGAGTTCTCTTGAAGCTTATCTAAACAAGTTGCTGATATTGTATTACATGCAGCAACAAGTATTTTGACATTATGCTTTAGAAGAAACTGAACAAGCTCTGTAGCAAACTGAGTAATTATCTCAATTCCACGAGTGCCATAAGGGACACGAGCAGTGTCTCCTATATAGACAATACTTTCCTTGGGCAAAGCTTCCAATATTCCTTTCGCAACTGTCAAGCCCCCAACTCCCGAATCAAAAATACCAATTGGTTGGCTGTTCATTATCGCTTTGGAGACTGCTTTTTTCTTCTTGACTTTCCACCCATTCCAACCATTCGGCGCTGTCTGGCGCGGGGGTCACGAGTTAAAAGGCCACATTTTCGAAGCAGAGGTTTATAATTTTCAGAGTCCAAAGCTACCAAAGCCCTTGCAACTCCATGCACAAAAGCCCCCAACTGCCCCCTCTTACCTCCTCCTTCAATCCTCGCAGTCACATGATACTTACCTTCTGTTTGAGTAATTTGGAAAGGTCGATTCCACAACCTCTTCTGCTCATCACCTGGAAAATATTCACCAATTACAATATTATTCACAATATGTTGCTCACTGCCCCTAGAAAGACGCACACGAGCAACCGACGTCCTACGACGACCAACTGCAAAAGTAAAATTATTGCTGACTTTCTTTCTCGCTGCCATACTTAATTTTTAACCTCAAACTTTCTTTCGTAAGAATGTTCACTACCAGAAAAAACCTTTAATCTCGCCAATCTTTTATCTCTCAACCGATTTGTGGGCAACATCCTTTTAACTGCAAGCTCAACAATTTTATTTGGATTTTTCTTTCTTTGTTCTTCCAACACCGTTGCTCTTAAACCCCCTGGGTACCCTGAATGCCGATAGTATACTTTATTTTCCTCTTTGTTCCCAGTAACCCTAACACCACTACTATTAACAACTACCACATAGTCTCCCATATCCACATGTGGTGAATAAATTCTTTTGCGTTTACCCATTAAAAGAGCTGCAATCTTTGTTGCTGTTCTCCCAAGAATCTGATCCTTAACATCAACAAGATGCCACTCCCTTTTAATATCTTCTACTTTTGGATGGTAAGTTTTAAATAGCTGAGCCATATAACCTAACTCCCTGATATGCTAAACACTGGCTACTTCAGAAGGTACTTCCACAGACACCTGTTTGTTTAACAAAAGTTCCAGCTTTACCCTCTGGGAACCGTCCCCCAATCGTCTACCTAGCTTAACAATTCGGGTAACTCCACTTGTCTTCTCAATATTTTTCGCTCTCTCTATTACCTGCCGAACCAACCTACGATCACCGCTCAAAAGCACAGATATTCTCTTTTGAGCATTAAGGTCACCCTTTTTAGCAATCGCAACAATCCGATCCACGAGAGGAACTACAGCCTTTGCTCTCTGCTCTGAAGTACTTAAACTCCCTTTCTCAAACAAAGAAGAAACCAAGCTCTTAAAAAGAGCTCTACGAGCATCTTTGTCTCTTCCCAGCTTTTTAACTCTATTTCGCTTTAACAAAGTCTACTCTCCTTTCCAAGAAATACCTTTTTCTCCAAGAGCTGCTTCTATTATTTTAACTGACTTTTCTCCCAAATTTCTGATCTTGGCAAGTTCTGTCTTGTTCGAACGAACAATATCTTCAACTGTTTCATACGAAGCTCCAATCAAAGCATTTACAATCCTTGTAGGAAGACTTAGCTCTTCAACTGAAAACTTACTTGTTACTGAAGTTTCCAAATTTTTAGTTTTTACAGCAGAACTATTTTTAACCACAGGAGAAACAAGATGGTTAAAATAACCTAACAGTATTTCAGACGCTTTTTTAACAGCATCTGAAGCATTCACTGAACCATCCGTCCACACCTGCAAAGTCAACTTATCATAATTCGTAAGACGCCCAACTCGTGTTTCTTCAACTTTGTAATTCACACGACGTAGTGGCGAAAAGTCAGCATCTAATGGAATCTGTCCAACCATATTAGTCTTACGATCCTCCGAAGGAGAGTAGCCAACACCGGATTCTACTTGAAGCTCTAATTCAAGCTTGCTTTTATCATCTGCCAAAGTCGCAATAACAAAATCTGGATTCGCTATCTGAACATCAGCTGGTGTTTTTATATCTCCTGCTAAAACCTGACCCTTTCCTTTCGCAGAGAGTGTAAGTTTAACAGGCTTCTCGCCTGAATAAGAAACCCTAATCTTCTTAAGATTAAGTAGTAAATCCACCCCATCTTCTTTTACACCCTTTACAGGACCAAATTGATGCTTCATGCCAACAATTTTAACCTGTGTTATTGCCGCACCAGAAAGACCAGTTAGCAAAACTCGACGCAAAGAAGTACCCAATGTGTGCCCATATCCTTGTTCCAAAGGTTCTATTACAAATTCACCGTAGGTTTCTTGTGTTTCTTTTTGTTCTAATTGAAACAATAACGGTTTATACGAAGTTGAAGAGAAATTCTGATTTGTTTTACCCAAAGCTTTTTCACCTCCTTACAAATACTTTCAGACCTTACATTATAGCGCTCCTGATAGTTCCTACCAGTCGCTTCAATGTGTTTTTGGCTTTGCCAAAAACACATTATAAGCTACCACACACTAAAAGTCTAGAGCCCGCTCACTAGCGTGAGTAAAACTCAATAATTTCTTGCTCTGAGATCGGCTCCATCACATCTTCACTGTTAGGCATTCGTACAACCCTACCTACTGCAGCCTTTCTTTCCAACCACCCTGGTATTACATCCAGAGATAAATCTAGCATCTTTTTAACCTCTGGTATATTTTGCGCCTTAGAATCAAGAGCAACTACTTGATCCTTCTCCACTTGGTAAGATGGAATATTAACCAAGCTCCCATCGATCAATATATGCCTGTGAGATACAAGTTGTCTAGCAGCCGACCTAGTAGGTGCAAAAGCTAATCGGTAGACAACATTGTCCAACCTTCTCTCAAGAAGCTCAATAAGATTCTTGCTCTTCTGAGATTTCTCCACATAAGCCCTAAACTGTTTTTCTGAAACTCCATAAATTCTTTTTGCTTTTTGCTTCTCCCTTAGCTGCCTTCCGTAACCAGAAAGCTTCCTCATCACTTTTGAACCATGCATACCAGGCGGCACAGTCAAACGTGTTAATTTTGCACCAGTACCAAAAAGGTCCACTCCCTCTCTCCTTGATAATCTATCTTTAGGTCCTATATATCTCATAATTAAACTCTCCTTTTCTTCCTAGCCCGAGGGCCATTGTGCGGCATAGGCGTCACATCAGCAATAAGATTCATCCTAAGCCCAACACTTTTAATTGCTCGAAGCGCAGCATCCCTGCCTGGCCCTGGCCCCTTTAGGTAAACGTCAACATTTTTTAGCCCAAAGTCCTCTTTCGCACGCCGTATCACTGACTCAACAGCGGAAGTAGCAGCATATGGTGTAGCCTTTCTTGTTCCTTTAAAACCCGATCTACCTGCTGATCCCCAATTCAAAGCACCACCTTTTTCATCAGTCACAGTCACAAGTGTGTTATTAAACGAAGCACTAACAAACACTTTTCCCACTGGAACCTGTTCTCTTTTCCAGCGCGACTGTCCCTTGTCTGTTTTCTTTTTGTTTTTTGCCATATTTTCTACTCTCTCTTCACTTTTTCGACTGTGTCATCTTAGTCAATGCTTCCTTTTTGAACGCACCAACTGTCTTTCTCTTTCCTCTTTTAGTCCGAGCATTTGTCTTTGTCCGCTGCCCTCTCACAGGTAAAGATCTACCATGTCTTACACCACGATATGAACTAATATCTCTAAGTCTTTGGATATTTTGCCGAATCTCTCGTCTCAAATCCCCCTCGATAACATAACTCTCCAAAGCTTTGTTAATACGAACTAATTCTTCTTCCGACAAATCACGAACCCGCTTAGAAGGATCTACCCGACTACCCTCTAGAACCTTTTCAGACAATCTCCAGCCAATCCCATAAATAAGGGTAAGTGAGTAGTCTATTCTTTTGCTGTCTGGTAAATCAATTCCTGCTATTCTCGACATAATAATCCTTTCAATTGAGAACAAGGTTCTGGCGAAGCCAGGTTCTTATTCTCGACATAATAATATCTTCTACTTTCTTCTCTTTACCCTTGTCTCTGTTTGTGTCTCGGATTTTTGCAAATCACGAAAAGAACTCCCCGTCGTTTAGCGATTTTACAATCCTTACAAATTTTCTTCACTGATGCTTGTACCTTCATTATTTTTGTCTCCACACAATACGACCTCTTTCTTTGTCATACGGTGTCATCTCAACAGTTACCTTATCACCCGGCAAAATCCTAATAAAATGCCTTCGCATTTTGCCTGCAACAGTCGCAATGACCTTGCGACCATCTGATAGCTCTATCCTAAACATAGTGTTGGGCAAAGATTCAAGTACTGTCCCAAGAATCCGCTCATTTTCTTCTTGTCCCCCATCATTTTGCGCCAGACTCTGACCTGTGTTTTCTTCCATTGCAAAAATTCCAACTCCATACAAAAGCCCTCGGTTTGGGAGGGCGATATTTTAGGCAGTTAGTATCTGGGGTTGCCCATGTACAACTGCAACAGTTTCCTCAAATACTGCGCCAATTTTACCATCTTTTGTGCTTATTGTCCATCCATCGTCGGATAGCACCAATCGGGGAGACCCTTGAGTATAAATCACCTCTATCGCAAGAACCGCTCCTTCCGGAATAAGGGGAGACCTACAAGGATCTCCTTCTAAAAAACATGGAATCTGAGGATCTTCATGCAGTTGTCTCCCAATACCGTGACCCGTCAACTCGTAAACTGGCGAATAGCCCCTTTTCTCTAAAACTTCTTGAATAGTTCTTGAGATATCTGCTATTCTGTTACCCTGCTTCGCTTCTTTAATCGACCTTCGCAAAGCCTCCTTACCAGCCCCAAGAAAAGACTGCCGCTCTTTTGACGGTTGCCCTACAACCAAAGTAAAAGCACTATCCGAGTGAAAACCTTTATAAAAAATACCTACATCAACCGTCACAATATCACCCTCCTTAAAAGGAACCTTCCCCGGAATTCCGTGAACCACCCCCTCGTTTATATTAATACAAGTAGCCCATCGATAACCTCGCACCATCTTAAACGAAGGCTGGCCCCCAGCCTCCAATATAAGACACTCCGCCCTTCTTTCAATTTCAATCGGAGTAACAGAAGGACAAACCATCTGCCGCAACTCGTCCTTAATCCGAGCAAGCCTTTGCCCACCTTCTCTCACAATTTCAATCTCTTCAAGAGTTTTAGGTATAACCATAAGCTAACTAATAAAAAAAGGCGGGTGTCAGTATGGGAGGTCTTCGACTCTGAGGGATGAGCCCTCAGGTCCTTCGACCGTGAGCTCAGGCCGAATCGGCTCAGACTCGAACGAGGAGTCCCGTCGAGCGACCGCAGCGCTAGTGAGGACATACGGACCGAGGACGAGCGCGCGACAGGCCCCGCTTTCAAACAAAATTTGTCCCCACACTAACGCAATCTCGCTTTTGAGACTATCTCCTTAAAAATAGTCTGTACATCCGGTATCCCATCAATCGTTGTAAGCACACCCGCTTTTTTGTAATAAGACAGTACTGGATCCGTTTCATCGTGGTAAATCTCCAAACGCCGTTTAATAAGCTCCGGAGTGTCATCAAACCTGCCTCTCTTGAAGAGGCGCTCGTAAGCAACCAAGTCGGGGATAGAAAGATAAACCACTTGATCAACTGACAAAACGGGTTCAAAAAGATATGCTTGTTTCAACGTCCGTGGTGCCCCATCAAGAATTAGACCACCCTTGTACTTCTCTTTTACCAATTCCTTCTTTAGAAGCGACACAAGCAAAGTATCTTCTATAAGTTCCCCTCTTTTGATAAGTTGGGCAATACGCCTCCCCACAGACGTTTCTTTTCTAGCCTCAGATCGCAAAAAATCCCCAATAACTAAAAGTGGAAGTTTCAAGTGCTGACTTACAAGTTCGGCCTGTGTACTTTTGCCAGATCCTTGAGGACCTAAAAATACAATGTTCATCTTAAGTAAGAAATTTATCGTAGTTCCGCATTGCCAACTGAGCCTCAATTTTCTTCGTAGTTTCTAATACAACCGAGACAACTATTAAAATTCCAGTACCACCAATTGCTAACGCAGCAACTTGAGTAAAAGACTGAACAACAGAAGGAAGTACTGCAATCAACCCCAAAAACAAAGCACCAACCAAAGTTATCCTATTCAAAACAAAATTTAAATAGTGACTGGTTGCCCCACCCGGCCTTATACCTGGAACAAATCCCCCGTGCTTTTTAATCTCATCTGCAATCTTTGTAGGATTGAAAATAAAAGCTGTGTAGAAGAAAGTAAAACCAACAACCAACAAAAAGTAGACAACATTATAAACAACAGAACCAGGACTAAACCAGCTGGACAAATTGGAAGCAAACCAAGAAATATTAGGATTCGGAACACGTGACAAAAATTGACCAAACATAGAAGGAGCCAAAACAAGAGAGATTGCAAAAATAATTGGAATGACACCAGCCTGATTAAGGCGCAATGGCAAGTGAGTTTGTTGTGCAACCACACCACCTCGGCTAGCACGCCTAGCATACTGAACTGGAATACGCCTTGTCGCTTCATTCATAAAAACAACACCTGCTATCACAATTACTGAAACAAGAGCAAAAGTTATTATCGGAAAAAGATCTTGAGCAGTCACCGTCAAAAAAGTTTGACTGAAAACTACAGGCAACCTACCAACAATGCCGGCAAAAATAAGAATAGATATACCATTCCCTATTCCATACTCCGTAATAAGCTCTCCCAACCAAACTACAAAAACCGTTCCTGCAGTCATTGTTACCATCAAAACAACCAAAGGAACAACACCTAAAGACGAAACAACATTCTGACTATTAAGCAAGAAATACATACCAATCGACTGAAGCGCAGCAAGGGGAACAGTCAAAAACCTCGTATATTGATTGATTTTTGCCCGCCCAGCTTCTCCTTCTTTTGATAATTCCTCAAGTTGAGGAAAAACCAACGTTAAAAGCTGCAAGATTATGGAAGCATTAATATAAGGATTAAGGCCAAGGGCCAAAATAGAAAAGTTTGCAAGAGTCCCTCCCGAAAAAATATCCAACAAGGACAAAAATTGACTCTGTGCAAATAACAACCGTAAAGCCTCTCGGTCAATTCCAGAAGCCGGAATATGTGCAACCAAGCGAAAAATAACAAAGATAACTCCGGTAAAAATAAGTTTCCTACGAAGTTCAGGTATAGACCATGCGCGAAGAAGGTTCGAAACCGCCCTCATTCTTGAATAACTCCTCCTAGAGCCTTAATTTGTGAGGCTGCACCACGAGTTACCGGCAAATTTACCGTTAACTTCTTTTCCAGTTTACCATTACTCAATATCTTTACACCAGCATTTTTCGCCTCTTTAGGCAAAACACCTTTTGCAACAAGAACATCAACATCCACAACACTACCCTCCGCAAAAACATTAAGCTTACCAACCTCCACCACAAACGGACGAGAAACAGAAGGTTTCAATTTACCTTTCCCTCTAAGTAAAGGCAAACGCTGGATAAGAGACTTTTTGTTCTTCGTTCCTTCAAAAAGTGGGTGAATTTTACTTCGACTTTTTTGCCCTTTTTGACCACGACTTGCTGTATGACCACCCTTGCCACTTCCATACCCACGACCTAATCGCTTCTTTGTCTTCTGTTTTACTGGTGGCAAATTTCCAATACTAATCACAATACTACCTCCTTTTGTACTTCCAAAAGACCATTAAGCATTCTTACCGCCTCAATGGTTGCATATAAATTGCTTGTTTTATTGTTAGTTCCCAAAATCTTGGCAACAATATCTTTTACCCCCGCTGACTCAAAAACAGCTCGGAGTGGCCCTCCGGCAACAACACCCGAACCAGGTCTTGCTGGTTTAAGCATCACCCTAGCAGCCCCATACTTTACTCGCACACTAAAAGGTATGGTTGTTCCCTTGAGTGGTATTTTAACCATATTCTTCCTTGCCTGAGTAATTGCCTTCCTAATAGCAGAAACAACATTCGGTGCCTTACTCAAACCAACACCCACTCCACCTTTCTTGTCTCCCACAACTACAAGGGCCGAAAACCTTATTTGATTTCCACCTTTCGTTTTTTTAGAAATTCTATTTATTTCTATTACTGTCTCTTGAAAATCTCTTTCCATGTTTAAAAAACTAACCCATGCTCTCTTGCGCTTTCCGCAAGAACCTTAACTCTACCATGATATTTCTTCCCACCCCTATCAAAAACTACTTCTTTTACTTTCTTTTCCTTCGCCTTAACAGCTATAAGTTCTCCAATTTTTTGAGCCACTTTAATGTTCTTACTACTCTCCATTCCAACATCACTAACCGACACAATTGTTTCCCCTTTGTGGTCATCAATTATCTGCGCATAAATATGTTTATTTGACACAAACACAGACAGCCTTGGCCGTGTCGCATGCCTTAGTTTTGCCCTTACTCTTTTAACTTGTTTCTCCCTTTTTGCTTTATTCATATATCCTCTCCCCAAAAGAGCTTTACGCCGCCTTAGCTCCCGTTTTAGCCGACTTACCTGCCTTCCTGCGAACATACTCATTCTGATACCTTACCCCCTTACCCTGATAAGGCTCAGGTGGCCTCATCATTCGAATATTGGCCGCTATCTGCCCAACCACTTCTCGATTGCTTCCCAAAACTTTAATCCTATTCTCCTCCACAGAAAAACTTACACCAGCAGGTGCTGTAATCCGAATAGGATGAGAAAAACCAAGAGCTAAAACAAGATCGTTCCCTTCCAATCGCGCACGATAACCAGTTCCTATAAGTTCTAAAGTCTTAGTCCACCCTTCTACAACACCCACTATAGCATTCGCAATAAGCCTTCCATAAAGGCCAACCAATCGAGTCGTATCACCGTCTGTCTGCACAATATTCACAGTATCGTCTTTAATAACCACTTCTACACCCACAGGAAGATTAAACGACAACTCACCTTTAGGTCCCAAAACCCTAAGCATCCTTCCCTCTTTTTGAAGAGTGACACCTTCTGGTATTATTAACGGTTTTTTCCCTATCTTACTCATTACCACACCTCCCCTAGCACTTCTCCACCCAACCCAAGCCTTTTTGCTTCCCTGTTAGACATAACCCCCTTCGAGGTTGAAATAATAGAAATACCAGCCCCTCCTAAGGGTGAAGGTAATCTCTTTGTTGGTCTGTAAATACGCAAACCTGGACGTGATACGTTTTTAATATCTGAAATAATCGCACGACGCCTTCTAAATGTAAGCACAACACGCAACCGATTATCCTCTTTCACAACGTCAGTAAGATATCCTTCCCCCTTAAGTACCTGCGCAATACTATCCTTCATTTTTGAGTAAGGCACACAAACCTCCACCACTTTTCTATAAGCTGCATTCTTTATTTGTGTTAGAAAGTCTCCTACTGGATCAGTAACCATACTTAATCTCGAGAGGACACCAAGGTTTCCTCTCGACGCTCGCAAGCAAAGCTTGGCCTCCGGCTAAACTCGCTGCTCTCCTTCCTTTATTAATCTTTTTGATTCCTCTGATATTTCTCTGATACATTTGATACATTTACTTTTTTTACCAAGATGCCTTCCTTACGCCTGGAATCTGGCCTTGAGATGCAAATTCCCTAAAGCAAAGTCTGCAAAGACCGAATCTTCGTATAAACCCACGAGGCCGGCCGCACCTTTGACACCGATTGCGATAGCGCCCTTCAAACTTAAGTTTTTTTGTCTCTCTTACAACTTTTGCTGTTTTTGCCATAATATTCGTTAGGTTCTTTACCCTTAACCCTTCCCCCTTTCCCCTTTCTCAAAAGGCATCCCCAACTCCTCCAACAACCGTCTACTTTTCTCTTTGTCATGAGTATTAGTAACTATAGTTACTTCCAAACCCCTAGCCCTACCAACCTTCCCCAAATCTATCTCAGGAAAAACTGTATGCTCTGGCAAGCCTAACGTATAATTACCCTCTTTGTCAAAGCAACCTCCCGATACTCCTCTAAAGTCGCGCAATCTTGGCAAAACAATATTAAAAAGTTTCTGCAAAAAGTCATACATTCTGCCCCCGCGCACAGTTACCACAACTCCAACTACTTGCCCTTGCCGAATATTAAAACCAGCAATAGATTTACGCGTCTTCCTCAAAGAAGGTTTCTGTCCCACAATACTCGCAAGATCACTAATTAATCTATCTTGTTCTTCCTTGTTATCTTTCAAATCCCCAATACCCATATTCAAAACAACCTTCTCAACCAAAGGAGCAGCCATAGTATTACTTAAACCTAACTCTTTAACAAGTTTGGGTCTAACATCAGTCTGGTATTTTTCTAATAGTGCAACCATGGTAGATAAAACAAATATTAAATATCAAATTTCTCTCCTACACTTAGCACACACCCTCGTCTTCTCTCCAGTCTTGGCTACCTCATACACAATCCGTGTAGGTTTATTACAAGAAGTACAAAAAAACGCCACACTGGCAACAAAAAGAGGGCGAGAAAACTCGCTTACCCCTCCCTTTTCACCACCCATACCCTTCCTGTGCCTCTTGTAAACATTAACTCCTGGCACAACAACTCGGTCCTTTTTAGGAAAAACGTGCTCAATTTTCCCACGTCTCCCTTTATCTTTCCCAGCTGTCACTAAAACTTCATCACCTATATGTAACTTCATTTACTCTCCTTTTTGTTTGTTTTTAATTGAAAATTGCTCATTGAAAATTGCCTGCCCGCCAATTGCTTCGCTGCTAGGCGATAGCAGGCGGGAAAATTCCACGCGAAGCGTGGTTATACCACCTCCTGTGCTAAAGAAGCAATCCTTGCAAATCCAGCTTCCCTAACTTCTCGAGCGATAGGTCCAAAAATTCGTGTACCACGAGGGTTTTTCTGGTTATCAATAATAACAGCCGCATTATCATCAAATCTTACATAGCTCCCATCCACACGTCTACATTCTTTTTTGGTCCGAACTATTACAGCCTTCACCTTCTCACTATCCTTCACAACACCATTTGGATCAGCACGATCAACAACTGCACTAACAACATCTCCAATAGTTGCAATTCTTTTATTAGAACCAGGTATGCCAATCACTCTTATTGCTTTAGCACCTGTATTATCCGCTAGTCTTAAAACCGATTCTATTTGTATCATAGATCGTGATACGAGAAACGCGAGACGTACAACGTTTTACCGCGAAGTGGCAACTTTGCGTTTGTTTCCCATCTGTCGTTTTGCGTTTAACGTTTCCCGTTCTTCCTCTTTTCTCTTCCCCAACACTCGTGTTATCATCCACCTCTTGGTCTTTGATATAGGCCTTGTCTCTTTAAACTCCACCACATCGCGCTCTTTTACACCTATCTCATCATGTACAGGATATCTCTTTGTGCTTCTTGTGCGTTTCTCGTAGATTGGATGAACACGAAAACGCTCAACTTCCACAATTACAGTTTTTGTCAAACTCACGCTTTTTACTTTTCCTATAAAAACTTTCATTCTTGTTCCTCCCTTTCTTTTTCTCGCATCAAAGTTTTTACCCTTGCCAAACCATGCCGTAAGTTCTTAACCAAACGTACATTCTTAACTTTCCCAACCAAAAACTCCATCCTCGCTTTTGAGATCTCCAATTGTTTTATCCTTACCATCTGTGCCAACTCATCATGCGTCTTTTCTTTTAATGTTTTAAATTCACTTCTTTTCATACCTTACTCCTTTCAAAAATAATCACCCTCTATGTATAATTTTAGTTGGAAAAGGTAGTTTCGAAGACGCCTTTCCAAATGCCTCACGAGCCAACTCCTCACTTACCCCTGCTATTTCAAAAAGTATTCTGCCAGGAGTTACAACCGCAACATACTTTTGAACATCTCCTTTACCTCCCCCCATCCTAACCCCAGCAGCACGCCCGGTAACAGGCTTTGCAGGAAAAACTCTAATCCAAATTTTTCCTCCCCGTAAAACAGCATGAGCAATGGCACGACGAGCTGCCTCTATCTGTTTACTACTAAGCCAACCACGTCCTAAACTTTTAAGACCATACTCTCCAAAATCAACATTCGATCCACGAATAGATTTCCCTCTTCGTCTACCTCTAAACTCTTTTCTGTGTTTTTGATTCTTAGGCTGCATGATTTTCCTCCTGCCCTTTATAAACCCAAACCTTTATTCCAACATATCCCTTTTTCAAAAGAGCCTGCGCCTGCGCATAATCAATATCTGCCCGCAAACTCTGTGTCGGAACCGAACCAACCTGAAATTTCTCCGACCTTGCAATGTCTGCCCCCCCAATTCTACCAGCAAGAGATATTCTTATACCCTTCGCCCCTGCTGCCATTACTCTTTCCATAATCTTTGTCACAACACGACGATGTGGCATCCTACGCTCCAGTTCACCAGTAATCCTCTGCGCCACCAATCGTGCTGACAAATCCGAATTTTTCACTTCTTCCACAATAATCTCAATCTTAGAAAGTTTTGGGCTCTTGGGTGTAAAACCTAACTTTTCAACTACAAATTTTTTAACATCCTCAATACCCGATCCTCCTCTACCAATAACAATACCGGGGCGAGACACTAACAACCTAATCGTCATCGCCTTTGGCAAACGCTCAATGTCAACACTGCAAACTCCAGCAAGTTTCAATTTCTCCTCAAGAGATCGCCTTAACAAAATATCCTCGAATAAAAACTTCCTATATTCACCTCTCTCTGCAAACCACCGAGACTTCCAAGTGTTTGAAACGCCAATTCTAAAATTTACTGGATTAACCTTTTGACCCATACAATGTGATACGCAAAACGCGAAACGTTTAACATTTCTCGTCTGCCGTTTTGCGTTTAACGTTTCCCGTTTTTCCCTCCTCTCTCTTTAGATTCAAGAACTATCCTCACATGGCTAGTACGCTTTAAAACAGGGTGAAAGCGGCCACGAGACACAGGTTGTCCTCTTTTATACACAGGCCCACCACCCACCTGCAACTCTTTAATCGTGAGCTTATCAGCTGGCAAACTTAGGTTGTTGGTAGCATTCGCAATCGCCTGTTTGATTAACTTCGAGACCACTCCTGCCGCCCTCTTGTTAACATGCTCAAGATAAAGCAAAACCTGCTGAGGCAACTTAATACCCCGCACAGAATCTACCACTAACCTTATCTTGCGTGGACTCATCCTTATGTATTTTTGTTCTGCTTTTATTAACATAGAGCTTATGTTTTCTCCATTGTCCTCTTAACAATCTGACCATGACCCCTAAAAGTGCGTGTTGGTGCAAATTCGCCCAAGCAGTGTCCTACCATATCCTCCGTCACAAAAACCTCAATAAATTTCTTGCCATTGTGTACCAAGAATTTGTGTCCAACAAACTCTGGTGCAATCTGACTACCTCGACTCCAAGTTCGTATAGGCCCATCAGACTTTGCCAAAATTTTGCTCAACAGCCTCAGATCAACAAATGGTCCTTTTTTACTAGATCTACTCATAATTTCTTTCTCCTACTACCCCTACTCACTACAACCTACCACCTACAACCTTCCTATTGCTTCCTCCTTTTGACAACCAACCCATCTGAATACTTCCCTCTCCTTCTTGTCTTCACTCCTCTTGCCGGTTTACCCCAAGGAGTCTTGGGTGGCATACCTTCCCCTGAGCGTCCTTCTCCGCCTCCATGAGGATGAGCATCAGGATGCATTGCTACACCCCGAACAGTCGGACGAACACCCATTCTTCTCTTTCTACCTGCTTTACCTATTCTCCCGCGAGTACCACCAGAAGGCTGACCAATAGTGGCTAAGGAAAGAGGATCAAATCTCTTTATTTCCCCAGAAGGCAATTTTACCAAAATCGTACCATTTTCTCGACCCTGCACAATTGCACTTGATAATCCCGACCTGGCAAGCTGTCCTCCCTTACCCGGCTTAACCTCAATATTGTGTATGGTTGTACCTACAGGAATCCTTCCAAGTGGCAAAGCATTACCTGCTGTTATAGACACCGCATCCCCTGCACAAACTTTGCTACCACCTTCTAAACCTTTCGGAGCCAGTATATAAGAACGCTCGCCATCAGAATAGAGAATAAGGGCAATTCTGGCATTTCGGTTCGGATCATACTCAATCTTCTCAACCTTCCCCAAAATATCACGTTTGCTGCGCGCAAAATCAACAGCGCGCAAAAACCTCTTGTGCCTTCCACCTTGGTGCCGAACAGCAACCCGCCCTTGAGCATCCCTACCTGAATTTTTTGGCAATATTCTTCTAAGTTTTCTCACGATTTTTTCCCTTTCTTGCCTTTTTTCTTTTCTTCAATTTCAAAAAGATCAATCTTCTCTTTTTCTGGTAATCTCACTACTACTTTCTTAAAATCCCTCTTAGAAACCAACATTTTCTTTTTACCTAGTCTCTTTTTCTTTCCTCTTACAACTGACGTATGCACTCCCAAAACCTTAACACCAAAAATCCCCTCCACATATTCTCTAATCTGGTCCTTAGTAACATGAGCGGAAACCAAAAAAGTGTAGCAATTCCTACTTTGTACCTCACTTAATGTCTTTTCAGTAATCAATGGTTTCAACATCACGCTTTCCTGCCCTCCCTCTGTGCCAACACATCTAAAGCTTCTTTTGTCAAGACAATCATCCTCCCTCTCAATACATCATAAGCATTCAATTGCCCGGCCCTAACAATAGCTATATTCTTTATATTTCTACCCGCTCTTAAAAGATTCTCACTAGCCTTATGTACAATCAGTGCTTGATCTATCTGGGCATTCTTAAGAAACTGCACCAAATCTCTGGTTTTGGGCGCAATCCCTTCTATATCAGCCACCAAAACCCTCTTGTCAATCATTCTCTCAGAAAGAGCCGAGAACAAAGCCTTTCTGGACATCTTCTTAGATATCAATAACTTGTAATTTTCAAACGCCTTGGGACCATGTGCGCTCCCTCCACCTACAAATATAGGAGCTGACTGTGCTCCATGTCTCGCACCCCCCGTACCCTTTTGGCGATACATCTTCTTTTTCGTCAAATCTACCTGTGCGCGAGTCTTAACAGACGCTCGAGCCATCCTTTGCCGTGACAGAAAAACCCTCACTGCCTGAGCAATAAGCACCTTATTTGGTTTCTGACCAAAAATTTCCTTTGGCAGTTCTACAGTACCTTCTTGCACTCCTGCTTTAACATATAAAGGTACTTCAAGACCCAAAACTACCTTCCGAACCTTCGCTCGAGCCTCACTCTTAGACTTAGACTGTTTACTTATCCTAGCTGCCATCTTAAGCCTCCTTCCCTCCTACAACTTCCGACTTTTCCTCTGTCTCTGTATCTGTGTCTGTATCTCTCCTCGTGGAAACTAACTCGTACGGTGTCTTTACCTCTCCAATCTTTTTAATTTGCAAAAAAGACCCCCTGCTTCCCGGAACCGGACCAGAAAGTTCTATCTCACCCGTCTCCAAAACACTCAATACTACAAGATTTTTAATAGTCTTCTGATCACTCCCCATTCTCCCTGCCATCTTCTTACCCTTATAAACCCGTCCCGGAGTTGTAGCCTGACCTATCGAACCTGGAGCCCTATGTCTATCAGACTGTCCATGTGTCTTCGGCCCACCGTGAAAACCCCATCTTTTAACTCCCCCTGCAAAACCTTTACCTTTCGAAACCCCAGTAACCTGAACAATATCCCCAGCCTTGAGAACATCAGTAGGACTGATCCTATCTCCTAGTTGTAATGTTGTTTCTTCTGTGGATAATATTCTAACTTCTTTGAGGAATCGTGGATATTTTTGTGGTTCTTCCAAAGTTGTATGGACAAGTCCTTTCTTAAGATGTCCCAAAACTGGCTTCTTGATGGTTTTCATTCTTCGGCTTCCAAACCCAAGCTGAACCGCCCAATAGCCATCCTTGTCTTGAGTTCGTAAATATGTGACAACATTCGGTCCACCTTGAACCACAGTCACAGACAACCTTACCCCTTCGCGAGTAAAAATCTGCTTCATTCCTTGCTTTGTTCCCAATACAGTATTTAGCATATGTTTTTCCACAAAAAAGAGCGCCTTCTAGCGCTCCAATCAAGGGGCCCTTTCTGGCAATACTGGTGCTAAAGAAGGTTCAAAACCACCTCCACAATATGTAGTATACCAAATACGCACGGAGTGCGCAAGAAACGCAAGTTCTAACCCTGGCAACTGGAAGTATGCCGTAGACACAACTGTACGGTATGTATCGCGACCTAAACACACAGCAACCATCTAGACTTGACAAGAAGTAATACAATGATACAATTGTTATATGAACTACATCACCACTAATATCAGATTGCCTGAAGACGATTATTTAAGTCTTAAAGAAGAGGCTTTTAGGAAAAGAAAGAGCCTTTCGGCTGTGATCAGAGAAAAACTTAGCACAAAAAAGCCTTCTGAAGATTATACCCAAAAGATTATCAACTTAAAAACAGACTGGTTTACAGAAAAAAACTACGAAGATTACAGGAAAATGAGATCTGAAATTGAAGAAAGATCGAAAAGGTATAATTGGTAAAATGTCCAAAATACTTCTGGACTCTTCAATAATTATCGACTACCTACGACTAAAAGATAAAAGTCAGACCGTTTTGTATAATCTCCTGGAGAAAGAATATCAATTATATACTTCCATTGTGGCACACACTGAAAGCTATGCTGGCAAAAGTGTCTGGGAAATAGAAAAGGCAAGAGTTGCTCTTGAAACTCTTTTTTCTGGCATAAAAATATTGCAATTGGACGAGGAAATATCAAAAAAAGCAGGACGAATAAGAGCAGCTTATGGCACAAATATTGTAGATGCGGTAATAGCAGCAACTGCTTTAAGCCATGATCTTGAATTAGCAACTCTAAATACAAAAGATTTCGAAAAAATTGAAGGTTTGATGGTGTATAGGAAAGCTACCAATTAAATTTTAACTTCAATCGAAACTCCTGCAGGAAGTTCCATATTAGAAAGCGCGTCAATTGTTCGCTCTGTTGGCTGAATTATATCAATCATTCTTTTGTGCACCAACATCTCGAAGTGCTCACGCGCATCCTTGTCTGTATGAGGAGAAGTATTAACAACAGTTAGGTGTCTTTCTGTCGGAAGAGGAACCGGACCCACTACTTTAGAACCAGCAGCCAAAACAGCATCAACAATTTTTGCTGCCGCCTCATCAATGACCCTATGATCGTAAGATTTTAAACGGATTCTAATCCTCGCAGCTCCTGCCATAAAACAAACCCCCTTTCGGGGGAAATGCAAACCCTAGAGTCAACTTTCCTTAGGCAATTACCTTAGAAAGGACCCCGGCTCCCACAGTTCTTCCACCTTCGCGAATAGCAAACCTCAAACCTTCTTCCATTGCAATCGGTTGAATAAGCTTTACCTTCATTTTTGCACTATCCCCAGGCATAACCATCTCAACACCCTCAGGAAGTGTAACCTCACCGGTAACGTCCGTAGTTCTTATATAAAACTGTGGCTTGTAACCTGAAAAGAACGGTGTATGCCTACCACCCTCTTCTTTAGTTAAAATATAAACTTCTGCTTCAAACTCAGTATGTGGAGTAATACTACCCGGCTTTGCCAAAACCTGACCCCGCTCAATATCATCTTTTTCAATTCCGCGAAGTAGAATACCAACGTTATCCCCAGCTTGCCCTTCATCCAAAGACTTCCTAAACATCTCAACACCAGTTACAACAGTCTTTTTAGTTGGCTTAAGTCCTATAATCTCAGTTTCCTCATTAACCTTAACTTTTCCGCGCTCTATACGACCAGTTGCAACAGTTCCCCGACCTTTTATAGAGAAAACATCCTCAACTGACATCAAAAATGGCTTCTCGGTTTCTCGCTCTGGAGTTGGAATATACTCATCAACCGCCTTCATAAGCTCAAGAATTTGATTCTCTGCCTCAGCATCCCCTTCCAAAGCCTTAAGTGCAGAACCTCTAACAATAGGTACTTCATCCCCTGGATATTGGTATTTAGAAAGAAGCTCCCGAATTTCAACTTCAACAAGATCAACAAGTTCAGGATCGTCAACCATGTCCGTTTTATTAAGAAAAACTACAATAGCCGGCACATTAACTTGTCGCGCTAAAAGAACATGTTCTCTGGTTTGAGGCATCGCACCATCTGGAGCAGAAACTACCAAAATAGCACCATCCATCTGAGCTGCCCCAGTAATCATATTCTTAATATAATCTGCATGACCTGGAGCATCAATGTGAGCATAGTGTCTCTTCTCAGTCTCGTATTCAAGATGGGTAATGTTAATTGTAACTCCGCGCTCTCTCTCTTCAGGAGCATTATCAATATCACCATACCCTAGAGGTTTTGTAGAATTCCCAGGTTGTTTGGACAATACATGGGTTATAGCTGCAGAAAGAGTAGTTTTACCATGATCAACATGACCAATGGTTCCAACATTTATATGTGGTTTTGTTCGTTCAAATTTCGATTCTGCCATTTTCCTAAATTATAACGTGTCTCTCGTAAAAAGACAAGAAAACTTGTATACAAGTTTTCGCAGTCCGCCCAAGATCGCAGCATGAGTCGTGTACGAATAGTACCTGAAGACGAATGCTAAGATCAGGCTGACAAGAAACGGACTAGCTCCAACTAGTCCAGAGGATATTGTAACGAGCCTTAAATACTATGTCAATAGGCATATCAAAATCCCCAACCTGTCTACAAAAAATCCCAAAGGAACAATCTGTATCTATCTGACCGCTGCAACCGAAGCTTGCAATTTCCCAACTATCTGTTGGGTTATATTAGAAGGAACCTCCTGATAATGGCTTGGCTCCATAAAGTAACTTGCACGACCTTGAGTTATAGAACGCAAAGTTGTTGCATAACCAGACATCTCCGAAAGGGGAACTAAAGAGTTTATAACCTGCAAAACACCTCTTGTCTCTGTCCCCAATATCTGAGCTCGCCGAGAAGAAAGATCCCCTATCACATCCCCCATAAAATTGTCCGGTGTTGAAACAAAGACCTTCATAATAGGCTCAAGAAGAACTAACTCCGCTTTTTTAGAAGCAGCTTGAAGCGCCATAGAACCCGCTATCTTAAATGCTATTTCTGAAGAATCCACATCATGGAAAGAACCATCGTAAACAGCCACCTTCATATCCGTTAAAGGAAAACCAGCTAAAATCCCATTATCCATAGCCTCACGAACTCCTTTTTCTATAGCCGGAATAAACTCCTGTGGTATCGCACCACCCCTAATCTCAGAAACAAATTCACTCCCTTCTCCCCTACCTTTTGGCTCAACCCTCAAAAGACAATGCCCATACTGACCACGACCCCCAGTTTGACGAATATATTTCCCTTCACCCATAGCTGCTTTCTTAATCGTCTCTCTGTATGCAACCTGAGGTGCACCTGTAGTCGCCTCTACGTTAAACTCTCTCTTCATCCTATCAACCAAAACCTCAAGTTGTAATTCTCCCATCCCCGATATAATAGTCTGGCCAGTCTCGTGGTTCGTCTTTACTTTAAATGTGGGATCCTCCTCCCCAAGCCGCGACATAGCATACCCAAGTTTCTCTTGATCCTGTCGAGTTTTAGGTTCAATTGCCAAAGAAATAACCGGCTCTGGAAAACTTATAGACTCAAGAAGTATTGGCTTACCTTGTTCACAAACAGTATCTCCTGTTACAGTTTCTTTAAGTCCCACAACAGCAACTATTTCTCCCGCATAAGCTTCCTCGATAAGTTCCCGCTGATCTGCATGCAAAAGCACCAATCTCCCCGCCCTCTCGCCAACCCTTTTTGTAGAGTTATAAACAAGAGAACCAGCTTTTACAGTCCCGGAATAAATCCTAAGCCACACCAAACGCCCTATATGTGGATCAACATTTATCTTGAAAGCAAGAGCCGCAAGGGGCTGACCATCTTCGGGTCTTCGCTCCTCTATCTCCCCCGTAACCGGATTAGTCCCCTTAACAGGAGGAATATCCAAAGGAGAAGGCAAATATTCCACAATACCATCCAAAAGACGCTGAACCGTTGCCATCCGATTATCACCCCCCAAAATTGGGAAAAAATTCCCAGCAATTGTTCCTTTCCTTATTGCTCTTTTTATCTCCTGAGAAGTCAACTCCTGACCTTCTAAATACTTCTCAAGTACTTCATCGTCAAATTCCGCAACTCTTTCTAAAAGCTCACTCCTATATTTCATAGCCTGATCTTTAAGATTTTCAGGAATATCTTCCTCTATCAGTTGATTATCCTCCTGGGACTTGTAAACATAAGCCTTCATCTCAACAAGATCAACAACACCATGAAAGCCATGCTCAATGCCAATAGGCATATCCAAAGGAGCTGCATTTGGACTTAAGCGTTCCCGAATAGAGGCAATTGACCCAGCCCAGTCCGCACCAATAAGATTAAGCTTATTAAGAGAACAAAACCTAGGAACACCATATTTTTGGGCCTGATGCCAAACAGTTTCCGATTGAGGCTCAACCCCAGTTCGTCCGTCAAAAATCATTACAGCACCATCAAGCACACGCAAAGACCTCTCAACCTCAACCGTAAAATCAATATGACCCGGAGTGTCAATAATATTTATCCTGTAGGACTGGGCAGGAACATCTCCTTTAACCTTCGGAGACCAGAAGGTTGTGATTGCAGCAGAAACAATTGTAATTCCACGCTCTCTCTCCTGCTCCATCCAATCTGTAACAGTTGACCCCTCGTCCACCGATCCAAGTTTATAAGTCTTCCCTGACTCAAAAAGAATCCGCTCAGTTGTTGTAGTTTTACCAGCATCAATATGTGCAATAATCCCAATATTGCGGATCCGCTCCATCGGAAGCTTGCGGTTCTCTGTTGTAGTTGTAATTAACGCACCTTTTTTTGCTGCCATTTAATTCCTTCTAAAAGATATATTGAACACAAAAACGGGGGCTTGCATCACGTGAGTAAGCTACGCGACTTTCGCTCCCTTGAATAAATTCTACCAAATTCAAGAAGTATATGCTACTTTATAACACTTTCCTGAGGAACAATTTTAGGATACCTGGAATAATCAAGCCCTGACTTAAACAACAAAAAATACAAAACCACAAAAACAAATAACCAAATAGTTTCCCAAAGCAAAACAGTCAACAAAGATCTCCATCCACGAGATATGGCCGAAGCAATAGCTGGGGCCAACAATGCTAGGAAGTATAGAAGAACGAAAATCACCACAACCAAAAGAGTAATAAACGGTTCATACGAAATAAAGTTTGATCTTTGAATAAAAACCACAACCACAGTCAAACCCAAAGCCAAGAAAGCAGACAAAAGCCCTATGCTTATGTTAAGAATCCCCAAAAAACCATACGAATTTGCTTTTGAATCCCCATAGCTACTAATCCAATCACCGATCCTAGCAAAAACTCTCTTAAACAAAACTAGCACAAAAATTATCGCAGCAATTATTGCCACCGACAAACCAATAGATCTCAAATAAAGTTTAAACAAACTATCAGAATATTCGCCACGAACACTAAAACTCTCACTTGGAGCAAGACCTTTTGATTCTTTAACCAAAGCGCCATACGAACCAATCTGACTCGCAACCCTATCTACTACTCCAACACTGGATTCAAACTCAGCAATAGAAGCCACAGTAGACTCCGTATAATTTACACTCGCCTTTTTGCCTTTAAGATACAAATCACTGTCAACATCAACAGCAACACGAACAGACTCAATTCTCGAATCAACTTTAAGTGTCTCAAAATCGAATTTAAAAGCACCCAACTCTTCCTTGGCATACCCTTTCGCAATATATGCAATAATTAAAGCACCTGTTGTGTTTGGATTCACAGGATCCGGTAGATCAAACTTGTAAGTATTTCCTATCTTCTCATATTGAATCTTCTGATATTGTGCACCCTGCCCATAATAGTAATTTCGGTAATCAGGTTCTTGCTCCTCAATACACTTTACAGAGTCCACAGGATCATATCTTAAACAATAACCCCTAAGCTTTTGCTGAAAAATAACAAGATCGCTTGGTACTACCTTTGGAACCTCAAAACTAAAGGTTGAAAGAGAACTCTCCTCTGGGTTTACCAAAACAAACTTGGAGTAAACAACCGCTTCACCATTATTTCTAAAAACAACAGTATAGTAGTGACTTTGACCAAAGAAGATATTGTCTCCAGGGGGAACAATCAGAGGTTTTGCAGAAGGCGCAAGTTCTGAAGCAAAAGCCGAAGCAGACAAAAAGAAGATAGAAAAAAAGGAGGCTAAAGCAACAAAAATTTTCCCCACCCTCATACTATATACCAACTACCAACCACAGTCAAACAAACTCCTTTCTGAGTGTGAAACTTACCACTTAAAATGCGCAAATGCACGGTTGCTTTCTGCAACCCTTTCAACCTCCTGTTTCTTTGTAATGGCCCCGCCTTCACCCTTCCTCGCACTTATTATCTCACCCGCTAGTTTCGCCGCATAAGTTTTATACTGACTACTCGGCCGAGTACTTGCCGCCTGAATAAGCCATCTTATTCCCAAACTCTCCCTCCTTACACCGCGAACAGGAGCCGGAACCTGATAGGCCGCCCCACCAATCCTGCGAGGACGAACCTCCGTGTTAGGCTTTATGTTCTCCATCGCCTGCAAAAATACGTGCAAGGGATCTTCGTTTGTCTCACTTTTTACTATCTCAAAAGCCCGATAAACCTGTTTTTGGGCAACAGAACGTTTACCGTCATACATAGAACGGTTTATAAGTTTCGTAACAAGCCTGTGCTTGTAAACCGGGTCTTCAACAACTTGATGCTTTACTGCTTTTGCTTTTCTCATAAACTCCATATCTACACTTACACAACCACAGCTGGCTTGGAAAAACCCTGCGCACGCTTTGCACCATACTTAGAACGCGAGGTTTTTCTTCCTCCGACTCCCCCTGTATCAAATTTACCACGAACAACGTGATATTTAACCCCCGGAAGATCCTTAACACAACCTCCTCTTATCATCACTATCGAATGCTCGGCCAAGTTGTGACCTTCCCCAGGAATATAAGCCGTTATCTCCTGCTTGTTCGAAAGTCTAACCCGAGCCACCTTGCGCAAAGCCGAATTTGGCTTTCTGGGTGTCATTGTTCGAACCTGAAGAACTACACCCCGTTTAAACGGACTACGGAATACCGAAAAAGTACGATCTTTATTATTCCACCAACGCAAAAGAGCTGCCGATTTTGTTTTCTTCTCAGCACTCTTTCTCCCTTTTCTGGTTAATTGCGATATTGTAGGCATACATTCTCCTTTCAGTCGAAATTTACAATTTTCAATCATCTAATTTTCATTGAAAATTTACTAATTAGATTTTAATCTAATTGGGTTTATTACAATAAAAATTGAATAAAAATTAAAAATTTCAAATTAAAAATTCTCTGGCATATTGTATCATGAAACAGGCTCAAGCGGAAGCCTTGCACGCTCAGCAGTTGTGGGGATAAGCCTCCCTATAATAACATTCTCCTTCAATCCAACAAGTCTATCTTCCTTCCCCAAAAGCGCCGACTCCGTCAAAACCGAGGTAGTATTTTGAAACGATGCAGCTGATAACCAAGAATTAGTAAACAAAGCAGAGCGCGTAACACCTAACACAATAATCTGTGCTGTTGCTGGCTCACCACCTTCCGAAATAACTCTCTCGTTCTCCTCTTCAAACACCGATCTCTCTACAATTTCCCCGGGCAAAAGCGCCGTATCACCCTGGCTTGTTATGTGAACCTTATCAGACATCTTACGCACAATAACTTCAAAATGCTTATCGTTTATCGAAATCCCCTGAGATTCATAAACAGCCTGTATTTCGTTAGTAAGATACTCCTGAGCTGCTCGCAAACCCTTTACAGAAAGCACATCTTTAATATCCAAAAACCCACTGGCCAATTGCTTTCCTAACTCAATCAAGTCTCCATCCTTAACCTGGAGAGTACTGGTTAATGGAACTATGTATTCCCTTTCCTCCAAAGGCTTAACTATTGTGTTTCTTACTCTCACAAGCCAACCATTTTCTTGCTCTGTTACATCAACCTTGCCCGATATCTCAGTAATCGGTGAAAGCACTTTCGGCGTACGAGCTTCAAAAAGCTCATCAACACGAGGCAAACCCTGTGTAACGTCCAAACCTACAATACCTCCCGCGTGCTTCGTCCTCATAGTAAGCTGTGTCCCTGGTTCTCCAATAGACTGAGCTGCAACAACTCCAACCGGAGTACCAAGATCAACAATTTTCTTGTTAGACAAATCCCAACCATAACACAAAGCACAAATTCCATATCTAGCCTGACAAGTCAACACGGACCTCACTTGAACCTCATTAATACTATGATCTTCAAAAGTAGCAAAAATCTCAGGGGTTGCAAGCTCACCTCTAGAAACCAACACCTGCCCATCCACCACCACACTAGATGCAATATAACGGCCAATCACCCTCTGTGCAAATGCTCTTGGTCGAACAGACCTTGAAATTGTAACTCCACCCTCTGTTCCACAGTCTTCCGTTCTTACAATAACGTCATGCGCAACATCAACAAGTCTCCGAGTCAAATACCCCGCATCAGCCGTCTTTAAGGCTGTATCAGTAAGACCCTTGCGTGACCCACGTGCCGAAGTAACATACTCAAAAATCGTTAAGCCCTCTTTAAAGTTGGATTTTGTTGGAAGATCCACAATCTTACCCATTGGATCAACAACCAAACCTCGCATAGCAGCAAGTTGTTTCACTTGATCTCGAGACGATCTTCCCACACCCGCATCAATAATAACCTTTATAGGATTATTAGGCTCCAAACCTTCCCAGGTCCTATCTGCCAATTCCTCCGTAACCTCAATCCAAAGCTCCTGAGTTAACCTCTTTCTTTCTTCAGTAGTTATAAGACCGCTTCTAAAATTCTCCTCAATCCGAGCAAGCTCGCCATTCGCTTCCTGAATCATTTGAGTCTTATCCGGATGAACTTTAGGATCAGTTATTCCAAAGGAAAGACCTGAAATAGTACCAGCATCAAATCCCAACTGTTTGATCTTGTCAATCATCTGAACAATTTGAGAAGTATCGACATCCTTAAAACTTAAAGCCTTCGCAAAAATACCTTTTATAACTCCTGCAGTTACCGGTTCATTAACATATCCTAGCTGAGGCATTAAGACTTCATTGAAGAAAACTCTTCCGACTGTAGTTTCTAATAGCTCTCCGTTAATAAAAACCTTTATCTTATCCCTAAGACCCACTATTCCTTTTTGATGCGCAGCGATTGCCTCTTCTTCGCCGGCAAATATGTGAAGTTCCTCTCTCACCTCAGCCACCAAATCATCCGCTGTAAGGTAATAAATTCCAAGTGCCATTTCTTTTGAAGACGGAATACTAATCGGACTACCGTCACCCGGACGAAGCAAGTTGTTCACAGGACTCATAAGCCGCATTGCCTCTTCCGCCGCAAACTGAGAAAGAGGAAGATGTACAGCCATTTGGTCTCCATCAAAATCAGCATTATACCCAGGACACACACAAGGATGAAGCCTTATTGCCTTTCCTTCAACCAAAACTGGGAAGAAAGCCTGAATACCAAGCTTATGCAAAGTTGGTGCACGATTTAAAAGAACCGGATGATCCTTTGTAATCTCCTCAAGAATATCAAACACCTCCGGAGGACGCCTCTCCAGCATATTCTTGGCACTTTTTACGTTTGGCGCAATACCCCGAGCAATCATTTCCCTCAAAACAAAGGGCTTAAACATCTCCAAAGCCATCTCTTTTGGTAAGCCACACTGATCAATATGAAGCTCTGGCCCAACAACTATAACTGACCGCCCTGAATAATCTACTCTCTTACCAAGAAGATTCTGTCTAAACCTTCCCTGCTTACCTTTAAGAAGATCCGACAAAGACCGCAATACCTGTCTTCCACGACCACGTCTTGTTGCTTGCCTTTGAGAAGCATCAATAAGAGAATCAACAGCCTCCTGAAGCATTCTCTTCTCATTTCTTAATATAATCTCCGGAGCACCCAACTCAAGCAAATGCCTTAATCGATTATTCCTATTTATTACTCTCCTGTAAAGATCATTCAAATCGCTGGTTGCAAACCTTCCACCAGAAAGCTGAACCATTGGTCTAAGATCCGGAGGCAAAACTGGTAAAACCTTAAGTATCATCCAACGAGGATCAGTTTGAGCTCGGCTCATTCCATCAACCAACCTCAATCTCTTTGTAAGCTTGGCCCTCTTGCCCAACGGCGCTTCCTCCAACTCCTCCCTTATCTGGCTAGCCAATTTGTCAAGATTAATCCTATCCACAACCTCCAAGAGTGCCTCAGCTCCCATCTTAGCCTTAAAGAAATCCACCGCACTGTAGTTGGCAAGTTCTATATATTCCTCTTCTGAAAGAAGACTTAGATAATTTATGTTTTTGACTATGTTTATAAGCTTGCCAAACAACTCCTCCGAACTATTAAGATTTGCCTCCGTTTCCTCCCGCAGTACAGTTAATCGCTTACGATTATCCAACTCCACTTCCTCTATCGCCAACAAACGCTGTTCCCTATCTTTAATTTTCTGCGAAATTTCCTCTTTCTTCTTTGCTGTCTCCTCTTTAATTCTTTCTTCTTTATCTTTCTGTTCCTCTTTAATTTGTGAAACGCGGTTCTTAGAATGTACCTCCAAAGCCTCTATAGCCTTCTTCCTCCCTACTTCTGCAACCTCTGTTACCAAGTATCGAGCAAAGTAAACTACCTGCTCCAAAGCCTTAGGGGGCAAGTCCAAAACCAAAGAAAGCTTAGACGGCGCACCTTTGAAAAACCATATATGAGCAACAGGAACAACAAGACCAATATGACCCATTCGTTCTCGTCTCACTCGAGAAAGTGTAACTTCAACACCACACTTATCACAAACCACCCCACGATAACGTATCCTCTTGTACTTTCCGCAATAACACTCCCAATCTTTTGTTGGACCAAATATACGCTCATCAAAAAGCCCATCTTTTTCTGGCCGCAAAGTTCGGTAATTTATAGTCTCCGGCTTTGTTACCTCTCCATATGACCAGTCTAAGATATCTTGGGGTGAAGCTAGTTTAATCCTTAGACTGGAAAAATCCGCAAGTTGTTTAAGATCCATATTTTTGCTAACCCTCCACCGCAATTGCTGGCTCAGGAACCACGGGGCCAGGTTCAATTCCCACGACCTCAGTCTCTACTTTTTCTTCTAGTTTTATTGTCATTCCTTCAGGAATTATCGAAAAACCTAGGGAATTAAGCTCCCTCACCAAAACCTTAAATGATTCAGGAACAGTAGCTGCAGGAATCTCCGTACCTTTGACTATTGCCTCAAAAGCTCGAGCACGCCCAACAACATCATCCGACTTAATAGTCAACATTTCCTGTAATGTATGAGCTGCTCTGTGCGCCTCAAGTGCCCAAACTTCCATCTCCCCCAACCTCTGTCCTCCCATCTGGGCCTTACCCCCAAGAGGTTGCTGTGTAACCAAAGAATAAGGACCCGTAGAACGAGCATGTGTCTTATCCTCAACCATGTGAATAAGCTTCATAATGTAAGCTTTACCCACAAAAGTCTTCTCCTTGAAAGGATCCCCAGTCCTACCATCGTAAAGCTGCATCTTCCCAGAAACAGGCAAGCCCGCTTCTTGCATAATTTTGTCAATTGCTTCTTGTGACAATTTATCAAATACCGGCAAAACAAACCTTTCGCCAAGTTTATCAGCCGCCCTTCCAAGTTGGGCCTCAAGAAGCTGCCCCAAATTCATACGAGCAAGAACTGAAAGGGGAGAAATAAGGATATCAACCGGAGTTCCATCCTCAAGGTATGGCATATCAGCAACAGGAACAATCTTTGCAACAACTCCTTTATTTCCGTGTCGTCCTGCTATTTTATCTCCCACAGAAAGTTTCCTTGTCTGAGCAACACGAACAATTACCTTCTTTAGAGTACCTGGATCCAACTCATCTCCCTTTTCCCTATCAAGAATCTGAACATCAACAACTATTCCATGCTCCCCGTGTGGCACCCTAAGCGAAGTATCTCTAACTTCTCTCGCCTTCTCACCAAAGATCGCCCTCAATAAACGTTCCTCAGAAGTTAACTCAGTTTCACCTTTAGGAGCAATTTTCCCAACCAAAACATCATTTGGTCCCACCTCTGCACCAATAACAACAATCCCATCCTCAGCAAGATTAGAAAGATCTCCTTCCGCAACATTTGGAATATCCCGAGTAAGTTCCTCTGGTCCAAGTTTAGTATCAACAACCGAAGCTTCATATTCCTCAATGTGAATCGAAGTTAAAAGATCCTCCCGAACAACCCTACCAGACACTGCAATTGCATCCTCAAAACCAAGACCCTCAAAAGAACAGTAAGCAACAAGAAGGTTGTTTCCCAACGCAAGAGCCCCTCTGTCAGTTGCTGCACCATCAATAATAGGATCACCAGCTTTAACTTTGTCACCAACATTCACCAACACACGCTGATTAAAAGAAGTCGATTGGGAAGTTCTCTTAAACTTCTCCAAAAGGTAAATCTCTTTGTTTTCTTGTCTCACTACCCTATCACCATCCAAATTATTATTTCTAGGCTCCCCCTCCAAAGTAACTTCAATTCTCTCTGAATCCACATAAGTTACCTTCCCACTGTTAAGAACTCTTACTGCCCGCCCCATACCTGATGCAACTACATCTTCCATCCCGGTCATCATCAAAGACGCCTGTGGCCGAACCAATGGAACAGCTTGACACTGCATGTTTGTACCCATTAAAGCTCGGTTAGCTTCATCGTGTTGCAAGAAAGGAATTAAAGAAGCAGAGGTTCCAACAACTTGCCGAGGGGTCAAATCAATCAGTTCTACTTGAGCTACTGGCCCTTCTGTAAACTCCCCACGGAAGCGCAAAGGAACCCATTCATCCACAATAAACCCATCTTTATCAATACTCACACCTGCATGGGTAATATGGTATTCCTCCTCATCATCCGCCGGCAAATACACAACTTCATTTACGACTCGCATCTTAATATTACCCCTGGATGTAACTTTCTCTACTTTTCTATACGGCGCCTCAAGAAATCCGTAATCATTCACCCGTGTATATAAAGCCAGATACGTAACAAGTCCAATATTGGGCCCTTCTGGTGATCGAACAGGATCAATCCTCCCATACTGAGAAGCATTAATATCACGTATCGAAAAACTTGCACGATCACGTGTTATACCACCTGGCCCCATTACCGAAACACGACGAAGATTATCTATCTCAGAAAGCGGATTTGTTTGGTCAAGAATAACAGAAAGTTGATTCGATCGGAAAAACTCATTCAAAGAAGCCATAACCGGCCGTGCATTCACCAAAAAGCTTGGCTGCACAAGCTCATCAGTAGGGGTCAAACTCATCTTCTCCTTAATAGACCGCTCAAGCCTCAAAAGCCCAGGCCTAAAAGCAGAAGCACAAACAAGTTCTCCAACACATCGAAGACGCCTGTTTGCCAAATGATCTATATCATCAACTCTTCCTTCTCCATTTTGCAACCCAACCAAATAGGAAAGTGTTGCAACAAAATCTCCCAACGAAAGAATATGGGACTCTTCCTTCTTCTCATTACCAAGAGGTAATCCCAACCTTTTATTAAGCTTATAACGTCCAACACTTTCTAAGTTATAACGTCTATTGTCAAAAAAGAGATTCTTAAAAAGTGCTTCTGCATTATCCAAAATTGCTGGTTCTCCAGGCCTTAATCTTCTGTAAATTTCCAAAAGAGCATCCTCTCGGCTTTTAGTGGTATCCTTCGCTAGAGTTGCACTTATATATTGGTGCTGACCATCTTTATCTACCTCTTGGAACTTTTCCAAAATTTCTTGGTCCTCCTCAAGCCCCAAAGCCCTAAGAAGCATTGTGGCAGGAAGTTTTCGCCTTCGGTCAATACGCGCAATAATAACATCCTGTTTGGTAACCTCAAACTCAAGCCATGACCCATTACTTGGCCTAACCTCTGCTTTGTAAAGCATTCTACCCGAAGCTTGATCAATCTCGCCAAAGAAATATGCCCCAGGAGAACGAACAATCTGATTAACCACCGCACGCTCTATGCCATTTATAATAAACGTAGCCTGCGAAGTCATTTGGGGAAGATCACCTAAAAACACTTCTTGAGTAGCAGTTTGACCTGTTCTTTTGTTAAGAAGTGTTGCCTGTACGTAAAGAGGAGAAGAGTAGGTAAGTCCTTTTTCAGAAGCGCGAGTAGGAGTAATTGAAGCCTCTCCTACCTGATACTCCCCAAAGGAAAGTTCCCAGTTTCTACCTGTAAAATCACTAACAGGGGAAACAGATCTCACAGCCTCGCCTATACCTTCTTTTAAAAACCATTTCCAAGAATCTTTTTGGATAGCAAGCAAATCAAGGCTCGCAAGATTTTTTTCTGGTTCTGTTAAAAAACGGCGTTTAAAGGGAGAGTTCATTATGCTTTTTCGCTTTTTAATTAGCAGGGCCGGCTGCTGAGCCTTGGAATGGTCGCAAAAAGCCCCCAACTAGAAGGGGGAACAAAAATTGACGTACTCTTCGTACGCTTGAGCCTATTCTACCACATCGAAATAATTTGTCAAGCAACAGTAATAATGGTAAAATTGAAAAATCTTGAACAAAAGTAAACCCCCAGAAGAATTTAGAAAATACTTCTGGGACGTGGATTTTGAAAAACTTAATTTGGAACATTCAAAGGTTTTTATCTTAAAACGCCTATTAGACCGAGGTGATACCAAAGCTGTAATTTGGCTAAGACAACACTACACAGCAGACGACATCAAAAATTTGTTATTAACTACGCGTGATCTTTCAGCAAAAACGGCCAACTTTTGGGCCAACTACCTAAAGTTAGATCACAAAAAGGTGCCATGTTTACAAAAGCCATACTCCCGAATACCCTTCGGGCTCTCAAGCTAGTATCTAAGATAGATATTATCAAAAAAAGTTATTTAGCTGGTGGCACAGCCTTGGCATTACACTTGGGCCACAGAATTTCTGAAGATTTGGATTTCTTCACGCAACAAGAACTTGATGAGAAAGTATTATTAAGTGAGCTAAAAAGATTACCCAACTTTATAGAAGAAGGCATGGCTTGGAGAACAGTTTGGGGCAAAATCGACAAAGTAAAATTTAGTATATTTTACTATCAATATCCTTTGATTAAGAAAACAACCAGCTTTGAAAATATACAAATTCTAGATAAAGAAGATATTGCAGCCATGAAAATACATGCCATAGAAGATAGAGGCACTAAAAGAGATTTTTTCGATTTATATTGCTTATCTAAAGAGTTTTCTCTAGATGAAATGCTAAAGTTCTATGATAAAAAATATAGCAAACTTTCTGATAATATTTACTACATCATCAGAAGTCTTAGCTATTTTACTGACGCAGAGATTGACGCTGACCCCAAAATGTTAACTTCAATCCCTTGGTCTGAAGTTAAGAACTTTTTTCAAAAAGAGTCACTCAAATTAGCTAAAGAGAAACTGGGAATTTGACAAGAAAAATGGTATCCGTTTTGTATCACATCTCCAACAGTCAGTTGTAGCTGGATATTGTCCCGCGTCCTCTGCAACGTATAATCTTTGGCGAAGTTCTTCTGACCCTCTAGGGATAACTGATTGCCTCGGTCTTATGGGCAAGCGTTCTACCATATACAAAGTCTAGCACAACTCTTGACCATATTGAACACCTCTTCCGAGTTCTGAATCAAATTGCAACCCCCTAGAATAGCCAAGGAAAGGAAGTATTCTTAGAAAAACTAGAGGTTGCGATTCAGTCTTGAATGCAAGGATGAAACATGTAACTTAAAAAAGGTAAGATAATTGCTGAACGAAGAGACGATAACTTAGATAATCAACTTGAATTAGCTTGGTTAAACTTGAAGATAAATGGTACAGAAAACTTCAAAGGATCAGAAATTAAAGATAGAGTTGAAAGTTTATCTATGGCTCCTAAATCTCAAAATGAAGCAGGATTACAAATTGCTGATCTATTAGCTACTCCAATCGGCAGAAGCATCTTAGGAAACAAACCCAAACCCGGTCACGAAATAGATTATTCGGTGTTAAAAAATAAATTTAGCAAAAAGAAGAAGAATGCTGAGGAACTGGGACTTATTATTCTACCCAAATGAGCGGGGCTCTTGCTTTGCAATAAAAAGGGGCCCGCATCCGCAGTCCCCTTTAACTGTATATATTCTACTAAATCAGATCTAACTTTGCAAGTATCAAAATAAACTCTACAAACCTACTCAAAAACTAAATAAGCAAGAAAGAGAAGTGGTTCAACCTTACCATTTTCGCTACTAATCCCATCGAGGGTACCTGGAGACATTGGAGTCGTACTCATCAAGAGTTTTAGCGTGGCTCTTGTAATGGGAAATCTCAATTGATATAGTTTTGAGAAATCTAAACTGATACAACTGAAGGGGCAGTTTATGTTTATTAAACCTTCAGTCGAAATCTGTAGAATATTCTCCCTCGTTATTGGCTTTAATCTCTCAACATTAAGTTTGTTCAAGCCATACTCAACCCAGATCTGTCTTACTCTTCTTGGGGTAACTGAAGAGATATCGGTAATTTCCAGAACTTTCCTGGCAGATCTCCAATGTCCTTTTCTTTTAAAGGTTAGGACTTTAGAAAGCTCTTGGGAGGTGAGTTTATAATTATTGCTGTGTCTGCCATCCTTGAGGGCATCTAACCCACCTTTTGTGACTTTATTTATGTACCGGTAGATGGTTAGCCTTTTGCACCCGAGTAGATCTGCAGCTTCTTTGACACTGAGCTTACTTTTTAGAAACTTGCCTATGACTTGCTGCTTAAACTCTAATTTCTGTTTGATCAATTTTCTCACCTCCCATCTTTAGGAAGTGAGTGTATCAATTCAGATTTCGTTTATATGTATCTTTTTAGATTTCCCTTAACAATATTGACATATATTGACATGTTTTGTCATTCTTAGTACAATGTAGTTATGATTAATAGTCAAGTTTTGCCAAAAGCTTATACTCCGGAACAGGTGGCTGGTATGCTTCAACTTAGTAAAAATACAGTTTATCAATTAATCAGCCGTGGTGAAATTGTGGCTAAAAAAATAGGTAAAGTTTATCGTATTCCTACTAATTCCCTCTCTTTTCTCTTCACGGGTCTAGACGAAGATTTGTATAGAGCGCAAAAAGAGGATTTAAAAAATCTTGCCAAAGTTCAAAGGGAGCTTAAGAAAATTAGAGCCGATTTGTGAGGAAAACAAAAGTTTTTGTTGATTCAGATGTAGTTATTTCCTCACTTCTTTCTGAAAAAGGCGCAGCATATCTTCTTCTCAACGAACAAAAATCCAATTTTGTAATTTCAAATATTTCTAAAACAGAATTAGAGGTAGTTATCAAAAGATTAAAAATAGATCAAAATCGGCTACAAACGCTAGTTAAAAAACACCTTAAAGTTATTAAACTTAAAAAAGAAATATCAAGAATTAAAAAGGATTTTAGAATATATACAACTGATATAGATGATACCCATATTGTAGCAGGGGCAGCAAGTTCCAAAGCAAAGTTTTTATTAACTTACAATATCAGACATTTTCAAAGACAAAAAATTAATGAGGATTTAGGGATTGTTGTTTTAAACCCAGCTCAATATTTACAGTATTTAAAGAGTTTGGAATAACGATTTAGAATTGTATCTTGCTGAAGATTTTCTTTCGAAGCCGTATTACGTAAACTAACCTGCTGATACTTTAAGATGGAAGCCAAACAGAAAACTATCGGAGATACCTGGAGACATTAGAATTGTGCTCCTCTAAAGTCTTGGCATAATGCACTTTACCATCGTTATCATGAAGGTAATACAAATAAGAAGTATCCTGCGGGTAAATTGCTGCTTTTATTGAAGAAATACCAGGATTGGAAATAGGCCCTGCCGGCAAGCCCGTATTAGTATATGTGTTATAAGCAGATCTCTTGGTCTTATCCTCAGCAGTTGGCGGTTTCCACCAATCACAACTTAACCAATCTTTCCTACACCTTTCAGAACCTGTAACGTACTGCAAGCTAGCATCAGCCTGAAGAGCCATACCAATCTTTATTCGATTTAGCAAAATCCCTGTAACAACAGGCCTCTCCTCATCTCCCCTTGCCTCCCTTTCAATCAACGACGCAAGTATTATAACTTCGTTAATAGTTTTTCCACTTTTAGCCAAATCCGAGAGCATTTCGCCATTCACTCTAGAATCAAAAGTAGAGCGTAACTTGCTAACTACCAACTCGGGCTTAATGTCTCTTGCAAACAAATAGGTATCTGGGAAAAGAAAACCTTCCTTTCCACTAGAAGCCTCAATAAAACCTTCCCAAAAAGCTTGTGCTCTCTCTCCCTCTAACCCCAAAGCTTTTATCGTGCGCACAGCTATTTCTTCCCGTCTTAATCCCTCGGGAACAGTAACCCACAATTCCTGCGGACCCTTTGAAAGAATCTCAACTAACTGCTGTAAACTCGAATTAGCAGAAAGCCTATATTCACCAGCTGGTATTTTTTTATCCCTACCCGTAAGTTGAACATAAAATCTAAAAGCAAATTCGCTTTTGACTAACCCTTCTTTTTCAAGCTTTTTTGCAATCGAAGAAGTTGATTGCCCCTTTGTAATCAAAAAGTCGCGGGGGGTAGAATCCCGGGTATTAACCGGAAAAGAAACATTTCTCCACCAAATTACTAAAAATAAAAAAAACAAAACGAGGAACAAAGGAATTATTAAAAACTTTTTCATTCGGGGAAATTCGCATGCACCCACACGCTCACACTTCTTCCAACAAAGCTCTACGATACTTGCTACTCTTAATGTCTTTTACAAAAATCCGACCACACTCACAAACAATTTTCTCCAATCCATCCTTATGCTTACTTTTCTTCCCCTGAGACATATCTCTACCACAACCCACACAACGACCCTGAGACAAAAGCCATGCTTGAACTGGCGCTATAACGTTCTTAAATACCCCTGGAATTCTTGCTTTCTGTGCCATATTGCTACCGCGTGGAATCTAAAAAAGATTGTAGCATAATCGCCGCCGCAAATGCATCCTCTAAATTCCTACGCTTCCTTCGTGAAACACCCGCTTCTATCGAAAGCTCATGCGCATCTTGTGTTGTTAGAGTCTCATCCCACGTTTCCACAGGAACCTTAAGTTCACCCTGAAGCTTCTGTACAAATTGTTCCTCTTCTTCAGCCATACTACCCTCAGAAACCCCCACAACTAACTTTTCTACACCCTCCTCCTGAACAATCCTTCCTATCTTTTCGACAGCTTGAGAAACCGAAACAGTTTTCACCACAACCAAAGGTTCCGCAAAGCCCCCTTCGCTTATCGCAACACCTAGTTTACTGCGTCCGTAATCTATACCGAGAATAACCATAACTCTAACCTTTCCCCAGTGGTACCAAACGAGATTTTACAACAAGACGTCGAAGATATGTACCAGGCGGCACACAAGTTACAAGAGTTAGATATGCATCATCGAAAGTTTGCTCGAGAATCTCAATATTTTGAGGTTTAACCTCAAACATCTCATAAACCTGATACGTATATTTAATACCATCATAGTTAACAAAAATTTTGTCTCCTTTGGCAAGACTCGGAAGATAAGAAAATATTGTCAAATAATTCTTACTATCAAAAAGTTGAGGCAGTGTAGAATGCCCAAAAACCACAGCATTCCCTTTTTTCCCAGGCAAAGCTGTACCCTTGTAATGAACAAGACTCTTGGAAAGATCGTCTCCTCCAATCTCCGCTGTTACATCCTCTATCTTAAGTTTTAGTATAGAAACTGTGTAATATTTCACTTTTGACGGAACATCAGGAAGCTCTGGAGCACCAACAAACCAGTTACTTGCGCGTACCAAATCACCCGAAGTTTGAGAGCTCAACTGTCCTTGTTCTTTTGAGATAGGAGAAATAAACTCGCCCCGTGAAAGCTTTGGGGCAGAAAACAGCTCGTATTTGATAATAGGCAACCCAGCATTCAGTGTTAACAAAACACCAATAGATATAAAAACTAAAGAAACCGCTTTTAATATTCTTTTCTTCATTGCTCAGCAACAATATCAACTGTGATGTTTTTGGTAGGCCGTGGCAAACTACCTGTTATCGGAAGCTTTGAGGTGAAGGTGATTTGTGCCCTGGTATACCCCGGCGTCTTGGACAATCTTTCCTTGGCAGCATCAAGAGATTTGCCAGCTATTTCTTTTATAAGATTGTCTGAAGAAACTGCAGGCAAAAGGTTCGCAGTACCTTGCACTTTGAACCTTTTCTCTTCTTTGTCATCCTTGGAAGCAACTGCAGTTATTTCAGTAGTAATCCGGTCTGGCACAAATCCAAATTCTTGAGGCACCTCCTTCTCCATTTGGCTCACTAAGAGCTTTTGGATATGCTCTTTAGAAACAACTGTAAAACGCACAGTAGCAGTTGTTGTTACTGAAAGAGTATCCGCTTCTTCACCAACTTGACTACTAAACTCCTGTTTACCGATAGTTATCGATCCCCGATCCCCAATCAAAATTTCCTCACTCCCCACTTGACTCTTTGCCCTCTCCATAGCCTGATTTTTAATTTCCTCTTTGACTTCCTTCTCTAAATCAGCCTTGTCCTGGGAAGACACCGCAGAAACATCCCTACTTGTACCTCCAGTAAACTCTGAAGTATTTTTCGCTGTTGTTGTATCAGTCGAAAAGTTACCAATCTTAAAAGACACACCAGAAGAAAGGTTATATTCGGCCCCTACATTCAAAGCCGTCACCCTTGCAGGAGTAATGTTCTTACCCAACGAGTCCGGACCCGCACTTCCACTTGCAACCTTCACATCCTCATTAAGAGTGAACTTCAAACCATTTGGAGACGAAAGCACTGTCCCCGAAGGCAATGTTACTGACTGACCAACTCGATAAACTGTAACCTCACCTTTTGCTTTTTCTCCAACGCGTTTCGTTCCTGTCACGCTCTTTTGCTTTTCTGCAGAAACCTGCACCCCCAAAACCTTACCCGGAACCTCTTTTTGTTCAACATCAACACTGGACAACCCCACTTTAACCTTAAACTCTAGGGTTTTCTCAAGCTTTTTCGGCGCAACAAATACTATCACACGCGCCTTAGGCAAATACCAATATACAAACACACCCAGAACAAACAACAAAATGACACCCACCCCCAAAACTACAAAACGAAGTTTACCCAAATGGAAAACTTTTCCAAATACACCCAATATATTAGGAAGAAACCCAAAATCCACTTTATTTTCCTCTTTGCTCTCAATAACCTCTTGCAGTGAGCCGTTCGGCACTGAGCTCACAGCCGAAGTGCTAGTCGAATCTGCTTGCAGTGAGCTAGTCGAATCTGCTTGCAGTGAGCTAGTCGAATCTGCTTGCAGTGAGCTAGTCGAATCTGCATCTACATCCTGCTCTGCTATGTCAGCATCTTTAACAAAACCCAATTCCTCTGAAACTATTTGCGGAACCCCCTCCCCAACCACCTCTTCCGCTTTTTCTGTTTCTGTATCTTTTGTATCTCCCCCTCCCCCCATAATCCCCTTCGCTTGACCAACTTCCGAAGCTCCTGCCAATGAAACAGCCAAAACTCCTACGTCCTCAGACAAAACCTCAACCTTCGGAGTGTGCAAAAAAGTAACCCCAGAATTTGCCCAGTCAACGTTAAGAAGCTCCTGCCTAGCCCCCTCCAAGTCAACACTCCTATGATTATAAAGAAGTATCCTCGTTGGATATTGATAAGCCGATGGGAGACGCGCCAAACCCTCAGCTATATCAGCTCCCAAAGACATACTTCTTGCAACTTCAGCAGTTCCTAAAACCGTCCCGCTTTGTGAAATAGTTACATCAATCGTATCCTCAAAAAGCCCAACAAAAATTACACTCGGAGGAGCACCTTCACGAGCCTTCAGAAGATGAGTAATAGCATCCGGTAAAACTACAAACCCCGCAGGCGTAAGCTCAAGCTCACGAGAAAGCTTGCGCAATATACTCAAACACGACTCTTTTATTGAGCCATCTTCAGTCCAAGAAGGAGGAAGTCCAAAAACAACTTTCAAAGGCTCACCTTGATCTTCTTCTAAATAGGAAGCTGCAGCAGAAAGAGAACTGTCAGTAGCCTCAACTAATGATTCCGGATTGCCCTGTTGCCAAGAAAAAGCCCCACCCCGGCTAACAACCTTTGCATTCTCTCCGGTTACACACCAAATACCACTATCAACCCAAGACTTGCAAATTACTATGCTCCAGAAGTACTCAACAACTTCATCTTTACTTTTCTGGAAAATTTTTGGCAGATCCATAACTTACACAATTTTCAATTTTAAATTTAAAATTTTTAATCAAATCCAAATGTCTAAATTTTTTAAAATTAAAACATTAAAAATTGAATAAAAATTAAAAATTACAAATTACAAATTTTCTAACAAGACTACTATTATAAACTAACCATCAATGATCGCATATATCCTTCTCACTCCAGCCCCAGCCGACCCCTCTTTTCTTATTGTAACACGCCCAATCTCGCTTGTGTTAAGAACATGCGGCCCTCCACAAACCTCCCGACTGAAAGGAGGCTCTCCGATGGTATACACTTTAACCCTATCTCCATACCGCTCACCAAAAGCCCCAATTGCTCCACCTTTAAGCGCTTCCTCTTTATCCATTTCCTCACAAGAAACAGATAAGCCTTTTTCTATTTGTTCATTCACCAAGTCTTCAACTTTCCTTATCTCCTCTTTTGCAAGTTTTTCTGAATGCGAAAAATCAAACCTAAGCCGTTCGAAAGTTATATTGCTTCCTTTTTGGATAACATGATTACCTAAAACCTCCCGCAGAGCCTGATGCAATAAATGGGTCACGGTGTGATATTTAGTTTCAGCTTCACCTGTGGATGCCAAGCCTCCTCGAAACATGCCCGCAGAAGCAGTTCGCGAAAGTTCTTTGTGCTTTTCAAATTCTTTGGAAAACTCTCTTCTGTTGATTTTTAAACCACGGTCCCTAGCCAACTCTTCCGTAAGCTCTAATGGGAAACCGTAAGTCTGATACAAATCAAAGGCTATTTTGCCATCTATATGTTTTCGTTTGTTAAATTCCTCTAATCCTTGATCAAGGGTTATCCTGAACCTTTCCAGTTCATCATATATTACTTTTTGCACCTTACCTTCTGATTTTTGCAAATAATCAGTGTTGTCATAAGCGTTGAGGACCGGCGCAGTCATCTTATTTAGCATTCCAAGCATGCCCCCTAGGGATGTGAACTTGACAGCTGACCGTCGGATCAGTCTTCTTAAAAGATAGCCTTGTATTTTATTCGAAGGAGTTACCCCATCTCTTACAAGAAACACAGCAGCCCTCATGTGGTCTGCGATTACCCTTATTACTTGATCCGTGGTTTGATCTTTCCCATATTCTATCTCTGTATCTATGCTCAATTCAGCACAGATTGCCTCGACAATTGGCCATAACAAGTCTGTTTTAAAGACATCAGGTTGATTATTGACCACTGCCACTAATCTTTCTAGCCCCCCTCCAAAATCAACATTTTTTTGTGGTAATTCTTCTAAAGATCCATCTTCTTTCTTTTTGTAGGAAATAAACACAGAATTACCTATTTCCACAAAGCGTCCACACTCACAATTAGGATGGCAGTCCTTGCCCTTCCAATGAGAATTCTCGTGAAGTCCTAATTCGGCTCCAAGATCATAGAAAACTTCGGAGTCTGGCCCACCAATGTCGCCTGGAACCATGTTCTCAGGAGGTCCTGAACGAGACCACCAATTTTTTTCAGCACCGTAAAAGTAAATATGGTCTTTAGAAACAGCTAAGGATTCCCAAATCTCGCATGTCTCGTTATCCCGCGAAACTTGATCAGTTCCTTCAAAGACTGAAACATACAGTTTTTCTTTAGGAAGGTTTAGTTCTTTTGTTAAAAATTCCCAGAACCAAGTAAGTTGCTCTTTCTTGAAGTAATCTCCGAGCGACCAATTGCCCAGCATTTCAAAGAAAGTTGTGTGACGATTGTCACCAACTTCTTCTATATCCTCGGCACGAAAGCAGGGTTGAGAATTAGTCAAGCGTCTACCAGCAGGATGCTCCTGCTCGCCTTTTAAGTAAGGCACGAGTGGCTGCATGCCGGAAGAAGTAAAAAGCGTAGACGGATCATTTTCTAAAACCAAAGGAGCAGAAGGAATTTGCACATGCCCCCGCTCTACAAAAAACTTTATATATCGTTCCCGAAGTTCATCTGAAGTCATGAAGCTATTCTACCGCAATTTTGCTAAATTTAAACTATTTGTAAATGGAATGTGTCCCTGCAGCATCAAAGAAAACCTCATCTCCTTCAAAATGAAAGACAATTCGCCAGTGATACGAGATTGAGAAAGAGTAGAAGCCCTCAAGCCTTCCTTTCAATTTATGGGTTTTTAACCTAGGGTCAAAAAGGTTTTCCCTAAATATTTCCTCTTTTGTAGCTAAATTCCTTAATTGACTTTTAGGAAACTTGGCCAGAGATTTCACAAACCCCGGGGAATAGTTAACCTTTTTGGGCTTCATGCCAGAGATCGACCAACGAACCCTTCAACAGCTTCGCCTCGCCTTTTTTTATCTGTTCTACACTCCTAAAGACCGAATCTAAAGCCTCCATCTCTTCAAGCTTTTTGTAATTAACAATTACCACTTCCGGTTTATTGTTCCGCATAACAACCACAGGCTCCTTTGTTTTCTTAACACGATCAAAGATCTTTCTATAATTCCGCTGAATTTCTCGAGCAGAAGTAGTCTTAGGAAAAGTCAACATGCTGACATTATATTGTATACACAATCATATGTCAATTGGTACACACAAGTACCATCTTCACTACTACACTAACGAAAACATCACATTTCTTTCAAGAGATGCGGGAGAGGGCGTTACTTCTAATTCCCTGTAAGAAAATTTCATTTGGAGCCCGCACCAATATATGGGATTGACTCTTCTGGTACTTTTAACATAATTGGCACTTTTAACTCTGCCTTCCTAGCTTCGTCGAAAGCTGCCTTTGCATTCTTAGATGCAGCAACAACAGTTTTTTCGTCTTCTGCAAGAGCCACCCACATACCAACATACTGCTTAAAAAGCTTTGACCAGTTAATAGTTCCCATGATTTTCAGTACAACCAAACCGGAATTTGATTGACAATTCCTACGAAATTATAGCACAATTTTCAAGATTCAATGAGATCAAAACCAGAAGCTAATTAGCGAACTTGAAAGTGGAGAGAATTTGGTCGTATATAGAACGATACCTTGTATCTAGTAACTCATATTCTACAAAACCTTTTTCGAACGGGATTTCTACTTGAATAACCCGCTCTCCTGATTCCCCTAAAGGACTCGCCTGAGTAACAGTAATAGTGTGAAGTGTCGCATTTTTGCCACCAACCACAATTTGAGTTGAAGAAACTTTTTGAAATCCATCGGATTTCGTAGGAACTCTTTGTTTGTTTACATACAAAGAAGATACCAACCCTTTCCCTCCACCAAATCCTCCAGCAATTTTTTTAATACCATCCACAACAGACTGGGGTGCGACAACCAAACTTGTTCCTAAATTTGTTGTATCCCAATCACTTGGATATTTGAAAGAAAAGCCATATCGTTGGTCCATATAAACTTTCCAGTTCACAGTTTCATCAGTGGTTGATGATGGAGTTGAAATTTCCGAGCTTGGTGACACCTGTGGTGCAACAACAGGAAGTTTCAAACTACCCTTGCCATAATAATAAGCTCCAGCACCAACTCCAACCAAAAGAACAACAAAAAGAAGAACAAATGCTGCAAAACCACGTTGAGGATCTTTGTTCACTCTAATCCAGTAAAACACTCTTACATTAAGAAGTCAACGGTTTACCGTCTCTATGGAAAAAGCGGCGACCGCGCTCCTGGAGAGCAGAAATCGAAGAACTGGACTCCAGTGGAGTACTAAAACTTTCCTCAATCGAAAGACGAGGCAGTGGAGTATCAAAAGTCTCAACCTCCACTGTTTTCTCCTTCTTCTCCAACATCCCATCCACTATATCCTTAATATTCTTCAAACCATCAATTAAATGCGCAAGGCCTGAAACTGGACGGGCAATGGAACTTGATACAACAGAAACATCATCAAGAATTTTATTAAATTTAGCCATAGTCCGACGAAGATCACGCAATATCAAAAAAGACTGTACCCCAACACCAACAAGAAGACCTGTAAGAACAGTTACAACTAGAAATAGCAGTACTCGGACAGGATCCATCATTTAAAAAGTAACATAAGTAGTAAAGGTAGTACAAGTAGTAAATTCCATGCTTAGATTTAGACTTAGACTGATCACTGAGCCACTGGTGTTACCCTTGTAGTTTCTTTCCCATTTCTTGACAAAGCCTTAACTGCAACTGTTTGCCCCACTTCTGACTCTTCTAAATTAAGACTAAACACCCCATCTTGCCCAACCAAAACTGGTTTGTTGTTAACCTCCAAAGTTGCAAACGAACTAGTTTTTCCTGAAACAACCACACCTTTTTCTGATCGTATAGCAGTTACCTCAAGATATGGAGGTGAAACAAATAAAAAATACTGTCTTACTAAATAAAATACAACCGCAACTGTAGCCAATAAAGTTACTGATACAACAGTAGCCCTCGGCGTCCAAACAAACCGATCACTCATAGATATTTCTTTTAACACACGCTGCGTTAGAATTTTAGGAAAATCCCTTCTTAAAAGCGCAAGGACTAAATCAGGATCAGCACCAACCGTAGTTGCATAACTTCTGGCAAACCCCTGTGTAACAGTAAAATTCGGCAGGGATGACCAATCAGATCTTTCCAAAGCCTCCAAAAATTTCTCTTTAATCTTCGTCCTGTTCGCCACAAACTCAAGCGAGATATTTTTCTCTTCTCTTTTTTGTTGCAACAACGTACCAGCAGTTCTCATGAATAATTAAGAAGAACTCATTAAGGAGCACCTTGAGATGCCAAAAACTCTTCAGCATTACCAATTAGGACTTCTCTAGGTTTAGATCCATCTTGAGGACCCACCACACCTGCTGCCTCAAGCTGATCAAGAATTCTAGCAGCTCTTGCATAGCCAATGGACAAACGTCTCTGTAATAAAGATGCAGATGCTCGATCATTCCCACAAACTACTCGTACTGACTCCTCAAAAAACTCGTCTTTCTCCCCACTTCCTCCACCATGTCCTGGAAAAGACCTAACCGGCATCGACGTAACTTCTTCCGTATACTGAGGTGCAACACCAGTTTTCCTCAAAAATTCAATCATCCTGTTTGTATCACTATCCGAAACATACGTACCCTGAATACGCTTCGGCTTCGCCTCGTCCGGAGGAAGATAAAGCATATCCCCTCGACCCAAAAGCTTCTCAGCTCCAGGTGTATCTAAAATAACCCGCGAATCAACAAGTGAAGAGACAGCAAATGCTATTCGGCAAGGAATATTAGCTTTTATAAGTCCTGTCAAAACATCAACAGAAGGCCGTTGTGTTGAAAGAAGCATGTGAATCCCAGTTGCACGACTCATCTGAGCAAGCCTGGTAATAGTATCCTCCACTTCAGCAGGAGCAAAAAGCATGATATCCGCCAATTCATCAATAACCAAAACTATCGCAGGCAAAGCCTGAAAGCCTGACATCTCGTTATAAGACATTATGTTCCGAGCCCCCACTTCAGCAAACATCTTATAACGCTGTTCCATTTCCGAAACCAAATACTTAAGTGCAGAAACGACTTTAGCCGGCTCTGTTATAACCGGAGTTAAAAGGTGGGACACCCCATTATAAGCAGTCAACTCCACACGCTTAGGATCAACAAGGATAAACTTAACCTCATTAGGCGATGCACGAAAAAGAATCGAGGAAATGAAAGAATTCAAAGCAACAGATTTTCCAGAACCAGTCTGACCTGCAATAAGAGCATGCGGCATCTTTGTTAGATCCGCAACAATGGGCTTCCCGGCAACGTCCAACCCTAGAGCAACTGTAAGCTTAGACTTGGCCTCCCGCATCGCGTCCGCCTCAAGTATTTGTCTTAATCCTACGAACTCAGGAGACCTATTAGGCAGCTCAATTCCGACAAGAGAACGCCCTGGAATAGGAGCCTCAATTCTTATCTGACCTGAAGGAGCAGCAAGAGCAAGAGCCAAATCATTTGAGAGATTAGTAATTTTTGAAAGCTTCGTCCCCAAAGCAACCTCAATTGCATATTGTGTAACAGCAGGACCTAAATTAACCTCAACCACTTTCGACTTTATCCCAAAAGAATCAAGTGTTCGCTCAATCACATCTGCATGAGATTTAATATCCCCCCTATCAGCTTTACCAGAAACGGACTCAGAAAGGAGAGAAAGAGGCGGGTACTCCCAAACTCCCTGTTGCCCAGGAAGATTCACCGCCGGAGCCATCGCTCCTTGTTTAATTTCATCACTCGCCACTTTTCCAGGCTGCGGTGCTCCACCACTTACTTTAATATTCCCCTTAACCTCAAAACCAGGCTTTTTTTGTTCTCCAAGAATCAAACGTCGAAATAGCACAAGAAGCGAGACAAACAGGGCAAAAACCCGATCTAAAGAAGTGTTGAAAAATACAAGAATGCCGATAACAGCGCCTCCAAAAAAAACAACAAAAGCACCAACTGGTGTAACCAAAGCCGAAATGGCAAACCAAGTTTCCCGTCCAAACAGACCAGCTCGGCTGATAGCTGCTGCACAAAGGGCAAAAAGCGCACTTCCTATAAGAACCGTAGGTTGATTGAGAGGAGTTTTAAAACGAGAGAGCATTAAACCTGAAACAACGAAAAAAAACGGAATAAAAAGAGCTGTCCAGGAAAAATAATTTAACAGGAAGCGATTCAACGCTAAAAGAACTGCTCCCTGTCTCGAGAAAGAGACTACCACAAGACCCGAAACTGCAAAACAAAGAATTTGAGCAATTGCAGTAACTGTATGCTTTTTAAGTTTTAAATTAAAACCTCGACGCCAAAAACGGCTCCGACGTCCTCTGGGCATGATAACGTAATTATAACCGATCTAAGAGCACAAAGTACAATAGGTCATATGAGATCTTCGATTGAATATATCAAAAGCGCGAAGGGCATCACGGGTACCAAAAACAAAACTTCCACAACACTCACCAACTCACTTACCAGGGAAGCTAAACTAATACCACAATTCGAATCATGGTATCAAGTAAGCTAGAATAACCAAAAAAGAACTCAAGGGGGAGCGGCACAAAACCTTTTTGCGAGCGGGACATCAATTAATGGCTGACCAGATTTGTTTCTTAACTTCTTTCGGCAAAGTTTTGTGTATATCTTTCAAAAACCTTGAGGCAAAAAGAACTTCCATATAAACAGGTTCACCGTCTTCGGTAAAGTGCACAATCACACCACCCGCATCCTCAGCATAGTCAATTTTCTTCTCTGAAAACCAGATGTTAAGCACATCATCCTCTGATTCGTAGTAAATTCTTTTGGTTGGTTTTTTACTTTTGTTCATATCTTCCACTTTCCGTAGGGTAAAACGTAATCACAGTAATTATATCATCCCGGGTCACGTATATCACCCGCAAGTTATGTCTCTCGTCGAGCTTTTTAAGAACCGCCAGTGCGCCATAGCCACTATCAACGGGCCCGCTGTCTGGAAAAAGGATGGCACTCCTTACATCTTCTCGTCCAAGCCTCCACCCCATCTTCTCAAGATCAGCAAACTTCCATATGGCATGTTTCGTAAAAACTATCCTCACCGCAATTCAGTGTAGCACAATAATTGATATAGTTTGATAGCTTGACAAAGATACCTTTTGCTGCTAAGTTAGACTCCATGTCAAATTGCAAACTTAATATTCTTCTTTCGTCTTCAGCGACCAGCAAGTAAACCACTCGCAGGACCCGCCAGAAGGCGGGTTAAGAAGAATCGGGTGGGGGCTTGAGCTGAATCCCCTTAAATGCCGCAAGGCCAAAGCAGAGTTCTTGTGAGGTTGCAGAGCGTACAGGCAGAGAACTCCTTACGAAAGCCTGTTAACAACCAGCCCGACATAATTTAGCTTCCCTAGTGAGCAGTGACTGAACAAACTGCTATGCAGGGTTAAGGTGACTCGGTTCCGCTGACGAGGCGGACTCCAACGGCAAGTGCTGAGGAGAAATTGCTGAGGGCTGGGAGCCAATTTAGGTTTGACTGAACCCAAACCGGTCAACTACTGCAAAGGCTCCACAACTTGGGAGAGTAGGTTAAGGAGAGGGGAGAAGTCCCTAAACTAAAACAATTCTCCCCTGCTCACCAGGGAAGCTAAATCGATGCACTATACACTGATACCATGATTCAAATCATGGTATCAACAGCTTACATTCCATTACACCCAGCACTATCACTAGCCTGATCCTTGGCTTTCCCAATACTAGACGGTATCTGGCCTACGCTACTAACAAAGCGTCTTATGTTTCCCATACCAGAATAGGTAACACCTCCAACATGGAGTTCTGGTTCAAAAACGCTAACACCCGTAGCTAACACCCTAAAACCAGCTTCTCGTAGCAGATCTATTGCCTCGATGCTTTTTGGATCAGATGGATCTAAACACAAGCGCGCTACAACTTTGGGCTGGTCCATTAATGGCTCTGTCTCCTTATTTTTCGACATGGTTTTTTTCTGATAGGATCATGCACTGTACTGTAAATATTATCAAACACCAACCAGTCAAACCTCAACAACCACCGGGAGTATCATCGGCCGCCGCCCGGTCTCATCAAAGAAGAATCTCTCCAGAAAATCCACAACAACCCTCTTCATATCCCGCTCATTGCCCCCCCTAACCTTTTTTCTTATTTCCTTCAAAACCTCCTGCGACGCTCTTTCAAAAAAACTCTTATTCTCCTTCACAAAAACAAAGCCCCTACTTATAAGCTCAGGTGTACCCACAACATTTCCGCTCTTGTCTGTTTGTATAACAGCCAACACAACACCTTCTTTTGCAAGAGTCTTCCTATCACTTAAAACAATCTCGCCCACATCTCCAATACCCAAACCATCAACCAAAAGACTCTTAACATGAACACGCTCACCTAAACGTGCATCATTTTTTGTAAATTCCACTACATCCCCGTTTCTAAGCTCAAATACATTCTTTCCCTCCCACCCCATCTGTTGAGCCAAAGTTTTATAAGCTCTCATATGCCGCACTGTACCTCCAATTGGAATAAGAAACTTTGGTCCAACAAGAGACAAAAGCATTTCTATCTCTTTTATCGAACCATGCCCTGAGACGTGTAAATCCTCTTGAGTATCGTAATAATGAACAACAGCCCCCCGTTCAATAAGATTATCAACAACATAATTTGTCGTTTGTTCTGTCCCCGGAGGAGCAGGATCAGCAGAGAAAATAACAACATCATCTTTCTGAAGTTTCAAAAACTGATGTTCATCAGTCGAAACACGATAAAGCGCTGACCCAACCTGCCCATAGCACCCGGAAATAACATAAGTTATCTGACGAGGAGGCAAATTTTGAGCCTTCCTAATTGGAATTACCATGCCTCCGTCATAATTCAAATAACCAAGGTTTCTTGCAATCTCTGCTTTCCTTTCTGTTGAACGCCCGACAAAAGCCACCTTTCGCCCAACCAGTTTTGAAATATTTATCGCCTGCTGAACTCTGGAGATATTTGAAGAAATCGTTGTAAAAAGTACTCGCCCCACTGCCCCTTCAATAATAACTTCTAAATTCTTTTCAAGATCAAGCTCTGATTGAGTATATCCAACCGAGGTACTACCCAAACTATCTGAAGCAAGCGCAAGAACCCCATCACGAGCCAAAGTTGCTGCCTTCGCAACATCAAAAGGTTTTTGATCAACTGGTGTCCAGTCAAACTTATAATCCGGCACATGGAATATTTTCCCAACAGAAGTGGTAATACAAAATCCCAATGAATCAGGAACCGAATGTGTAACCCTGAAAGAATCTATCGTAAAATTACCAACCCTCACCGCTATATCCTGAGGGTTTATAACATTTATCTTTTTACCTCTTATTCCATAATCAACCAGCTTGTCTTCAATAAAACCAGCAACTAACTTCGAACAGTAAATAGGTACCTCCGGAATTTCATTAAGCAAAAAGGGGAGAGCGCCAAAATGATCTTCATGTGCGTGTGAAATAAAAACTCCTTTTAAGCCTTCCCTATTCTTAACAAGGTAAGATAAATCAGGAACTGAGAGATCTACTCCATAAACATACTCTTCTGGAAAGCCAACACCACAATCAACAACTATAAGCTCCTTCGCCCCACCCATGTCAGGCAAGTACTCATAGACATAGAGATTCTCCGTCACATCTGTCGTACCAGAAACAGCAATAAAACGCAACTTATCCATATTGAAATTTTAGTTTTTAATTTGAAAATTGGATCATTGAAAATTCAATGAAAATTGTAAATTGAAAATTGAAAATTATAACAGGTTCATCTGCTCTCTCTTCTCTTCCCTCTCTTCCTTTTTAGCTTCATCCAAAATTTGTGGCAACTTTTTGAAATCTTCTTGAAACTCTTGCATAACTTGAGGTGAGCGAAGAGCAGCCGCAGGGTGATACATTGGAACTATTGTAACACCACACCCATGCCATGTCACTTTCCTGGGGCGTCCGTGAACCCTTGAAATCATCTCACCCGGAAGAAACTTGTTCATCGAAAATCTACCAAGAGTAACTATAACCTTAGGATCAATTATCTTTATCTCGCGATCAACATAGGGCTGAAAAGCAGCAATCTCAGTGGGTTGTGGATCCCGATTACTTGGCGGTCTAAAACGAACAACATTGGAAATATAAACATCTTCCCGTTTTAATCCAATAGTTCCCAATGTCCTATTTAGAAGCTGACCTGCCTGTCCAACAAATGGCCTACCTTGCTGGTCTTCGTGGTATCCTGGAGCTTCTCCAGCACAGTAAATCTCTGCATCAGGATTCCCCTCCCCAAAAACCAGCTGTGTTGCACCTTCCCTCAATGGAAGACTTTTGTCCTCCTCCATTTCCTTCTTAAGCTTTTGAAGTTCCTCTACTTTATCCATATAACCTTTGTATTTTACCAAAAATCAGAGAGCAGTATACGTTGACTTACTTGCATCCTTAGTGTTTAATATAATGTAGTGAACTACAAGATTACAACCATTGGAATCTCCCTAATACTCTTAACTATTCTGTTAGTTACTCCTATCCTTGCCGAATCAAATCTCTCTCAAAGAAGAACAGAAAATGTAAACCAGAAAAACGAACAGGCTTCCGGAGAAGCAGAAAGTTTAAGAGTAAGAATCCAAGAAAGAATAGAAAGCCTAAAAGGAACACCACTTGAGCAAAGAAGCGAGTACCTAAAAAACGTTGAAGAAAGAACCGCTGAAGCAAGAAAAACTCGTGAAGAAAGAAAAGCGACACTCACAAAAAAGCTTGAGGAATTCAAAAACCAAAAGAAAGCTAAACTCACAGAAAAACTCAACGAAACGCTCACGAGAATAAACGAGAAGCAAACTTCTCAAATGGCAAAGTACCTTGATAAAACATCAGAAATCTTGGATAGACTCGCAGAAAGGGTGGAAAATACCGCCAAGAATGGAAAAGACACAACTGCGCTACATACTGCAATCCAAAAAGCAAAGAATGCCATAACAGAAGCAAAAGCCGCTGTTGAAGCACAAGCAGCCAAAGATTACTCTCTTAACATCTCAAGTGAATCTAGCATCAGAACAGATGTAAAATCAACCAGAAACAGTCTTTTCAAAGACCTAAAGGCAGTGCGACAAAAAGTCATCGAAGCTAAACAAGAAGTAGCAAATGCAATCCGAGTCGCAGCAACAACAAAAGACCCTTCGACTAGCTCAGGGCAAGGAGAAAGCGAAAATGACTAATAAGTTACAAAAAGGTAATACAAGTCTATTAGCGTTACTATTAGTACTATTATTCGTCGTTGCCTTCGCAGTTTCGTCCTATCTAGGACTGTGGGATAGGGTACTCCCATCCCTTGGGTTAAAGCAAAACTTGCAACAACATATTTCTCCTAACACAACAAAACCAACAGCCAACCAAACCGTAGATGAATTGAACATAGAACTTAATTCAATAAATATCGAGGACCTCGAAACCGACTTCAAAGAAGTAGACACAGATATAACTAACCTCTAATTTTTCTTCCCTAACTTAGTCTATGAATTTAAAAGTGGAAAAGATTTTGCTAAATGTGAGAATGTCCAACTTGCCAGACCCACACCCTGGACCATCACATTCGACATATGTGAAAAGAAGATAACCACTGTCCTTTAAATGAAAAGTCCTTCTATGAGAATTGTTTTGACTATCATCTTCCCCACTAAATACCACTGCGTGAATCAACTCCTCGTTTGGGGATTTTATACTAACTTCTCTTCCCTCTGTCTTTGGGTCAACAATTAATTGCCAAGTTTGAGGATACTTGAATTCATATAGATACTTAGGGTTTGTATAAGTTTTCCAACCCGCAGTCTCATCAGTAGTTGCAGTCGGTCGGAGGTAATCCGTACAAAGCAAAACAGGATCACAAGGAGCTTTTACACATTGGACCTCTTGGTAAGAACACCCTGGCGGGGGAGTAGGCGTAGGAGTTGGCCTCGGCCAAGTTAGCTGCTTCTTAATATATTCAATCCCACCTGGCTTGGGAACTGCAACATACACCACAACAGCAAGAATCACAACCACTAACAAAATTAAAATCGATGCAAAACCTTTCTGGCGGTTAAACCTCATAAATTAATAATCGCGCAACACCCAAAAATTGTCAAATTAGAAAGGAACTTCAATTATCGTTGCTGAATTTGTCTTCGTATCGTACACAGCAAAAGAAGGCTTTGTGGTCTTTCCCAACGCCCCAGGATTTACAATTAAAGTTTCCCCATACTTCTTAACCACAGCCCTCATATGAAAATGCCCATAAAATATAACATCAAACTCACCAGATTTTATCTGCTCTGTAAGGTCGTATGATTTATGAGCCATCGCTACCCTTCTACCATCTAACTCAAACTCTAAAACATCCTGTTTTGCATTCGCCCTCTCCAAAAGTGGCCAAATCTCACCCGCACGTGCTTCGTCCGCATTTCCCATTACCCCATATAAAGGTATATCTGCCTCAAGTACAATACGCACTACATGAGCACTAGCCCAATCACCACAATGTATAATAGCTTCCATATTTTGGGCTCTCGCAAACCCTAATACATGTTTAAGTGCAAAAACATTGTCGTGAGTGTCGGAAATAACAAGAACTCTCATTAGATAAACTTGCTACACAGGAAGATATTGTCTTACATTCTGTGGAGTAATAATTACTTTACTCGTTTTTCCTTCTACAAACTCTCTTGCCACCTTTCTTATTATACCTTCAATCGTCCGCTCCAAAGTCCTCATCCCCGCATCATACCCCAAGGGTCGCACAATAAGAGGCCACACCTCATCATCTATGTGGATAACTTCGCTGGGCAGACCACTTTCCTCTATAACCCTTGGAAGCATGTAATTTTTTCCTATGTTAATCTTCTCTTCATCAGTATATGAAGGCATCTGAATAACCTCAAGCCTATCCAAAACAGCCGTCGAAATATTCGTAGTGTTATTAGCAGTTGCAATAAATAATACTTCAGACAAATCAAAAGGATAGTCTATAAAATAATCTTGGAAAGCATGGTTTTGCTCAGGATCTAAAAGCTCAAGAAGAAATCCCATTATTGAGGAACGTGCCTCATCCGAAACTCTATCTATCTCATCAAGAAGTACCACTGGATTTTTAAACCCAACTTTGCGAATCACCTTTATAATCTGTCCTGGCTCAGCCTCCAAATGTACTCGAGACTGCCCCCTAAGATCCAAAGAACTCCCCATCCCCCCAAATGGAATCCTAGCAATTTTTCTACCCAACGCCTCTGCAACCGAATAGGCAATTGTGGTCTTTCCAGTCCCCACCAACCCAACAAAGCACAATATTGGCGCATGTACCACTCCTTCTCTATACGCAGTTGAAGACAAATTCTGATTTGTTTTCCATTCCCGAAGGGAATGATCTGCTACGTCAGTTGAAGACAAATTCTGATTTGTTTTCCATTCCCGAAGGGAATGATCTGCTACGTCAGTTGAAGACAAATTCTGATTTGTTTTATCTCTATCTCTGCTCAGTCTTATCACAGCAACAAACTCCAAAATCCTGTTTTTTATCTCTTCCAAACCATAGTGATTCTTGTCCAAAACCTGCTTTGCTCTTACCAAATCTAAAGTGTCCTCACTGCGCACCCGCCAGGGAAGATTAACTATCCAATCAACGTAGGCACCAATTCTATCAAGATCATCAAAAATACTCCCTAGCTCAACAGTTTCAGATAGCCTATCCAAACGCGCAATAACACCATCAGCAAGGTCCTGAGGAAGCGTTGCCGACTTGACTCTATCCCGCAAGAAAGCTATCCGCTCACTGGGAGTTTGGACTGGCATATACTCATTTTCTCACAATCTTGAGCAAAAACACAAAAACTATAAATAAACCAGCAAAAAAAATCGTGAGACTAAAATTAAGCACAGAAAATGAAACTATGCTGTCTGTTTGAAAAGAAAGATAATACCAAAGAACAGAGCCCGGAATCATGCTAACTGTGGACACTATCACATAACTGGAAAACTTCATACGAGTAAGACCTGCAGCATACGAAACGAACTCATGTATACCTCCCTGAAACAGTCTTAAAAACACCAACATTATCAAACCGTATTCTCGTTCAATTTTATCAATCTTCTTTATATTATCCCCCCCAACCAATCTTTCCGTAATATCTCTCCCCCAGCGCCTAGCAATCCAAAAATTGATTACTGAAGCCAAAAACGCCGCCACAAAAGTAAACCAAATGACCTTACTTTTGAAAGCAAAAAATCCAGCAAAAAGAACTGGAGACCCCGAAAGTGGGGCAAAAATAAAAGTCGAGAGCATCGCAAACACATAAACAACCGGTCCCCAAGCCCCTGCTTTCTGAATCCAAATATTAGCATGCTCAGAAGAAACGCCTCTTGCTGCCAAAGCTAAAACAATAAAAGGAGTCACAAACGAAGCAACAAGAAGAACCTTTCGCCAGTTAAACTTAAACTTTGAAACCACTCTAGGTCAATTCTAGCACAATGAAAAGCTTGTTCTAAAACCTTCTCTTTGAAGGAACAAGCCGGGAGGCTGGAAAATGAGGACCACCAGGACCTTCTCTGCGTCCTTCTACTCCTTCACGCTTCTCCCCTCGACCCCGACCTTCTTCTCGCCGACCCCCAAACCGTCTTTCCCTTCCTTGCCTTGCCATACCTCCACCAAAGCCGGGCGCCGACTGGTGCCCAGCAAAGCCCGATGTCGTCTGACGTCGGGCAAAGTGACCCCGCCCCTCTCCTTCTCTGTCTCGTCCCGGATCCATCCGCATCGAGAGGTTTATTCGACCAAGATTATCTATCTCTTTAACCCTAACCTTTACCTTATCTCCCAACTGCACAACATTACTAGGATCTTCAACATACCCCTCCGCCATATCAGAAACATGTACCAAGCCATCTTTACCTGGAAGAATTTGTACAAACGCTCCAAAAGGCTGAATCCTCACAACTTCTCCGTCATATATCTCCCCAGCTTGAACTTCCTTAGTCAATCCTTCGACTCGTTCCCTTGCTTGATCTACAGAATCCTGATCTACACCAGAAATCGTTACTACACCATCATCCTCAATATCAATTTGCGTACCTGTATCCGCCATGATTTTCCTTATAACCCTACCACCTGGACCTATCAACTCCCCAATTTTTTCAACTGGGATCTTCACAACCGCAATCTTCGGAGCATAAGTTGAAGTAGTAGATCGAGGTTGATCAATCGTAGCAAGAATCTTATCAAGAATAAAAAGTCTCCCCTCACGAGCTTGCTCCAAAGCCTTTTCTAGAACCTTCAGTGTTAATTTAGGAGTCTTAACATCCAACTGAATTGCAGTAACTCCCTGGGAAGTTCCTGCAACTTTAAAGTCCATATCTCCCGCACCATCCTCTACTCCCAATATGTCAGTCAAAACTACAACTTTATCGCCCTCTATTACCAACCCCATCGCAACACCCGCAACCGGAGACTCAATCGGAACACCCGCATCCATCAAAGACATTGTTGATGCACAAACTGATGCCATACTAGTCGAACCATTCGAAGACATAACCTCAGAAACCACCTGAATTGTATAAGGGAACTTTTCTTCTGAAGGAACAACCGCCAATAGTGCACGTTCTGCCAAAGCACCGTGTCCTATCTCTCGTCTGGAAGGAGCACCAATTCTACCCGTCTCTCCTACTGAATAGGGAGGCATGGAGTAGTGGTGTATATACCTTTTAGCTTCCTCTCCTGTTGCTGATTCTATTGTTTGCTCCAAACTAGGAGCACCCAAAGTTGTTGCAGTTAAAACTTGAGTCTGACCCCTTTGAAAAACTGCTGATCCATGAGTTCTCGGCAATACTCCAACTGTAGTTGATATAGGCCTTACTTCATCCTGCTTTCGCCCATCGAGCCTACTCCCAGAAAGAATTATATCCCGAATCTTTTGCCGCATTACCTTTTCAAATATTGCTGAAACAATCGAAGCCTTTACCTCTCCTGTTTCTTCGGATATGGCTTTTTTTATTTCCTGCGAATCAGCAAACTCTTTTTGAGCATTAGCTCGTGCAAAATCCTCAATGGTTTTACCAAACTTACTTTCAATAGCTCTCGCCAATTGAGGGTCCACAACTTCCTCAAACTTCTCTTTTTCTCGACCAACTTTATTTACCAACTCCTTTATACCTGAAATTATCTTTTGTGCTTCCTTCTGTCCAAATTCAAGTGCCCCAAGAACCCTATCTTCCGGCACTTGCCGTGCCCCAGCTTCGATCATAAAAATCGCATCCTCGTTGCCTGTCACAACAAGATCAAGATCAGAAAATTTAGACTCTGACTCAACAGGATTCACAACATAAACATTCTCAACAAGACCAACTCGAACAGAACCTACTGGTCCATCCCAAGGAATACTAGAAGTCGCAAGAGCAGCAGACACAGCAATCATCGCCAAAACCGAAGGATCGTTTTCCAAATCAACAGAAAGAACAGTAGCAACAACTTGAACTTCTTTTTTGTACGATTTTGGAAAAAGCGGTCGAATAGACCGATCTATTAATCTTGCGTTCAAAATGTGCTCATCCAGAGGCCGTCCTTCGCGTTTGACCCAACGACTACCTTTTATCCTTCCTCCAGCATAAAGCCGTTCTACATAATCAACAGTTAGAGGAAAATAATCTAGTTCCTGTAAGAGGGGCGCAGCAACAACAGTTGCCAAAACCATCGTATCACCATAACGAGCAACAATCGAAGAATTTGCTTGCTCTGCAAATCGACCTTGTTCAAGTGTAAGTATTCGTCCACCTATCTCTATTTCTTGTGTTGTAATCTTAGATGACATATTTACCTCGAGAGACCAAGCTTCTCGATTAGCCTTCTATATCTATCAGCATCTTTTTTTTCCAAATAACTTAGAAGTCGTCTTCTTTTAGCAACCATGCTCAACAAACCACGGCGTGAATGAGCATCTTTTTTATGCTCTTGCAAGTGCTTGGTTAAGCGCTTAACCTGTTCGGTAAGAAGTGCTACCTGAACCTCGGGGCTACCTGTATCTTCTCCACCTTGCGAGAATGTTTGTATTATCTCTCTCTTTTCGTTAGATGAAAGTGCCATATTACCCTCGTGTACAACCAAGTCTAACGTAAATTCGTCAGACCTAGATTTACATCCTAGAATCACATTCTAGCATTTAAAACCCAAAAACCAAAACTCTCTCCCGTTTCCCGTTTCCCGTTTTTCGTTCTTCGTCTTACGGTAACGTCGTTCCTTTAAATACCCTTGGTTGCTCCATCCATTCTCTAGGAACTGCTGGATTTTGATTCTGATCATTTGCTGGCTTCGGCGATTGCAAAACCACCGGTTCTATCCGCGCACCTGCACGCAAAAGGCGTGACGCAACAGCAAAAGTCTCTGCTGTAATATTCTTTTGGAAACTATCTGTACCAGCACGAAGACCCATAAACAAATTAGTTGCCAAGTCTTGATTAACAGGCAAACCCAAACTCTCAATAATCTGAAAAGCAACCTCAGAAACTGAAGACGCCTGAGGATTTACAAGCTCTATCCCACCAGAAAATCCTTGGGGAGGAGTATTGTTAACCAAAGAAACCTTTAAATCACCATTCCACAACTCACCCTGCTCGTTAAATTTACCAAGAGAGTTTTTATCAGAAGCCCCCACCACAATAACTAAGTCAGCAGAGACACCCTTATAACCCACATTTATCTGATCCTCAGAAGGAGCAGTGACACCAACCTTAGGAGTTACAAGAAGCGCAAATTTCCCATTCTCTATGTTATAGCTTACCTTTTCAATACCCTCTGCATCGTAATCTTTAAAAGTTATAGTCAAGTTACGATTATCAATATTATCCGTTATTTTGTTGACACCAACAAGGCGATTAGACTCAACCAACATCGGACTCGGCGAAGCAACTGTTACCTCTTTTCCACCCTCCTTAAAAGACAAGCTCAAACCAAGCGCCCCAGCCACAGAATCGAGACTAGGCTTCTCGGGTAAAACAACAAGCACACTCTTGCTCTCAGATAAAACATTCTGGAAAGTCTTTATATCAAGATTTTGCATACTAAATTACAAGTTGGGAGCAGCAAACGTTGTGCAAACAAAAGTCTTCTAAACAACTTCTTTAGGTGGTAGATACGATTCTACCACATCACCAACTTTAAAATCAAGCTGTGGCTCAAAAAATAGACCAAACTCTTCCCCTGTCTGAATACTATCAACCTCATTTCTCTGTTTCTTTAATGACACTGCTCTTATAGAACCCAATAGCTCATCACTACGAACCAAACGCAATCTATCTTTCCTGGCCATTTTCCCCTCTAGAAGTCTACAACCTGCAATTTTAGCTTTGCCGTGTGGAAACTCTGCAATTATCTCCGCCCTACCTAAAATCTTCTCCTTTTGAGCCAGCTCTTTTTCTTTACGCCATTTTTCTACATCCTGCAAAAGCTCATAGATAATCTTATAAATATAAACCCGTACCCCCTCTTCCGAGACTGTTTTCTCTACCTCTTTAGGAAAACGGACATTAAAACCTACAATAGGGGAATTCGTTGCTCGAGCTATCATCACATCAGACTCAGATATGTCACCTACTCCTTTATATACAACCGTAATCTGAGCTCCCATTTGAGCACCCACAGCTTCAAGACTCCCGGCAGTATCCGCCTTAATAAGTATAGAAAACTCCCCAGCCTTGTGAAAAGCCAACGGCCGAACTTTGTAAACTCCCACCACCTCCCTCTGTCCGAGGGTACTCACTTCCATAACTTCCCCTACTCTCAGCGTTGAACCAACCTCCGGCAAAGTTGAAAAACCCAAAATTTCAACAGGAGTCCCAGGAAGAGCCACCCGAACAGGCCTCTGGTTTTCATCAAACAAACCTCTAATTCTACATTTGGGCCCAGAAGTCCCCACTTCCTGCCCAACCTCAAGAGTTCCATTCTTAACTACCGCCAAAACAACCGGGCCACGACGTCTATCAAGACTAGTTTCCACAACAACAGCCTCTAGAGGCGCAGCAGGATCAGCAGAAATCTCAACCATCTCGGCTAAAAGCAAGACCATTTCTAAAAGCTCCTCCACACCTTTCCCTGTTACAGAAGAAACCTCCACGCCAACAATATCCCCACCCCTACTTTCCAACAAAATCCCCTCCTGGGCAAGCTGGTTTTCCACTACCTCAGGCCGAGCAGTAACTAGATCAACCTTAGTTATTGCAACCAAAAAAGGAGTATTGGCCTCTCGTAGGTATTGTAAAGATTCACGAGTCTGGGGCATTACACCATCGTCTGCAGAAACAACCAGTATCGCAACATCTGCAATCCGAGCACCTCTCAACCGCATAGCCTTAAAAACCTCGTGTCCTGGAGTGTCAATAAAAGTTATCGTCCCGCCACCTGAAGTCTTAGCCCGCCAAGCACCAATGCTTTGAGTTATACCACCCGCCTCACGCGAAGCTATATTTGTTCTTCTTATCCTATCTAATAACGTAGTTTTTCCATGATCTACATGTCCTAAAACAACTACAATCGGTGGTCTCGTCTCTCGTTTTTCTGTCATTTAATCCTTGTAAAAACCAATTAGTTTCCATTTTCTACAGGTTTTTCACTCTTCCCCTCTTCCTCTATTTCTGTTTCTGTATCTGTTTCCTCCCCAGCAACCCCCTCAATCCGTATATTCCAACCCGTAAGCTTAGACGCCAACCGAACATTTTGGCCCTCCTTACCTATTGCAAGAGAAAGCTGCTCCTCGGACACCTTAACAACAGCCTCTTTCGTTTTCTTGTCAAGAACCACAGAAACCACCTCCGAAGGAGAAAGGGCAGACTTTATAAACTGCTCAGAATTGTCTGTCCAGGGTATAACATCAATCTTCTCTTCATTAAGTTCACCAATAACAGCCTGAACCCGAACTCCCCGCTGCCCCACACAAGAACCGACCGGATCTACTCCCGATTGAACAGAAGATACCGCAATTTTAGTTCTATTACCAGCTTCACGCGCAATTTCTTTTATCTCCACACTTCCTGATCCTATCTCAGGAACCTCTCTTGAAAAAAGCCTCCTCACTATCTCCGGATCAGCTCGAGAAAGAATAATCTCCCTACCCCGATCCGTCTCACGAATTTCTTTCAAAAGAAAAGTAAGCCTCTGATTAAGAGCAAATTTCTCATTCGGAATTCTTTCTTGGGGAGGAAGTAACCCCTCAGTCCTTCCCAAATCAACCCGCACATTCGGACCATCAAAACGCAAAACAGTACCAGAAATCAAAGAACCGATCCGTTTCTCATATTGAGCCAAAATAGCGTCCTTCTCGGCCTCACGAATCTTTTGAAGAATAACCTGTTTAGCTGTTTGGACTGCAATCCGCCCAAATCCTGGAGGAGTCACATCTTTCTTCTTACTCTCAACCATCTCAAACACACGTGCCTCACCTGACTCCGGATCAAGCTCAACATCAAACTCTCGCTCCTCTTCTATTTCCTCACCTCTCTCACGAGCATCGCGACGAAAAGCAGCCTGAATCGCCTGCTTAATCGTATCCAACACAATAGCAGGATTCAAACCACTTTCATTCGCAATCGCGTTCAAGGCGCTCGAAAATTCTGTTCTTGCTAATGCTGCCATCCTTCGACTCCTTTCAGTCGCTCAGGACAAGTGATCCTGATATACGTAAAGGTTTATTACCTGATGCCAATCCACATCTGTAACAAAAACGGTGGGCTTCCCCACCGCTAACATTCCTCACCTAGATTAATTGTAGTCTCCTACCCCCTAAAAGTCAACGCTAAAACAAGTCAAGAGCATTCCTCTGTTCCAAAGTTAAATCTGAATATTTTGGTATGTTTATATGCAAACGGACATAGAAATCTCCCCGCCCGCGACCCCTCAGACGAGGCATACCACGTCCCGACAAACGAAGCATCGTACCCGGCTGGGTACCTAGTTTAACACGAATCTTCGTCTCTCCTTCAAGAACTGGTATATCTACCTCCCCACCTGTTATCGCAATCACCAACGGAATTTCAACATCCACAAAAACATCATCTCCTTCTCGCTGAAATGTTTTATGAGGCCTCACGTTAATTGTTGCAAAAAAGTCTGCAAATCTTATTCTAGAACCATCGTCAACACCGGGAGGTATTTTGATCTTTCTTTTCTTGGCACCAATAACCACTTCCTTTTCAATACCTTTAAAAGAATCCATAAAGTCTATCGTAATAGAAACATGAGGCATATGGGCTGACCTGCCAAAAGGAGAAGTAAAACCAAAAAACTCTTCAAATATTTGAAAAGGATCCGAAAAATCGAACCCCTCAAAAGAAGACCCATCGCGTGAACCAGAAGTCCGGTAAGTATAAGTAAACGGACCAAATCCTCCAAAACCAAACGGAGATCCACCAGACCCACCAGGTGGCGGAGCACCACCAGGAGTAAATGCCGCATGACCAAACTGATCATAAGCTTGGCGCTTTTTAGAGTCCGACAAAACTTCATACGCTTCGTTTATTTCCTTAAAGCGTTTTTCAGCCTCCGAAGACTTATTCCGATCCGGATGCCACTCCAAAGCAAGCCGGCGATACGCCTTCTTTAAATCAGTTGCAGAGACGCTTTTGCCAACTCCTAGAATCTCATAGTAATCTTTATTTGTAGTCATAAAAATAAATAAATCCGAAACCCCCAAACTCGAAATCCGAAACAAGTTCAAAATATTAAAATTCAAATTCTTTAAACATTAGATATTTGAATTTAAGTTTTGTTTCGTTGTTCGAGCGTGTGCATTCCGGATTTAGAATTTCGGATTTTACTCTACCACTTCCCCCTCTTCGGCTTGAGATCCTTTCTTATCTTCCTTCTTCTCAGTCTTTACCTCTCCATCAGCACCTACTGGCTCTTCGCCTGTAGAATCACCCCGTGGTGAACCTTGAGGAGAACCATACAAGGAAGAACCTACTTCTTGCAAAATCTCTGAAAGCTTCTTTGAGGCCGCTTCTATCTCATCTTTGCCGGCATCTGCTTTTGCCAACACATCTTTTACGTTCTTGATTTCAGTTTCTACTTTCTCTTTTACATCAGCTGGCACCTTATCCCCCGCATCCTTAAGCGCCTTCTCCGAAGCAAACACAAGAGATTCTGCCTGATTTCGAATTTCAATCTGCTCTTTTTTAGCTTTGTCTTCCACAGCATGCTTCTCTGCCTCTTCTTGCGCTCTCCTCACTTCATCCTCAGACAATCCAACCGCACCAGTAATCTTTATTGACTGTTCTTTGCCCATAGCTTTGTCCTTGGCCGAAACATTCAAAATACCATTAGCATCCATATCAAACGTAACCTCAATCTGGGGTACCCCTCGAGGCGCAGGTGGAATTCCATCCAATATAAACTTCCCAAGTGATTTATTATCCGTTGCCAAAGGACGCTCACCTTGTAAAATATTTATCTCTACCTGAGTCTGGCTATCTGCTGCTGTTGAAAAAACCTGGCTTTTTGAGGTAGGAATTGTAGTATTCCTCTCAATCATTGGTGTTGCCACCCCACCTAAAGTCTCTATCGAAAGACTCAAAGGTGTAACATCCAACAACAACACATCTTTAACTTCGCCCCCTAATACTCCACCTTGAATTGCAGCACCAACAGCAACCACCTCATCAGGATTCACGCCTTTATGGGGGTCCTTCCCAAAGAAGGTCTTGACAACCTCTTGCACCTTCGGCATCCTTGTCATTCCACCAACAAGAACAATCTCGTCAACATCTTTTGCCGAAACTCCAGCGTCCTTCAAAGCTGCTTCAACTGGTTTCATAGTTTTTTGAACAAGATCGTCAACAAGTGACTCAAGCTTGGCCCTTGAAAGCTTAAGGGTTAGGTGCAAAGGTTGGCCATTATGCTGGGTTATGTAGGGCTGATTAATTTCTGTTTCAGTTGTCGAAGAAAGTTCTATCTTAGCCCGTTCCGCTGCATCACGTATTCTTTGTAAGGCTTGTGCGTCTCGCCTCAAATCAACCCCGTTTTCTTTCTTAAACTCATCCGCAATCCACTCTACAATCTTGGCATCAAAATCATCCCCTCCCAAATGTGTGTCACCATTAGTAGCCTTAACCTCAAACACTCCCTCCCCAAGTTCAAGTATCGAAATATCAAAAGTTCCCCCTCCTAAATCGTAAACCGCAATCGTATGAGCATTTTTCTTGTCTAATCCATAAGCAAGAGCTGCAGCAGTGGGTTCGTTTATAATCCTTTCAACCTTAAGTCCTGCTATCTCTCCAGCCTGTTTTGTTGCAGAACGTTGATTGTCATCAAAGTAGGCCGGAACCGTAATTACCGCGCTGTCAACCTTTTCTCCAAGATATTCCTCAGCATCTTTCTTAAGCTTACGCAAAACATAAGAAGAAATCTCTTGGGGTGTATATTCCTTGCCTTCTACCACCACAACCGCCATATCGTTCTTACCACGTTTAATCTCATAGGGAACCATATCTATGGTTCTTTTAACTTCGGCGTCACCAAACCTTCTACCCATTAATCGCTTAACTGAGTAAATAGTGTTTTTAGGATTCAGAATCATCTGGCGCTTCGCAACATCACCAACAAGATTCTTTAAAGGCTCCACGACAGAAGGAGTAATATTACGACCAGTATCAGACGCAGGAATAACTTTGGGTTGTCCACCCTCCATTACAGAAACTACTGAATTAGTTGTACCCAAATCTATACCAATAATTTTACTCACGCTGTCATCTCCCTTTCTGTACCTGTATCTGTATCTGTATCTTTATCTGTATCTCTCCCGTACACCCTTACCTTAGCAGGCCGCAAAACTACTCCATCTTTCCATTTATAACCTTCTTCTAGAACTTCTACAATAACCCCTCTCTCTCCGCCTATTATAACATCCATTGCCTCATGCAAAGTTTCATTAAACATTAACCCTTCTTCTGCCTCGATTCTTTCTACCCCATTATTTTCTAAAATTTGCCTGAATTTTGCAAGTGCCATACCAAGCCCGTTATCCTGCAAATGCTTTTGTGCCCTCTCAAGCATATCCAAAACAACTAAAAGATCTTCAATCAAGCTCCTATTCGCACGCAAAACCATCTCACTTTTCTCCTTCTCTGCCCTTTTTACCAAGTTCTGATAGTCCGCAAGAGCCCTTGCAAGCCTGTTCTCTAAATCTTTTTTGTTCTTTTGAATCTTTGCTTTCATGATTTTTACTTTGTCGCTTCAGAAACCAAAGAGTTGAAATATTTAACAAGAGGTACAACAACCGAATAATTAAGTCTAACCGGCCCAATAACTCCAATACAACCCCTCAGAGAAGGGGTAGCAAAATGTCCTACTACAATTCCAACTGGCTCGAAATTCGCCCACCCTACTTGCTCACCAAAAACTATCCCCACAGGCTCATCCCAATTCATTCTCTCCAATAACAACTCTCTTACTTTCGGTACTTGCTCCAAAATCGAAAGTACATTAAACGTAACATCTATATTATAAAATTCTGGATTCGAAAGAATATTAGCATACCCTGAATGCCAAAGACCATCATCCTCAGTTACCGCAACAGCCAAAGACTTCGTAAGCTGTGCAAGAGCCCTTGTAGTTTCTTGCATCAACCTATCAAAGTCATCTTTAACCTCAAAAACACGCTGCTTAGCAGCCACCTCATCCGTAACTGAAAGCTGCTTTTCTTGCATCAACTGGTCAACATAGAATCTTATTGCACGAGGTGTGGGCACTCGGCCTGCAGATGTATGTGGTTGACGAAGATAATCAAGCCGCGTCAATTCATTCATCTCATTACGAATAGTCGCCGGAGATACCCCAAGATTGTACTTTCGGTCAAGATTATCTGAACCGACCGGAAGAGCAGTCTTTATATACTCCTCAACAACATCCTTAAGAATTTGTACCTGGCGTGGGGTTAACTGTTCTGTAGAAACAGTTTTAACTCTAATATTCATTTACAAAAAGACAGTTAGCAGTATTTAAGCACGACTGCTAATATTTGTCAAGGCCTGGGGTCAGACGAAGAAAATTTACACCTACTCCCCATTAACATGCGAAGGAACAACAGCCTCTGTTTTTTCCTCCGGCCGAACAAACAATGGCCTTCTAAAGGAAACTCTCCTTACTACCTTAAGCACAGGCCCCAGCTCACGAACACCCAACACATGTGCCACCGCCACATAGATCCCCAACCCTACAAGACCAACTAAAAAAGTAAGAATCACAAGATTAACTGTGTAACGCGTATCCAAAACAAACTTATCAAAAGTCGTAGGAGGGGCAAGCCCGAGTTGGCCCAAGAAAGATAATTTCTTATCCCATGCAGCCCGGTCCATAACCTTAAGAAGAAAAAACATCAAAGTCCCAGCAGTAAAAGCAGAAGCTACCACCTTAAAGAATGTACTTACAAGTCCCTGTTCTGAAAAACTACCAATTCTTTTTGAAAGAAGCACAAACAAAATAACAAATTGAACAATTCCAGCCAGCGAATAAGAAAGTGCCAAAGACCAAATAGGAAGTCCTAGACCTAAAACAAAAAGAAATCCTAACCCAATATTTATAGAAATTGTTATAAAAGAAACCTTAACCGGTGTTACAGTATCATGCAACGCATAAAAAGCACGCGAAACAAGAAGAGAAAGCGCATAAGCAAAAATTCCTAAAGCAAACCCTGAAAGAACATACCCAGTTTGCACAGTGTCTTGCCAATCAAACTGAGCCCCTCCAAACACAAGACGGACAATGGGAGTACGCAAGACACTTAAAAAAATACTTGCTGGTAAAACAAAGAACAAAATTTGACGGAAAGAGGAAGCAAAAGTATTTTTAAAATCCTCAAATGTAGACTGTTCTGCTTTTAAAGAAAGCTGAGGCAAAGAAGCCTTAGCAATAGAAAGACCAAAAAGACTTATAGGCAACACCGCAACAGAGTCTGCAAACTTAAAATAAGTAAGTCCACCAACAACCAAAGAAGCTAGAAACAAATCAACAAGACGTTTTATCTGAAACGAGGAAAGCTCTAAAATTCGTGGAGCTGCCAACTTACCGATTTTTCGCAAAGCTGGATTTCTAAAATCAAGAGAAAATACTGGCCTAAAGCCCAAACTAACAGCAAGTGGAGCTTGCACAAGAACATGCAAAAAACTACCAGCAACAGCACCCCAAACAGAAGCTATAAGACCAAATCTTGGTGCAAAAAATATAGTAGAAACTATTATCCCAATGTTGTAGAACAAAGGTGCCACAGCCGGAGCAAGGAAACGCTGATTTGACTCAAGCGCCGCAGTAAACACATAACTCAGTGTGAAAAACATTTGGGCAATCAATAAAATCCTCGTAAAAAATACGGTCTGTTCAATTTGACTGGGTGTAAACCCCTGAGCAATTGCTCTATATAAAGGATGCGCAAAAATAAAAATCAAACTTGACAAACCCAAAAAAAATAGAAATAAAATATTCATAGTTAATCCAGCCAAATACCAACCCTCTTTTCCCTTATTTTGTGCCAAACTTCTTGTAAAAACTGGAATAAAGGCCGAGGACATAGCTCCCAACACTAATACCTCAAAGATAAGATCCGGTAACTGAAATGCCGCAAGGTAGGTATCAAGTTGCTCCGGTGCAAAGAAGTGCACAAAAACTCGATTGCGCACAAGCCCCAATAGTCGAGAGGCAGCAATCATAATCATAATTACAGTCGCTGCCGACACAATACTTGCCTGCCTCCCGTAAAGTATTGCCTTTCCTTTTTGAAGAAAATTCCTAACCATACAAAAGCCCAAGTTGCCCTTTGCGGCTAATACGTAGTATAATTGAGCCCGTCTAGGAGAACAATAAGTAATCTCTTAACCCAGAACAACTATGCCAATAATCAAATCAGCTAAAAAAGCACTAAGACAATCAAAAAGAAACAGAAAAGCAAACGAACGAAGAAAATCACAGACAAGAGAAGCTGTTTCTTCGTTTCGCAAAGACCCAACATCAAGCCTTCTTAAAAAAGCTTTCTCAGCTCTCGATAGAGCTGTCGACAACCGCGTGATCCACAAAAACAAAGCTTCACGGCTCAAATCAAACCTATCCAAACTTCTCTCCCTTAAATCTTCCTAAAAATCTCCTTTTTTCTTAAAAACATTCTTTTCATATGATATGATGCAAGTTGAAAGCATCAATAGTCATGTCTGCCTCTAAAAAAAGAAAAGTTAACCTTCTCATTCAAGAGGGATTTGAGCACACTCTGCTTGGAAAGATCCTCAATTGGTCGCTATCAGTCGGCCGAGTCATAGTAATCCTAACAGAATTAGTAGTCATAGTAGCATTTCTCTCAAGATTCTGGCTCGATAGAACGCTCACCGATCTCAACGAAGCAAACGGAGGGAAGAAAAAGCAAATCGAAGCCTCGCAAAAATTCGAAAACGAATTTAAAAACGCGCAAGAAAAACTTTCCTTTTATAAAAAAACCATATCTTCACAACCAAGACTCGCAAGCCTCGTAACAGAAGGAGCCTCTCTTCTCCCCCCTGGCGTAGTTCTAACTACAATATCTCTAAAAGATCAAGACGTTGTCTTTTCAGGTGAAGCACTCTCAGAAGAAGGACTAGCAGGATTTGTAAAAAGTCTCAAAGCTTCCACGAACCTAAAAGACGTTACATTGTCTAGTATTTCTCTAGAAACAGAAGGACAACAAACCTTAAAATTTACAACAAAAGCATCTCTTAAAACCAAAGAAGTCAAAAAAGAAAAGGTACAAGAAGAAAAACCAGTGCTCTAACAAATTAAATCATGGCCAATTACAGAGAACAGTACGCAAAATACAATCGATATTTCACTGATCTTGCGAGGATTTATGGGAAAAGACCCGAGGTAAGAGCTAGCATAGAAATACTCTTAACCTTGCTAACAATCTCATTCTTCGCCATTTTCGCCATCCGCCCCACGGCAAGCACCATCTCACAGCTATTCTCTGACATACAATCCCAAAAGGAGATAGAGAAAAAACTTGACGAAAAATTATCATCACTCAAAAGTGCCCAATCTGCTTGGGCCAAAGAAAAATCCACAATTCTAATACTCGACCAGGCACTGCCGCCCGAACCCAAACCCGATCAACTCTTAAGACAAATTGAAGCCTTAGCTGCCTTTCGAAGCGTTTCCCTAGAATCTCTCAACATAGGAAAAGTCAACCTTTTGGTTAAAACAGAAAAACAACCAACAGAAAAAGAACAAGCATTCGAAATAGTTTTAAATCTCAAGGGTAATTACGAAAACACCTTTGCCTTTCTCTCCGACATCGAAAAATTAAGAAGACTGGTAGTTGTACCATCCTTTTCCTTCGGCACCAGTAAAAAAGAAAGCGAACAAGACCTTTTGATATTAACAATTAACGGCACCGTACCATATCATGAAGTGGGTGTCGCGAGCGGAGGGAGTCCCGCCGAGCGCCAGAAGCGCTAAGCGAGGACGTCGGACTCGGGAGCTCCGGGGCAGGCCCCACTAGAATATAAGAATCATGAACAATAAAAGACCAAACATTCTAATTTTCGCAGCACTTACCACCACAACCATATTCACCTGGACTGCTTTTGAGGTATATAGAACTCTCAACAAAACAAGCCTCGAATCCGTACCACAAGATATCCTTGCTCCCCTAAGCCCCACCCTAGACCAAGAAGCTCTCAAGCTTGTCAAAGATCGCCGATTCTTTGAAGACTCAGAAATTTCTTCCCTAGGCAAACCTAAAACCGCAGCAGAAGAAAATGAAGCAACCTCAGGAGCACAAGCACAATCCAATCAATAAAAAATGACTCAACAATTAAAGTTTCCAACCATACTCGGAATCATGATTCTTTTGCTAGGAGTAGGAGTAGGAGTTTTCTTGGTTAACACAAGAAAAACACTGGAGCTTACTGCTGCCCCAGAAGAAACCCCAAAAGACGTAAGAATAACAAACATAACAGAAAAATCCTTTACGGTTTCTTGGATAACCGAAAAGAAAACTTCTGGATTCGTCAGTTTCGGAAAAAATACTTCCTTGGGTCTTGTTGCAAATGATACTTTCTCACTTTCAAACACCCACTATACAAAAGTACAAAATCTCGACCCCCAAACGAATTACTTTTTTAAAATAGGCTCTAACAGCAAATTTTTCGACAACGACGGAGAAGCCTACCAAACAAAAACCAGTGCAAAACTAGAACAACCTAAAAAGTCAGATGTGGTTTTCGGATCAGTCACAACTAAAGAAGGAGCTCCGAAAGAAGGAGTCATTGTTTACCTAACGTTCACTGGCGCATCCCCACTCTCTGCAACAACAGACAAAGAAGGACGCTGGGTAGCTACCTTATCAGAAGCAAGGACAACAAATCTTGGTAGCATAGCAACATATAATTCTCAAACCAACCTGGAAATATTTGTGCGAAAAGACGCCGTTTTCGGGAGCGCCAAAATACCAGTTGGTAGCGCAAAACCAGTGCCTGCAATCGCGTTAGGTAAAAATTACAATTTTTCTGATATACAAACCGTTCAATCTAGCGTAGTACCCGCATCCGCCTTAGAACTTCCTAAAGGTCAAGCACAAAACACACCCACCCCTACCCCGCAAAGCTCGAAGAGCGAAGTGGGGCCAACCCCAACCCCAACCCCAACCCCAACCTCAACACCAACACCAACCACCAAACCACTAGGTGGAACTGTTCTATCCCCAACCCCCCTAACTTCTCCTAAACCTCAAGGAAAACCAGTCACCCCTATCGCCGGGGACTTGACACCAACTATTCTCACTTTCATAATGGGTCTTACACTACTTTCCGCTGGTGTGTTACTAACAAAAGCAATCATCAGCTAAACCCTGCCCATGGATGATAAAAACCTAAAACCACTAATCGTTTCAGAAGAAACTCCTCCGCCACCACCAACCGTCACCAACGGCTCTCCCTCATCCATTCCCCAATCACCCCCACCTCCACAAATTCCCAAATCTCCCTTACTATCTGAAAAACCATCCCCTCAAATTCCCCAACCCCCCAAACCTCCCCAATCTTCCGAAAATTCAATTCTCCCTCCTGTCATAACCCCACCTAGCAACAATAAATCCAAAACCAAAATTATCGCAGCCATAGCCGCAGTTATAATACTTGCTGCCTCCATCCCAGCGGGAATTATCCTTGTCAGCAAAAGCCAGGAGGTTCGGGAAGGGGCATCTGCTGGAGAATGCCGAGATAATCCCTCCGGCGCACCAGAAGGATACGACTGGGTAGCAAACTGCGGCGGCTCAGAGTGCTCATCTAACTCTGACTGCCCAAGCGGAGCAAATAACCAAGAAGGCTGGTGTTATGGCTTCGAAGGAGGGTCTAGATGTCTACAACTTGTCCAAAGAGCTGCAGCAACCCCAACCCCCTCACGCTATACATGCAACGACACAACCGGGCAATATTGTACTGCCGACCGTTGCAGCGACAACGGAGACACAGCAGGTAGCGGTTCCTGTCAAGAAAGTGCACCAAATTGCTGCGCAGGCAGCCGAGCTACCCCAACACCAACGCAAACTGCCGACGGTGGTACTGGCGGACAGACTAGCTGCTCCGGAATAGAGAATGCAGGTCCCTTAATACATGCGGGCGGGGAGGGGATAAACCTAGGAAATCAAACTTACGCACCCTGCAATGTAGTAACAGACTTTGTCAGTAGGTATGGTACACATGCAGGAAGGGCATGGGCTGTAGAACGTATATGTCAACCTAACGTCGCAGCTGCTTGTGATGGACAAAACTTAATCACCCAACCTGAGAATGTTGTGCAAGCGCGTTTAAACCAGGATGGCGCTAGCGCATGTCAAAACTGGGCCAATCAACACAACACAGAAGTCAACAACTGCCAAGGAGCTGGCGGAGGGGTTGGGATAGCTTGCCAAACCCTCAAGGTTTACAAATATCCTTTCAACGCAAATGACCTACTCACAGCACCATTAGATGGGAAGTTTAAACCCGAAGAAACAGCACGTCTCTGTGTAGCTGCACCAGACAACGCAACAGCAGGTGAAGTAAAAATCAACACAGCAAACTGGGAATCTGCTCCTATGAGACGAAGCATGGGAGGAAATACCGAATTTTGCAAAGACTATGTCATTCCATATGACGCAACATCCCTAAGATTCCAGGGTCGTGTGCGCTAAAAGATATATATGAACAAAAAAACAATTATATTAATAATCTCAACGGTCCTTCTTGCAGGAATTGCAATTGGTACCGCATTCTGGCTCTATAGATTACAAACTCAGCCTGTTGCGCCAACTGCTCCAAAGAGCAAACCCCAAGCAACCCAAGAATTTAATCAATGCAGCCAAACAGTAGACTTCGCACTCGACACAGGCGGAGGGAGTGGTAGTGGTTCAACACCAACACCAGGTACAACCGTAACCCCAACACCAACTCGAACATTGACACCTACTCCAACCCCAACCCGCGTCCCATCCGGAACACCCACTCCAACTCCGACTACCCAACCAGGAGCAGCAACAGCAACGCCAACTTCTCAACCAGCCGGAGGTAGTCAAGCAACAGCTACTCCAACCAAAAAGGCTCAAACCACAACCACTCCAACTCAAGCCCTCCCCAAAGCCGGATTCTCTTGGCCAACAGTCTTCGCAGTTACCGGAGGAATCCTCATCCTAATCTTCGGCATCCTCCTGGCTTTTTAATTTTTGCAGAAAACAGTCCCGAGCGAAGCGAGTGGTTTATTTTCGAAGAAAACAGTCCCGAGCAAAGCGAGTGGTTTATTTTCGAAGAAAACAGTCCCGAGCGAAGCGAGTGGTTTATTGACACTACATACCGTATTTAGTAAGCTAAATCAAGGTGTTCACTACCCTAAAAAATATCTCCAACTTCTTCTTGTCTCTGAATCACTCCAAAAAGATAAGCCTTTTAGTTTTAGCTCTTGTTATTTTAGTTATACCTCTGTCACTCACTGCACTAGAACAAAAACATGAACTAAGAAAAAAAGCAGCAGAAGAAAATCCAAGTTTACCTAAACCAGAAGTAGTACCGGGAAAAATAATCGTAAGATTTAGGGGACAACAAAAAGCTGCCCTGAGATCTCTTGCCTCCGAAGAGGTAAAAACTCCTACGAGACTTGAAATGCTCAAACAAACTTATGGTGTTAAAGAAGTCAGACAACTTAGGTTGCCCACCAAATTTGAAAGAAGTGTGCCAGGTACAAGAGGATTACAAGAAATAAAAGACACTGAACAAGATTCTATTGCAACTTTATCCTACACATCAAAAGCAGAACCCCTACTTGTCGCAAAAGAATTTACCTCTCTGCCAACAGTCGCTTGGGCTGAACCAGTCTATGTGTATCGCACAACCCAAGATAAGGCAGGAGGCGGAGGAGCCACCCCCACAATACAACCAACACCCACTACTACAGATTGCGTAAATCCTCCACCACCCAATGATCCCTACTATTGCTCCGGAGAACAGTGGGCACCTTCCAATATCCAAGCTAAAGATGCATGGGCATTAAGCACTGGCTCTAGCGAAATTAAAGTAGCCGTCATTGACACTGGTGTTGAGGCAACCCACGAAGATCTAAGAGATAACTTGTTATTGCCCGGAAAAGACTTCGTAAATTATGACGATGACCCTAACGATGACACAGGGCATGGCACGCATGTTGCAGGAACTATTGGAGCAATTGGGAATAACAAAAAAGGAGCAGTTGGAATAAACTGGTCAGTCAAGATCCTGCCAGGAAAGGTTTGCGCCGGATGGGGATGTCCTTCCGACGCTATAGCTGAAGGAATCTCCTGGGCAGTAAACCAAGGTGCTAGAGTTATTAATTTAAGCCTCGGTGGATCTATTGAATCTCAGCTTATCACAGAGGCAATAATGGAGGCATATGATCATAATGTGGTTGTTGTAGCAGCAGTCGGTAACGCGAACGCATCCTCGGAATACTTTTTTCCTGCTTCAAGCAACCACGTAATCGGAGTCGCTGCAACAAATAAAAATGATCAGTTCGCAGATTTTTCAAACTGGGGTTCTACTGTTGATGTATCGGCACCAGGAGTTGATGTGTTGTCTACAATACCCAGCGGAACCTACGGCAAAGCAAGTGGAACCTCTATGGCCTCCCCACACGTTGCAGGTCTTGCAGCACTAATTCTTGCAAAACAACCAAACTTAAAACCCGAGGAAGTCGAAGCCATACTTGAAAACTCAGCTGATGATTTAGGGGAGAGCGAATGGGACATGCATTTCGGCTGGGGAAGAATCAATGCTAGCAGGGCCTTAAGCGAACCAAACACTACTTCTTTACCAACAGCTATGTGGGAAATACCTAAAGATGGAGCCTTGGTAGCACAAAATGTAACACTAAGCTTCACCATCAAAGGCGATACAAAAAAAATAGAACAATCAACTTTACCTGAAGGCCCATGGAGCCAAGATGGTATCACTCTTCAAGAACCGCAAGAAACAGACAGCGGAGAGTTGGTAAAAGGTGTTTTCAGAGCACCTGATAACTTTGAAGGGAACTTGTACTTCCGCTTAACTGTAGAATCTTCAGGTAAACAGAAAGTTCTCACCCGCAATGTCTTAGTAGATTCCAACCTAAGCGAAATAACGCTCCCAATAACAGAAGCTATAAACATAACCACCTCGGATATTAACAACGATGGCGAAGAGGAATTGGTCCTTACTAACGGCTGGGAAGTATTAGCCATAAAACAAGATGGCACACTACTACCTGGTTGGCCGCAAAGAATAGACCCACTCTCGGGCCATATTCTATATTATAAACTTGCCGTAGGAGAAGTAGACCCAAATTATCCAGGTTTGGAAATAGTCGCAACTTCACTTGACGCTATGGACCCAAATGGAAGCATACAACTTGTCGCCTGGCACGCAGACGGAACCGCCGTTAATGGTTGGCCAGTAGTTGGAATACAAGCCAACGTTAATAAACCCAACCCTGTCTTGGGGGACCTAAACAATGACGGCATTAATGAGGTAATCTATGCAGAAACCTATGCGCCAACACCAAAGCTTCATGTATTCAATAACGAAGGCGTAGAACTTCCAGGGTTCCCCACACCTCTCGAAAGAGGCATTGCAAGCGATAAACCACTACTTACAGATTTAGATGGCGATGGCAACCTGGAGATAATAGTGTACGTTTATGGTGATCGTGGACATTCGCTAATAGCAATAAACAACAATGCTAAGCCTGTTCCTGGCTGGCCTATTCAGGTGTCAGATGGCGTTTATCAGTCTATTTTACTAACCGGAGACATCAACAGTGATCAAAAAGACGAGATTCTTGTATTCCAAAACGATATTTTAGGATTCCTTGGTGGAAGATCGATACTAAGAGTAATTGATGGTGGAGGCAACACAATAGCAACTCGCACATTCCCTACACAAATGTTCCAAGACTTTTCTCCTCAGTTAATTATAGCTAATGTGCTAGGAGATTCTAAAGCAGAAATAATTCTAAGTGGGTTGCAAGAACTTTTTGTGCTAAACGAGAAACTAGAAAATCTTCAAGACCCAATAGGCCAAGATATGGACTATACATTAGATGTGCTAGCCAAACATACGGGAGGAGAAAATCGGGAAGTTTATACCATAGGCTTCGCAACAGCCCAAAGCGATATGATTTTAAGTACTTACCAAGGTAATGGCCAAAAACTTGAGCTTAAGTCATTAACAAAAATATCAAAGCTGTATTCCGAAATGATAGGTAGTCAATCACCATCTAGACTTCTACTGCTAGACTACAATTGGGAGTACGGCCCTTCGAATGCTAATACCCTAGTAAGGTTTGAGAAAGAGGGAGGAGCATGGGAATGGCAGCAAAGATTTTCAGACTCCAAACTAACATCCAGATATAATAAATCAGAGATACTACCTACCCCAACACCTACACTAACCCCAACTCCCACACCCACCCCTATCGCAGCAGATATAAACAAGGATGGTTGTGTAGGAAGATCTGACCTTGATACTTGGGTAAGTGAATATAAAAACGAAGCCTCAGGTAGTGGTTCTTTATCAGACATAAATAGCGACGGAGCTGTAAATCTTTTAGATTACAACGAGTGGTTTGTTGCACTAAGAATCTTACCCAAAGAAAAAATATGCGAACAATAACATGACAAATATCCGCCACGCAATATTCCAAATAAAATTTCTTTTACTTATCCTGCTTCTTCTTGGTCTTTTGGCAAGCCTAAGTTTGGTTAAAAAATCTCAAGACTTGCGAAAACAAGCCCAGGAAACACAATCAATCTCCTTGTATTTCACACTCAAAGGCACGAGCGCCCCAGTTACTCAATTGTCTCTTTCACCTGGACAAAAAATCACACTTTCTCTCTACCTTGACACACAAAATTTGGAAATTAATGGACTCGATATCTCAGGAAGATTTACACCAAGCTTTGTTCCAACAGAAGTAACCCCAGGCCTTGATGCACCCAGTTTAGACCTGCAGCTAATTGGAACAGTTGATTGGCAAACTAACACAGCAAGAGTCGTACGAATAAGCCCTTATGGCCAAATAACAGGTAAGGGCATTCTTCATCTGGCTGATGTCAACTTCTCCGCTTCCCAAACTCCTGCTACAGGTTCCTTGGAATTTACAAATGTCTATGCCACCTCACCATCAAGTCATACATTTATCCCTGTTACCAAAACCTCCGTCTCATACTCAATCGTAGAACCAACCCCGACCCCAACACCAACTCCGACTCTAGCACCCACCTCTACACCAACCCCTACACCCACCACCTCACCAGACACAACTCCTACCCCAACCAGTACTCTGACCCCCACACCAACAGAACTTCTAACCCCCACCCCAACCGGACAGGTAACTGCCACCCCAACACCAACACAACTCACAGGTGACATAACTGAAGACGGAATCGTTGACCTTGATGACTTTACTGTGTTCGTTGAGCACTTCGGGCCCAGGATGCCAGAAGGAGGAAGCCCTGCCGACTTTACAAAAGACGGAAAAGTAGACCTTGATGACTTTAATGTATTTGTGGAAAATTTCGGCAGGAGAATCAACAGTGGATAAAAATCCCTACATCCTCTTGCGTTTTTGTACTAACACTTGCATACTAAGATAATGGACTCTGCCAACCCACAAGAGTGGAAAATCTCAATTTTGTGCGTTACTGTTTTGCTTGCACTAGTTTTTACAATTGACTCTACTCAAAAAATAACTTCATCAAATACAACGCCTCCCTTAAAACAAGAGCAGGAAGCAATTGTTAACTCCTCGCGTATTTACCTATTACCCAAAGAGCTTGTTGTAAAAGCAAATAAAGAAACAACTGTCACCATAACCATTGATGCCCCAGAGGAAAAAATCACTGGCGCGGAACTAAAAATTAAATTTGATCCAACAGTAGTAAAAATAGTCGACATTTTATATGGAGACTTCTTGGAAAAACCCACTATCTTTCTTAATCAAGTGGACAACAAAGAAGGTAAAGCCATCTTTACAATAGGAACTCTCACCCCAAAACCAGGAAAGGGAAACCTTGCTCATCTAAAAATCCTTGGAGTAAAAGAAGGTGCAACCAACATCTCTTTAGCCAATGAAACAAAAGTTGTCGCTCTGGGTAAAACCGGAAATATTGCTCAGACAGAAGCAAGCTCTATAGTAAGAGTCCAATAGATATATAAAAGATCTTTTTGAAGAGAAAAAATCTCTTTAACTACATATGAACAAGAAAATAATCATAGGAATCGTTATTTTCATTATTTTGGCTCTAGGCTTAGTCGCTGGTCTATTCCTCGTTCAAAGACAACAAGAAATGAGGAAAAAGGCAGCTCCTGCAAGTACACTTTCAATATTGCCTCCTACAAATACTATAAAAGTTGGGGATGAAATCGACCTCTCTGTTAACATGAACACTGTAACAAATACCACCACCGGAGCAGAACTTCACATAACCTTCGACCCCCAGAAATTAGAATTAAAAGAAATTACACCAGGCACCTTCCTGCCAAATATATTCGTACAACCGGCAATAGACAATACCACAGGTACAGCTTCTGTTACTTATGGCGCCCAACCCGCCAACCCACCGCAAGGGGAAGGCATCCTGGCAACTTTAAAATTTAAAGGAAAATCCCCAGGTACTACCATTGTAGACTTCGGCACCCAAACTAAAGGTAGGGGAATTGGCGAAGGCGCAAGCACAGACATTATAGTTAACAAAACTGGCACAAGTATCACCATCCTTGCACCAACGCCAACCCCAACACCCACCACCTCACCAGACACAACCCCCACTCCTACTCAAGCCGTAGGGGCAAGCCCCACTCCAACCCCCACCCAAACTGGCGGATCAGGTGGTGGGGGTACTCAAACTACACCAACACCAACAACCAAACCAGCAGGTGGCACTCAAACAACCTCCACCCCAACACCTACTAAAAAAGCAACAACCGTAACCCCAACAGTATCCGGTGACTCTCTACCTGTCTCCGGAACCAGCCTACCAACCATCATGCTTGCCATAGCAGGCGCAATAGTCCTGTTCCTCGGTATAGCTCTCGCCCTGTAAGCCTCCCTGATGTACAATTTGAGATATGCGTATTTGTATAATAGGTGCTGGTTTTACTGGTCTTGCCGCAAGTCTACGGCTTGCAAAACTTGGTCACAATGTGTCAGTCTTTGAAAAAGAACAACAACCCGGAGGCCTAGCTATTGGATTTAAAGACAAGGGGTGGAAATGGCCTCTGGAAAAGCATTACCATCATCTGTTTACTTCTGACAAGCATATTAAAAACCTAGCAAAAGAAGTTAATCACAAAATTCTATTCACTCGCCCAAAAACCTCAACCTTTGTTAATGGAAACACCTACCAGCTTGACTCACCGACCTCGCTTCTTGCTTTTCCACACCTTTCGCTTATAGAAAAAATCCGAGCTGGAATAACACTAGCCTATCTTAAATTCACACCACTCTGGAAACCTCTCGAAAAAATAACCGCCGCAAATTTCCTCAAACAGACAATGGGGCAAAGCACCTGGAAAATCTTATGGGAACCTTTATTTAAAGCAAAGTTTGGAAAACATAAAGAATCAATCCCTGCATCGTGGTTTTGGGCAAGGGTCAAAAAAAGAAGCACCTCACTTGGCTACCCCGAAGGAGGATTCCAACAACTTGCGGAAAACATACAGCACACCACAGAGAAGTATGGTGCACAATTTATTTTTGGAAACGGAGGCACTTCAATTAAACGAACAAACAACAGTTTCGTCGTTACCACCAACCAAGGTGGCAGGCATCTAGCGGATCGTGTAATTTGCACCCTTCCTACCCCACTATTCTGCAAAATTACAAAAGGCTTGCCAAGGACTTACATTAAGAAAGTAAGCAACCTATCCAGCTTGGGTGCACTTAATTTAGTTCTGATACTTAAAAAGCCCTTTCTTGCTGACGGGACATACTGGTTAAACATCAACGACCAAGGTTTTCCTTTCTTGGCTATCGTAGAACATACCAATTTTATGGACAAAAGGCACTACAACGAGAATCACATCATCTATGTTGGCAACTATCTTCCCACCAATCATCCCTATATGAGAATGACAAAAGAAGAACTCTTCAAGGTTTATGCTCCTTATCTTAGAAAAATTAATCGCAACTTTGAACTCTTCACTTTGAACTTTGAACTTTTTAAGGCCCCCTTTGCCCAACCAATCATCCCCCTAAATTACTCAAAAATTATTCCTCCGTTAAAAACTCCCATCCCCAACCTCTATCTTGCCAACATTCAACAAGTTTATCCCTGGGACAGAGGAACAAATTACGCTGTAGAGTTAGGTAATACAGTAGCAAAACTCGCCATAGATGAAACAGATTATTAAAAATTACTCAATAGAGATTCTGCTTACAACTTTCGCACTAATCTTTAGTACTTGGCTTATGTGGCATACGTTTTCCTACGAAAACGGATCAATGCTTATCGCTGCAAAAGCCTGGAGTGATTTTGCAAGCCACATTCCTCTGATACGCTCTTTCTCTCTAGGAAACAATTTTCCTCCTGAATATCCAATTTTCCCTGGAGAACCGATACGTTATCATTTTTTGTTTTATCTTTTTGTCGGTCTATTAGAAAAAATCGGACTGAGAATAGATTGGGCACTAAACGTTCCAAGTGTACTTTCCTTTACCCTTCTTATTTTATCAATTTATCTTCTTGCAAAATTCCTATTTAAAAGCAGGGCCGTTGCTATCCTCTCTGTTATATTTTTTCTTTTTAATGGCTCATTGTCCTTTGTTGAGTTCTTTAAAACTCATCCAATTTCGCTTTTAACCCCAAAAGAAATTTTTACAAATACAGAGTTCCCTGCATTCTTTCCTTACATAAGATCATCTTTAATCACTGGTGGTTTCTGGAACCTCAATGTCTTTACCAACCAGCGACACCTTGCCTCCGCTTTAACGTTTTTTCTTTTTTTATTTCTTTTTATTCATAAAAAAACCGAGTCGAAAAAATTTAAGCTGAAACACGCCATGCTTTGTGGAATCGGGCTAGGTTTATTGCCATTTTGGAACGGCGCAGTCTTTGTTATGGCAATGGTTGTATTAAGTAGTTACAGCCTCTTTTGGGGAAAGAAAGATTTCATTAGGTTATGTGTACTTGTTCTCATTGGATTATGCATTACCTTTCCTCAAATTTTTTTAATAAGAGGGGAAGGTTCTAAGTCCTCATTGGAACTAATACCAGGCTATTTAATAAACTCGCAACTTAGCCCTCAAATGTTTTCTAAATTTTGGATTCTAAATCTAGGACTAGGATTGGTTTTAATGCCAATTGGGTTTTTGCTAACCACTAGAAAAAACCGAAGGGTCTTCCTATCCTTTGGAGCACTATTTATATTTGCAAATCTTTTTAAGATGACACCAGATATTGCTGCAAATCACAAATTCTTTAACCTATTTATTACAGTCGGAAACATGTTTAGTGCTAATGCTATAATTCTATTACTCAAAAGATGGCCGCTGTTCCATATTCTCCTACCTCTTGTAGCCTTAACTCTTATCTTATCAGGAATAATCGATTTCTTCGCGATCAAAAACGATCGACTCATTGAAGTTATAGACTATTCAAAACAGCCAGATGCAAACTGGATACTAAAAAATACACCAAGAAATTCCGTATTTCTAAATTCATCTTTTATATACCATCCTGCCTCACTAGTAGGAAGAAAAATCTTCCTGGGCTGGCCATACTTCGCCTGGTCAGCGGGTTACGATACAGATACACGTTTCCAAGAAATAAAAGATGTATATGTTTCTTCAAATAAACATGATGTATGTACATTCTTACGGAACAAAAAAATTGATTTTATAGAAACACAGCCCAGATATTCCAAGGAAGAATTTCCTATCAGCTTCTCTCTGTTTGAAAAAAACTTCCACTTGGTATACAAAAACCAAATTAGTGGCTTAAGAATTTACAACACAAAGACAAGCTGCAATAATGTTTACTGACTTCCTAACTATTTTTACCTGGTGGGCTCTACTGTTTGCTCTCGGAGCAATATTTTTCCCTCTAACATCCTTAGTCTTTAAAAACTTCTTCGACCAAGGTTATGCTTTCTCCAAAACAATTGCTATCTTAAGTATTTCTTACGTCGTTTGGTTACTAGGTAGTCTAAAACTTTTGCCATTTACTACAGAAATTGTATTTCTCGCAACAGGGCTCTTTACTCTATTAAACTTCATCATCTCGCAAAAATTTACTAAATCACTAAAACCAAACTGGAAAATCATTCTTTTTGAAGAGGTTCTTTTTTTTCTTGCACTCGGGACGTGGTCTTTTATCCGCGGATTTCAACCAGACATTCGGGGTCTTGAGAAATTTATGGACTTCGGTTTTGTCAACTCAATTTTGAGAAGCGATTACTTTCCTCCACAAGACATGTGGTTTACAGGAGAATCCATTAACTATTACTACTTTGGACACTTAACCGCAGCAGTCTTAACGCGTCTTTCCGGCATACCATCTCACATTACTTATAACCTAATGATTGCAACCATTTTCTCCCTATCAATAACCAACACATTTTCCCTTGCTGCAAATTTCCTTTACACAACAGGAATCAAAAAATACAGACCTTTAATTGCCGTTGGTTTGTTATCAAGCTTCCTTTTAAACCTAGGGGGCAATCTTCACCCTCTCTACTGGTGGCTTACAAAAAAAAGTTTCCTTAACTATTGGTACCCAGACGCTACACGCTTTATCGTAAAACTATTCGGAGCAACAGACAACACAATTCACGAATTCCCTATCTACAGCTTTGTTGTCGCTGACCTTCACGGTCACCTCTTAAACCTTCCCTCTGTACTCCTTTTTCTGGCAATCGCGTTCACAATGGTTTGGCAAAAAAAGGCTTCATTGCTTCATTGCCTCATGGTTTCATGGCTTCTGGGAATTTTCTACATGACTAATGCCTGGGACTTTCCGATTTACTTTTTAGTCTTCGGGCTAGTAATCTTGTACCTAAACTGGACCCAAAATGGTCTGCACTTAAAAACCATAGTAAAAACAGTAGCCACAAGCACTCTGGTAATATTAGGAGGATTAATTACCTCCCTACCTTTTCATCTTTCTTTCCAAAACATTTCAAAGGGTGTAGCTCTTGTCGATTTCCACTCTCCTTTACGGATGCTTTTAGTTCTTTGGGGACTACCGCTCGTCGCAACAATTATCTTCGTACTATTTCTCTTCCTAAACAAAACCAAAAAATTCAAAATCACCAACAAACAAAGAGACACTGACTTCTTCGTTCTAATTCTTCTCTTGGTTTCCTGGCTCCTGATCATAATTCCAGAAATTATTTATGTAAAAGATATCTATATTCATGAATATCAACGCGCGAATACTATGTTTAAGTTTACATACCAATCTTTTGTTATGTTTTCACTAACAATAGGATATATAGTGGCCCGAATCGCGACGAACGAAAAATTGAAGTCGAAAAGAAACTTGCGGGTGCTACAATTTATTCTTCTGGCACCCTTGCTTTTCTTGCTTATGTTTGTATCAATATATCCCTATTTTGCTGTCCGCTCTTACTATGGTCTACAAAATTACATGGGCCTTTCAGGTGAAACCTGGCTTAAAAATGAATACAAGGGAGAATATGAAGCAATTCAATGGCTGCGAATGAACGTTACAAATCCATCCACAATCCTTGAGGCAGTGGGGGACAGCTACACAGATAACAACGTAGTCTCCTCTTATACTGGCTTGCCTACAGTTGAGGGGTGGCTGGTGCATGAGTGGCTTTGGAGAGGTTCATATGATGAGCCAGGAAAACGGGCAAGCGACGTCGAAAAAATCTACACTTCATCTAACATTCAAGAAGTTTCAAACCTCGTTAAAAAATACAGCATCAAATTTATAGTCGTAGGAACTCTAGAAAAAAGAAAATATCCAAACCTCAGGGAAGAAAATATAAAAGCGCTGGGGGAGCCCGTTTTCTCCTCTGGACCAACTAAAATCTACTCTGTCAATTACTAACACTAGAGCTAGCTAGAAAGTGGAAGGTGTTCTTTTTCGGAGACTACTAGCTTAAGAACCTGACTGATTGAGCTTGCGGTTTTTATATTTACACAATCTGCTTATACCCAAAATACTTGAATTTGCAACTCTAAATAACTATTTTGGGTTCTAATCGTTTAACAAAGAGTTGCAAACTCGAGTTAAACGAGTATATCTTAGTTTTCCATCAGGAGCTTCTAATTTCAACTGTCGACAAAATGTCGACAACTCGAATGGGGGCTATTGACTTCTGAGGTTGTTTGTGGTTAAATAGAAACAATCACGCCCCTCGAGAAATCGGGGGGACGATTTTTTAAAGCCCCATATTTTGGATATTCACTTTAAAAAGCCCTCTTTGTATTTCCCATATTTCTCTACCTATATGACCAGGAGCATAAACGACTACTACCTGTTTTTTAGCTTTAATTAATCTTTTATACAATGTTGCAAAATCTCCATCGCCAGAGAAAAAAACGAAGCTTTTGTATTTACCCAAATTTTCAAAACAATCGAGCGCAATCTCAATATCAAAATCACATTTTCTACGTAATACTTTTCTGTTTAGAATTTGCAGGATTTTTTCAATGTCCTCTGTCTCTAAGTGTTTGATTATATTTAAGGATTCCTTTATTTCTCTAGTAATATGTTTAAAATGAGAAGCATCAATGCTAACTGGAATATATTTTACTTCCTTAGTAACAACATCAAAACCAATCTGCTTAACTTTTCTCAAAAACTGTTTTGACTTTGGGTGTTTATCTAGACCGTAGTAAAAATACAGATCATCTATATCTTTATAGCTTTTTAGATATCGGTAAAGTTTACGAGGATCAACTTCTTTGTTAAGCCTGTTTGTCCATCCATAGACATTGGCCCAGTCAATAAAGACTGCTGTTTTGCCTTGAAGTCTAAGTTTAAATACGGATTTTTCCACATTCCCAGCATATCATAAAAAACTCTGAGCATATTTCTTTAAGGGGTGTTCTTTTTCCAAAGCTACCACCTTTAAGGCTACATGGTTTTGGTCAGCATTTTATACTGGCCACACCTCATCAATTATTAATCTTAATAGAACGAGCAGGCGTCGGCGTCGGAACAGCAACAGGCGCTTGAGCAATGGTGCACTGATCTTCTGTCAGCAAACACCTTACCCACTCATGAACCTCCTCCCAATCTCCAGTCCGAGGAACAAGAACCCACTGATTACCATACTCTTTAGATACCGGAGGATTAAGCAAAAAACTGGGCTTGTCATTCTTTTGGTAAACCCCATCTAAAACTTCAGAACGAATATTTTCCGACTTTACATAAAGAAGTGCCCTCCCAAAAATCCCAGTACTCGCTTGGGGTAGATTTGTTTCTATGTGTCTAGTCACAAGTTGAAGCATATTATCAACTTTAATTGGATTTAAGAAAAACCATGGAGATAAAAGCTTCTCCCGAACCCCAAGTATCATCTTTTGTTGCCTTGCTGAACGAGCAAAATCACTTCCCTCTTCACCCTCACTATGTCTAGAGCGTACAAACTTCAAAGCCGTGGAACCGTTAAGCGTTTGCAAGCCTCGCGAAAAGCTTATCTTCTCCCATCTACAACTCAAATTAGGATCACCCCCACAAACATCATCCTCCCGACCAGTAATCGGGTACTTCTCATCCGTAAAACCCCGCTCTACATTAACAGAAACTCCACCAAATAAATCCACCATCTCTACAAACCCCTCAAAGGAAATAACCGTCGTATAATGAATCGGCTGCCCAACAATCTCCTCAACAAAACGCTTTGTCCACTCCATTCCCAAGCCATCATTTCGATTCCCATAATAATAAGCAGAATTCAACTTTGCCTGCATAGAACTAACCCATATATCCCGAGGAATCGAAAGTAGTAAATGACGCCCTCGGGAATGGTCAAAAGACAAGAACAATATTGTATCCGTCAACCCAGACGGCTCATTTTTCGGTCCACCCAAACCAAGTATCAAAAAATTTGTTCTCCCATCTGTTTGGGCAACTTTATCCAAAGAACCAAAAAGGAAACCTTCAGCAAGAGCTTCCATCTGGGGAACATACCTTACTAAAGGACTTAAAAAAATAAGGCAAACAACAAAAACAATAACTAGCACAAACAAAAGCTTGTGCCGCTTAGGAAACAAGAAGAAGCGATAGGTGCTGTGGTACAATCGATTCATGCCAGAAACAGATTCAATTCTAGCTGATTTAAACCCTAATCAGCAAGAAGCAGTAACCCATTGGGGTACACCTCTTTTGGTCCTTGCAGGCGCAGGCTCTGGTAAAACTCGCGTACTCACCCACAGAGCAGCGTGGTTAATAGAAGAAAAAGGAGTGTTTCCCGAAAACATCCTACTCCAAACCTTCACAAACAAAGCAGCCGGCGAAATGCGCAACCGTATTCTAAGATTACTATCCCCCAACGAAACCGGAAAAACAGCCCTCAAACCTCCCTTCGCAGGAACTTTCCACTCCTTTTGTGCAAAAATCTTACGAGAAAGCGGTCAAGCTATAGGAATTAGCCCAAACTTCATAATCTACGACACCGGTGACCAACTCGATACACTAAAAGAGGCTCTGGCACGACTAGGGCTGGACAAATCAATTAAACCCAATAGCATTCTGTCTCCTATATCCCAAGCAAAAAACGAACTAATAGACGCCTTAGAATATGCCCAATACGTACGCAGTGAGTGGCAAAAAAATATCGCCAAAGTTTACCTCGAATACCACAAAATCCTCAGCGAAAATAACGCTTTAGATTTTGACGACTTACTCATTTTTACAGTTAAACTCCTGAGTAACAGCAAAGAAACATTAAACAAATACCGAAATCAATACTCCCACATTTTGGTCGATGAGTGGCAAGACACAAATAGAGCACAATACCAACTTGTAAAACTCCTCGTAGGCAAAAACAGTAACCTAACGGTCGTCGGAGACTTCTCTCAAACAATATACACATGGCGCGGGGCCAATTATAGAAATTTAATGCACCTTAAAGAAGACTTCCCCAATATAACAACCATTAATCTAGAACAAAATTACCGCTCAACTCAAAATATTCTCGATGCTGCCTACGACGTTATAAACAAAAACAAAAATCATCCAATTCTCAAATTATGGACAACAAACAGCGGAGGAGAGAGAATAAAGCTTTACCAAGCACAATCAGAAATGGACGAAGCCACTTTTGTTGCAAAAGAAGTAAAAAAACTCATATCCCAAAATCTTACATTTTCCGATTGCGCAGTTTTATATAGAATAAACGCTCAATCCAGAACACTCGAGGAAGCTTTCTTGCACGAAGGCATACCGTATGTCTTAGTAGGAGGACTTCGTTTTTACGACCGTCGCGAAGTGAAAGATGTTCTTTCCTACCTTAAGCTAATCTCTAACCCAAAAGATAGCGTTTCGAAAAAACGAGCAAGAAACCTGGGAAAAAGAAGATTTACCAAATTTGAGAGTTTTTGCGAAAAGGTCAATTTCGAAAACAAGCCCACAATAGAAATACTAGACGAAACACTGCAAGCAACTGATTATTTAAGTCTATACAATCCAGAAGACCCAGAAGATGCTGCACGACTAGAAAATATTAAAGAACTGCGTTCCGTGGCATCAGAGTTCCCTAAACTTCATGAGTTCTTAGAGCAAGTAACTCTTATAGAAACTGCACAAAACCACAGGGGAGTACTTCAATCCACAAACAGCAATCAAGTCACAACATTAATGACTACGCACGCTGCCAAAGGACTTGAGTTTCCTGTTGTTTTTATAATAGGGCTTGAAGAAGGACTATTCCCTCACTCACGTTCCTTCGAAAGCATAGATGAGCTTGAGGAGGAACGTCGCCTGGCATACGTCGGAATGACTCGGGCCAAAAAACTTCTATACCTAACCTTTGCATCCCGTAGAATGATCTTCGGACAATCGGGAACAAGCCTTCCATCCCGTTTCCTTGGAGACATCTCAGAAAACCTAGTTGAAAATGTGTATTCTAAACCATACTTTAACATCCGTAATTTAGATTTTATTGACGACTTTTAGTTATCCATAAAAGATTTTCTTTGAAAATCTCTTCAACTACGTATGAGCAAAACCATTCGAGAAATAACAGAAAAAGACAAAACAGCTTTCAACAAAGTTGCAACTCATCCCATTCAATCCTGGGAATGGGGAGAGTTTAGAGAAAAGACAGGAAATAAAGTAATAAGACTTGGAGTTTTTGACAAAGGCAAACTTATCGAAAGCGCCCAATTAACAATTCATCCGATACCTCACACTCCGTATAAAATAGGTGTTTTCCTCAAAGGAGGCCTTCTTTCCCAAGAAATGCTTGAGGCTCTAAAAAACCTAGGAAAAGAAGAGAACTTAATTTTTATCAAGATGGAACCAAATCTTGTAACCACTGACAAAAACGCAAACAATACCATCAAACTATTACAAAACAGTGGAGCAAAAAAAGGAAAAACGCTATTTACCAAAGAAACTTTTTGGATAGATCTTACAAAGTCTGAAGAAGAACTTCTTAAAAACATGCACCCTAAAACTCGTTACAATATACGGGTCGCTCAGCGTCACGGAGTCACAGTCGTTGAAGATAACTCTAAAGAAGCTTTTGAAAAATATCTCGATTTAACCGAACAAACAACAAAAAGACAAGGTTTTTATGCTCATACGGAAAAATACCACAGACTAATGTGGGAAACATTAAAAAATCAAAAATCAAAAGTCAAAAGTCAAAATGAACTGAGGGCACGTTTGCTTACCGCAAAGTATGGGGGGGAAATTCTTATTGCCTGGATTCTTTTTTCCTTCAAAGACCTGCTTTACTATCCCTATGGTGCATCTTCGGACCAACATAGAAATCTAATGGCTTCTTACCTTATGATGTGGGAAACAATCCGATATGGAAAAAAATTAAAACTTAAAACATTCGATCTTTGGGGAAAAGAAGAGGGCAAAGGATTCACTCGTTTTAAAGAAGGATTCGCACCAAAAACCATCGAGTTTATAGGAACATGGGATCTTGTTATAAATCCAAACCTTTACCTTGTTTATCGCATAGCTGAACAACTAAGATGGAAAGCTCTTAAGCTCGCAGCCCACCTCCCTCTGCCAAAACCAAACTTTAGATAAAACTACCTCGGTGATCTAATGATTCGAATCATGATATCAAAGGACATAAGACAAACACACGAGTACGCAAGGTATATGGAAATACTTGGATGGAAAACAGAAAAGTATGAAGTAGGAAGTATTAAAAATAGAGTATTTATTAGAAATATCCCTTTAATTGGTAAAATAGCCAAAATCCAAAGACCGCAGTGTGTTCCAAACAAAAAGCAGTTAGAGAAACTACAACAGAATTATTCTCTCGCAGCTATTTACATCGAACCCCAAGAAGAAGAACAAAAAAACCCTTCAGCTTTCTCTATCGCAAAAACCTGTTTTCTACCACCTAAAACAATCCACATAAATCTGGAGCAGTCGGAAGAGAAAATATTCAATCAAATGAAGTCCAAAACACGATACAACATCCGACTTTCCCAAAAACGCAGAATGTCTATCCAGGAATCATCTAACATAGATGCTTTTATAAAACTATGGCATGAGGGAGCAAAAAAACGTGGAAATTTTTTTTCTCAAAAAAAAGAAATCCAAGCCTTGTGGGATGCCTTTGAAAAAAAAGCACATCTTTTATTAGCCAACAATACTACACTCCTACATAGGAGTGTAGTAAACCCTTTGGCTGGAATCTTGCTCATCAAATCACCAACCACTACCTACTACATGTATGCGGCATCAACCAAAGAAGGGAATAGGCTTTTCGCCCCCACCCTCCTTACCTGGGAAGCTATAAAACTCGCAAAAAAGATAGGGTGTAAAATTTTTGACTTCGAAGGAATTTACGATAAGCGTTACCCACAAACAAAATCCTGGAAAGGTTTCACACGATTTAAGGAAGGATTCGGAGGAAACACAATTGAATACCCCAAAACCCTCGTTAGATATTATAACCCACTACTGAGAATCCTCTCTCTCTAATTACCACTAACCTCACAAAAAAGCTTGTACTCACAACTCTTGCACCAAAAGTTACCAGAACAAACAAAATCCGATTTTTCTATTTCTTCTTTCATTCTCAAAATATCCTTGCGAGCCACCTCCAACTGTTTAGCTGTTCTTGTTGTAGAAACCTTCGTACCTTTATCAAGATAATAAAGAGAGAGTTTGATCTGCTCGGGCATTTTCGAAAAAATAGGATCTTGAATCATAGTTGCTGCAAGTGCATAGACCGAGAGTTGAAGATCTTTTTCTAGCTCTCTTGAGGTAGGCAAATCCTTAAAAGACAAATCCGTCGTCTTGTAATCAATGATTTCAATTCCATTTTCAGTCCTATCCACACGATCTATTTTTCCTCCCACTTTTAAAAACTTACCAATTGACAGGGTAAAAGGTCTTTCAAGCGCAAGGGGCTCACGTGTACTATGTAAATCAGTTTTCAAATAATCTAATAAATACTCTCGCCCTCTCTTCTTCATTTTTTCCTCATGCAAGCGACTTGTATAACCTTCCGATATCCAGTTCCTATCATAAATTTCCAATATTTTTTTCTCTTCATTCCCCATCTCACTCTTGGGTAACTCACAAAAATTCTTAAGGGTTGCATGAAGTGTGTTACCAAAACTCAAAGCCGCAGTAGGCGGAGTAGGAATTTTTAAAACATACCTTAACTTGTAATGCAACGGGCAAAAATTAAAACAATCTATTTGAGAATACGACAAGTAGGTAATAGGCTGTAAAACCCCACCCTGAAACGGTTCCCGATCTAAAGGAGAATAATCAAGTATTAATAACTGTTCCACTTTCTTTGCTTTCTTCTGAAGCACCTCTACACCAAGCGCTTCCGGAACAAAAAGAGATATTTTCTTTTCCCTTTTTCCTTCTCCGTAATAATCCGCCGCCGTTAAATACAACCTTTCCCTCGCACGAGTCATAGCAACATAAAAAAGACGGCGTTCTTCTTGTAAATGATAATTCCCTTGTGGCAAAACCTCTTTTATTAACTCATCTGGTATAGGAATCTGTTCACTTCTTTCTCGTGTGGGAAAGCGTTGATCAACAAGATTAACAACAAAAACTACAGGAAACTCCAAACCTTTAGATGAATGAACAGTCAAAATATTTACAGCATCTTCTCTCGCCCAATCATAATTCGACGCTAAAGGTGACTCACCCAAATCCAAAGAAAGCTCTATCCAATCAACCACAGCAAAAATCGAAGCATCCTCGTGATCAGTCTCGTAAGTTTTTAGTTTGTCAAAAAAACGAGCAATATTTTGCGTCCTCTTCTCGTCCGTTGCGTTCTTCGAACTTCCCATAAACTGCAAGATACCTGACTCTTCTAAAAATCGATAAACTATATACCCAGCAGACTTACTTGGAACAAGTTTCAAATGGTTATGTATCATGGCAACAATATCTAAAACTTTTTTCTTCGCCCCCTCTGATACAAAAATTTCGTTAACTCGTTCCGCTGCTTCAAAAAGACTTACATTGACTCGCCGAGCATAATTCGTTATAACAGCTAAGTCTCGAGCCGGTATATCAAAGTGCTCCATTGATAGAACCTTATAAAAAGCAATCGAATCCTCAAAGTTATAAAGAACTTTTAAATAAGCTATTAGTTCCTTCACTTCCGGTTGACGAAAAAGTTGACCCGGACCCAAAAATTGGTAGGGAAGTCCAGCTCGAGAAAGCGCTTGAACAAAAGGTTCGGAATGGTTATTCGCTCTTACTAAAATCGCAAAATCAGAAAAACTCCTCTTTTCCTCTTCAAGCAATTGAAGAATCTTTTTGACGATAAGCTCTGCCTCATTTTCAACTCTATCTGCATGTATAAACTCTACATCCTGACCCCTTTGTTCTTTCACGCTAACCAAATTCTTGTCAATTCCTAGTTTAGCTTCCAGCGTATCAGGATTATTGTGTTGAATTAATTGATAAGCCCGATCTAAAATAGCCTGTGTCGAACGATAGTTCTTGGTTAATACAGCAATTTCCGCACCCTTGTAGTCCTTCATAAAGTTAAGGATATTCGAAATCGCTGCGCCCCTAAATTTATAAATGCTCTGTGAATCATCCCCCACAACAGTAAGGTTTGCATTTTTAGAAGGTGGTGCAAGAAGTTTTATCAACTCATACTGTGCAATATTGGTATCCTGGAATTCATCAACAAGAATATAGTTGAACTGTTTTTGGTACTGCTCCAAAACATTCGGCCTTTCTCTAAAAAGCTTCAAAGTATTTGAAATAAGATCCGAAAAATCCATAACCGAGTATTTATTTTTCAATTCCTCATACTTAAAATAAGCATGAGCCAACTCCAACCACTTCTCGTTCTCTCGACCTCTTCCTTTTTGTTTCTCTGCCCACTTTACATAATCAAACGCGCATATATCTTCATCCTTTAAACGACAAAAATGCTGGAACATCCCACTTAAAAACCTTGTTGGATTCCCTAATGGACGGAAGTACACTAACTCAAATTCAAAAAGATGTTCTCTTATAAACCTTATCGCTTCGGCCTCTGTTATTAATCTATACCTAGGATCAAGCCCTATATGTACCGCTTCATTTCGCAAAATTCGATCACCAAAAGAATGAAAAGTAGAAATCCACATCTGTGCATAACCATAAGGCATTGCAACATCCACACGTTCTTCCATTTCCCGAGATGCCTTCTCGGTAAAAGTTAAAGCAAGAAGTTCCGAAGACAACACATTCCGCTCCAAAATAAGATATTTTACTCTCTCTGTAATAACTGTAGTTTTCCCAGTACCCGCCCCTGCAATAATTAGAAGTGATCCCTCACCATACTGTACAGCAACCCGCTGCTGATCATTTAAAGTAACATCCGTCCTCATTGCGAAGAAATTGTATCACGAAGCTTAAGTATTATTTGACCCTGGCTCCAACTTCACTTCCTCATCCATTGTCTCCTGTCCTAAAGCTTGGGTAGAGTAAATCTTCTGTCCAAGCTGGGTAAAGGAAGAGGTTACAGTATTGAGAGAATTGTATGCATTATTAATATGTCTCCCCAATACACCCAAAACACTACCAGTTTTTTCATAGTCCTTTTGCATCGCTCTAATAGCAGATAAAATCTGCCTAGCCTGCTGCTCTATCTTCTTCCCCTCAAAACTCATTAAAATTATGCGCAAATGTGCATAAAGAGTAGTAGGGGACACCGGATAAACGCGCTCGGAACGAGCGTATTTAATAATCTCTGGAGTTGTTACAATTTCGTAATACACTGACTCCGAAGGAACGTACATAATTGCAAAATCCACTGTTCCTTCTTGGGGCAGTATATATTTCTTCGCAATTGCATCAATGTGGTGCCGCACATCCCGACCAAATTCCCGCCTGCCCCGTTCTCTGTCTTCTTTCTTCTCCTCCTGCATCATCCTCTGAAAATTCTCCATTGGAAACTTTGAATCAATCGGTATTATTCCAGCATCGGTCTTTAAAGCTGCATCCACCTTATCACCAGACTTAAATTGATACTGAAGAAATATTGCATTTCGAGGCAAAGATTGCATAAGAAGGTCATTCAAAACCTCCTCACCCAAATTCCCTCTCAATTTAGGACTTTTGAGATAATCCTGAAGGTCCTTCATCGACCTTGAGACCTCGGAAAATTGTCCCGCTTCTTTCTGTAAATCCCCAATAACTCGAGCGGCTCTATCCAATCTTTCGTTAATATCCCTCGTATTCTGCTGTAAGGTATCTGTGATATTTTTATTACTTTGAGCTAATACCTCTTGATTCGCCTTTAACCACTGAACAAGTGCATCATTGGTGTTGTTCTCGCTAATTTTTGATAATCGTCTGTTCACTATCCAAACAATCCCTAAAAAACCACCAGCAACTACTATCAATACCAAGAACATCTCTTGCGTCATAAAGTCCTTAATTCTACCACAGCTAACTTTGGTGTATCATAACATAATGCTCAAAGAGAGAGTGAAGCACAAAAAAAACTTTCTACCAGCACTTACCATCGTACTCCTCCTTATCGGAATATGGTCAACAATCTTTTTCTTTGTTCCCCCCGAATTACCACTCCTCCCAATTCTCTTTTTAGTATTAACATTTTTATCACTTCTTTTTATCTGGGCCCTAATACTTGCAAACACACGCCGTGGATTCTTGATAAGTAGTGGTATTTCCCTTTTTATCGTATTAGGACACTTTGGAGCCGGAACTTGGCTAAATCTCATCTTAATAATTAGCATCCTAACTGCATTAGAGTATTACCTTACAAGAGATTGACATTACCAATATAAGACTGTAAACTTCAACCAAACAAACTGCTCTAAAACATGCGGGTTTCTAAAAATAGAATCAACAAGCATTTAGAAAAAGAGCTGTTCACAACACTTCACGAGCTTATCGCTGACCTAAAAACTCCTGAGGAAATTGGTCTTTTATTGGAAGCATTCCTATCAAAATCAGAACACGAAACAATGGCAAAAAGACTAGCCATTGCATATTGGCTAGACAAAGGTAGGGGTTACAACAACATCCGAACAAATCTTAAAGTCTCCAGTGCAACTGTTGCCAGCGTCCAGGAAACAATGAAAAAGCACAAAGGAGCAAGATTAGCTCTTCAACACATTAAAGCAGACGAATGGGCAAAAGTCTGGGCAGAAAGAATCAAAAAGTTCACCAAAAGATTGAGCTAACTTTTGACAACCCAGATTTGACAAGAGCAATCCGCTTAACTACAATAAACCTAATGTTTGAAACTAAAAATATGCAAATGAAAAAGGAGCGAGGACGGGGCTAAAAAAGACCCAATAAGTCTATAGCCCCGAAAGGGGCTTTTTTTATGCTAAGATAAACCATGAATAAATATTACATTACTACAGCAATTGATTACACAAATGATGTAATCCACATAGGTCATGCTTATCAAAAGATATTGGCTGATGTTTTGGCCCGCTACCATAGACAACTTGGAGACAAAACTTTCTTTTTAACCGGCACAGACGAACACGGGACCACAAGCGAGCAAGCTGCAAAAAAAGCTGGTAAAGAACCCAAAGAGTTTGTTGATGAAATCTCGGCAAAAGATAAAGAGCAGATAGACTCCCTAAACATAAGTTACGATCGATTCATTAGAACAACCGACCCGGATCATAAAGAATTAGTAAGGGAATTCTATCTCAAAGTTAAAAGTAATGGTGATATTTATAAAGGAACTTATAAGGGCCTTTATTGTGTGGGGTGTGAATCTTATAAAACCGAGGGTGAGATTGTTGATGGGAAGTGCCCGTTACATCCCACACGAGAACTTCAATCTATTGAAGAGGAAAATTATTTCTTCACTTGGTCCAAATATGAAAATTTCTTGAGAAATCACATAGAAGAAAACCCAAATTTTATAAAACCAGAAGCCAGAAAAAACGAGATGCTGGCCTTTTTAGACCAAGGGTTGCGAGATATAGCTATATCCAGACAAAGAGATAAGGTTAGCTGGGGCATACCAATACCCAATGATCCAAAACATGTTTTTTATGTGTGGTTCGACGCCTTGCTAAATTATATTTCCGGAGCACCTGACTTTTGGCCCGCAAGTGTTCACATACTAGGTAAAGATAACGTTCGCTGGCACGCTCTCTTATGGCCTGCTATGCTCAAGAGCGCTGGATACCCTCTCCCTAAAACAATTTACGGCCACGGATTTGCTACAATCGATGGCCAGAAGATCAGTAAATCTTTAGGTAACATTATTCGGCCAACAGAGTTAGTAAAAGAATTTGGCGTAGATGGTACCAGACACTACTTTCTTCGCTACGGTCCTCTTACTGAAGATACTGACATCAAACTTTCCACAATTAAAGACACTTACAATTCTGACCTGGCAAATAATCTCGGAAATCTAGTATCCCGAGTCGCAAAAATCGCTGAATCAAGTAATTTTGAATTCCCGCCTGCCAAAGTCAACATTCAAAACCCTCAATTTGCACCCTATCACAAAACACTCGAAGAGTTTCGGCTCAATGACTCCGTTAGCTTTGTCTGGGAAAAAATATCCGAAGCCAACAAATTCATTGACGAGAATCGCCCATGGGAACAAGAAGGGGAAAGTCTAAAACAAACTCTAGAGCACCTCGTTGTCAAAATCAACGAAATTGCCTCCTTGCTCAAACCTTTTCTCCCCAAAACCGCAGAAAAAATCGAAAAACAATTTAAAGGCCCCAAAATCTCCTTCACCGAACCCCTTTTCCCAAGGATTTAAATTCAGTTGTAAACAGTCGAACGATGTCCTGCAGTCAAAATATAAATAATTTTGTCTTGCCTATTAATTTTGTATATTACGCGATATGTTCCTACCCTTAGACTAAACTTCCCTGTCAGCTCACGAGTCAAAGGCTTACCAACTAGAGGATCGTCTTTCAATTCCATTAGAGCATTAACAATTGCTTCCTTATGAGATCTAGAAATCTTCTTAAGCTCTCTCTTGACTCTAGTAGAAATAAATAATTTATACAAAGTTGAAGAGATTTTCGGAGAAAATCTTTTATACGTAGTTGAAACAGGTTCTATATACCCAATTTGAGTTCTTTTTTCAACTGCTCAAAAGTAATATAACGTCCTTTTTCTATATCTTCCTCGCCTTTCTTAATGGCACTAACCAAACCAGTGTCACTGAGTATATCCACTGTTTCCTTCCAAGATCCATACTCGGCAATTGACATCAAAACCGCCCTGGGCTCACCATTAACCGTAATCACGTACTCGTTAAGTAGCTTGTTAGCCTTATTAACCAGCTCTGTCAACTCCTCCCGCGCTTTAGTAATAGGTAAAGTTTTAACCACAGCTAATATTACAAAATTTTGTACAGAACGTCAAGCAACAAAATGGTCCACCGAACCTCTTTTCCCAAGGCTAGCCTAAACAGTCTCAATCCATATCTGGTTTTTAAGATTTTCTGTTAGTTCGTGGGTATTCGCATGGCTTAATACCCCAAGATAAGACTGAACACTCTGGTTGAATGTGCTTGAGTCAAGATTTTTATTTCTAAAATCTTCCAATTTTTGTTTAATTTTTCTGAATATTCTTCTTTTTGTTTTTGTGCGCACCAACTTGTGATGAGGTAAAACAACATACCCCAAAAAGTCAATGCCATACCCCAGCTTTCTCTATCAATCTAATTTCCAAAAAGCGCTCTCTCACACCATTTTAGCAAAAGAAAAGGGCACGAACGTGCAAATTAATGCAAATCCGTGCCCGGGAATGTCCTAGGCAGGCCTTCGCCGTTAGGCGGGAACTCCCAGAACAAAGAGGCCAAAGCTGTCATCCCAATAGCCAGGTGGGTAGTTGCTGACATGGACACCGAACGAGCCGAAGTCGCCAACGAGCAAGCGGTGAAGGCCTCCGGGCTCGGACAACTTGTAAGTGTCTGTTGTCCATGTCCAGGTCCAGGTCGGCAATAGATACTGTCCGGTGTCTCTCAGGTGGTTGGCCAAGACTCGCGTAATGGTCGACGAATTGCCAACTACCCAGCGGAGACCTTCCACCACAGGTAGTTGTGTGAGGATATCTTCCACGCACTTTTTCCCTTCGACTCGATCAAAGGTGCAGCGGAGGCTGCCCTCGACCAGGTTGTGGAGGTAGACAACCTCTGTTCCCAAGCTGGGGCTGATTTGCAGCTCCTCACCCTCCTTCATGGACTTGAAGTGCCAGTCGGTCCAGAACTTGATCACCTGAGTCCTGCGCTGGGACTCGAGAGTCTCGTTGCCAGGAACTTGGGTTAGCCGAGCCTCGGCGTACTGACCTCCGAGCAAACGTACAGCCTCCAAAACTCCGGGCTTGAAGGCACAGGACGACATGGGTACCAGAAGCATCTCAGCTATGGCGCGATGCAGGTCGTCCAAATGCGCAAGGTGGTACTTTACCACGCTCTCAGGCAACTCGGGGATACCTTCGAGTACCGCTGCTACGAGCCTGCGGTCTACCAAGGTTGTCCGTATATTCACGAGGGTGTCACTCCCTTTAGGTTTTAGCCTTGAAACGTCAAGGTGCGAGCCATCTGCCAATCAGACAGTTAGAGACACATTACACCAAACTCATAGTATAAGAGTCAAATTAAAATATGGTAAAATACTCCAAAAGCCCAATATGTTCCAAAAGTTTGTTCTTGCGCATAAGAAGGGGTTTCACCGAGTACTTGAAATCCTCCCAGGTTTCGTATCTTGGAACCTAATACTTTTTCCCTACTGGGGAATTCTTTTTATCCCCATGGTTGTTGCCTACTTTGTTCTCCTTTTTGACATTTATTGGTTTTTCCAAGGTCTAACTATCGCCATTACCTCAAGCGTCTCACATCTTCGCATAGAAGCATCCAAAAAATACGACTGGAAAAGTGACATACAAAAATTCCCAGGCTGGAAAAAAGTACACCATGTAGTAGTCATACCAACCTACAAAGAACCAATACATATACTTCGAAGAACTCTAAGCTCCATTGCCAACCAAGACTTACCTTTAAAGCAACTACACATAGTATTAGCAATGGAATTCAAAGAAGATGAAACCGCAAGAAAAGAAAAGGCAACAGCTCTAAGAAAAGAGTTTGGGAAACTCTTTGGAAACCTTCTAGTAACAGTACACAAATTAGTCCCCGGAGAAGTGGTAGGTAAATCCTCAAACGAACGACACGCCGCTCTAGAAGCCAAAAAAAAACTTGTCGACAAGAAAAAAATGGACATCAAGTACATGACCATAACCTCTTGTGACGCAGATCACTACTACCACCCAAAACACTTCTCCTACCTCACCTATAAGTTTTTAACCGACCCCGACAGACACCACAAATTCTGGCAACCCGCAGTGCTTTTTTACCAAAATATCTGGAAGCTCCCAGCAATAACAAGGGTCCTTAACTCTCTATCCTCAATTTGGAATCTCTCCCAACTTCCAAGAAAAGATCGCCTGGTCAATGCGCAAAATTACTCTTTGTCTTTCTATCTCCTCGACCAAGTAGGATACTGGGATCCAGACATAATCCCAGAAGATTACCACATCTTTTTTAAAGCCTTTTATAAAACACAAGGCAAAGTAGAAGTAGAAGCAATATATCTACCCCTTTTTGCCGACGCAGCAGAAGGAAATAGCACCTGGGGAACCATCAAAAGTCAATACTTCCAATACCAACGTTGGGCTTGGGGCGTATCCGATGACCCCTATGTTATAAAAAACTTCCTCTTAACCCCAAACGTGCCTTTGCTAACAAAAACCTTTAGGCTAATTACTCTAATACGTGACCATTTCCTCTGGCCAGTAAACTGGTTTATCATCACACTCGGCATTTCAGCACCAGTGTTACTCAACCCAGAATTCTCAAGAACAGTTATCGGATACACACTACCAGGTCTCTCCTCAATCATCCTTACAATAGCACTCTCCTTCTTAATAATCATGCTTATTATTGAATCAAAACATAAACCACCAAGGCCAGCAACCGTTCCCGCCTGGCGAGGGTGGTTGGTACCATTCGAATACATACTAATGCCAGTAGTTGGTTTTATCTTTGGAGCACTACCAGGACTAGATGCCCACACTCGATTAATGTTAGGAAAATACCTAGAATATCGCGTTACAGAAAAGATCTAGTATTTAATCTCAAAGCACGATGAATAGTCTAAAAACTGTCCTAACACCCCTGTTCGTCATACTTTTAATTCTTCTCGCAATCCCCGCATCTTGGGAGCTTCTCAAACCCAGCTACTTCACAACACACGACGGAATAGGACACATCATAAGACTACAAGAATTTGATATTGCATTAAAAGACGGTCATTTTCCTCCCCGTCTAAGTAAAAACCTAATGTATGGTTACGGCTACTATTTCTTCAACTTTAATTACCCTCTTGTCTACTGGCTCGGGGAAGCAGTTCATTTACTTGGTGCAAACTTCACCATCTCACTAAACATGGTCTCCCTGGGAAGTCTCGTGCTTTCAGGTATTACTATGTTTTTATGGCAACGCAACCATTGGGGAAACTGGGGAGGTTTAGTCTCAGGAATCTTTTATATATACGCACCATATCGCTTCTTAAATGTGTACGTGCGCGGCGCACTTGCCGAACACCTTGCCTTTGTAATTCTCCCTCTTTTGTTTATGTTCACAGAAAAAATAGCAGAAGGAGAGTCAAGAAAACGGCTTAGATACACCCTTCTTGCAGGTGTTTCCTACGCACTCCTTGTACTATCACACAACATAATGGCTTTCATTTTCACTATCGTCCTTGGTTTGTTTATGCTTTTCCATGTTCTCTTAAAAAAACAACTTGTCTTACTTTTGTATTTTACTGCTGTTGGTACAATAGGACTCTTGCTCTCAGCTTTTTTCTGGATCCCTTCTCTGGCCGAAAAAGAATACGTGAGGCTTGACCAAACAATCGGTAAAGACTACCCCGATCATTTTGTTTCCCCAGAACAACTATGGCAACGAAAGTGGGAATTTGGAGCATCAATAGCCGGCTCCTCTGACGAAATATCCTTTCAAGTAGGACTTCTGCATCTGACAGCTTTACTTCTCGGAACAATTATCCTTTTTCTTCTTTGGAAAAAACACCAATTCAGGGCAATACACACCGCCTTTTATATCGGAGTATTTTTCCTTTCAATCTTTCTCATGCTTCCTTATTCAAGACTCCTTTGGGATAAATTACCTCTCCTTGCTTTTACCCAATTTCCTTGGAGATTTTTATCATGGACAGTTCTTTCTACTTCAGTCCTAGCCGGAGCATCTGTCTTTACAATTAACGAAGGTGCTAAAAAACTAGATCTCAAGCACCTAAGTCCACTCATCGCAATATTGGTAATCAGCCTTCTTCTTTTCTTAAGCAAGGATTACTGGAAAGTAGACAAAAGAGCTAGTGTAGACCTGCCTAGCAATAAACCAATTGCTGGATCCACAACTTGGGCTGATGAGCAATTCCCCATTTGGTTTGAGCCAAAACCCTCCCAAATCCCGAAGAGCAGAGTAGAAATTGTGAGCGGAGAAGGAAGGGTAAGCATCACCTCCTGGAAAACAGCAAGTCATGAATATAAAATAGTCTCTCAAACTCCAGTTTTAGTAGTAGAAAACACTGCATACTACCCCGGCTGGAACCTACAAGCAAACGGCAAAGACCTTGACTTCTCATACCAAGACAGGAACTTCCCCGGAAGAATTGTCTATTCCCTCCCCAGCGGCAGCTTTCAAATTACCACCACCTTCCAAGAAACACCCCTTCGTAAAATAGCAAACACAACCTCCCTAATCTCCCTAATTTCCCTAACCACCCTTCTTTCAATAAACCTCCTCCTAAAGAAGGTTTTCTGGTAAACTCAATTACATGAAGTTCTCAAAAATAACCAAAGCAAAAAACGTTAGCATCCTCGGAGAAAAAGTAACTCTTACCCCTCTTGTGGGTTTAGTGCTTTTGGTAATCCTACTGCGAATCCCATCTCTCTTTGAGCCCTATTGGTATGGTGATGAAGGAATATACCTAACCCTAGGAGAAGGAATCAAACAAGGATTGGTTTTATATAAAGACATGTTTGACCACAAACCACCAGCAATCTACTTAATTGCAGCAATCGCGGGATCCCTCTTTTGGTTTAAACTTACACTCCTAATCTGGCACACAACCACAGTCGTACTCTTTTGGAAGCTCACAGAAAAAGTCTTCGAAACAAACAAGAAAGCACTTCTTCTCGCCAACACAATATTTATCCTACTGACAACACTACCACTTCTCGAAGGAAATATCGTAAACAGCGAGCTTTTCATGATCGGATCAACAATACCCGCCTTACTTATCATTTTTTCTAAAAAAGAAACACCAAAGAATCTCTTTTTGGCAGGGGCCTTGTTTTCTATCTCAACACTTTTCAAGGTACCCGCAATATTCGACTTCTTAGCTTTGTGTACATTCCTAATATTTACAATTTCCACAAAGAAAGAAATCCTAAAAACCGGCAGAAATATTCTCTTACTAACAATAGGACTTGTAAGCCCTGCACTGGTAAGTGTTCTTTATTACTGGTCCCAAGGATCGCTAACCCAATACCTTGACACAGCATGGACTCAAAACTTTACCTACATCTCGCAATGGTCAACCCCATCAGTTACCTTTATAAGCACACTCGCACAAGCAGGATTAACCACCCGTGCGATAATTTTTTCTATCATTATTTTTCTACTTTTTATATTCAAACACCGATTTGACAAAATAACCCTATTCGCTTCTTTATGGTTTACTTTTGCTCTATTCGCATCCCTTCTCTCAGGAAGACCATACCCGCACTATATTATTCAAGTAGTCCCACCTCTCGCATTACTAATTGCCATCTTGTCATTCGGAAAAGAAAAGTTCCGCTTCTTACCAGTCCCATTCCTAATCCTTTTCGTATTTACCCTCAGCTTTTATCAATTCGGCTACTATAGAAGTACAACTTATTATGAAAACTTCCTAAAATTTGCAACCGGACAAAAAGATAAAAAAGCATATTTTGAATACTTTGACAAAAGAACTCCACTAATTTACGAGCTCGGGGAAATAATTACAAACAGAACCAGTAAGAATGACAGAATATTTATCTGGGGAACTATGCCTGAACTTTACGCACTCTCCCACCGGGTACCATCAGGAAGATACACAACATCATTCCACATTTCTGACTTTAACAGAACCTCAGAAACCCTACAATCACTCGAAGAAAACAAACCAAAATACATACTTATTGTCCAAGAAGAAAAAAGATCATTCCCTGGATTCTACAGCTTCTTACAAAAAAACTACTTGTATCTTGAAACAGTAGGAGGAGTAGAAATCTGGAAAAGAACTAGCCCTGGCATTCTAAAAGCCCTTTCTGTTTAATAAAATGAAGCTAAAAATAATTCCACAAGATGGGTTTTCAAAAAAATTCTTCTTTGCTGGACTTCTGTCCCTTTTTGTATCCCTTCTTTTCCTGGGCATCTTCTATAAACACCTCCCACCAGAAATACCTCTTTTCTACAGCAAACCCTGGGGGCAAGAACAACTTGCAAAACCAATTCTCCTATCAATTCCGCTAGCTCTGTCAATAATGCTGTTTTCTTTAAATCTAATAATCACCCGCTACTTCAAAGAAAATAGCCTTATCAGGGTTACTCTTATGATCAGCAGCTCAATAGTAGCCATTCTCACCTCAATCACCATAATACGCATAATTTTACTAATCAGTTAAAACATTAATGGAAACATTCATCAAGCTCTTTGCCCCCGGAGCAGCTATCTCTTTTTTAATATCTCTCCTTTGCACGCCAATCATCATCAAGTTTGCTAAACGATTAAAAATCCTGGACAACCCTCAAAAAAGACAGCATCCCGCAACATTGCACACAAAACCCATCCCAAGAGGTGGAGGAATACCCATCTTTGTGGCAATTCTTGTAACAAGCTTCCTTTTTTTAATACCAGACCAAAGACTTCTGGGAATTTTAGGCGGGGGAGCAATCTTGGTTGCAATAGGATTCTTGGATGATCGACGGGACATAAACCCCTACTGGAGACTCCTTGGCCAACTAGTTGCTGCCTTACTTGTGGTCGCCTCAGGAATAGGTATCGCTTTTGCCTCAAACCCTCTGGGAACCGGAATACTAGATCTTTCCCATCCAAGATTACAATTCAATCTCGGAGGTGAATCGCGCGAAATTTGGCTCCTATCAGGAGGTTTCGCAATCCTATGGATCGTTGGACTCGCAAACGCTGTCTCCTGGTCCTCCGGCGTTGACGGCCAGCTATCTGGCTTTACCGCAATAGCAGCCCTTTTTATCGCCATACTCTCCTTAAGATTCTCCGGAGATGCAACCCAATGGCCTACAACCATCCTCGCAGCAATAACCTTTGGAGCATTCTTAGGATTCCTGCCATGGCATATCTACCCGCAAAAAATTATGCCCGGATTTGGAGGTGCAACCCTGGCAGGCTTCATGCTAGGAGTACTCTCAATACTAGCAACAGCAAAAGTAGGAACCTTACTTCTAGTCCTAGCCATCCCAATTTTCGACGCAGGCTATACAATAATAAGGCGCACCATTTCAGGCAAATCTCCAGTATGGGGAGACAGGGGACACCTCCACCACAAACTTCTCGACGCAGGTTGGAGCCGACAACAAATTGCTCTTTTTTATTGGGGAGCAACCGCTCTTTTAGGTGTATTAGCTCTTTATTTGAACGCCACTCAGAAGTTCTATATAATTATTGGCATCGCACTTCTGTTAGGAGCTGCACTCATATGGTTAAACTCCTTATCGCAATTATCAAAACCGCGAGACCCAGACAGTGGATAAAAAACCTTGCAATCTTTGCAGCACTTGTATTTACAGGGGACCTGGCCGACCCAGACCTTTTTAAAAAAACCCTACTTGGATTTCTCCTTCTATCAATACTTGTCTCGTCAGTCTACTTCCTAAATGACGTCTCAGATATAAAGTCAGACAAACTTCACCCTTTTAAAAAATACCGACCTATTGCAAAGGAGGACCTGTCAATCCACACCGCAATCATTTTGGCAATCGCCGGTATAGCAATCTCGCTTGTTGGAGCAAATCTGCTTTCCAACTTTTTCTTTCTAGCACTTCTTGCCTACTTTACACTCCAGGTCGCCTATACACTAAAACTTAAGGAGCTTGTTATCGTTGACATCCTGGCAATCGCCACTGGCTTCATACTAAGAATCTATGCCGGCGCCTTTCTAATCGACGCGCACCTCTCCGTTTGGTTCTTACTATGCGTTGTTTCAGTCTCACTTTTCCTGGCAGCAGGGAAAAGAAGAGCAGAGCTCACCTTGCTGCACGAAACCGTTGCGGCAAAGCACAGAAAAACCCTCAGCTTGTATTCTCCTTCGCTCCTTGACTCTTACCTTGCTATGTTCGCAACAGCCTCCTGGCTTTCCTGGGCACTCTTCACCTTTTTTCTTGAACGGGACCGAGACTTTTACATAAGCCGTGCTGTCTCACCAACCCTTTTAGAAGATCTACCGTTAACAATCTTAGGATCAGGAAAGCTTCTTATGGTTACAATCCCCATAGTAATCTTTGGAGTTATGCGCTATCTACACATAGTATACGAAGGAGCACGAGCAGAAACTCCTGAAAGAGTAATAGTAAGCGACAAACCACTCCTCACTGCAGCCTTCCTTTGGGGAGTCCTGATACTGTTTATCATCTATCGCCTCAACTACCAATCCTTTTAAGGGCTCTTGCTCTTCTCAAATTCTGCTGACCACCTTTTTAGCGTACCGAGAAGAAATCCAACCATTTTTGCCTTTTTCATACTCAATCTTAAACCAACCACCATCATCCTTGTCCAAATAAGGATACTGCTTCCCAGGAGTGACTCGCGCACTCTCCGAAGCTCCAATACTAGGTTCCGCCCTCACCCTCAAAAAGCCTGTCCCCGTCTCTAATATCTCAACCATCGCCTGAGAAACTGTAGCCTCAGGAGTTGCCTCCTTTTCCTCCTCAGCCTGCTTCTGCGCTGCTTGATCCTCAGCCAGAAACACAACAACAGTTAGCCTATAACCCACCACTGTTTTAACAGAATGAATTTCCCGTTCAATATACCCTGGATAAGAAACCCCAATCTCGTGTTCCCCTGGCGCAACATCAACCACAGGCAGGGGAGTAAAACCCCTGCTTTCTCCATCCAACTTAACCTGCGCTGAATCTGGGACAGAAACCACAACCAGTTCTGCCTTTTTCCCTCCTATCTTCTCAAAAGAAAGAAGTTCTCCACCTGAGGTTTGAAGAGTCGGACCAAAATCTCGTTTAACCACAGTAGTAACCCCTTCCACAAGAGAAACTTTAGTTTCCCAAGGAGCAAGAGGAGCACCCGACGTTACAGGAACAAGCTTGAGAGTTATCTCACCAGGTTTCCTGTGCTCCTCATATGGAGTTGTAGAACCAACTTCCTGACCATCAACATATACACTAGCAGGCACATTCGTATTAAGCACCTCAAGCTTAGCCTGCTTCGGAGAAAACAGAGAACGCGCGAAAAAGCCCCCAACTCCAAGCACCAATAATACTATTCCCGCGATTAAAAACCCCTTTCTTTTCATTAAGTTAAAGCCCAAAAATCCGAAGCGTTCCTAGCATAGCAAACCCTAAACCGAAAGACAAGAGCCGAGCCTTGGATCTAAACACAACTGTGTGGTAAAATTAGTTTGAGTTGGTTTAACCAAACGGCCCAATGGCGAAGAGGAAACGCTGCTGTCTGCAAAACAGCTATGCGCCGGTTCGATTCCGGCTTGGGCCTCCACAATCAAACTTTTTTCAAATTTGCCGCCCATTGGTTTTCCTCCGATAAATCCTCTCCGCTCGCTGACGCTCGCCACATCCCCCTTCCGCCGCGCCTGCCCGCCTCTGGAGGGCCCTCGCTTTGATTTTACGAAATTTGTAAAGGCCGAGATGACGCAAAAATCCTTTTCTTGGAAAACTCAATAAGCAAAATTTCCACCAAGCTTATGCTGAAGATAATTAACCACTCGATTATGCCCAATGGCTGCGTTGAGAGAAGTTTTTGTAATGGCGGTAAGTAGACCGCGCCAATGAGCAGCAGAAAACTTATTGCCACCGCTCCGACAAGATAGCGATTAGAAAAGATATCTTTCCTGAAAATTGTTCTTTTGAACGAACGGACGCTGAAGGCAAAGATTAAAGAATCGAAACACATGAGAGCAAATACTATTGTTCGTGTTTTTTGTATATCGCCCGTTAATTTCCAAAGGATAAAGAAAGAAAGAAATGCCGCTATGCCTGTAATTAAAAATATGGCGGCCATCCAATGCTTCATCGGTTTATTTAATATCGGTTCTTTGGGATTTCTCGGTTTCTCTTCCATTACCCCTTTTGTTTCTTGTTCGGTGGTTAGGGCGATATCAGGGAGACCGTCCTCAACAAGATTGATCCAAAGAATTTGGGCAGGTAGTAGCGGGAGAGGGAATCCCATCGCCATGCTTCCTAAAAACAAAAAGAGTTCGGAAAAATCGTCGGCGACTAAATACACGAAAACTTTTCGGATATTCCCAAAGACAACTCTGCCTTGCTCAATGGCCTTTACCACGGTTTTGAAATTGTCGTCCAAAAGAACCAAGTCGGCCACTTCTTTCGCCACATCCGTGCCGGAACCGACCGCCACGCCGATATCCGCGGATTTCAAGGCCGGGGCATCGTTCACTCCGTCCCCAAGCATCGCCACCACTTCCTCATTTGCCTGAAGCGCGGCAACGATTCTTAATTTGTGGCGAGGGGAGACGCGGGCATAAATGGAAACATATTTGGCTTTTTCTCGCAGATCATCGTCGCTGATAATTTCCAATTCTTTGCCGTCAATTATATTTTCGTCTCTCGCGTCAAGACCGATTTCTTCGGCAATGGCTTTGGCGGTTAATCGGTGATCGCCAGTCACAATGACGGTGCGGATGCCGGCCTTTTTAGTAATGCCAATATATTCTTTGGCGTCTTGGCGGAGTGGGTCCTTGAGAGCGATAAATCCCACAAGCGTAAGGTCTTTTACTAAATCGGCAAGATTTTGATATTTTTCGCCGGCCTCGTAATCCTTATGGGCGCAGGCAAGCACTCGCAATCCTTTTTGAGTCAGCGATTCGAATTTTTGCATCAATTTGTCTGATTCCGAAGTGCCGAGTTTTTCTTTTCGTCCGTCAATATCCAAATCAACGGAACGCGCGATGATTTCTTCCGGCGCGCCTATGACATAGAGCGAGTTTTTATGTTCGCTTACATGATGCAAAGTGGCCGCGTATTTATAGTCCGACTCAAAACTGATTCTATCAATCACCGGGTACTGTTTTTCGAGTTCGCGCTTGTTTAAGCCAGCCTGCATTCCGGCCAAAAGCAGGGCGCGCTCGGTCGGTCTGCCACGCATTATCCATTCCTGTAGTTCGGCTTCGGGATTTTCTACAAAGGCGTCGTTCGTCAATGTAGCTATTTTCAACGCGGCGATGTGCGATTCAACTCCGTTGGCATTTTCTCCTTTTGCAAGTCCGTTGAGACCGCCGCTCATTAATTCTCGGGTGCTTGTCAGGATATGGCTCACTTGCATCTTGCCCTCGGTGAGCGTGCCGGTTTTATCGGTGCAGATAACGGTTACGCCGCCCAAAGTTTCTGTTGCGGACAATTTTCTTACTAAGCCGTTTGTTTTGAAAATGCGCCTCATTCCAAAAACAAGGATAACCGTCACAGCGGGAAGTAGCCCCGCCGGAATCGCCGAAACCGCCAAAGCAATAGAAGCCACAAAAATTTCAGCGAAGTTTTTCTCGGTGAAATAGCCTTCGATAAGGACGATGAAAATAATTGAAAGAATAAAAACGCCGAGCCAGCGCGAAAGCGTGGCAATCTTTTTTTGAAGCGGAGTCAGGCGTTCTTTTGTCTCTTTGAGAAGCGAGACGACTTCACCGATTTGTGTGTTAATCCCCGTTGCAATAATAACGGCGGTAGCTCGTCCTTCTTCCACAATCGTTCCCATAAAGATCATGTTGGTTCGCTCGGGAAGCGGCGTATCTTCCGGAAGCAAATCAACGGCTTTCTTTTCAACTGCTTGGGATTCGCCCGTGAGGCTCGCTTCATTTACTTTCAATCCTTTTGATTCAATAACCCGGCCGTCGGCTGGCACTTTGTCCCCTGATTTCAAAAGCACAATGTCTCCGGCAACCAATTCCTCGCTGTCAATTTCTTTCTCATAGCCATCCCGTAAAACCCTTGCTCGGATTTTTACCATTCTCTTAAGGGCCAAAAGCGATCGGTTGGCTTTGTTTTCTTGATAAAACCCGACGGTGGTATTAATAAGCAGGACAACGATGATAAATATGGAGTCAGAGTAATGTTTGAGCGAAAAAGAGATGAGCACCGTTGCGAGTAGGATATACATCAAAGGACTATTGAACTGACGTAAAAAGAGCCGTATCTTGGAATACGGTTTTTCTTGAGGGAGAGTATTACGTCCAAATTCTTTCAGCCGCCGATTTGCTTCCGAATCGGTAAGCCCAATATCTTTCGTTTTTAATTCAGCGAAAACACTGTCAAGTGAAATCGCATACCAGTTTTTGCCCATATATTTCTATTTTTTTCTCGATCTAACTATCTCCTCTCCTGCAAATTTCATAAAATCAAAGCGAGGGCCCTCCAGAGGCGGGCAGGCGCCCACACCGCGTCTTGTGCCTACACGAATGGCTTTTAACTTTCCTTTTCTATCCCACCGCCTCAGCGTTGTTGCGTGGACATTTTTCGTACTTAAAAATAAACAGTACCCATCGGACAAAAATTCTCCTTGGTGTGGATAATTCGAGCTTCTATCTCCATCAATAATTTTTACTCCTAGGTTTGAATAGGTTTGAAATGGTATTAACTTCCCAATCCTCAGGAATTTCGCCAATTTCTGTTTGCCTGCCCGCTGTAGCTTTAGCGTTGGCGGGTTTATACTTACTTTGCATTTGTTTTGACATTTTGTGTATACTACTTATGCAGGTGTTGGGTAGGTTTACCTACCAACAGGGAGGTATAGATTGCATCTATACCCTCCCAATCCTGCTACTATTTACTCCAATCTACTTCCCAACAATTAAACTTGTTTTTCCCTACTTTTCGTTTAAGTTCTAACACTTTTTGAGCAATTCTTGTTTTATTCCCTTCTTTATCTCCCGAATCAGGATTCAAAGAATATAAATACCCACCAAGTAGCATGTCTGAAACTTGCACAGGCAAGACACCGTGCGACTCAGTTTGAAGAATGTTGTACACCTTAGCTATGTCTTGTTCGACAAATTCAATCCTCTTTCTTGAATCCTTTGGCCTTCGTTGATAATCGGCAATAACTACTGTCTCTTCAGTAATCCAAATATTTCTTTCAATAAGCATCTTTATATAGGAGACATATTTTTCCCATCTTTGAATATGATTACTGGGTTTTATAAAACTTTTATTATTACAATCAAAATACAGGCAATTGAATTCCCAGTCATAATCACCATTCAAATTATCTAAGAAAGCTATGTCGTAATTAATACTTTTGGATGTAGTACTCTTGAAACTAAATTCAACTCTCGTTTCATCTTTTTTTAGTTCATTACACAATCCTTCATATACTGGATGTAAACGCTCCAATAACTCTATTTGTTTTGTATGCTTGAATGCTCCTATTCCAAAATACGATTTCCCATCTTGAATTGGGTTTAATGCTCCACTTTCGTCTATAAAGGTAAACGTTTTAATACTTGTCATATTTCAAACCCCACTTTCTTCAAGTTCTCTTTAATCTTGGTTTCCAATTCTTTCGATTCTTTGAATTGTTGGGAAAGTTCGCTGGTTAAACGTAGCATTTTGGCCTCAAACTCCTCGTCATCTTCCATTTCAAAATCTGTGCCGACATAACGGCCAGGGGTAAGTACGAAGCCATTCTTTTCGACCTCCTCAACCTTTGCTGCCTTACAAAAACCTTTGATGTCTTCATATTTTTTGCCAGGTCCTGAGCGCGTCGAAGGATTTCTCCAGTTATAGTAGGTTTCTTCGAACGAATCGGAAATATACTTGAGAAATATCAAACCCAATGCCACATGTTTATATTCAGAAGGATCCATGTGGCCACGGAGTTTATCTGCGGCTGCCCATAATTTTGTTTCAAAACCAAGATTGGCTGTCGATTGTTTTGTCATAATTTTCTATTTATTTACTTGTTTTAAACCTTTCAGAAAGATTCTTGTCCTTTTCGTTAGTTGTAAAGGTTAAATCTGTATTCATTTTGTTATCAGTTTAATCATACTTAGTCAAAACTTCGAGGGACAAGTAATATCCTCCCGGCGATAACACCTTTCACCCACACCCCGCCTCGTGCCTACACTGTGCACAATTGTACAGACAAACTACTCCGCAGTAAACTGTGGAGTATCCCTTCGGGCAAGTTTGATCACTGCTTCGCTCATCCCAAAAGCAGAGCTACGAGGTATTCGCGAAGTTTGAATAAAGGGAATAATTAACAAACAGGGGATACCCGTTTTCTCACGATGTGTAAAGCCTAAAAACTTGACTTCTAGGTCATCTTCAGGTATACTGTACTTATTCCTGAACAAAATGTTCAGGATTTTTTGTGGCCGCCTTTGGCGAGCCTATATTCAGGGTTGTGCGCTCCCGCCAGCTGGCGGGATCCTGGCTTTTCTAAAGTCAGTCTTTCTTCTTGAAAGGTTTGCACTCCCACATTGTCCCAAGTTTTTCTGGGACGCATATGTTACAGATAAACATCAACTTAGGAAGCTATAGCCTCCGCGTCAAATTTTCAAAGATACGCGGGCGGGAGGATATTACTTCATTTTTTCCAAGCTTCGAAACCATCAAAAATTTTCGTGCTGGGAACAAAATCAGCCGATTCTTCCGTCACATGCTCGAACGGCTCAATATCCGTTCTATCTTAGGAGGAAATTTAGCCCTTTTTGCTGTGATCTCAGGCATAATTACCCCTGCCTCAACAACTCTTTCTGTCACAACCAACGAGCCTGAAATAAACCTATTAACTATCGACCAACCTATAAGCACCGAGGTAGTTGTACAATATCCTATTTCACCGGTCGTCATAAACCAAGGTTATTATCTTTTTCACCCTGGAATCGACTTAGATGGAGTAACCGGAGACCTAATAAGACCTATAATGAAAGGTATGGTTTTTAGAACCGAGCGTTCCCGCTATGCCTATGGTAATTCTATTATTGTTGACCACGGAAACGGCTTTAGCTCAAGGTATGCCCATCTTTCTATAATTGATGTAAAGGAAGGGGACACAGTCGAAACTAGAACCATTATTGGTAAGGTTGGTTCAACTGGTCGTTCCACAGGAGACCATCTCCACTTAGAGGTCTACCAAAACGGAAGAACAATAAACCCTCTAACAATACTTCCTCGCTATAGGTAATTTAATAATCCATTCCCCCACCCATATCAGGAGTTGGGTGAGCTTTCTCTTTCTCAGGTAAATCCGAAACTAATCCCTCTGTAGTCAAAACCATAGTAGCAACAGACGCTGCGTTTTGCACTGCTGATCTTGTCACTTTGGCAGGGTCAACTATCCCCTTCTCAAGCATCGAGCCAAATTTACCCGTCATAACATCATACCCATAATCAACATCTTTCACTTCCACAACTTGCCTTAACACATACCCATCATCCTCCCCAGCGTTTTTAACTATCCAACGCAAAGGCTGCTGAAGAGCATCGCGCAAAATCTCTACCCCCGCTACCTCATCCTCATTCTCCGTCTTAACACCACCCAAAGCAGACATTGCACGCAAAAGTGCAACACCACCACCAGGTACAATACCCTCTTCTATAGCCGATTTTGTTGCCTCAACTGCATCCTTCACTCTCTCTTTCCTCTCATTAAGCTCAACCTCAGTTGCAGCACCCACATTAACCTGAGCAACCCCACCTGCCAATTTCGCCAAACGCTCTTGTAACTTCTCTCGATCAAAATCAGAGTCAGTTTCGTCAACCGCTCGCCTTATCTGGGCAATTCTTGCATCGATTTTCGATTTATCCCCCTTACCTCCTATTATCCGAGTATTTTCTTTCTCCGCCCAAACCTTGTCTGCCTTCCCCAAATCACCTACGGTCACAGATTCCAAAGTCCTCCCTGTATCCTCAGATATCACATTCCCACCCGTTAAAGTAGCTATATCCTCAAGCATCTCGCGTCGGCGATCTCCAAACCCAGGAGCTTTAACAGCCAAAACATTAAACGTACCACGTAGCTTGTTTACAACCAAAGTTGCAAGTGCCTCCCCATCAATCTCATCAGCAATAATTACTATATTCTTACTTACCTTTACAGTATTCTCCAAAAAAGGAAGAAGGTCAGAAATCGCAGAAATTTTCTTATCAGTTATTAATATGTAAGCATCTTGAATCTCAGCTTCCATTCGCTCAGGATTCGTTACAAAATAGGCAGATGCATAACCCCGATCAAACTCCATCCCTTCTTTATATTCAACCTCAATAGTTAAACCCCTGCCCTCTTCTACTGTCACAACTCCATCCCGGCCAACTTTCTCCAACGCCTCCGCGATAATACTACCAATCTCAGAATTTTGCGCAGAAACAGTGGCAACCTGTGCAATTTCCTCCTTACCTTTGATTGGCTTTGCCATCTTCTTGATCTCCTCAACTATTACCAAAACTCCTTTATCTATTCCCCTTTTAAGAAGCATCGGGTTAGAGCCCGTTGCAATGTATCTCATCCCCCGATGTGCAATATATTGAGCAAGAAGAGTTGCAGTTGTAGTTCCATCTCCCGCAACATCGTTAGTTTTTGAAGCAGCTTCACGAACTAGCTGAGCACCCATATTCTCAAAAGCATCCGGGAGCTCTATTTCTTTTGCAACAGAAACACCATCATGAACAACATTCGGCCCACCCCATTTGCGATCAAGAGCAATATTTCTACCCTTAGGGCCAAGTGTTGTAACAACTGCTTTTGCCACAATATCAATACCCTTTAGAAGAGATTGTCTCGCATCATCACCGAATTGCAATTGCTTTGACATATTTCAAAAAATTATTGGTACACAGCCAAAATATCTTCAAATTTTACAAATAAATAATCTTTACCGTCAATTTTCATCTCATTACCACCCCATTTTTTGTAAACTACTCTATCTCCTTCTTTTACAGGAGCACTTTTTTTAGAACCGGAGTCTGTAATCTCCTCATCGCCAACCGCCAGCACTTTGCCTGACTGAGGTTTTTCACCAACTGCATCAGGAAGAAGAATACCGGAAGCAGTTGCAGTTTCTGCCTCTTCAGGCTGAAGAAGCAAATAACCTGCTGCCGGTTTAAGATTAAGTTTGTCTGTCATATTGTCGTTTTTCTGCCAACCCTGCTTTGAAAAGTGATGGGAGGAAGCAGAAGAGTTATCTTTGTAAATTATCCCTCTATTCCCTATCACTTGATTGTAGTGACTGCTATTGTAAAAAAGACTTGTACACTTGTCAAGTCCTAAAGTAAGCTCTACTCTAGGTCTTGACTTCCCAGCAAGCAGTTTAATATAATATACTTACAAATGCAAGGCTTGTCAATAAACACCATCAACCTCTCCATCGTCCTCCTTCTTAAGAAGGACGGGGAGACCCTGGCAAGCTAAACAAAAATAGCTTCCAAAACAGGGAACCTCCCCAAAAAGGGAGGTTTTTTGTTTTGGGGACGAAAAACCGTTTTTCGTCCATTGGCACATAAACAAAACATTAGGGAGGATTGTATGCTCAGGCCAGACGAGGCACGACAATTCGGTCTTCTGGTGGAAGGCCGATTCCACTACAAGGGACCCGTCTCTGTGTCCAGAGGCAACCAAACGCGCACAATTGAAGCATACACTACTCGATACGGCAAGCGCCGTACCCTATTCCAACCCACAACGGCGACTGACGAGGCAATTCTACGACAACCGTGGGCTACCGAAGCAGCTCAACTCACTGTCTAATGCCAATCTCTACCCTGCTGGTTCATCTAGTTGGAATCACTTCCAATTAAGCAACGAACCAGCAGGGCATCATTCTCTTTTCGCCCACAACCTTCATACACCTGATCGCACCCACTACACCGATCTCCGCGTCTCATATTTTTATTATATGTCCCACACAACGGACAGTTACCAGACCACGGGTATTCTCTTTCACCAAACATCCTGTCGAATATGCCTCTTCTTAAAGCTTCTGTGTTTGAGATACCACAACTTCCAAAAGCCTGCACTCCAAATCCAACCCGTCTTGCCATATCTTCCTCCATCTGTGCCCCAACCCAAACTCTCTCGTAAGGAGTTCGCGCCTGAGACACAACCTTCCTCCACTTTCGATTAACTTCCAAAGCATGCTTCAGGATTTCCTCTTTACCCTTTATATCCTCTCCGTTCTCGATAACCTTCCAAACTTGCGGTGGAAAATCTAAATACTGCTCAAAAATCCTTACCCAGTGATTACTTTTTGGTGGACACACCCAAATGGGCGTTCCTCTTAACTCATCTTCCGTTACTGGCACATCCCAACCTCTCCTGTACTCACTTAAATCTCTCGCCACTCTTAGGTAATCCTGAACCACATGGGGCCCAGGAACTGCATGCAAAATTAAATAGCGTTGACCTTGTTCCTCAAAAAGCTCGTAGAATATGGATCTGGATTCTGTGTATCTAAACTTTCCACTTTTTGGGCTTCCCCACCAAAGCACATCTCCGACCCGGCCTCTGTGTAAAAAAGTAATTATCTTGGGAACAACAGGATTTTCCAAAAAATCTGATTCTGTCTCCTTTCTTAGCTGTTGGTCAATCGGAATGCCACTTACATCAACAACACTGCCATCTGAACGCAAGAACAGATATTCAGTGTTTATTCTTCTCCAAATAGGGAGATCTGCATGCTCAATTGTATAAGAAGCAAAATTATGGGCAACTCTTTGAGGGTTTGTTTCTATTCCTACATCAAATGCAAGACGCTCAATGGTTCTCATAAATTCCTGCTCGGGACTAAAAATCGCTAGTTTTCCGACTATACGGTTGCGGCACAGTACAGGGATCTCACCTGTTTCCTTAAACACGATCTAAGACACATATTACACAAACTAGTGAAAAATACAACGGGTTACTCCAAATAATCCTGAAGTTTCTTGCGACGACTGGGATGTTTGAGTTTTCTCAAAGCCTTTGCCTCAATTTGACGAATACGCTCTCGAGTTACCCCAAATTCCCGACCAACCTCCTCCAAAGTCATTGATTTATTACCATTTAAACCAAATCGGAATTTTAAAACCCTTGCCTCTCTGTCAGACAAACTTCCTAAAACCTCCTCTAAACTCTCCTTTAATAGTTCCCGAGATGCCTGGTCAACTGGCGACGGTTGGCTTGTGTCCTCAATAAAGTCTCCAAGAAAACTATCCTCATCATCTCCCACTTTAGCATCAATTGAAGTCACCTCTTGCGCAATTTTGAAAATCTCCCGAACTCTGTCCGGAGTCAAATCTAACTCTCCTCCGATCTCCTCTGCAGTCGGCTCCCGACCAAGCTCTTGCATCAACCTTCTTGAGGTATGAAAAAGCTTGTTTATTGTCTCAACCATGTGCACAGGAATACGAATCGTCCTGGCTTGGTCTGCAATAGCACGAGTAATAGCCTGTCTAATCCACCAAGTAGCATAAGTTGAAAACTTATACCCCCTCCTCCAATTGTACTTTTCGACAGCTCTTATCAAACCCTGGTTACCTTCTTGAATAAGATCAAGAAGTGTCAAACCTCGACCAACATACTTCTTGGCAATAGAAACCACTAATCTTAAATTAGACTCTGTAAGAACCTCTTTCGCCCGACGCTCACTCTTCTCAATTCTTTTTGCAAGCTCCACCTCTTCCTCTGGAGTAAGAAGACGGACTCTCCCTATCTCGCGCAAATACTGCCTAACAGGATCTGTTGAAACACCCTCGTCAAACCGTGTTAAGGCTTCTATCTCACGCTCTAAATCAGCAGGAGTTTTCGTATCCTCAACAAGATCGTCCTCCGTAACTGACTCAAAAACATCAACACCACGCTCTAAAAGAAGATAGTATAAATTATCAAGTTCTTCTAAACGATTCTCGGCATCACTAAAAACCTCAAGAATTTCTTCTTGGGTTAAAAACCCTTGTTTCTCACCCCTCTCTAATAAGTCCCGTACCGGCTTTCTTAGTTTCATTGGTCTGTATATGATACCAGTTACCTCAATCCAAGCTCAACTAGCACTTAAAATTAGCTTCCTTCCTTCAATTTCAACAATCTTTTCACCGAATTATTAAGCTCAACTTCCAACTCACCTACTCTCTCCATCTCTCCTTTATACTCCAACTCTTTTATTTGCATCGTTAAGCCCTCCATCACCCCTTGTTCTTCTAAAACCTGAATAGTTTTTATAATATCCTCCACCTCTAACTCTGTATCCACTTCATCCTCTTTCAGCGCCTCCCGTAACAACAAAGACGCAAAAACATCTTTTAATTCTGCGGGTAGTTGGTTTGCAAAAAAAGATAAACTACCAACATCTTCTTCTGCCATTACACTATAACCCTCAAATAGTTCCACCAATCGTCTCAAAATAGGATCCTTAATAACCCTTTTGACATTTTTCTCAACTACTAAAACAGGATTAGTCTGAAAGATCAAACTCAAAAGCCCTTCTTCCAAAAGAACCCTACGGCTTTTTGCGAGGTTCTCGTTTCCCTCCATATTCACAGTACCCGGCTTCCTGCTGCCTATTTTTTTCTCAACTTCCCGTAAAACCGCCTGCTCAGAAACTCCTAAACGCCTTGCAACCTGACTAATGCACGTTGCTTTAACAATCTCATCTTCTATATTTACAAGTATCGGGGATAATTCTCTGCTTATCTTGGCTTTGCCCTCCGTTGTAGTAGAATCATACTTTTTAAAAGTCGAGTTTATAAAAAAGTCATAAGCCCCTTGCGCTTTCTCTATTGCTTGTCTTAATCCTTTAGCATCCTTTTGCGCCATCTCATCAGGATCCTTAAATCCATTAAGATCTACTATCCTTACTTCCAACCCTTTACTTTGTACAATATCAATTCCACGCCACGCCGCTTTATCTCCTGCGAAATCGCTATCAAGTGCTAAATAAACCCTAGAACAAAACCGAGAGAGAAGTCCTGCTTGTTCGGGAGTCAAAGCCGAACCCTTAATTGCAACAACGTTTTTAACCCCTACTTGCCATGGAGAAATAAGATCAAACTCTCCTTCTACAACTACCGCAAAATCTGCCTTCTTTATTTCCTGTTTCGTAACGTCCAACCCATAAAGCATCTGCCCTTTTTTATAAACGAGCGTATCTGGTGAGTTTATATATTTCGCCACTTCTCGTTCTCCCACAAGAACTCGCCCCGAAAAACCAACCGTATTTCCGTGATGATCCTTAAGCGGAAAGATAAGTCTTGCCCGAAAACGATCAAAGTACTCGCCATCTCGCCTTACAACAAGACCGGCCTTTTCCAACAACACTGGGTTCTGTTTCCTCTTTTCAGTCAAAAAACGAAAAAGGGCATTGGGTCGATCAATTGCAAGCCCCAACCTAAATTGTTTTATCGCTTCATCTTTAATCCCCCTCTTTCTCAAATAAGCTCGAGAGCTTTCTCCCAAAGGGTGAGAAATCAATAGATAATGATAAAGTTCTAGTGCCTGCTGATTAACTTTATAAATCTCCTCTTTCTCTTGAAACCCGACAAACCCACGAAGTGGCTGAAGCTGAACACCTACACGATCCGCAAGAATCTTCAAAACCTGGGGAAAATCTGCTTTCTCATACTCCATCAAAAATCTATAACAATCCCCTCCCAAACCACATCCGAAACACTTGAAAATTTGAAGCTCCGAAGAGACCATGAAAGAAGGAGTCTTCTCACTATGAAACGGACAAAGACCTCTATAATTTCTTCCAGCTTTTTTAAGCTCCACAAACTCCGAAATCAACTCAACAATATCAACCTTATTTTTAATCTCCTCGATTTGATCCTGCGCCATACTCTCCCTTGAGACAAGTATAACCGAAGAATCAAAGAAGTCGAGCTATTTTTAAGTACCAGCCTCCGGCACCTTAACCCATTTGTTGACTGCTAAATGCCAACTTTGAACATCAACTTCTTGCAGAAGATCCCATAACTCTCTGGCTGACTGGGTATAAAGCTTATTTTCTCTAACCATTTTTCGAAAAATCTGCCATTTTCGAGGCAATACAGATCCGGTTTCTGCTAACTCCTTTAACTCAATGTCTACATCTAGGTTATCCGCATCTTTGACAATTTTTGCTTCAATGCTTTCTCTTTTTTCATACTCCACCAGCGTATCTTTGTAAAAACTTTCAAGAATGGTTCCTTCAAAAGCGTCTTTGACTGCTCTCTCTTCGTCAGCAATCACATATACCTTCTGCACATAGGAAAGGTCGCTTACTCGTGCTTCTGCCACATCGTGAACCAAAGCCATTTTCATTACTTTTTCTTCATCTTTAACCCTTTCTTTTCTTGCAAGGATTAGTGCAATCCACACAACCCTAGCTGTATGTTCCAAAACACTGGCACAATTTTGAGCGATATGTTGTGCCCAGCCCCGTTTAACATTCCTCAAGGTACCTATTTCAAATAAAAAATCTAAATCGCGTGTTGTGCTCATTCTTTATACAAAGTGTCTTCGTAAATTTGACATAATATTAAGTATATACAAATCCACCTGCAGAAAATTCTCTTTTCATCGCCGATAAATATTTTTCCTATGATCAATATCCACAATCACAATAGTCTCATCATCTTCCAAATCAAAAACTACGCGATAATCACCAACCCTAAAACGATATGTACCAATTCTAGGGTTTGTTAACATTTCTGCGTAAATCAAAGGGTCCGATTGAGATAAAAAGAACTCTAATTTTTGTATAACTCTTATCTGAACATCTCTGGGGAACTTAGAAAATCTTTTGTCTGCTGAAGCCTTAAACTTAATCTGGTACATTAGACACCCAATCTCTTTTTAACTTCCTCCATAGAGTAAGTTTTTTTATCTGCTCTTGATTTGGCAATCCTTTTTAAATAATTCTCAGAAGAAAGGGCCTCTAAATCTTCTAAAAAGGACTCCCAAACCCGATTGGGCACTAGTACTCCCACAGGCTCATTATTCCTCATCACCCTAACAAATTTTCCACGTTTTTCGGCTTTTTTAAAAACCCTGGTTAAGCCTGCCTGTGCTTTCTGGATGCTGGTAAAATCTTCATTAGCAATTAATTGTGCCATATATAACAATTATTACAGAATTATTACAGCCTGTCAAGGGTTAAAAACAACTCCACTCGCGATTGCAAAATCCTTTTTGCGGTACCTTTTGGTTAAAATCCGAACTTTTTTTGACGAAAATCCAGATTGTGCATTTTGACGCTCCGCCTCGCCCTCGCTTTCGCCGCTCCTTTTTTCACCACCGCAATTTTTCGTGCTAGCAAAGCTGGCGCGCCGCCTAATTCTTTTCGGATTTCTTCATTATAAACAAATACTTAAAACCTCTCAAATAAAAATTGAACTGCCTCGCTCTGTTATGCCAAACACCAGTGTTTGATGTTTGGTTATGTCTTGTTAAACAAACAATATCCATTGGCTCAAAATATTTTTCCAATCTTTGCCAAAGCAAAAATCCAACTGCTGTAAATTTCTTTTTAATCCATTGGTCGGCAATAACCCAACCCATGACTTTGCCGAGCTTCAAAATTCTTGCAATTTCTGAAGCGGTTTTTTCTAACTCGTCATAAAATTCTGGTTTTTCGCAAGAAATTTTGCCGATACATTTTTCATCGTCAGAATATTTGATATTGTCCGAGTATGGCGAATCAATAAAAACAAAATCAACAGAATTATCTTTAAGTGGGATTTTTCGAGAGTCATTTTTGGTAACATCTGGGCGAACAATGTTTAAATCATAGCCGATTACTTTTCGGTTTAATTCTTTGGCAACATCAATTGTTGTTCCGCTTCCGCACATCGGATCGACAACTAAATCGCCTTCTTTTGTGTATCTTTGTAGCAAATTCCAAAGAACAAAAGCAGGTGTTACGCCATTATATTTATTGTTTCCGTGTGGCTTATCACCATAATTTTGCGTTGGATAATCCCACAGAGTTGTTGATTCCAAAATCAAATCTTTAGACATATTCTTTCATCTGCTCACAATAAAATTTTATAGTCTTTTTATAAATTATTTCATTAAAAGCAACATTTTCACCAATTTCTATCTTCCCTAAAAGCACTTGACAAAACAAAATAAGCTCTCTAAGAGTGACAACTTTTTGATATTGTTTTGAATCTTTTTTAAGCGTATTCCAATCGGGAATCTTACGAGTTTCTTTAATAACTTTTCCCCACGCCAATTGTATTTGCGATTTTGTCACATTATTTGAGTAATTTTTTAAGGTCATCAATAAATTTATCAAACATTTTAACTTTGTCGCTCTCCTCTATATCCGTCTCGCTTAAAACATAACTGCCGTCTGTGTCTACTTCAACAATTGCTCGTCCTTTTTTCGCTGGTTTTTTAATAGTTAGCGTTCCGTCTTCATCTGGTGTTACGAAATAAACCTTGATATGTTTTGTCGCTTCGTCGGAAGCAAGTTTTATTTTCCAATAACCAGTTTGGGCGATTCTTTCTCGCAAAGTTACTTTGCTTGATAGAACGGCAACGACTTTGCTCATTTTTGGGTCATAAATTATCAAATCAACATCAGGCAAATGCGAACCAAACTCGCCATAATCAACAATCAAATTTCTCTTTACTAAACTTAATTCTCTAGACAAGTTTGTGCCATTCGTTCGCTCTAAACTATTTCCGTTTACAACCTGCAACCCTAAAGCACGGACTTCATCGGTAATAATATACTCAATCATTTTCTCCAAATTCTTACCCTTAAAAGCCCGCCAAGATTGCTCGTGGTCATCACCTGAAAAATCTTTTTTATGTTGTGCCTTTGCTTCTTTCAAAACATTTGAAATATGGCGATATGCTTGTACGCCATATTTTTTCTTTTTTGTCTCGTAAATTTTGATAAGGTCGTTTATAGTCATAGTTTTATTTTGAACGAAGCGAAAAACAAGCTTTGCTTATTTTTCCATTATTAAAATATATTCCGTTGGATAAGCTGACACTTTATTTTTATCACTTATTCTCGCAAACTTACCTGTTTTTTCATCTCTGACAGACGGCAAATTTTTTGACGGGATTTCTCTTTTAATAATATCAGCGATTTTCAATCCTAAGTTCTGTAGTTGCTCGGCAAAAACTTCGGCATTTAATATCTCAACTCCTTTTAAGTTGGTATTGCCGATAACAATACAAGTTTTTCCATCCTTTTTTAACATTCTTTTCATTTCAATAAAAACTTGATTCATTTCGCTAAAATATGTCGAAACTTCCTCGGCGGTTTTCCTATCTTTTTTCAATAATTCGTTCCTTATTTTTTCGGCAAGTTCGCTATTAAAAACTAAATCTTTTTTGCTGTGACAAGAAGTACCAATAAATCTTTTACGAAAACCACTTAAATCTTTTGTATATTCCAACCACAAAGCAGTTAATTGGTGTAAATCAGCGTATTCGTAAGAGGTAACATAGGGTGGTGATGTGACTATCAAACTAACGCTGTTATCTTTAGCGGGAATTGTTCTTGCGTCCGTGCAAACTACTTTACTTGAAACTTTTAAATAACCTTTTTCTGATAACAACTGAAATAATCGGGCATTGCCCCTTAACATCATTTTTATTTGTTTTGCAAAAGTTTTCATTGGCTCTGATGGCTGTTTTTCAAAATCTCTTGTCGGCTTATTGCTTTTTTGTAGCCAAATAGAGCAATTTTTCAAAATATTAGAAAACCCGCAAAAGAAAAAATCTTTGATATCTTGGTCTTTCAATTTTGAAATTTCAGCAAAGATAAAAGCAAGTTTTCTTTTCTCTTCGGGCTTAAACCAGTAATCAATTCTTTCATGCTCGGGTGCTTTTACTTTTGTATCTTTGTTGTATGTGCCCAGTTTTGCTTTTAGTACGGTAAATGCTTTCTCGATTTTTTGAGGATCAATTGGAGTAATTTTTGCTTTTGTAATTAAAACAGCTACCGGGTTTATATCAACACCAACTGACGGCCTTCCCATTACTTTTGATTCAACAAGCGTTGTTCCGCAACCACCAAAAGGATCAACAATTAAATCTCCGTCTTTGGTATATTTTTCCGCTAAACGAGAAACTATTTGAGGAATAAATTTTGCAGGGTAGCGGTGGTATCCGTGAGTAATATAAGCGGTGTCTTTTCTAGTTTTATCAGAAAAAGACCACGAATAGTCAATTTTTGTTTTTGAAAATAATGTTGCTACTTGACTCATATTGTTTTTTGATTAAATCGTCCACCTTGGCATCTAATGCATTGGCGATTTTTGATAGGGTGTCAATAGTCGGATTTTGAATTGTTCCCGATTCAATTATTTTTGACAACCTATCCTGCGAAACGCCCTTTTTGTTTCGGGCTTTCTTTATGAAGCTGTTTCAAAACAGCTTCTCCAATCTCGTTTCAAAAAATTTAATAAGACTAATCTACGAGTTTTGAAACGAGTTGTATGATTGTTATAAGGTTATACTATGAGATTAAGTCCCAATCCTTACTACAATGATACTAAATTATTATAAACTCGGCAAGCAAAATAAAGGGGTAAATCTGTTGTATGCACACGGGCGGGCGAGGCAACAATCGCCCAAAATCCGAATTCTGAAAATTGGCGGTGGGAGGAGGATTTGAACCTCCGTAGGGATTACTCCCTCCAAGGTTTTCGAGACCTGGCCAATAAACCACTCTGACATCCCACCTTAGAGAATTTGCGTATCAGTTTTTTCTTTTCTTAAGGCATTCTTTAAGGGTATCATTTGCCTGTTTCAAAATTCTCTTCTCTCTCTCCAACCCTAAAGCCTTTTTAGCTCGACTGTAAGCTAGCCATTTTTCCTGAGTATAATAAATAGACTCTGAAAAAAGACTAGAATGCATCTCGCTCAGGTAAAAAATAATTTTATCTGTTGACCTACTGCCATTTTTAGTTCTAGAAGCAGTAGCACGACCTGCTTCTTCTATAATCTCAACAACCATACCCCCCTCTTCACGCAAAATTCTCAAGATAGAACCAACAGAGGATTCTCCGCGTCGAACTAACCCCTTAGGTAGTTCCCAGTCCCCATCTTGTTCATTTTTAATAACAAGCCAAAGAGGAGGTGAACCATTCCTTTTTCTATAAACAGTAGCTCCAGCTACCAGTTGTTCACTCATATCTGCACCTTTTTTTAGGGCAGCAGTAATTTTAAATTCTTGCGCACCCAGGTGGATTTGAACCACCGACCTTGGGATCCGGAATCCCACGCTCTATCCAACTGAGCTACGGGTGCAACTTACCAAATTTAATCTAAAGGAACTCTTCTTGACAACCAAGCCGCTGTTTTATCCATAAAACTTGGCGCAGCTTCTTCAAGATCAATATGGCCAACCAATAACCCCTTAATTTTCTCTTTCTCTTGAGGATCAACCACCATCTCCAAACGACCAGGAAGTTTTGTGGTTTCAAGAACCAAAAGACTACTCCCAAACCTCTCAACAAACCAAAACCGCAAAAGATCCGTCCAATAATACTGCTTACCTGCAAACACAACACCCTTGTTCGTTATTTTGTGCTCAACCTCCTCAGGTGAAATCGTAGAAAGAATATACACCAAAAAAACAAGAGAGAAGATAACAATCACAGGCATTATGCCACTAATCGTAAAAAAGATTATTGACAGTAAAAGAGCAATCGCCAAAACCGTAGTGAAAAATTCTTTATTACGCCTCTTGAACGGCCGAACCGGCGCTTTCCAAGAAAAAAGTTCCTTTGTCAAAGAACGACTACCAGCACTGGATTGGGCATTCTCTGGTGAATCCATATAGTCTCGTGCTGAGTATAATTATACCACAAAATCTGATATAATCTAAGCGTAAGGTGGAGTCGCCTAGTGGCCGATGGCAGGGGCTTGCTAAGCCTCGCTCCGCAAGGGGCACGTGGGTTCGAATCCCACCTCCACCGCCCTAGGAGGGTTGGCCGAGAGGTTCATGGCGCAAGTTTTGAAAACTTGTGGGCGCAAGCCCTCACAGGTTCGAATCCTGTACCCTCCGCAACGTAAAAATCTCCTAAAAATTCCTGCACCCATAGCTTAACGGATAGAGTAGTTGCTTGCGGAGCAACTGATCCCAGTTCGATTCTGGGTGGGTGCGCACAAGGTGGGATCGCATAGTTTGGCCTAGTGCGCGGTTTTGGAAAAGCCGTATACCGCAAGGTATCGTGGGTTCGAATCCCACTCCCACCGCAACGTAATAAATTGCAAAGCAATTTAAACGTTGCTGTGACGCTTAAATTCGCAGAATTTATTACGTCACGCCAATGAATTACGTTTACATTCTGCAGAGTTTAAAAAATAATAGTTTATACATAGGTTATACTGCAAACCTAAAGAAAAGATTTAAAGAACACAATAATGGAAAGAGTTTAGCAACAAAACCGTTTAGACCATATAAATTAATCTTCTATGAAGCTTTTATCAACAGAATTGATGCCAAAAATAGAGAGGAATATCTTAAAAGTGGTTATGGGAGAAAAACAATAAAAGGGATGCTAAGAAGATACCTTAAAAATGGAGGGTAAGTTAAAACATTTTTAATAAGCCAACCGTTTACATAATGGCGAAAATCGCCAAAGCACTTGGCGTTTCAATTGATGATTTAATGAAATAATTTTATGAATAACTTTCAATATACACCACCAAAAAATAATCCTGTTTCATCTGATGACTTACTAAACGATGTCCGTTTAGTGTCGGGAAAGATTGCACAAAAAAAGCTTTCAATGAAAACTTATATTGAGAATGACGGTAAATATGACCCCTCGACTATTTTGAGGCGGTTTGGAACTTGGAACAAAGCTCTTTCGAAAGCAGGACTGCAAGGCGGAAATACTATCAATTATTCGGACGAGGAATTGTTTGAGAATATACTCAATATCTGGCAACACAAAGGCAAACAACCTACTCGTAGAGATTTGGATTTTAAGCCGTCAAAAATTTCTCAAAGTCCCGCAATTACTTAGAAAATTTGGGATATTGAAATACACAGACGAGCTTACCAATAAAATTGATAACAAAATTGAAATTCCAAGCGGTAGCGACGAAGAAATAGAAATTCGCGCAAATACAATTTGGGCGATAGAACTTGCTACAAAAATTTTGAAAGAAAAGTTTCCACAAGCTAACGCGGCGAAAGTTGACGGAATATTTTGGTTCAAAGGACAAGTTAAGTCGCCGGACGACAAACCGTATCACAGAACAAAAACAATTTGGTATTAAAAATTTGCCGCCCAATACTTCGCTGAGGCTTCGTAGGGCAAAGAAAGAAAAATATGTTCGGTTCGCTTGTTGCACTTCGCTTGACTCATATTTTGCTTTATTTCGAAGAAACAAGCTTGTCTTATTTTGCTATCTGTAATATACTCAAGATACTATGAGAACAAAAGTTTTAAACTACCGTATTATTATTAGTCCTGACACTCAAACCGGAACAGGTAAAGCAGGTTTTACTGCACTTTGTCCCACTCTTGGTGTAGCTGATGACGGAGATACTGTTGAAGAAGCGCTTAAGAACGTAAAAGGAGCCATTCAAGTTTATATAGATAGTTTGGCTGAAGATAAGCAACTTGTACCTGTCGATCATACCCAACAAGATATTGTTACTACGACTCAGGTTACGGCTCCACTTTCTCTGCGTTTTGCATGAGATTTCAACATGTCAAGATTGCCCCAAATCAGACCACGCAATATCGAAAGAGTGCTTTTCCAATTAGATTTTGTTTCCAGACCGGGTAAAGGGAGCCATGTGGTTTTCAAACACTCAGACGGAAGACGCACGGTAGTTCCTAGACATAACCGTCCAGTAAGAACTGGTACCTTAAGGGCAATTTTGAAACAAGCCGATATAACAACTAATGAGTTCTTAAAACTTTTGAAGAAAAGAAAATAGCAAGAAAAGAAAGACTAATTATTTTCTTTGAAAGTAGGTTCCAATATAATCAACCAGAAGGGGGAGTTCCACCCACCTTGCCCAGCCAGTTCCATTCGGATATTTTCAAACAGACACTGCCAACTACCTTGCCAAAGTCAAACACCAAATTAGCCATTGATAAAAGTTCATAAATATTGTTAAATATTCATATGGCTACAGTAACCATCTCTCTACCAACCCAAGTAGCGAAAAAGGTTGACTCCGAGGCAAGAAAACAGGGCTTTGCAACAAGATCTGAGTTTGTTAGAAGTCTACTAAGAAAACATTTCGCTGAAGAGGTGCTATTTGAAACATATACGCCTCGCCCACTCCAAGAAGTAAGGCTCGAACTGGCAAAGACAGGCAAATACAGCGAGAAGTTTATTGACAGCCTGATCAGTGGTTTATCCAAATCTTCATCATATGGACGTTAAACCACTAAGGGAAAATTTACAAAAGTTTCTCAAGCGTCATAATCTACAAAATAAGTTTAATAAGCAACTATCCTTATTTAAAGACAATCCACGATATCCTTCTTTACACACAGAAAGGCTTGAGCCAAAAGCATTAAAAATCTACTCGTTCAGGGTAAACCGAAAGTATAGAGCTATATTTATTCTAATTTCTCCTCGCGAAGCCGAGATTGTGGACATTAACTCCCATATCCAAGTTTCCTTTTACTGGAACATGTCCTAACCCCACCATGCGGCTAATATTTTCCTTATCTGACATCGTCCATGGTGTCTCTGTCTTTTACCTTGCCAAAGTCAAACACCAAACTCTCCTAAACCCAGCCTCTTTCAAAACCCTTGTTGCCTCAAGCACTGTCGATCCTGTAGTCCAAACATCATCAAAAAGAAGGATCTCAAAATCCCGGAAAGCAAGTGCACCCGGAGAAAGCCCAAAAACACCTTGAATATTCTTTCTCCTCTCTTTTCCTTTCAAACCAACTTGGGTCTTTGTTGGTCTTGCGCGCTCAAGAAGGTTCTCAACTTGCCAGCCCATATTAGAACCCAAAACCCTTGCTACCTCCTCCGTATGGTTAAACCCTCGCCAGTTTTTACGCTTCCAGTGTAAGGGTATTGGAACAACTAAAAACTTGTCCTTCGCCCAAAGAGGACACCCCAAACTACTTCTCTCGTATCCTTTCAAAAACCCTGCCAGTTCTTCTCCCAACTCACTTGCCAAATCTGAAACGTACTCATATTTAATCTGCGCAATTAGTTTCCGAGGGGCTCCTTCATACTTCCACATCACAATCAAACCCTCAGGAGTATAGGACTTATAACACCATTTGTGTTTCAACCCATCAATAGATCCCCTCTCACACACCGGACAAATCTGAGGAAAATGGGATTTCGCCAAACCCCTGCAACCAGAACAAAAATACACTCCGCTTTCACCACACCCAACACAGCGTCTCGGAAAAAGAAAATCAAGAATTGACACTCAGTTAAAGTTTACTACTTCAAACTTAAGAAATTTTAACAAAAAGCAAGAGTGAGATATACTTGTTATATGAAATTGACCAACAGAAGAGCAAAGCGAGACTATAAAATAATCGATATCTTTGAAGCAGGAATTGCACTCATCGGTTTTGAGGTCAAATCCATAAAAGATGGAAGAGGTGACCTTACGAGTTCCTTTGTGCGTATTCGAAACAGCGAAGCTTGGCTTGTGGGTGCAAACATTCCTCAGTACGGAGGTACAACTAATGCCGAGTATGACCCGCTGCGCACAAGAAAACTACTTTTGCACAAAGAGGAAATTATTTCCCTAGGCACAAAAACTCATCAGGAGCACTTGACTTTAGTGCCTATTTCATTATATACTAGAGGACGTCTGGTCAAAGCTAAAATAGCCTTGGCCAAAGGCAAAAGAGAATACGAAAAGCGCGAAGCTAAACGCCGCAAAGATATAGAGCGTGACGTAGAGCGCGAACTTAAAAACTCTTGAACCAAAACTTGTAGAATAAATTTCGACACGGGGATGACAGGTTTCGACGAAAGAGCACTTTGACACGCTGCAGGCCGAGTTCGACTCATACTCGTTAAACAGGGTTAAAACTTTAAACGGCGAGGATAAAACCTACGCCCCAGCTTTTGAGTACGCATACGCTGCTTAAAGCTGGCATCTGTGCCTTGCTCTCCTAACGGCATTACACGGGTGTAAACCGAAATATAGGATGCGATCAAAGTTTGATCAGCTTTGATTTAAGTTTTGATCTTGGCAAAACTATTACTTTTGTCTATTGAGGATGTTTTGCGACAATTTATCAATAAACTAAGCTTGTAGAGGCGTTCAATCGTGTTTTTCCGGATGAGGGTTCAAATCCCTCCATCTCCACACTTCGCCCCGCATTCAGCGGGGCTTCGCGTGGCGCAGCCACCGCATGAAGTGTGCCCTAACGAAGCTTTATGCGTAGTGGGGCATTTTTATCTACTTTCTACTAGGCTTCGCGGCACCAAGAAGCAAAAATAGTGTGGTGTCCCGCATAGCTTCACGCGACGTGGGACATTTTTGCTAAACTGGTTTTGTGTATTACGTTTATATTCTCCAACTCAGTGACGGAACTTACTACACAGGGTTTTCTTCTAATCTAAAACAACGCATCAAAACTCACTTTAAAGGATTGGTTGTTCATACGGAAACAGCTAAAGAGCTTATGTTCTATTGTGCTTTCAATTCAAAACTAAAAGCACTTTCTTTTGAAAAATACCTAAAATCAAGCTCCGGCTTTGCCTTTAGAAATAAACGACTAACCTAAAGTATCTACCTTAGAGGTATCTCTAAAATCCTACTCTCCTGAAGAACAAAAATCTTACCTAGTTCTTTTGAGACTACCAAATCATAGGCTGTTTTTAACTCCTCACTCCTATACTCAAGTTTACGCTTTCCGTTCTTCTCAACCTCAACTATTCTCCCTTGAGCTTTATCCAATACAAAAATTGACCCCAGGTCTTCATTGGTGTAAATAGCGGTCGAATTTGATAGACCACCTTCTACGCCAGAGGGACGAAAACTATCTCGCGCTCTGCGAGTAAATTTTGAAATTTCACCGTTTGAGGACAGTAGCCAGATAGATCCGTCTATGGTCCAGTCTTGAACACCAGAAAAATCTACCACCATATCTTCCGAAAGCCAAGCTTGCTTCGCAGCAAAACCCGCTTCAACCCTAGGATATCTCCAAATAGCTCCATCTTTTGAAAGAAGATAAACATTCCCACCAAAAACACCAATTTTTGAAATGCCACCCCACTCACTATCTAACTCAACAACTGTCTCCACAGTACCCTGTTTATCAATCTCTACAATCCCCTTCTCTGTCAAGGTAAACACACGCCCGTCATATATAGCTACACCCTGCGGAGAGGCGGTTTTACCACTTCCCCCCAAAGCCAATGTCTCCTTGGTCGCTAGAGAAACCAGAAAAAATCTCTCGCCCGTTGTATCAAACACTGCAATTTTATCTTTATGAAGTACAATCTCCAGAGCTGTAATTCCCGATCGAAAAATGGAAAGATCAGTAAAAAGAGAAGGGACAACCTCTACTCGTCCTAAAATAGCACCCTCCTCTTGTTTCATTTGACTATCTAACCGATCAAGCTCAATATCCTTCACCCCTTCTGCCAACAATGTCCCCACAATACCCCTAGCCGCAGAAAATTTAGAACGCGCTTGATCTCTATCCACGCCAAATGTTTCCAAAGCATCACTATATAAAGTGCGGGCCTCAGTTAAACGATTCTCATAAAGGAGTTTCCTTTCATTCACATCCTTTTGTCTCAAACCAAAAAATATGCTAACACTCAATATCACCAAAAGTACTGCCCCTATCGACAAAGCAGTACGCCGTGGCCGTTCTTCTTTCTTAATGTACACGCTGCTCTCAGGAAGCTTTTGGGCAAACTCCACAAGCTTTCTCTTAAAAAAGTTTGTTGAAAAACCCTTAACCTTCTCTACGCCAGACTGAGAAAAAGAAGGCCGCGCTTGAAACACAGCAGCAGCAGCTAAAGGATTATTTTTCCGATGCACCAAAGGGTTAAGATTATCCGCTATTTGATCAGGAATCTGGGTTTTTGCAAAAATCTCCTCAAGTGAAAAACCATCAACAGAAGCAAAAAAGTGAGACGTCCCAAACAAAAACACCTCATTCCCAGTAAGCTTCCCGGAAATACAAACTACCCCCCCATCAACTGGTTGCAACTTAAGTAAATTAGAAAGACGCCCATCTTTAGAAACCCAAACCTCCCCACCACCCACCACACAAAAATAAACATATTGCTTCCACAACACACAGTTCAAAAGCTCCAACCTATCTATATCTTGAGTAACAAGTGATACCACCTTTTGAGTCGCATCATTAAGCTTCTTAAAAGGAGTACCCTGTCCTTTAAAATACTCCTCTTGAAACCCAGTCAACACATCTTTGCCAACCTTAATCACCACTTCATTCTCAATAGGCTGTGTTGGATCAGGCTCAAGTGTAGTCGTAAGAGCTGCAATAGTAACAAGCGAACCACAAGAAGAAAGAAGCTCCTCATCCGGGGTAAAACTATAAACTTGGGCCCAAGATCGTCTTGTGGGTAGCCCAAGGATTTTGGCAGTGGTTAAGAACATCTTTAAAGAGCTACCAGTGCAAACAAAAACACACCAATTGCCAATAAAAGATGAAGCCAGGAAATTATCCTTAACTGACTCTCAAAACCAACTTCCAAGGTATTCGTCATAAGATATACCTGTCGAACAACAACTGTTGCAAAAATAATGTAAATAAAAAACGCGAAAAGAAAAAATACTTTTGTTAAAAGCAAAACTGGCTGATTGAAATCTACAATCATCTTACTCTCCCTTCCATCGCTTCAACTTCCTCCTCAGTTCTGGAAATCTGTAAAACTCTTGCAACCTCAGCCGGATTAGGAACTGCAATAAAATCAAAGTTGGGTATTGTCCCAGCAGTCTGAATCACCACATCTCCGTAATTAAACAAAGTCCCTACCACACCTCCCATCTTATAAGTAACGTCTTGTATCCTATCTATTTTGGCATCAGAAATCTCCCTGTAAATAAGATTATAAAAATCAACATCAATTATCCGTTCATCTGTAATCATATAAACATTAAAAAACCAAGAAAGAGCACCTTCTAAAACTATAGCCACAACTAAAAGATACCAAAGCAAAATAGCCCCCGTTTGGAACTGCACCGGAAAAAAAGTAGCCAACGGAATAAAACCAAAGACCAAAGGAGCTAACGCCAAAGCAAGAGAAAGTACAATCCACGGAATATTCGTAATAGGATGCTTTCTTAAAAGAAGAACAATCTTTTCCTCAAGCTCCTGTGTCTCAAAGCGAGCGTTACCAGGCTTGTAGGAATACGCAGCAAAAGGATTGCGGGTATGACCAGGTGCATGATGTTTATCCTCAGGCCGAGAAGTCTGTACTTTGTTGGTGTTAGAAATATATAAATCAGGCATTGTAAAAATTTTTCAATTTAAAATTATAAATTATTAACCTATTCTACCTCTTACAGGCCAAATTGTCACCTCCGTTCTGCATTAAACAACGGTCCTACTATCTGTATATTTCCGGGTGCACGCAAATTGAAAAAATTCCTAAACTCATCCGCAGAAATAGTCTGGGTTCCGGCATTCCCTTCTATGGAAACAGAATTGGTTTTTCCAACACTTGTATCCCATCCGCTCACAGAAACACTAGAAACACTTGTATATGGAGTCAAGCCACGACTCTGCAATTCCTGCCGAACTCTCACTGTATCCCATGTCTCCACCCCATCAGGATTAGACCTATCCACTTGCGAAAGATGATTTTGGGTAGATGGATCACGACTCCCTAAAAGCCAAACATTAACTATATCCGCAACCTCCTCACTTTTAAGCCAAGCTGATTTTGCATACTCTTTTCTGAAACCCTGCGCTGCATAAAAACAAGGAGAATCCTTATCATAAGCCCTCTCATTTAACTCCCCAAAATTACCAACATCGCCTAGCGTATCCCTCAACCTTTTGGTCCAAGGACGCGGGGACCAACCAACATCATCCGACCTTAAGGCATACCCTCCAAAAGTCGACGCATACCAAGCCGTAATCGGCTGACCTCCGGACACAAGTGTCTCTCCCTCAGTCGCCCGAACTGCAGCTTCCCAATTCCCCCCTTTACTCCCGCCTTTATAAACCTGACAAGCCTGTGTCGTACATATCTCTTTCGCCCCATTGTCCGTATAAGCCAAAGCATAAGAACGAGCCGCAACCACCTGAGCCTTCAAAGCCTCTGCAGGCCAATCTCCAGGCATCTCATAAATACCCAACAAATACTGCTCCAAGGGCATCTCCCCATACCCCTTAACTTTCAAATTAACATTCGACCTCTTCTCAATAGAAATCCCATCGTAATATGCCCTCAAGATATCTTGGTAATTTTGTCCAAGCTTCGCTCGCCCATACGCACCGTACTGATTCAACCCCACCCTGTGCGGAATTCCATAAGTAAAGAGCGCAAAAGCCGGACTAAACCCAGGATCCAGCTTTCTATCATCCGTACACAAAAGAGGTCCCGCACCAAGACTAGTCGGAAGATTAAGACTCGCAAGTTTTTGAGCCAGCAAATTCTTCTGCTTAGAAGTAAGACCAGCAAGATATGACTCGACCTTTGCAACCTCACCCGCCAAAAACTCAGCTTTTTTATCCAACTGCTGTTGGGAAGAGGTCAAAGAAGCCCTGCTTGTTTTTAAAGTTTCTCTATCTTTTTCCAAAGAAGAAATCTGCTCTGCCAATTTTAATATTTCCTTTTGATCTTCGGCAATAATTCTTTTTCTTATTGCCACCTGCCGCAAAAGATCAGTTGCTGACTCAGCAAGTAAGAATGGTGCCAAGGGGTCGTACTGACGAAGAACAATATAGTGACGTTTTGACTTTTGGTTAAAGAGTTCCTCACGCAAAGCCAACTTTTCTTCTCTGTCTAAAATATCTTTTTCTAAATTATTTAACTGCGTTGATATGTCAAAAATCTTTGCACGTATGTTTTGTATTTGTTTTCTCAAACCCGCCAAATCCGACTTATTTTTCTCATGCGCAGGTTTTATTTGATCTATATCCCGCTGAATTTCTTGGATCTGACAATCGTAATCCTTCTCCGGACAATTGCTTGCAACCACTGGAAAGCGAAAAATTATTGTTAACAGCAAAATAAAGAAGGATTTTATTAATAGGCTCTTCCAACTTTGCACTCTTGTCCTGAGTTTTATCGAAGGATTGCACTTTGCACTCTTGTCCTGAGTTTTATCGAAGGATTGCACTCTCCCATTATACCAGCCCCAAACACCCCCTTCCCGACTATCCCTAGCAACAACCAAGTGGGCTGTGATAAACTTGAAATGGCGATGAAAAAACTAATAGGCCTACTGATAATAATAGTTGTAGCTTTTCTTGTACTCCCCCAAAGAGTAAATGCGCAAGATATCTGTACCCTCACACCAGAAAGAATTAAAAGCAGCGACAGATCTGTTGAGTTCAAAATGGGCTTCCCTAACATGGGCGCAACAGGAAAAAAATTCAGGATCAGAATTATAACGAATCGGACATTGAGTTGTGGTAATAAACAAGAATCTCCAAATCAAGCTCCGAATCCAGACAACACGATTTCCCACACTTTCAGATGGGGAGTCTGCTCAGACAGGATTTTCGATGAAGTTCCTAGTAGACACGAAATTCAACTTATCCAAGAGGGCAAAGACGCCCCCCTTTGTAAAAGAACTTATGCGGTAACTCCTGGTTGTAAACTAAATATTTCCGGCGATAACCCTGCTGGAACCGCTGCTTTTGATACAAACACAAATTTAACAGTTAGAGGAATCAGTGTGCCCACACCCCCCACTGGTTCTGTATACCGGCTATCCATTTCAGGCCCTGGTGATAACAAATACTTTAGTCCCAGCTTATCTTCTGATGGTTCTTTTACACTCCTGATAGACCAAATCTCTACTGCAGGTCGAGGATACAAAGCAGAACTACAACAGCTCAAACAAGGACCAGTTGCTATCCTTACCCCGTGGGTAGGTACACGTTGCAATTCACTAAAGTTTGACGTTGGTACACCCGGCAATCCTATAGATAACCAGGAAACTGACGCCGGTTACACGTCAACACCCCTCTTGGGATTTGAGCCCACCTTTTGCGATCCCTCAAGAGAAGCTATCCAAACTGCGGTGGGTTGTATCCCCATAAGAGACACCAACCAATTTGTCGGCTGGTTCTTAAGGTGGGCCTTGGGAATTGCTGGGGGAGTTGCTTTCATTCTTATCTTAATCGCTGGTTTCCAAATTACAACCGCTTCAGGAAACCCGGAGAAAGTCCAAGGAGGAAAAGAGCTCTTAAATGCTGCAATCTCAGGTCTCATCTTGATTATTTTCTCTGTATTTTTGCTAAAATTAATAGGAGTTGATATTTTAGCTTTACCAGGGTTTAACAAATAACATGATTGACTTTAACAAACTGCAAGAATCAGCTGGTCTAAAACCCGAGCTCAATAGTCTGGGCTCAATAGTAAGCGCTTTCGTCCCTTATTTGTTCGGCATAGCCGGAATAATCCTCTTCCTTTATCTTATCTGGGGAGGGTTCGGCATAATGACAGCCCAAGGTGATCCCAAGGGAACTGCAGCAGCAAGAGAAAGAATCACCCATGCAATCATCGGCTTTGTGATTATCTTCGCCGCCTTCTGGCTAGTACAAATACTGGGGTTGGTGTTGGGAGTAAAACAGTTTGGGAATCTGTTTCAGTAAAACGTAAAACGTGATACGCAAAACGTATAAGGACAAAAATACTACTTTCACTCCTCTTTACAAGAACTTGCTAGCATGGCAAATTGCTGATGAGTTGGCCAAATCAGTCTACAAAACGACAAAAACGTTCCCGAAAGATGAAACCTATGGCCTCACCTCACAACTACGACGTGCCACACTTTCTGTGGCTCTCAATATAATTGAGGGCTATGCTAGAAATAATAAAAATGAGTTCAGGCAATTTTTGAGAATAGCACTAGGTTCTCTAGCAGAAGCTACTTACTTACTAGAATTTGCTTTGGATCAGAACTATTTAAGCACAAACGCTTTTAAAGAGATTACAGAAAAAAGAAATCGTTGCGGACAGTTACTTTGGAAGCTATTTCAATCGCAAACCAAATGACTTTCCTACGTTTTGCATTTTGCGTTTTACGTTTTTCGTATAGTCCTTAAAACTCCCACCACCAAATCTTCTCATCCTTTTTGTATAATCCATTAGTGCTGCATCCAGTTTCGCCGGTGTAAAATCAGGCCAAAGAGTCTTGGTAAAATAAAGTTCCGAATAAACACTCTGCCAAGGGAAATAACCCGACAAACGAAGATTCCCCCCTGTTCTTACAATCAAATCAGGATCAGGCATTCCTGAAGTATCAAGAAGACTTGCAAACTCCCCCTCTGTAACTGGTTCTTCAGCCGACCTCTGATGAGTCTGTATCTTATCCAGTAATCTTGAGATCGCACGCAAAATCTCTTCCCGACCCCCATAATTTAAAGCAAAAGAAACTGTTATTTTTTTGTTGTTCTTTGTACGCTCGGCAATCGCCTTTGCCAATTCCGCTATATCTTTCGGAAACCAATCAATATCACCTATTATCTTCAACTGTACCCCAAGTTCCTCAAGTTCACGAAGATTACTTTTCAAAACATCTCTAAAGATTTTCATTAAACCCTGAAGTTCCAGCTTGTCCCTTTTTTTATTCTCTGTAGAAAAGGCCCACAAAGTTAAGTATTTAATACCTCTTTTAATTGCTCGAACAACAATGGGTTTTAGAGTTTTTTCTGCAGCAAACCTGTGACCATCAACCGGCCCAAGACCACGCTTCGCCGCCCAACGGCGATTGCCATCCATAATAATTGCAACATGCGTAGGAATACCTTCTGTAAGCTCTTTGTTGCTCATTTAATTACAACAGCAGTTTTACCTTGCGGATAATAGTAGAGATTTTAACACAGAGCAAAGAAATATCACAAGGGGCCAAGAAATTACCCATTTCTTGCAAACGAACCATTCCTCAAGTTAAACTATATATATGGAAATGACCCAAGTTAACATTGGAGAAAAATACAGCCCTCCGATAACCCAAGTCGACCAAGTTGGAAAGCTTATCTCAGCCCTCGCATCCAACCTCTACATTATCGCAGGAGTTGTTCTTCTTGTACTTATTGTGTGGGGCGGATTTGCAATAATTCAAGGAGCAGGTAGCAGTGACAGAGAACAGGTCGGCCGCGGAAAAAGAATTCTATTATCAGCAATAGTCGGCTTCTTGATAATTTTCGTCTCTTACTGGATAATTCAATTGATCGAAGTAATAACTGGAATTAAAATTGTCTAAAATGATAACGCACAATATTACTATAAGAAAAATAGCTTTCGCCCTCTTTGTTACTAGCTTAACCCTATTCACTTCCCTATTAATAGCATCCAAGCCACTACAAGCTGCAGTAACAGGAGATGAAGGCGGCAAAGTAAGAAACTACTCCCGCACAAGGCAAGAATGCGCTGACGAAAATCGAGGCTGTAATTGCATCGGCAGTCCAAACGGCTTTTACTGCCCAGGTGAAAACGACGTTGCTCCAGGAACAACCCGTCCTGCCGGAGATGGCACAACCACCACAAACAACTCCAACAACCTTTTCGGAAAAATCAACCCCCCACCTGGAATCGCTAACTTCAGTGTAGGCCCAGAAGGACTGGGTAATTTCATAGGTGTCATCCTGCGAGTTCTTGTTGTCGCCGCGGGAGTTTATGCACTAATTAATTTTATCTTCGCCGGTTATCAATTTATGACTGCCGGAGGAGATCCAAAAGGCGTTGAAACTGCCTGGGGAAGAATTTGGCAAAGCCTCCTCGGCCTTGTAATCGTAGCTAGTTCATTTCTCTTAGCAGCAGTTATCGGTCAACTTTTATTTGGAGACGCAGCAGCAATCTTATCACCAAAGCTGTTTTTACCATAAAACAAACCAGAATTTGTTTTCAATTAACATATAATGACCACCAGATTAACACTACTAGCTGAAACAAAATTGGGTGACATCAGGGGATTTGGACCTCTAGGCAATCCCACAGACAACCCCTTTAACCTTTTGCAAAAACTTCTCTCAAGCGTAATAGGATTTTTAACAATCGGAGCAATCATCTGGTTCACCTTGCAAGTTATATTCGGCGCCTACAGCTGGATTACATCAAGCGGAGATCCCAAGGGAGTAAATGCCGCACGAGAGAAAATCCTTTTTGGTATTGTAGGTCTTATTATCGTCTTCAGCGCTTTAGTGGTAATTTCAGTTATCGGTTTCCTGCTCGGAGTTGACGTCTTAAATATCGAAAATTCTCTCAAGACCATTACCGAAACAATGAAATAGTCAGTCAACAACAATGGAAATTGCACAACTTACTAACCCAGTAGTAGACAAACTCAGCCCCAAAAGCGGCGAAGGAGCTGTAGATCAACTCAGCGGCATTTTATCGACAATTGTTTCAGTGCTAATTATTGCCGGAGCCTTAATTTTCACTCTCTATTTTATAATGGGAGCAATACGCTGGATTACCTCGGGAGGAGATAAAGGACAACTAGAAAGCGCAAGAAACCAAGTGTTGCACGCAGTAATAGGACTCCTCGTCCTATTCTCAGTTTTTGCCCTACTTAAACTTATTGGAGTATTGTTTAACATAAATCTCTTGAATATAGACCTTGGAAGAATTAAACTATAGTTAAAGGGAGGAGGTGACAAACTTGATAAAACGCACTATCAATTCTATCTGGATAAGCGCCGGCGTTCTAGCAACTGCTGCTACACCAGCTTTGGCACAAGGAAAAATAAATATCGGTCGAGATGTCCCTGGTAACCTGGAAGGGCTAACTATTGGAGGCATAATCTCAACCATCATAAGACTTTTAGTTATCGTTGCAGCAGTTCTTTTCTTCTTCTGGTTAGTACTGGGAGGAATAAAATGGATAACATCAGGAGGAGACAAAGCAAAAACAGAAGAAGCAAGACAGCAAATAACAGCAGCATTAGTCGGACTTGTAATCGTCTTCTCTGCTTGGGCAATAGCTCAACTAATCAAAGTACTGTTTGGCGTCGATCTGTTCGATCTGGAAATTAAATCAATACCAACAGGTGACTAACAAAAGCGACTCGTACGCGAAAACTGTTTCCCTTTCCGTGTGCGAGTTGTTTTTGTACATAGTTGAAAGAGCTCTTATTGCCTGGTAAACTTAGCTTATGCAATGGACTGGAAACTGCATTGGCGGACCCCAAGGAGATGTTGCAACCCTCCAAGGTCTAGAGTGCGCTTTTGCGAACATTATCTCTGTTGCCCTGGGACTTTCAGGAATTGTGGTTTTCGTCATGTTTCTTATCGGAGGTTTTAAATACCTAACTGCAGCTGGCGACCCCAAAGCAGTTGAATCCGCCAAAGGAACTCTAACGCACGCAATCGCAGGAGTAGTAATCCTTATCCTAGCCTTCGTAATCCTCGTACTAATTTACAACGTCACAGGTGTCAATGTGACTCAGTTCAAAGTAACAACAAATTAAAGTGCGCAATTCATTGCCTTTCATAATCAGCCTTGTGCTCCTCTTGCTAATAATACCCTCACTCACCCAAGCTGCAGTGACACCCGGAGAAGCTGGAGGGCCAATCTGCTATGTCTGCGATCAGGGATATTGGAGAAAACAAAAAGGAACTGGCGAGTGCAGCCCAAACCCTCCCACTTGCAAAAATAATGATAGTTCTACGTTTGAGGGGTGTATTGGTGGTGACAGCAAAGAGAGTGGGGTTTGTGACGAAGCATTTTTGTTAGAAGAAAGAGATTTACTCAATCCCTCTTCTGAAACAGATCTTTTTACAGACAAAGAAAGAATGAAAGCAATGGTGCCTTACGGAGAATCTGTTCCTGACTGCCAAGGATTATCAGCCCTCGTCAATGATGACAAGTGCAGAAAATTTTGGCCAAGTATTTTCTTACCAGACGGCGAAACAGAAACGCTTGACTCAGCACCAAGCCCCACAGTATCCACCTCCCCACCTTCTGGTACCGGTGGTTTGAAAGAAACCCTCAGCGGTCTTTTCAAATTCCTCAATCTCTTTGTCGGCAAGGCAGGATTTCTTAATTTTCCTAAACCACCAGAAACTCCTTTTCCTAAAATAGGAAGCGATGACAACGCCGAATTTAGAGGAGCTACAAGGTTTCTAATCGAATCCACACTACCTGACATGGGCACATACATCTCAACAGGAACCTTAACTGACGTCTCATATACTCAGGTCACTTCACCAACCCTTTCTTCTATCATAGAAACCGCTGCTGAATCGCAATGTGTCCCACCTCCACTTCTGCTAGCCATTATGCACAACGAGGCAAGAAGGACCTTTGAGTATACCGAAGAAGAAGTTGGGTTCTTCTCGACCAACAGCTGGTGGGACAGCGCAACTACCGAACAAAAAAACAGAGGATATTGTTACGATACATGCGCCTTACCAGGCTCCAAGTGTAAACCAACTGACAATGTAAAGGGAGCAATGCAATTTAACCTCAATACATGGAAAGGGATCTTGCCTGAAATCAAAAACATAGTCAGCAGCAAATTTGGGGCACAAGTAACAGACGAGGAAAAAGAGCGCTGTATTGTCCGAAACTCAATTGTTGCCGCAGCTATCAAACTAAAGAAGGATGCCCAAATGGGAGATGGACAATGCACAAACTGGCCAGACGACGTTATTTTAAGAGTTGCTAACACCTATCACGGCGACTCTTGTATAACAAATGCCGGAACAAATTATTGTGAAAACGTTTTAAAAACATACAAATCCTACTCTAATGTAGTAGACTTTTAAAAGAGATGAAAATCCTTGACCCTATCGGCAATTTCTTTCTTAAAAGTAAATTAAGGCTTCTGTTGCTTATTGGTTTTATCGTCATCCTCTCTCTACTCTTATTTTTGTACCCATCTAAAACCAACCAAAAACAAACAAAAACCTCACAAAGAGAAAGTCTCACAACACCAAATAAACCCAACCTAGAACAACTAGTCGTCAATAAAAAAAGACTGATTGAACAGCTTCCTTACAACGGTGATGGATACACAGTCGAATATTTCCCTGACCAAGATTACTTCTTTATTCAAGTAAACAAAAGCCCGTACAATACATATAAAAGCCAGGCCGAAAGCTGGCTTAGAAACTACGGAGTCGAACCGGAGTTTGTAAATATAGAATGGAGCGCAACAAGAGAAGTAGCACCATAGAAAACAGCAACTTGCTTCACTTAGAATATTTTTCTAACACCTGACTCAGATACTTAGGTATCTCTCTTAAACATTTTTTAATTGAAGCATACACCAAAGTACTGTCTACTGTATCATACTCGTGAGCAAGAGCATTCCGGAGTCCTGTAGACGCAGCAATTTCCTCTGCAAAATCCTTAGAAATAATACCTTTCTCTCCAAGCTGCATAAATGATTGAAAGTAATCATTAGGAATAATCTTAAATTCCTCTCTTAATATATGATAGTTAATATCAATCACTCGCCCGATAATTCTCTCAAGAAGTCTCTCTACTTGCAACCTAGCTTCTAAAGATTTCAGATATTGCTCCAAGGAAATTGCTTCAAAATCTTCAAGTTTTGCAAGATCCTCCTCGATTAATTTAGCTTTCCTAGTAACAAGCTGTTTATCTATTAGCGACATAATTCTTAATCCTCTGTCTAACAAACTCCTCTTCTTTTTTTAAAAACGGCAGGTAATCGCTGTATTTATGAAAAGCTAGTTTCTGCAGCTTTTCAAAATCACTCTCTTTCCCCGATAAAAGCATTGCTTTCTTTGTTGCGACAAAAAGAAAGAGTGGGTCTGCATTGGTTAAATCACTTAAATCAACCTTATCGGTCCCCAGGGCAACCGACAAGTCTCTAATCAGTTCCATTAGCTTCAATTTACTCTTCTTGTCTTTTCTCAAAACAGCTATATCGACATCACTTTTTTCATGAGTTCTTCCGTTAACTTGTGAACCATGCAAAAGAATAAGCAGAAGTCCATGCTCTTTTCTTATATCCTCAAGCTTAGCCTTGTTTACTTCTATTTCCATAAGACAATTATAGCATTTTCTTAATCTTGCAGAAACCGTGTGTTTAATGCTACTATAAACCATGCTTTCCCTAATCCTCCGCCACAAAACTCTCTTTGCATTCCTTCTTTTTTCCTTTTTATTCGCCCCTCTTTCTATCGCTAAAGCCCAATACTCACTAGATGCACACCAAAAAGCCATTTCAAACCCCGGCCAAAGTAATCAAAAATTTAACCAGGGAACCTTCGCCGGATTCGTAAACTCCGCCAACACTACACTCCTCGGATGTGGAGATAAATCAGGCTGCCCAAACGACTTAAAAGTGGGCGCCCTTAATATAACTGGCGAAATGATTGCAACCCTCTATGCCAATCCCCCAGCCTCCGGCCTTGCTTACACGCAAGATATAATCCACAGGTTTAATCCAATCCAACCGGCATACGCACAAACCGCCGGAACAGGTTTTAGAGCACTAGAAGCTCTTCTTCCGTTATGGCGAACATTTCGTAACTTTGCCTATGTAGCATTCACAATCGTTTTCATCGCAATAGGTCTGGCAATAATGTTCCGGATGAAATTAGACCCTCGCACAGTTATCACAATCCAATCCGCAATCCCCAGAATAATTATCGGACTCCTGTTAGTCACATTTTCCTACGCCATCGCCGGTTTTATGATTGATCTTTTATATATCGCCCTCTCCCTTGTAGTCCTCCTTTTCGTAGGCAACAACCCCGCCGCCACCGCAACCGCAGACCTCCAGAACCAATTCACAACTGGTGGTTTCGGAGTCGCCTGGAGTCACTTATGGGGAATAATCGGAGGAGGTGCCACCGCAATCACCTTGAGCTTGACAGCTGTAGTAGGAATAATTGGAGGTGCGTTTCTTGGCTTACTAAACCCAGTTGCAGGCACTGCAGCGATACTGGTTGGAGGTGGCGCCGGAATCATCCTGTTAGTCTTACTCGTGCTTATCCTATATATTCTCTTCAAACTCTTTACAGAACTGCTAACTGCTTATATAGGTATACTTTTGGCGGTTATCCTAGGACCTTTACAAATTGCTCTAGGTGTAATCCCAGGCCTGCCGGGATTCGGAGCTTGGATCAAGGGAATCGCAGCAAACCTATCAATTTTTGTAGCAGTCGCTTTTATTTTACTGTTAGGAGGAGCAATAACAAAAGTTGCAGGAGGAAACTTATGGAGCCCGCCACTTTTAGCCGGAGGAGGAATAATCGCCTCTGCTTTGCCTCTTCTTATAGGAATTGGAATCTTATTAATAGTACACCAAGTCCCTGGCGCCGTCAGAAACGCCTTTGGCATAAGAGGCCTAGGATTTGCCGTAGGTCAAGCAGTCGGAACGACTATTACCCAACCTGCTTCTGGCTATATGGAAGCAAGATCACGACGAGCTACAGGAGCCACTGCAAGTGGACTATGGTCTGCAGGATCCCGCATCCTAGGAGGTATAGGTGGCGGAAGAAGGTAAGCTTCTCCCTATTTATCTACCCAGGGGAGAGTCTACTATCTTCCCCTTCCTTCTCTCTCTCGTCTTCTCTTCTGATAAAGATCCTCTACCCCAAAAAATCTTCTAACACTACTACCTATACCTTCCGCCAACCTAACAGGAGACGTAGCATCATTCAAAACTCCTTTAAACCCCGCTATCTCACTCTGTAATCTACTAGGTTTACCCCTTGGCTCCACCGTCGAAACCTTGCGCGGATCCTTTAACCTTACCACCGTTTCATCAGTAAGCTTACGTTTAACATCAAGTATTCCAAACTCATTTTTCATCAGATCTTGCAAACCCCTCACTCTGTCGTCATATTCCAACCTGCCTGCTTCTGGCCCTCTTCCCTCTCTTAGTGCACTCACGGCATCTTTCAAATCTAATAATCTCTGAAGATCGGCCCAATCCCGCACAATTTGCTCTTGTCTTATAAGCTCCAAAGCCTCCGCAAAAGCAACTACACCTCCAACTCGTTCCCCTGTAACTACACTTCTACCTTCCGCCAATACATCCCTCAACTTTTTGCGAGCGTCTGGAACCGTAGTCTGATCCACAAGTGGCCTTATATCCTGATAGGCTAAATCTCCTCTTCCTGTTCGGCGATCATAAAGTTCTTCATATAACTCCAACATCTTGCCATTGGCGTGTGGAAACCCAAAATATCGGAAAATAGTATACGCAAGTCTCACAACTCCCATGTCCGTGGAAACCCCAGGTGCTACCCCAACCGCTTGTCTTACTGCCTCCAAATATTTACTTATTTCCCCCGGCGTTATTCCGGATCTAGGGTCGATTTCCCCCTCTCTGTTTCTACCCACAACCTCCGAAAATCTATGCCCTACCCCTTGTAATCTCACTGTTGACTGAGGAAAAAGATAATCAAGATCAGAGTGGCCAACGCGCTGTAAATTTACCACCTCATCATGAACCCCTCCCTCATCAGCAACTTCATACCCCTGAAGCCTTAACAAAAGAGTTAAACAACGACGCGTCTCCTGATCTATCCTAAGCCACCTACTCACCCCCTCAGGAGAAGGCCCACTAGAGCGCATGGTTTCAGAAACAGAATCTATTCTACTCGCCCTCATTGCTCTATCAAGAGCCATTAAAGGAAAAAGGCCTGAAGAAACTGCTGCCTGAAACTCATCCTCTTCGGATGAACCAACTATTACTTCCGCTTGTCTTAAAAGAAATTGGGAAAACCCCGATTCGTAGATCTGGCTTAGCACAACAGACGAAGATAACGACCTATTCACCCCAAGAGCAGGAGCGGGTGGTAAAACATCAGGTAAACCATGAAGCCTTGTCCAACGCAACGAAAACATCCTCCCCTCACGCGGGGCCTCCCCACGTTCTGACCCCCGCGGCAGAGGAGATGGAGGCAAACCCGGTTCCCTAGGCCCACCCGGCCCACCAGCTCCAGCTTCGGTACCACCGCCTGCTGGTGATGGTTCTGGCCCTCTTGGGCCACCACCGTTGACTACCCCAACCCCTACTGGTTCCGGCCCCCGCTGTCCCACCCTTCCTTCCCAATTTTCCGGAAGTTCCCACTCAAAATCCTCAGGACGAAGCGCAGAAGCAAGTCGAGGGTTGTTGCTTATATCTATCCCAGCCCTCTGAGCAAAAGTTGCATACATTCTATCGAGAGCGCGATCAACATACCACGAACCCATACCCAAATGCCTTTCCGGTTTACTACTCAAGAGAGGGTCAACAAGAGCCCTAATTTCTGAATGAATTGATGCCCTGTTTTTCTGAATGTAAGTAGCCACCCCCAGCGCTCCACCCTTCCCTTCATCAAGCGCCCTTTCCAAAGCTGCACCCAAAGCAATCTTTGCGGCACCAAGCGCAGGGGCAACCTCCGGTTCAGCAAAAAGCCTCGCTCTTTCCCTTCGCAATCCATGCCAAGCGCTCATGTCTTCTGTTGTAATTTCGTCTTGGGAAATTTTCTCGATACGATCAATCCCCCGCTGTGCAAGCCCAAAGTCTGACGGTGGATAAACTTCTCTCCCTTCTTGTGCTCCCCTGGGTACCTCTGCCATACTCAATATTATATCCTATGATGTTCCCCTAAGCAAAGAAAATTTGCTTTGTTAATACAAAGAGATTTATATTTAATAAGATGGAAGTACCACCTGCCGAACCCCACTCTCCAGAATCAAGAATACGAAACCCTGTGAAATTAGTTGAGGATATTCGCTATGAATGGGGTATCAGATTAAAGGAACTTGGAACTGATCCCTCTGACCCTCACAGCATTGATCTCAAAACAAAAACTATGGCTTGGGACAAACTCTTTGAAGATTCCGCCTTTTTAAAAGGGAGCAAAGAAGCTGCTCAGGATACAATCTGTGGTGATTGGGCTACTTCCCTAAGAATTTGTGCCAGACATAGCCCAAATGACGAAATTATTCGCCAAACTCGTGAACTTTTGGGAATAACAGGAGGTGTCCTCCCAACTAAAAAGGATTTGGTTGACTTTACAAATGGGAGAGCCGTTGGTGTCAATACAAAGAGAGCGGAATCAAGAAGAGAACCTCTTGACCCAGACGACGCAGCCCGTGAAGCACAAACAAGAAGAGCTTCCAGAACACCTGATGATTGGTTCGAAGCAGCAAAGGCAAGAACGCGTGCGCAAGAAGAAACAGAAGAAAGAAAACAAAAAGAAAAGGCCGAGCAACACCTTAAAGAAGCACTCGCCCAACAAACAGAATACCTTCGTCAAGAGGAAGAAAGAAGAAAGGCGGAGGATGAGGCACAAGCAAAAGCAGTTGAAGAAGAAGGGAGGCTCTGGCGCGAGAGAAGACGATCTCCCAGTCTTTTGGGAACTGGACCAGCCCCAGAGCCAGAAACAACAGCCGAACCAAATACAGCCTCCGAAGATAAGTTAAGAGAAGCTGCTGAATACTTTAGAGGATTAAGAGGGAACGGCGAAAACAACAGCACACACAGAACAAATCCATTCGAAGAAGCCAAAAAAAAACAACAAAGAGAAAAAGAAGACAAAGAGAAAAAATGGCTCGAACAAAATCGACCCATATGGCAAACTGATGCCCGACAGTTTTGGCAAGAAGTCTGGAAACTCCTACCTATCGGACCTTTTTCAACAGCCCGCGACATCACAGAAGCACGAGCCAACGGTCTTATGCGCGGGGTTGCAAGAGTTATAGAAAAAGCAAGCGACGAGTTTGTCAAACCAGAGCAGACACTTGTAGAAGTACAAGAATTAGTCAAAAATTTAGCAACCACACCACACGGCCGAGTACAATCTCTCAATCCAGCAGGTTGGACCGCCTTTCTCGATCAATACGCAGAAAACCGCTCGGGAATAGTAAGACAAATTGTCGGTAGAGATACAGAAAAACTCCAAAAAGCCAGAAGAAAGGTTATTATGGCCACCCACCCCGATAAAACCAGAAACACAGAAGTTGATAGTCACTTCATAGCCTCTTTCGTCGCTTGGTTCAATTCTTCTGCCGATACAATAAACAGACACTAGGTTTTCTTACAATCTTCTTACCCTTCTCTATCCCCCTCCTTAACCCTCTCCGTTTAAATGTAGATTCACAATGAAGTACAGAAACATCAGTATCCACACACTAAGTATTAGCCACTTTCCTTACTCCACACTCACCGGACTCCAAGGAAGAGGAATCAAGAGACCAATCCAAGAGGAAACAAAACAACACTGGCAAGATACACACCAGTCAGAACGCTCCTCACGAGGTTTCTCGTACATCTCCCGCATGAACGAGAAAATCCTCTCGCACCAAACAAAAACAAGTAAAAGTTCAATTAAAAAATTATTCAGAGGAACAATTGTAGACCACTTCTACACCCTCTTCACCACCCCCATGAGATAAAAGTAGATAATAAACAACCTTCCTTTATCTACTCTTTTATTACATATCCAAATCCTCGTACAGAACGAATTAGCTTTTTCCGAGCATCACCATCAATCTTTCGCCGTAAATAACCAACATAAACATCCACAACTCTCGTCTCTACCTCAGGCGAGTAAAACCAAACTTTGTTAAGAATTGCATCCCTTGTTAAAACTCGACCTCTATTAGCCATCAAATACTGCAATAGCTTAAACTCCTGAGGGGTCAATTGAATTAATTTCTTACCTCGCCACACCTCTAATGTAATATTATCAAGCTCTAAGTCCCCAACAATCAGTTTGTCATTACCCTCCCTAGCCCGAAGTCTTGCTTTAGCACGAGCCAAAAGCTCCTCCATCACAAAGGGCTTTGTAACATAATCATCTGCCCCCAAATTAAGACCATTTATAACATCCGGAGTAGTATCGCGAGCTGTAAGTATAATAACAGGTAACGAAGGATGTTTTTTCCTAATCTCTAAACAAACACTCTCTCCACTCATAACCGGCAAACCCAAGTCCAAAATAACCAAATCCAACTCGTCACTATTAACAATCCTCAACGCCCCCACCCCATCATCTGTTGTCCTAACAAAATAACCAGCCTCCGAAAAGAAATCTCTCAGGGAATCGCGCAAATCTTCATCATCCTCAACAATCAGTATTTTATTTAACACACCCATATTATACAGCACGAAGCCAAGCCCCCCAAGCGCGAGCCAGTAAAAACCCCTCTTCCTTACTTGTTTATTACACATCTTTCTCCATTTTCTTAAACCTAAGCACTAGTCTAAAAACGTTCAAGAAAAACCAAAGGTTGGTCCGAAATCACCCAAAAAGGCAAAGCTAAGATCAAAAAATGAGTCGCATTGTCCAACGTAAGCAAGGTTACACAATTTCACATTACCAGGATGAATTACCTGGAAAGCTTTCTAACCGAGAGATGGAAAGCCAACATAGAGGGCAATATAGTAACCCGCAAGCACATGGACGCACAGGGAAAGGAGGAGGATAATCTAAAAACTTACCTAATAAATTAATCAGGGTAGCAACAGATAGCCGCAACAGCGGCTATCTGTTTTGAAAAACGCTTCATCTTTCCTAATCTCGCCAAACAACCAAAAACCCACCCTTACTGTTGAAAGAAAACAAATACCATGGAATAATGAACAAGTGCGAAAACTACTAACTGCCCTGCTTCTTGCCACACTAACCCTATCCCTTTTTTCTCTAACCTTCACAAAAGAAGTATTAGGAGCCTCAAACCCCAAAGTCTCAGCTTACAAAACAAGAAACAAACGTTCAGTAGTAGTAAACTTCACGAGTATACAAAATCTAAAATCCATCTCCTATGAACTCACTTATGACTCCAACAAAGGCCCACAAGGTGCAGGAGGCACAATAAACCTTCCCAAAAGAAAAAGGAGGCTCTCAAGAAGTCTGTTGCTCGGTACATGCTCCCACAAAGTTTGCACATACCACAAGGATGTAAAAAACATTAAACTCTCTGTTGACTTTGTGCTAAAATCCGGCGGGGTAGTTTCCTACGAAAAAACCATACAATAAACCACAAAAATAACTATATGTTCACACAAATCGAATCACTAATTATATCCTACTCAGACAAAGTCCCTCTCGAAATCTTCATGTTCTTAGGCTCCATAATCGAAGAAGTAATTGCCCCTCTCCCATCTCCCTTCATACCAATAGCAGCCGGTTCTGTAACAGCACTTCAAGGAAAACCTCTATCAATACTTCTATGGCTTGCAGCATTTGGTGCAATGGGAAAAGTACTTGGTGCGTACGTTCTCTATTTTGCAGCAGACAAAGCAGAAGACATTGTAATCGGAAAGTTCGGTAAAATATTCGGGGTAACTCACAAAGAAATAGAAGGCATCGGAAAACACCTCAACCAAGGCTATCGCGATATCGTAGTACTTACTATCCTAAGAACCCTGCCAATTATCTCAAGCACCCTCGTCTCAGTAGTATGTGGCACCATCAAAGTCAACAAAAAAACCTACATCACCGCCACGCTCGTCGGAACATACTTCAGAGACCTACTCTTCCTCTATTTTGGTTTTATTGGTCTATCAACGTTCGGCTCCCTAGTAAGAGGTCTCGAAAGCACAGAGTCAAAACTTCAAGCACTGGCCGCAGGTGCAATACTCATCTTTCTCGTCTTCCTCTTATTTAAGCGAAGAAAACTAAAGATGTTTAGCTAAAATTAGCGGGAACCTGTATACTCAACCAAAACCTGTTTTACACCCTCCGAAAGAGGTATCAACAAAGAATCTGGATCCTCTCCCTCCAAAATAGAAGTGATCGCATCAGAATAAAAACTTGAAATTCGAGAATTAATACCAGTAGGACCATCAAAAGTATAAGAAGCAAGATAACCAGAACGGGCGCTCTGAGCATCTCTAACAAAAGACCCCATAAACTGATCCTCACCCAAAAACCCTGCCATATCTACCCGAGAAAAAGGAAATCCAACCTGCCTACTCTGAATCACACCCTGAGACATCTTCAACAAACCCTCCTTCGAAGAAATAAACACCAAAAACTCCCACGCCTCTTGTTTGTTTTTACTCTTTATAGAAACCCCTTGGGCCCAATAAGAAGCCCAAGAAACGTCCGTATCAGAAGGAGTGGCTCGTGGAAGCTGTGGAACACGAACCACCTTAAAGTTAAGATTCGGGTTCAATCTCTTAATCTCAGCAACTCTCCAAGAAGGACCAAAGTACATGGCAAGCTTCCCTAAGGCAAACTGGGCAGTTGAAAAAGGTAGGGTCTCATCCCAAACTTTATCTTCTTTAGAAAAAACACTAAAAAAAGAAAGAGAATCCTGCGCCTTCTGATCCGTAGGATTGGTCAAATCAGCCCCATTCTGAAGCATCATTAACCCTAGTGTGTCCTGCCAATGGTCAACATTTTGAGTATTGCCCAACGCCACCCCCGACTGCTCAATCCTTCCTTCCGCATCTTTTACAGTTAACTCCACAGCCAACTTCCTCAACTCATCCCAAGTAGCAGGAGGCGACTTGCCATACTTATCAAAAATATCCTGATTAACAAAAAGGCCCAATCCATCAAAAGCAAGCGGAATTCCCACTATGTCTGGACCACGCCTAAGATCTGAGGTAGCACTGGGGTAAAAAGTAGCCTGATATGTCCCAGGATCCATAACTTGAGGAGAGAGAGTGGCAAACTGGGAAGAAAACATCGGCACCCATGTATTATGAAAGCTAAAAATATCAGGCGCAACACCACGAGCTAAAGCATTAGTCAAACGTTCTCTGTAGTCTTGTTTATCTTGCTGAATATACTCTACTTTAACATTCGTTTTGGTCTGGTAATCGGCAATCATAGGTTGCATAACCGTATAATCCTCAAGCCCCCAGTAAACCAATTTAACCTCCTTTACTTCCTGAGGGGTAAACTTTTTGGTAAAAAGAAACCAAGATCCAACCCCTCCCACTAGAAATAAAAACAACAAAGTACCTGCCAACACCCAAATCCAAGGAGGATTCTTCCTCTCACCACCCGAACCCACCACCTCAGAAGGTGGGTCACTACCCAAACTACCCTGTGCAAAAGACTCTTCTTGCAGATTTAAATTTGAATTATCAACTTCTGTATTTTGGTTAAACATCACAATTCACCCAAGCTCATCTAGCCTGATACATGGTATCATATAAACATGTGGCTTGAGAATCACCAACGCATAACAGGACCCCTACTACTAACACTAATACTAACACTCTCCGCAGTAACTCTTTACCACCTAATGTTTCTAGGACGAATATATCCTGGAATAAAAATAAGTAACATTAATGTCTCCGGCCTAACCTCACAAGAAGCCTCAGACAAAATCGCTCAAATAAAACCCCCTTCTTTACTCCTTAAATCTGAAAACCCAAAATTCGAAACAACCCTAAGCCTAGAAATAGTTTACAACACCCAAGAAAGCGCACAACAAGCACTTAAAATCGGAAGGGCAAGTGGAGTTATTCAAGCTACTCTCGAAAAATGGACAGCACTAACTAAAAGTGTAAATCTTCCTGCAACCGTCAGTGTCGACCAAAAAACCCTAGAACAGGAACTAACAAGAGTCGCAGACCAACTCAGTGTACCTGCAATAGAACCAGGAGTATTGGTTTACAAAGGAGAAATAGTTGTTAATCAAGGAAAAGACGGCATAGAAGTAGACAAAGAAGCTCTGCAAAAACAAATAACCGAGAGAGTCGCCTACAACAAAAGCGACCCCATCACAATCCCCCTAAAACAAACTTCTTCCCACCTTGAAAACATGGAAGTAGAGCTTATCCACGACCGTGCAAAAAACATTCTCGGTAAAAAACTAGAAATAAACTTCGAATACCAAAACTTCCACTATGATGACAGCGACACAATTCCCCTACTCTCGCCAAACGGAATAAGAACAGAAAAACTAAAAGTAATAGTAGACGACATCAAAAAAACACTAGATAGAGCCCCAATAGACGCAAGGCTAGTATTCGAAAGCGGCAAGGTAAGAGAGTTTACTCCTGCCAAAGATGGAATTGACATAGAAAGCGATCAGCTGCTCTTAGAAATACATGCAGCAATTGAAAACCTCGTCGTAAGCGAAGACAAAACAGCAAAAATAGAAGTGCCTGCCAAAAGAACAAAACCTGATGTATCAACATCCGAAGTAAACAATCTAGGTATCACAGAATTAATCGGTAGAGGTTCTTCAAAATTCGTCGGATCCACCCCATCCAGAGTTCATAACGTTACCCTAGCAGCAAGTAGACTCAACGGAATATTAATAAAACCCGGCGACACACTCTCCTTCAACAACGCCCTCGGCGACGTTTCAGTTTACACCGGCTACCAACAAGCATATGTCATAAGAGATGGAAGAACTATATTGGGAGACGGCGGCGGAGTCTGCCAAGTCTCAACAACACTTTTCCGAGCAGCACTAAACACAGGCCTACCTATAATTGAAAGAAAAGCCCACTCGTACCGAGTAGGCTACTATGAACAAGACTCCAAACCAGGAATTGACGCAACTGTTTATTCTCCCTCCACAGATCTAAAAATCAAAAACGATACACCCGGACACATACTTATCCAAACTTCCATAAACCCCAAAAAACAAACACTTGTCTTTGAGCTATACGGAACAAACGACAGCCGAGTTTCTCAAGTCTCAACACCTCGCGTTTGGGATACAGTATCCTCTCCCCCACCTCTTTATCAGGACGATCCAACTCTTCCTATAGGAACTCTAAAACAAGTCGACTTCGCAAGCTCGGGGGCAAAAGCAGCATTTGATTACAAGGTAACCAGAAATGGAGAAATCTTACAACAAAGAACGTTCTATTCAAATTACCGACCCTGGCAAGCAATATACCTTCGGGGCATAACCCCGCAGTAGACAATAGAAAAGCAGTAGACAATGGAAAATAGAAGATGGAGGGTAGTAGTGGAAAGTAGAAGTTTGAAGATAGAAAACCTGTCTATCCTCTACCTTCCATCTTCAACCACTATCTTCTACCCTCCATCGTCTACCGTCCAAGTTATATGATAATCCTTGCTATCGAAACCTCCTGTGACGAAACTACAGCAGCCGTAGTAGAAAACGGAACAACCATACTATCTAATGTGGTTGCCTCCTCCGCTGAAATGCACGCAAAAACAGGCGGCATCATCCCAGAGCAAGCCGCAAGAGAACAAGTAAAAGCAATCATCCCTGTGGTACAAGAGTCACTCGCGTTAGCTATGAAGCAATTAGGCCATAAGGCTATAAAGCACCATGGCTCCATAGCTTCATCGCACCATAGCTTCATCGATACCATCGCCACAACCATCGGCCCAGGCCTTATCGGATCACTTCTTGTAGGAGTAGAAACAGCAAGAACTCTCTCTTGGACGTGGAACAAACCACTAGTACCCATAAACCACCTCATCGGCCACGTTTACGCAAACTGGCTAAACCATACTATAAAGCGCCATAGCTCCATAGCTTCATCGCTCCATCGCTCCATGGCTTCATCGCACCATAGCATTCCAACCCTTCCTGCCATTGCCCTCGTCGTCTCAGGCGGCCACACAGACCTAGTTCTCCTAAAAAACCACGGAGAACTTAAGTGGATCGGCGGAACGAGAGACGATGCAGCAGGTGAAGCTTTCGACAAAACCGCGCGCCTCCTTGGCCTAGGTTACCCCGGCGGCCCCGCAATCGCCTCCGCCGCAGCAAAATTGAAAATTGCTGTCCGAGGATCCTCAAATTACTCGCCTCGCGAAGCGGGTAAATTGAAAATTAAACTACCTCGTCCCCTCCTGGACAAGGACAATTACGACTTCTCCTTCAGCGGCCTAAAAACCGCCGTTCTGCGTGAGGTCGACAAATTCAAAAAGTCCCACGTCCAATCTCAAAATCCAGCCTCTCACCTCTCACTTCCCACCTCTGCTTTAGCCTACGAAACTCAAGAATCCATAACCGACGTTCTAGTAGATAAAACCCTAAAAGCAGTACAAAATTACGGTGTTAATACCCTCTTGGTAGCAGGTGGAGTTGCGGCCAACAAACGCCTGCACGAAAAATTCCAACAGCGAATCTTAGACTTAAACTTAGACTTAGACTTGCACATACCGCCTCCGCAGTTGTGCACAGACAACGCTGCAATGATCGCCTCCGCCGCCTACTTTAATTACAAACCTACGGAGTGGGAAAAGGTCACAGTACATCCAAGCTTAACTATCACAGGTTAACAAGGTATAATCATTTTAAGAAAAACACTTCAATTAGCGTATAATCACCCAATGGATAAAACACACCACACTGATTATGAGGGCAAGCTTTACTCCTCCTGGGAAAAGGAAGGGCTTTTTACTGCTAACCCCAACTCAGAAAAACCCCCCTACTCCCTCCTAATGCCCCCTCCCAACCTTACAGGAGAACTCCACCTAGGACATGCAATGCAACATGCAATCCTTGACGCAATCGCTCGCATAAAAAGAATGCAAGAGTTTGATGTTCTACTTCTCCCCGGTGTAGACCATGCCGGAATCCAGTTTGAAGGAACACTTGATAGAATCCTTGCCAAAGAAGGCCTCTCAAAGCAAAAGCTCGGTCGCGAAAAATGGCTTGAGCGCGCCTGGAAATTCAAAGAAGAGGTATACCAATCCTTCCACAAAGCATGGACAGTAATAGGACTCTCCGCCGACTGGCCCAAGGAAGTATTCACACTCGAACCAAAAGTAGAAAAAGCTGTTTTTGAACAGTTTAAACGTTTCTGGGATCAAGACCTCCTCTACAAAGGAGCATACATTGTCCAATGGTGCCCAAAATGCGGCACCGCAATTGAAGATATTGAAATGGAGTATGAAGAAAGAAAACAAAAACTATACTACATTAATTATCCAATACAAGACTCAGAAAGTGCCTATATAACTATTGCTACCACCCGCCCAGAAACAATTTACGCAGATACAGGAATAGCCATATCTCTTAACCATCCCAGGTTCAAAAAGTATCTTGATAAAAAAGCTATTAACCCCTTAACCAAAGATTCTATACCCATATTTGAAGACAAGCGTGTAGAACCAGAGTTCGGAACAGGAGCACTAAAAATCACACCAGGCCATGACCCCCTGGATTACGAAATAGGTAAAAACCACAACCTACCCATTCTCCACGCGATCGACAAGACGGGTCGAACAACAGAGCTAGCCCAAGAACTAGCTGGCATGAAAATCGAAGGGGCTCGGGAACTTGCTGCCAAAAAATTAGAAGAATTAGGTGCAATCGAAAAAATCGAAGACTACACCCATGCCGTTCCTGTCTGTGAACGCTGTAAAACTACAGTTGAGCCATTAATTTCCGAAGAGTGGTTTGTAAAGATGCAGCCACTTGCCGAAAAGGGAATCTTGAACATAGGCCAAATCAACTTCTATCCAACAAATTACAAGAAAATTCTCACAGATTGGATGGAAAATATCCACGACTGGTCCATCTCTCGCTCCCTCTGGTGGGGACACAGAATTCCTGTTTGGTACTGCCAAAAGTGCAATCCCCAAAACAAAGTAGGCAAAAACAAAGAAATGTTAATCTCGCTCGAGAAACCAGAAAAACCATGTAAAACCGGGCACAGCCACTACTGGATACAAGACGAACAAGTTCTTGATACCTGGTTCTCCTCCGGCCTCTGGCCCCTCTCTACCTTAGGATGGCCCGAGAAAACCAAGGAACTAGAGCGGTACTTCCCTTGGGATTTCGAAATCTCAGCTGGAGAAATAAAATACCTCTGGATTGCCCGAATGATCATGTTATCTTTATGGCACACAGATACTATCCCATTCAAGCACATGTTCTTCCACGGCATGTTACGCGATCTTCAGGGTAGAAAATTTTCCAAATCCCTCGGCAACGGAATCGACCCACAAGAACTAATAAAAACCTGGGGAACTGACGCAACCAGGATGGCACTTTACACATACAGCGCACCAGGTCGAGACGGAAGAACTTCAAAAAGCGTAATGGACAACCGTTGCAAAAACTTCAGAAACTTCGGCAACAAACTAAGAAACATTGCGAAATTTGTTATCGAACTCAAACCGGAAAATTCAAGTAAAAAGATCAGTGTAAAAAACAAAGACGACCAATGGATCCTCAAAGAACTTCATTCAACAATAGAACAAGTAACAAAAAACATCGAAAAATTCGAGTTGCACTTGGCAACCGAAGAACTTTACAACTTCGTTTGGCACAAGTTTGCAGACATTTATATAGAAAAATCAAAATCCCGAAGACCTGAGGCACAATCATGTCTTACCTTAGTCTTAGACTCTATACTTAGACTACTGCATCCCTTTATGCCATTTCTAACTGAAGAACTGTGGACCAAAATGGGCAAAGAAGAATCGATAACACTCGCCCCCTGGCCAACAAAGACCTAGTCTGTTCCTATCCCTATCCCTCTCTCTTTTTCTCTTTCTCTGTCTCTGTATCTGTGGTTGTAGCTACCTCTGCCGGAGCTTCACCCTCAGCAGGTGCTGCACCCTCCTCTGCCGGCACCTCGGGAGGAGGCGCAATCTCCTCTGCCTTTGCAGGAGGAGCAACTATAGCAACCACTTGCTCCAAATCAGACCTTATCTCAACCTTACTTCTATCCACATTCAAATCGACAACCTTAATAAATTCATCAACACCAGAAAGACCAGAAATATCGACCACAATCTTCTCAGGAAGGTCTGTCGGAAGAGCTTCAACCTCAACCTCATTCAACTGATGAACCACAATTCCCTCACCTGCCACCTCCGCTGACGACTCACCAACAAACTCCAAAGGGATAGTAACAGTAACCTTCTCTTTAAGATTTACCTGAAGAAAATCAACATGAAGTGGCTCCTCAGTAACAGGATCAACCTGTAGATTATGAACCAAAACTGGATAAACATCATTCCCCACCTTAAGACCAACCAAACCAGTCTCCCCTACCTCTTCAAAAATCTTTTTAAAAACCCCCGTAGGTAATTGCACTGAAAGCGACTGCATACTTCTGCCATACACATTCGCCGGCAATACACCATTACGACGCAAACCCTTGACTTTTCTGCCAAAAACCTCACGCTTTTCAGCATCAAGTGTATGTTTCAATTCTGAAGAACTCGTAGTTTTTACTTTTGTTGCTGCCATTTAATGTCAAAAAATAAATCCCGACCCAGCACCGTATTATATCCTATAGAAGCACCACTCGTCAATGAGGGTGCGGGGTGCGCCTCGATAAGATAGTTTTGCGGGAAAGCAAACCTCACCCACAAAGGATCCGAGGGGGTACTCAACTGTTTCTGCCACAAAAACAATAAATCCCCCCGACCTTCAAAAGCTTCAATCGGAATATCCCACGACACCACTAGCTGACGAGAGCTGCCAGAAGGTACCGGCGCAAACATCCCTAAAGCTTTCTTTCCTTGCTCCAAAGAATCATCAATTCGTACCTCTTCTTGCCCTGCACCACTATCAACAAGAACCGCAGAATAATTTTCTGCACTGGAAGGCACCAATACCCTAAAGTAATTTCGATATTCCACAGGCCCATTCTGATAAGACACAACCAACCGATGTGTCACCTTGGTTGACTCCAAAGAAAGATCAAAAGAATAAGATCTCCTAACCAAATCAGATGCACCCCCTAAATTTGCTTCTATTAAAGCTAAATAATCAGCAACACAACCATTCCCCACCAACACACCTTTTGAGCAATTTATCTTTTTCAAAGATCCATCCCACCCCAGTTGTTTAAATATAGTATTTACTCTTTTATCAGAAAACCAAAGAGCCCCATGACGATCCTCAAAGCCAACAACCCAAGTCTTACCCAACAAGGGAATATTTCTCGAAACCTGGTCAGGAGAAAACAAATTCGAAAGCAAATCACGTGCAACAGAAACTGTTATTCCACCTTCCCCTTTCTTAAAAAGGTTAGAACTAACACTCTGGCGAACAAGTTCCCCATCCACTCCTATCACACCATCAACCTTCCTCTCCAACTCTTTATTAACAAACCAAACCGCCCGATTTGCATTCACAGAAAAGTCAGGACTCCAGTTTGAGTCACGCAAAAGCCACGTATTCTCCTGAGTGTATTCTCGCAAGGGACCTGGCAATTCAACTTGCCCCTGAAGACGCTTATCCAATTCCGCAACATCATAAACCTCTGTGTCAACAAGTCGCCCACCATCAAAAGTCAGTAAAGCCAAAGTAGTAATAATCCCACCTGTCGGCCTCAATTTCGTATCATCCTGAAAAAGAACAAGATATGTTTTAGTTCCCTCTCCCCCAAAAATCTTTCGAAACTCGCCAACAATCCCAGCAAGACCCAGCACAACCCTCCTTCCATCTGCCACGCTTAGATTGTCAGATAAACTAAATCGATCCACAAAAGGTAACTCCAAAAGAACCTTATTATCCTGTACCTCCGCCTCCAGAAAGGACAGATCCTGTTCCAGTGAGTACAAGTCTAAAACCAACAAGTTAACATCTGAATCAGAATAAGTATAATTCCCTCCCAAAACCCCAGCCAAAAGCGAACTTCCCTCACCAAAAACCCGCGCCACTTTTTGTCCAACATTTGAAACCTTCATAAAAACCCGGCTCTTTTGAGCCATTTTCAAAGACTCATTGCGTAGCCCGGGTACTTTAAACCATCGCAAAAAATCTCCATGCGCACGGTCAAACCAAAAACCCGCAGTCTCGCTCCATTGGCCAGCCGAATTAGTATCCCCCACCTTAAGTTTATCTTTCGCAACATATATGTTCCCCATTCCAATACCAAATTCTACAAACGGCCAAACAAAAAACCACCCCAGAAACACTAAAACAAACAAAAGTAAAACAAAACCGCCTCTGCTCAAAAACCCGGATTTTCTGTTCTTCGGTAAATCAGCACCCCCACGAGAAGCCACAGTGCCCCTAACATTCCCAAATTCCCTACCTTCCCAAAAGCCCCCATCTGAAGTAGGCATAGAAACAACCTCCTTCCCGCTTAATCCATGTCGATATTTAGCAAACCACCCAATTGTTTCCTCAACCCCCACAAGGAGATCTTTCTCTGGTAACCACGAAATAAGTTCCCTCCCCGAAACCAAAAGGTCTTCTGAAACTTCTCTACAAGGAAACTCCAAATTAGGATCAAATCTTACTTCTAAACCAGGGTTAAGGTTCTTAATAGATTGTATAAGTGAAATAATTCCCGTACGCGGCCCGGCTAAAGAAACTATTCGCCCTTTCGTCCCAGACGAAAATAGCGATTTTACAAGCCCATCTACAGCATCTGCTATAAAAATTGGGTATAAACTTGCGTCCTGTGACGGAACAGCCAAAGGTTGATTGTACAAACAAGCTCGCACCATTCGCGCCATCAGGTTTCCTGTCGAAAGCATCATTCTCGGCCCATACACATCCCCCAACCGCGCAATTCTTACATCAGCTCCCTGCTTTTGCTCATATTCACTAACCAAAGCCTCGGCAAAACGTTTCGCCTCGTGATGTGAAAAAACACCTTCATCTACACGCCCTCGACCAAAGTATGTACTAATACTTTGCGACGACATTTTTGCAGAAAACACATCGACAGTCGAAGCAAGCAAAAATTTAGCCCCAGCAGCAAGAGAAAAATCAAGAAGGTTCTTAACCCCAACTGAATTTGCCTCCAGTGTTTCAATGGAAACATCCTCCCCGTTAAGGTATGCCTCCACCCCAGCCAAGTGAACAACATAGTCAACCCGACTAATGCCCCTCTTTTTAAACAATCCAAACTCTGTAATATCATCCTCCAGCAAAACAAAGTTTGGATCACCTTCCAAAGAACTAATATTCTCCCTAAGTCCAGTTTGCCAATTATCAATACAAATTACCCTAACGTTCCGTTTTAATAACTCCGCACAAAAAAAAGATCCAATAAAACCCGCACCGCCAGCAATAAGTGCAACAGGAGAAGACCCGGAAGAAAAGCCTCGGGGCAGAGCGTCACGCATTACTTCCATAGTAAGCAAATCCCCGCGCAAATTCAAGGTCCGACGTAACGTCGGACCGCAGTCCTCCCAAAGTCGCTCTTTGCATCGTGTACGAATAGTACAAAAAAGGCGCAAGCTAAGACCAGGAGGGCGAGTCACCCGAAAATACCACTTGTATCACCACTTCCCCACCCCAACCCAAGTTGTGTAAAAAACCAAAAGTGGAATCTCCACGATGTGAAAGATTAGACGAATTTGACAGAGATCTATAAAGCTGTTTCAAAACAGCTTCTCCAGTCTCATTTTACACAAGTTATCTGTTCTCATCCAAAATCTTGTTCACCAATGCATCAGCCAATTTATTCTGAGAACGGGGAATATGCTGATAAGATATGGGTACCCCAAGCTGCCGCTCTATTTTGCGTAGAGCCAAAACAAGACCTAAAAGTTTCTGGTCCTTTATCCGAAACTCACCTGAAAGCTGCTTAACAATCAACTGTGAATCCAAAAAAAACGAGATGCGTTCCGCGCCTTCCGCATGAGAAACCAACCATTCCAGTGCAAAAATAACAGCACTATACTCTGCAACATTATTAGTAGCATATCCCAAATATTTTCCTCCATTTGTTAAAACATTCTCCCCATCCATTACAACAAACGCACTGGCAGCAGGACCCGGGTTGCCCCTAGCCCCGCCATCACAAAAAACACGCAAATTTAAACTCATCATTTTAGAAAATTATTCTTAGATCGTAATATAAAAACAGCAGTCGTTGGAAAAGAGAGTAAGCGGGGAACAACCCCAATAGTTTTCCAAACAGCAATTGTCGATAATACCAAAATCAAACCCTCTGTAGCAATGGTAATAATTGCAGCAGCATTGTATGAGTAACTTGGAATAAAAATCAAATTAAGCAAAACATTAAACAATAACGCAACCAAAGCAATAACAAGAGAAACTCGTTGCTTTCCTAAAGCAATAAGCGAATACCCTGTCAAATGATTAAGATATGCAAACATCACTGCAACAGAAAGAATTTGCAACACACCCACCGAGTCCTTAAAACCTCCTCGTCCCAGCATCTCAACAACAAAGGGGGCAGTAATAAAAATAACACCAAAAACAAAAACCCCCAACATAAAAAGAACATCAAAAATTTTTTGATAAAACTTCTGCAAATTCGCTCTTGGGGAAGAACGAAACCGGGTTGCCATAATAGGGAATACAGCATTCATCAAAAACGCTGCACCCATAACCGAGTTATCGTAAACCTTATAAGAAAGACCATATATGCCAACCGAAAAATCACCCTGAAATACTTGCAAAATTATTGTATCTATCCGATTGTAAACCGAAAAAAGCATCAAGAGAGCTCCAGTTGGAAACGCCTCCGCCAAAATTCTTCGAGCAATTTTTTTATCAAAGGAAAAATCTATCCGCGAAATTCGAAGCGCTAATATAACTCCTATCAAACTTGCAGCGACAGTAGCAACCAACCAAGCCACAATAATAGGGGATAAACCACCAAAAAAACTCACAGACAAAAAAACAAAAACAAGAAAAACAACAGTCGAAACCATTTCCACAATCGCAAAGAGCTCATACCTAAGCAAGGTCTGAAAAACAATCCCAACCGTTGTTTTTATAGATAAAAACAATAATACAAAAGAAGCAATCGTAAGAACCCCTACCAAATAATCCCAACTCGGATTCATCCTCACAACAATGTTTAAAACAATAAACCCAATCAAAGACAAAAACAAACGGAGAATGCCCGAGGTGCCAAAAACAACTCGACCCTTATCTTTATCACCAACTGCTTCCCGAACCGCAATAATGTTTGTACCCCAATCAGATAGAGTACCAAAAAACAAAATAAACGCAGTTACAAGTGTATATGCACCATAACCACCCTCTTCTAAATGACGAGTAAGAAGAGGGGTAATAACAAAAAGCGATAGGCCAAGAGTAAAAAGTTTTGAAAATACCTGAAAAAAGGTGTTCTTAAAAACAACATGGAATATAGCCATGAAAAATAGTGATATTACTACAATAGTAGCCGTTAACCGAAAAACAATCCAGTTTTCAAGTGAAGTGGGTGTCAGTATGGGAGGTCTTCGACTCTGAGGGATGAGCCCTCAGGTCCTTCGACAGTGAGCTCAGGCCGAATCGGCTCAGACTCGAACGAGGAGTCCCATCGAGCGCCAGAAGCGTTAAGCGAGGACGTCGGACTCGGGAGCTCCTGACAGGACCCACCTGAAAAATCACTCACAAGGTTTAACCACCAAATGTCGATCTCGTCCTTCACCTTCTGATTCCGTAGAAACACTCTGGTCTTCAGAAAGAAGAATGTGCACAAACCGCCGCTCCGAAGGAGAAAGATCATAAATATGGCAAGGTTCATTGGTTGCTTTCACCTTTGTAACTGCTGACATGGCAAGCGAGCGCAACACATCCTCACGCCGTTCCTGCCAATCTCCAACATTAACAATCAAATGAAATTTATCAACGTTCTTCCCAACCCGATTGTACACAACTTGTTTTATCACCAACTGTAAAGCAGCCACAGTCTCACCTCGCCGTCCTATCAATATTCCGGCTTCATCAGATTCTACCTGCACCCGATAGGAATCTTCTTCACCAGAAACCCGAACTGCACCGTTTATACCAACCAAATCAAGAAAATTTTGTGCCACCTCTTGAATAAGAGTTTCATACTGCATTTCATTCATGTAAAGGTATTTTACCAAAAACAAAAAGATTCCGCCACGGGGATCAAAGGTAGTCGAGAATTATTACAACCAGGACACCAATTTGACCTTTATGGGATTATGTGTACAATGAGCCTCATGAGTAAGCGCTCAAAGATTTCACAAGAGCTTGGTAGCGTCATTGCGCTTGTGGAGATACTTAGAAATCGCTTTCAGCAAGATTTACAGATTATCGCCCAAGAAATCATCCAGGAAAAAGATCCGCAAACTATCAAAGAGTTTCAGCAACAAGCAGAGGAGATGTACCAAAACTACCAACAATCACTGTCTCTACTGGAGGAACATATCAACCAGTGCGAACGTATGGTTAGTGTAAGCAGTACAAAAGAGTAATATATGTCACGACGAATCGAACAAGCACCTAGAACACCAACGCAGCAAATGCTGAGCGCGGTGGGCAAGATGCGACGGGCGCAAGCAAAGGAAGAGTATAGAAAGTTTGTTGATCCCCGCTTCTACAACCTTACCGATGACGAGATTATGAAGGCCTCGGCTGCCGTGGGTCTGGTCAGGAATGAAACATATCTGCGCGCATCACTTGAGAGGTTGTCTCAGGCGGCTGATAGCGATGCAGCGCGAGTGACGCAAAAGGCATCCGCTGTTTTAGAACAGACTGAGGAAGTTGATGAAAAGACCCGTCAACAAGTAAAGTCATTGATTTCTACGATCAAACGTTCGCAAGCTGCCCAATTGGGCTGGCTGGGAAGGGAAGACTACCTCGCCAGACATGGATATATTACAGATTCTGACAGAAATCCTGATGGGTCTTTAAACTTTGACAAGCTTGGGCAGAACCCATTTTTCCAGCTCAACCCACATCTTCTTGAGAAGCTTAAGGGAAAAGCGGAAGGAACGGTTCAATGCATCGCTAACACCTGGCGAAGAACTCCACGAATCATTAAAAATAATTTAGCACATTTAGCAAAAGGATTAGCGGCGGCTGTGATAGTAGGCATTCTTGCTTATGGTGGAGCGAATGGAGAATCGGTTTCTGGCGCAGAAGGCGCGGGAACCCTACCAGAACCGTCAACCACTACACCCTCACCTGTTCCATCGAATACCCCAACACCCCCGCCGACTGAGACATCAAGACCAGCGGATACATCAACTCCTTCTCCGACTGCAACTGCTACAGCCACTGGTACATCAACCGAATCTGCCACTCCCACCAAAACTCCCACCCCAGAATCTACCCCAACTAGAACTCCAACCCCTACTGAAACTGCGTCACCCACAACATCTAAGACTGCCACAGCAACTGGCACAGCCATCCCAAGTGAAACCCCTATCCCAACCCCCACTCCAACAGCCACCCCAACAGATACTGCTACGGCAACTCAGACTGCAACAAAAACAGCGACCAGAACTGCTACTGCAACAGCAACCAATACACCAACGCAAGAAGCTAAAAAGGAAGAGCCAGTTTCTGCGCCTACTGCTGTTCTGGCAGCATCAGCTACTCTACAGCCTCAAAGGTTTCCTACCCCCAGAGTTTCAGAACAACCTACAACACCGCCTGCAACACCACGGCCAGCACCACCGCCAACTCCTGAACCAAGGCCAACTCCACCAGCTGCAGTAACCCCTCGTACAGCCGAGGCAGCACAACTTGCTGAGATATTTCAAAGATCTCAAGTACCAATAGCTGTGGTTAATAGACTAACTGCAGTAGTTAATCAAGCTCCAGCCCCAGTTGCCGAAGCAGTTAGACTATCAGTGGAACAACTGCAGCAGACCGCCATGCCGCCTGAGGTCATAGCTCGCAGCGCTTATGAGGCAGGGGAGGCAGCATCGGTGGAGATCAGAGCCAGGGGGATAATAGATGAAACAGCACAGCAAAAAGTCTTTGCTTTCCAATTCTTAACCAATATAACCAGAGCAACAGGTGGATTCGAAGGAGTATCACAAGAAGGGCAAATAGCGGTAGTAGCCGTTGCCACTCAAGGCGGGAAAGTTGATATGGGAACACGTGATGAGGCATTGTATGTTCTCAATAAATTTCAGGGAGTGGATGATCCTCATGTGTGGATGGTGAAAGCAATAGGCGCGTTTACCTACAGAATGAATATCATTCTGACTGAAGGAACTGAAGAAGAGCAAGAAGCGCTGAAAGATCCAGAGGTAATAAAAGCCATGTATGATAAAATTGCCAGCGAGCTGCTGGCAGAGCAAGGACAGATTGCCACTAATAAAGGCACCTATCGCTGGATTAGAGGAAAAGGCTTCTATTCGATTCGGCAGGTTTAGTACTTCTGGCCCTACGTCAGTGGATATGAACTATTACTAAAAATTACCCGGAGATACGACGTACAAGAGGAGCCAACCCACCCCAACCAGAAACAAAATATTGCTGAACAGCTTGAAAAAGAGAAAAAGCCCCCCAATAAAGAACAATTGCCAACGAAAACTTTAATCCAATAAACACTGTAATCAAGGGAAACATATAAAGCATTTGCTGTTGCATAGAAGCTGCTATATCATCAAAACCTCCCTCGGTTTTTGCGGCAACCTTCTTCGCCTGATCAACCACTGGCATCATCATCTTAGACGATAAAAACTGAACAACCGCAACCAAAGTCAAAAACAACCCAGGCAAAGCAAATGGAAAACCAGGCAAGTTAACAACATCCGGCGCAGTCAAATCTTTCCCCAAAAAAACCTTATTGATTTCGCCAGATACACGAAGGGGGGGATATAAAACACTATTAAGTTGAACTGTAATATCACTCCCGCCAAAAACACTCACAAAACCATTAAACAATGCAATAAGAATCACTATCTGAACAATCTGTGGTAAACATCCCGAAGCTGGATTTATACCTTTCTCTTTATAAAAATCTGCCTGAGCCTGCATAAGCTTCTTCTTGTCATTAGAGTGTCGCTTCTTTATCTTTTCAAGTTCCGGGGCAAGTTCTTTCATTTTTTGCATTGTACGCATAGAAGGAAGTGTCAGAGGAACAAGAAGAAGCCTGATAAAAGCAGTAAAAGCAACAATCGCCAAACCCAAATTACTAAAGAACAAATGGTAAAAAACTATCAACAAATTAATAAGCGGCACCCAAATAGTTTGCAACATTTTAAAACATGAACGAATTACACCTCAAAACACGTCGTACAGCCAAACACAAGCCCCTCAAAAGACCCTTCTCTCCTAAAACCGCATATGTATACTCGGAACAAGTAGGGGAGTACCTACAGCCTCCTATACCCAATACAAACCTTAAAGGCGCACCATCTTTTGAAAAAACCAACTGATAAGTCCTAATCAAAAATCGCAAAAAAGTTACCATTAAAACCTCACAATCTTGCCTAAAAGTGTAATAGCCTCCTCCTCAAGTAATTTCGAAGGGGCAGTAACTGCAGCTGCCTTCGCAATCACTACAACCAAATAAAAAGTTTTCGATTCAACAATAGACTGCCCCAGTGCACTTCGAACAACCCTCTTTATCCTGTTTCTATCAACAGCCTTCTTAGATACTTTACTAGAAACAATAATACCTAACAAGGAGTTGAAAAGCTCAGACTTCTCAAGAACTAAAACCACGAAAAATCTCCCACTTATACGCCACCCCTTAGAAAAAACTACATCAAAATCTGCTTTGTCCGTCAACCGATATTTTTTGGGGAGCATACAGGAAAAAAGAGTAGAGTGTTAAACAATTAAACGTTTACGCCCTTTCAAGGTTCTTCTCTTAAGTACCCTTCTTCCATTACTCGTTGCACGCCTTGCGCGAAAACCAACCTTTCGCCTGCGCCTTGTTTTACTCGGCTGGTAAGTTCTTTTAGTTGCCATGTGTAATATTTTACACACCAAACTCCCTCTATGCAAACACACGCTACCTTTACTACCTTTCCATTCCAGAATGGAATAATCTGCTACTTTCCTAAAAATGGGTGTTGACCAGCTGTGGATAACTGCTTAATATTATCAATAGCAGGTAGCTTGGACATCCAAAACCATGTTGCCTGTCAAACCCCAAGTTTCACCCCTGCCCGCTAATATATGCGTGTCACTTGCCTGCTGAATGCAGCACGGGCAACACATTCCGACCATGGATACAGAAAAAATTTGGAAAGAAGTTCTAGCAAGCGTCCGCGTTTCCATCTCAAGCGCAAACTTTTCAACATGGCTATCCAAAACATTCATCTACTCCACAAAAACTCTAGGCGAAGACCGGCAATTTGTAGAAATAGGTTGCCCATCACCCTTTATCGCTGATTCAATAGAAAAAAGATACTTCGGACTCCTTCAAGACAGCCTAAATCAAATAACCGGACTAACAAACGACCTCTCCTTCTTGGTTAAACAAAAGCCAGGCTTGAAAAAAAACGAAACCTTACTCGAACCCTTATTTACAAACCCCGTCCCGTCAGAAGAAGTATTTAGTAACACACTCAAGTATGCTCGGGTAAGACCTGGTTTTACATTTGAAAACTTCGCAGTTTCCGGAACAAACCAAATGGCCTGGGCAGCAGCCGAAGCAGTCTCTGAAAACTTGGGCCATGCATACAACCCCCTGTTCCTGTGGGGAGGAGTAGGGGTAGGAAAAACTCACTTAATGTTAGCCGTAGCAGATAGAGCGCTTAGAAAAAACCCAGATTTTCCCATTCTTTACTGTATGGGAGAAGAATTCACAACAGAAATAGTAGACGCCATACGCACTAAAAACACCATAGCATTTAAAAATAAATACAGAAAACTAAAGCTCCTAATGATAGACGATATTCAATTTTTAGCAGGAAAAAATGCAGTCCAAGAAGAATTCTTCCACACATTCAACACCCTTCAAAGAGAAGGTGGCCAAATAATACTAACCTCAGATAAACCCCCCTCTGAAATAGAAAAACTAGAAGAAAGATTAAGAAGCAGGTTCGAGGCTGGGCTTATCGTTGATATCTCACCCCCTGACTTCGAACTCCGAACAGCTATAACTTTAATCAAAGCCCAAGAAAGAGGCTTCGAACTCCCCATGGAAATTGCCCAAGCAATAGCTGCAAATATCGACGCTGCTAGGAAAATAGAAGGATTTATAACACGCTTATTCACACACACCCAATTCGCTCATGAAGAAATAACAATAGAAGTCGTCCACAAGCTCTTGGGGACATCAGAACAACAAAATTCAGGCTTTAAAAAACACACCTCTCCTCAAGATTTCATCAACGCAGTTGCAACCTACTACTCAATCGGAAAAAGAAGGCTCCTTGGAACCAACAGAGCCCAAACAGTAGCCCTACCTCGACAAGTCCTCATGTACCTCCTGCGCATAGAACTACGCCTACCTCTCCAGGAAGTGGGAAGAATAGTGGGAGGGAAAGATCATACTACAGTAATACACGCTGTGGAAAAGATATCTAAAAACTTGTCGGTGAATGGTGGATTAAGAGACGATCTATTGGGGATTAAAAAAACACTTTCCGTATAACCAAACACCCTGTGGAAAAGTGCATCAACTTTATCCAGAAACAATACAAGCCCATATCCACAATAAAACAAAGCTTTTTAAGCATCTTTTACACTTTTCAACAATATCTACAACAACAACAATTAATAAAAAGAGAAAACGAACACTTGTAATAGTCACAATGCTTGTGATACCTTAAACACAATGAAAATTTCAGTACTTCAAGAAGATTTTCTACAAAAAATAACCCTAGCATCACGCTTTGTTTCCTCCCGCGCCCAAATTCCGATACTGGGAAATATACTTCTAAAAGCCCAAGAAGGAAAACTTCAAATATCAGCAACAAACTTAGAAATAGGAATATCAGCAAGCATCGGCGCAAAAGTACAAGAACCAGGAGATATAACCATACCCGCCAAAATCTTAAGCGAAATTATAGGTAATCTTCGTCCAGGAAAAATAGAGCTAGAAGAAAAAAAAGGACATCTAGAAATATCAACCGCAGATTTTTCAGCCTCAATAGCTGGTATTCCCGCAGCAGAGTTCCCAAACGTACCTTCTGAGCTACCAATTACAACTTTCTCCCTCACAAAAGAAACACTTTCCACACTTGCAAAACAAATAGCATTTGCCGCAGCCGACACCGACACTCGTCCTGTTCTAACAGGAATACTTCTTCAATTCGAAGAAGACCGACTGATAGCTGTAGCAACCGACGGATTCCGAATGTCATATACGGAGTTGAAGACAAATTCTGATTTGTTCAACAAAGAAATTGAAACAAACAAAAACAAAGAAGAAAAACAAATAAATAATTCAGGAAAGCAAGTATTACTTCCAGCAAAAGTTATCGAAGAATTAGAAAAAATAGCAAATTACGATACAGAAAAAATCAGAGTAGCAGTCCTCGAAAAAGAGGGTAAGCTTTTATTTGGGAGCGAATCTGTGGTTTTAACAAGTCGAGTCCTAGAAGGCCAATTCCCAGATTACAACCGAGTGATACCTAAAGATTGGACAGTAAAGGTAATAGCTGGAAAAGATGAGTTAGCAAGAGCAGTCAAAGGAGCAGCAGTTTTTGCAAGAGAATCCGCAAGTATAATTAAACTAAACATAAAACAAAACCAAATAACAATAACCAGCGAAAGTAACCTCCATGGGAAAGAAGAAGTTACAGTAGAAGCAAAAACAGAAGGGGAAAGTACACAAATTGCTTACAATTATCGATATCTCCTTGATTTCTTCAATAGCGTTAGCAAAGAAACAATATCACTAGAAACCCAAGGATCAACCGCCCCCGGAGTATTTCAAGACACAAGCGATTCAACCTATAAACACATCATAATGCCAGTACGAATCCAAAACAATTAATTCTCCCTCTTTTACTATTTTTCCATTTCCAACAGGAAATGATCTTGCTTTACTTACCCTATCTACCTTCCAAATAATCCGACTTCACAGACGGCATATAAATAACTATAGGCACCTCACCATCTCCAGTCTGTGCCTTACCCTCAAGAACAAAAATAGGAAACAAGATGGTTGGCTTCTGTGGATAAAAAAGAAGAGAATTGATTATCTTTTCAATATTAACAACAGAAGGTGTTAAAACACGAGGTGCTTCTTGGGGATCACCAAGCACCATAATCTTGCCCTCGTTAAACAAAGAAGATTTCATTTCCCCCTCTGTCTTAATTTTGTAGCGCAGAGCACTCTGAGGACTTGAGAAGCCACTCCGATAAGAAAAACCGAACAAGCTACCATCTTCTTTAAATCGCCCGAGAACCATTGGAGCTGTGGGATTAATATCAACAACTGGAACCCCCTCGACAACAGGAACTAAACCAACCTCTTTTACTTGGTCATTAAAAACTGTTCGAGATGCCGTTTGTATAAACCTTAGACCAGTAGTATTAACTCCAATCTTTCCAACAATATCATTAATAAAATTCACAGCCGCACTATCATCTGGAAATTCTTGCCCTGTATTCAAATTCAAAACATCACTTGATATAGCAACATCAACAGGGGAGAGTCTTATTGTCAAAGTCTGCGACTCTGTCATCCACAGGTAATAAGATCCAAATACTACATCATTGTTTATAGAAGATGGTTGTTCAGGAAAACCTAAACTTTGTGCTGCTGATAAAGCTTGTTGATGATTAAAAGCAATAGGTGTAACCTGATAAACCACGGCCTCTGATGCATTAGGGAAAGCATTTATACTAACACTCGCACCAGCAGGAATTTCCTGGCCACCTATTTCTGGATATGGTATCTTGGGTAGGGTTGCATCCAACACCTCGTCCGCAGGAGCCGAAGAATTCCTACCCTGAATCCAAAAAAACAACAAAACAGTAGCGATAATCGCTAAAACTAAAATCAGCCAATATTTCTGCAAAAATTTCATCTTTATCTGTATCTGTGTCTCTCACTCACCAACTTACCCCAACTGCCGGGAACACAGGAATATAAGGCGGAACAATCTTAAGCACATTATTTCTAAACTCATAATGAAGATGGTTGGGATCAAACCCATAAACATTTCCAGTTGCGCCAACTTTTCCCACTTCCGCACCACGCATCACTTCTTGTCCATCATTTACACTGCGAGATAACATGTGCGCATAAAGAGTTGTAACTTGTTTGCCTTCACATGTCGTAGTTATAGTAGCACAAGTTCCATAAAGCGAAGATCCACAATTTGTCGAAACTCGGCCCCTGTGTGATGCGCGAATAGTTGCGCCAGCAATTCTTTTACCAGAAGTATTACCAATATCAATCGCCTCATACCCTTTATGAGTAAACCCAGAGTTAGCCCCCTGTGTAATCTTTCCATAATCCGTTGGCCACCCACTTGGACACTCCTCAGGCGGATTTCCAATTCTCAAAGCCTGATTAACCGAATCGTTTTGTCTTGCTGGCTGTCCTAGGACAGTAAAAGATATAGTAACTGTATTACTTACAACAGAATCCGAAAGATCGTGGTCTAAATCAATCGAATATTCAAAAGTCTTTTCACCCGCAATACTAGCCTCACTCCAAGTTTTTTCTGCCAAGGTTTTTGTTCCACTTCTAGAACTCGCAACCACACTATCCTTAATTTCAACAAAAGTTAGCTCTCCTTTTCTGGGTCTGACCCGGATAATATAAGAAGCCTTTGAAGGTAAATCCTCATTCTTAAGCGTAGTTGGAGTAACAACTTTCTCTATACTTATATACTGGTTGCCAGCTGGTATAACAGCACCACCTCGGCTAGGAATGGCAAAAGGACCGATCGCAGAGCCCACCAAAAGCATCATAAACACACCAGCTCCCACGATAACCAGAACAATAATAACCACAAGCCAACCCCCTGAGATACCTATTGCTGCTCCGGCACTGACACTAGAAATAACCTGTCCCAACCCAAATAAACCCCTCACTGCCAACTGACCACCACCCCTAAACAGACCCCCAGCCAAAGTGCGTACCCCCAAACCCCCACTTGAAATAACATTTTTCGCAATCGACCCAACACCCTGTGCCACCCCACGAGATACAGTAGGAGAAATCCTAGAAGCAAACCTTATAAGGGGTTCATGAACAGCTCGAATAACACCCTTGCGTACATCAGTCTGTAACCTTAAAACCTTGTCAAAACCCCAAATATGCTCTTTTTGGGAATCAACCTCCCTTTGGGTTACAATTTTTACCCCAGAAGGAAGGAACCGAGTTTCTTTTAAAACCTCTTCTGCAACGGGTTGAATACTGGCCTTCAAAAGTCTATATGTCTCACTATTTAGAAACTCAGGATCTTTGCGAACCCGCTCCTCCAAGGCAACTCTTAAAAGCCCCTCTGTTCTCTCTTGCCTGGCCTGCCTAGACGCGAGGCTGGTCTGTGGCCAAAAAGGAACTGCTGATAAAAGTGAATTTTTGATATCCGCCAAAACAGATTGTCTTTTATAAAGCAATAACAGCTCATTATCTAAACCTGTTTTTCCGTCACCCGTTTTTCGTTTTTCGTTTTCCGTTCTTAAAACTCCAACCCGTCTAGGTAACACAGGTAAGGTTCCAACCTCGCCCACTTCTGCTTCTGTATCTGTATCTGTGTCTGTATCTCTGTGTGTCGGCTTTTCTTTAAATTGTTCCAGCCATTGGGCAATATTGGGTTTTTCTGGTGGAGGCGAAACCACCACTTCCTCTCTGGGTTTTTGAAAAATTTGTCGAGGCGGTCTAGGAGGAGTCGAAGGAACTTGTCCTGCCTGCCCGCCGGACTGGCGGGAGCCTGTCGAAGGATAAGGTCTAATAATATTCCGAGAAAACTTCTCACGAATATCAAAAACAATTTTCCCTAAAAAACCAAAAAGACCTCGTCGGAAAAACGCCATACTTACTATTTTCTCATCCTTCCTGTTCTTCTACAAGAAAGACCGGTTTGTTTACAGGTGGTTTGTTGTTCGAAACCACCGGTGTAGGAGTAGAGCTCTCTGTATTACTTACTACTGGTGGAACACTACTAACCTGAGCATCGGCTCGAGTCTGTATATTATTCCTAGCTTCTTTATCTGTATCTGTTTCTATATCTTTATCTTCCTTAAGATCAGCCGGCTTAGAAGTAATTAACTTATACTCTTGATCAGAAGCAGCAACTCTTATCGCAACATGATTTGCTCCGGCAAAAAATATCCCCTCACCAACATCAGCAGAAAGAAGCAATTGTTTCTCTCCTTCTGATAACTTAAATACCTCTCCAACCTTATCGATTGCTGCAGGAGACTGTTTCATTAAAAGCCTTAAAGCCGAATTTGTAACAATTGCCCTCCCAATATCTAAAGACAAAAAATCCTCAACGTCTTGCGTAATGGTTGTTAGGCCCAGCCAATATTTCCTAGAACGCTTAGCAACAGAATAAAGAAACTGAGCAGTATCCGGATAACGCATCATGTGCCACGCCTCATCAACTATTAAAATTCGCTTCTTTAAGTCCTGTTTAACGCGAGTCCATATAAAATCAAGAATTATAAACATTGCAATGGGTCGTAAAGACTCCTCTAAATCCCGCACAGAAAAAACCGTGAACGGATTATCAAGATTAATATTTGTATGTTGATCAAATATTCCCCGAAAAGAACCTTTAACAAATTTTTCTAGCCTGTCAGCAAGTGAACGACCAATAGGATCCTCCATACCCAGAAGTGTTTTATATAAATCTTCCATTAAAGGAGGTTGCTTTGCCTGCCCGTCCGGCTGGCGGGCCTGTGTTTGAGAAGTAGTAATACCCTTTGCTTTGTATGTTGCAACAAGAGCTCTATCAAGAAGAGCTTGCTCTGATGGATTAAGTTTACCCATCATCACCCCAAACAAAGAATGAAGCGAAAGAATTTTTAAGGCCAGCTGATTTTCTACCTCTGCCGACAGCTCGCCCTGAGCACTTGTCCTGAGCGAAGTCGAAGGATGCCGAAGGGTTGAAAGATCAAACGGGTTTATTTTTGCTGAAGAGTTAAAAGAGAATGATATAAACTCACCAGAAACCGCCTCTGTTAATTTTTTATATTCTTGCTCAGGATCGATAATAAAAACCTCTACCCCAAGCATCAGAGAACGTAACGCTTCTAATTTAACAGAAAAACTCTTGCCGGAGCCCGAGGTGGCCAGTAAAATACTGTTATAATTTTCCAAACCAAATCTATCAAAAACCACCAGAGAGTCATTATCCTCATTTATTCCATACAACACCCCACGATCCGATGATAACTCAGTAGAAGAAAAGGGAAAGGTGGTAGAAAGACTTGTAGTATCCATATTCCGCATAATTGCAAGTTTGTCAATCCCCAAAGGAACACTTGTCAAAAAACCATCCTCCATTCTAAGTCTTGCCTGTCTTGCAACAACCAGCAAAGACCCCAATGTTGACTCAACCTGAGCAGTTATATTGTTAAGCTCCTCTATTGAATTGGCAGGAATCGTAACATAAAAGGAAAACTGGAAAAATCTTTCAGCACCCTTAACCAGCTGATCCTGTATCGATCTGGCATCCTCCAGCCTTACCTGTGTTGATGGATTTATTACCTTACCACGCTGCAAATCTGTTGCAATTTCTGCTTCCATTTCAGTAATTTTTCGCCTCAATTCATCCAAAACACTTTTTCCCTCAACAGGATATATAAAAAAGGATAAATCCAAAGAGTGGTCAAAATTTATAACACTATCTAGCCACCCCGGATAAACAAAACGAGGATAACCAGCAACAAATAAAGTTCTAAAGAATTTGTTATTTACTTTGAAAAAGTCAAAATCAACCTCAATCTTTTGTGGAGCAACCACGTCTTGTATCGAAGACACCTGTGTGGTTTCTTTTGCGCCGTTTTTCTTCGGTGTTTTGATATGAGATACCAAACTAGACAGCGGGTTCATATTTAACCTCCTTTAACTCCTCCTTTCTACCTTCGGTATTGCCTGCCCCTACCTGTTCTCCCTGTACTACTTTCTCCTCTTCTGGCGTATATGTTTTCGCAAAAAGAATAGCTAAATCCTCTGTTGTTAACTGCTGTATCCGAATTCCAAGACGCCCCGATTGTCTTATTAAATGGTCACGTTTAGGGTAAAGAGCAGTTTTCGCCTTTTTTATAACATAGTCTTTAGAAAAAGGAATTTTCTTATGCCCGCCAGGCTTCAATAAACTCATAAGAAAATCAGCAGACAAACCCAACTCAAGTGGGGAAAAAGGAATTACTATAAAAAACTCTTTCTCCAAAACATTTCTTTTTTTAACAATTTGAGAGACAAAGTCCTTATAAGAAATCATTAAATCCCTAAGCTTGCTATTCTGCTGACCTTTTGCTTGAGAATCCAAAAAAGCAATATAATTCGAAATATCTTTTTTATGCGACCTCACCAAGATCTGAATCGGAAAAGACAACGAGTTAATAAGAGCTGCATACGCAAACGTAACAGCCTCTTGTTCCTTATCGGATAGCAACGAAAAATTAAGAGCCGTAGTTTTAAGAACAACAGCTGCACCACCATCTTTTGTTAAAACAATATCATCAGCAATGTCAGCAATCGGCAAATGGTGTTGTGTCGGAGCTGTTATTGGCTTTGTCATACAAATTTAATTCACCAGAGCTTTCGCGCGAATTAGTATTGGCGGTATTATATTCCCCTCGGCCTTAAAAGAAACTACATCAAAACCAAAACCTTCTTTTTCAGTCTCTATCTCATATTCTCCGTTCTCAAGCGGCGTAACACTCAAGAAATGACCGACCTTATTTGTTCTCAAAGCTCTTTTTGGAAGACCTCCAACCTCTCGTATCTCAAGAATCGCACCCTCAACCATTTTCCCATCCAAAGCCAAGACCTGACCAACGACAGTGTTTAGCTGAGTCGGAGGATTTGGAGGAGCTGCTTCAACGGAAAATACTGCTTGCTGAGAAACATTGGTAGAAACCACTGGTTGTGCAAACACTGGGCTTACACCAACCGGAGCATAAACAGGTTTTACCACACGGACTGGCTCAAACGTCTTTTGCGTATGCTCTACTTTTACAGGAGTAGAAAGTGGAGCTTGCAAAGAATCATTTGGTCGAGCAAAAACAGAGGAAGTAGAAATCTGTGGAGCCTCCGTAGCAAAAGCATCATGAACTTTTTGGAAAAAAGTTCTCTCTTCTTCTTCAAACCCCGCCATAACTTGTGGTTGCGGAACCTCGTTTAAATACTTTTTAGCTTTTTCTTCTCCCTGAGGAGTGATAATAACAGGCAATACCCCCTCTTCCTGAAATACACCCTCAGACCCACCCTGCATCCACACATAAAGAGTAGGGGAGTAAATAGCCTTAAAAAAAGAAAAAATCCAGTGAGACAACGGCCTCTCATCAACTGGCAAGAAAGCCAAAGCAATACCAAAAAGAGCCGCAAAAACAACAAGCGGCCATTTTACAAAACCCGGAATAGGAGAGACAAAAAACAGAAAAGCAATTCCAGCTCCTGAAGCAAGCTGTAAAAACTGCTTTAGGGTCATATCCCCCACAAGTCTAAACTCATACGATGTAATCTCTTGAGGAACAGGGTGCTGTTGCATAGATTTTTATAGAGAAGGTATATTGTAAGGACTAATGCTCAATATTTCCACCCGAGCTGTGCTCGAAGTTCTCTTTTTAAGTTATCATATGAAAATAGCTTTGCAAGCATTACCTTTTCACGAAAACATAGAAAAAATTACTTCACAAGGGGTAGGGTGAAGTAAAAAATAGAACCTTTTCCAAAAGTACTCTCTGTCCAAATTTTTCCACCATGTTGTGTAATTATTTCTGAGGAGATATACAAACCTACACCCAAACCAGTACTTTGTTTGATTTCTCGACCACTCCCTCTAAAAAACAAATCAAAAACCTTCTTTAAATCTCTTTTGCGTATTCCTACACCAAAATCTCTCACACCAACAGTAAGAGTACGTTGACTTTTTGTAATACTCACATGAACCCTCTTTGCATTCGGAGAATATTTAATAGCATTTTTTAAAAGATTTGCCATAACCTGACCAATTCTCATACGGTCAGCATACACTTTTACATTCCCTTTGCCACTCTTTGTGATTGTATGTTGAGGTGTTACTGGCTGAATATCCTGTATTACTTCTTGGACCAATTCATCTATAAAAAATTGTTCTTTGAAAAGTTCTAATTTATTAGCACCTATTCTTGTTATATCTACAAGATCATTTATAAGTTTTGTTAAAGTGTTTAGCTTCTCATCTATTTTATAAAGATAGTTGTTTATCGACTGATCATTTTGCTTTTCCAGGCGTTTCTGGAGTATGTAAGTAAATGCCTTAATACTAGCAAGCGGAGTTTTAAGTTCGTGGCTTGCTATGCCTATAAAATTATCTTTTTGCTTATTCTCTTCTTTCCTGGAAGTTATATCCATACACACACCAAGCATGTGGCTTGATTTTCCCAGCTTATCTAAAAATAATTTTCCCCACTCTTCTACCCACCGATATTTTCCATCTGGTAAGGCTATACGATATTCCACATGGTGATCTGCACCCTTTTGTATTGCTTGTTTGAGCGACTGGGCAACACTCTGTCGATCTTCAGATTGTATTCTTCTTAAATATGCCTGAAGGGTTCCTTTAAATGTTCCAGGGACAAATCCGTGTATTAGCTCCAATCGAGTAGACCATTCAACCTTATTAGTACCAACATTCCACCTCCACGTTCCTAAACTAGCTGCCTCAAGAACCAACCGCAACCGTTCCTCAGCCCCTAAAAGCTCTTTTTTTGTCTGCACCCGAGAAGTTAAAATAGGTGTTAGCACATCAGAACTCGCCCTCTCACCTTTTGTTCGTGTAGGATAGAGCTCCCCCCCTATTTTGTAAATTTCAGTTAGTATTTTAGGCGAGGTCTTCATAACTTTATTAGTTTAGTATAGAATTGGATCTAATAATATAGTATATAACTTGCTTAAAAGTGATCCGTAACCACACCCAAACACACCTTCTCAAAAAGGCACCCTTGTTGTTCTTTCCTAAGTATCTAAACCAGCAATCGTCTTCCAATCCACACTAAAGCCATTGCGCCCAAAAGTGAAACTATAAAACTTGAAATATTAAAACCAGTTATACCAGGAGTTCCTAGAAAAAAATTCATAACCAGTCCCCCTACAAGAGCGCCTAAAAGACCCAGTGCAACATCCATCAATATCCCTTGCGATTTGTTTGTTCCTATTACAAGGGATGCCACCCAACCTACTAACGCACCAAAAATAATCCAAAGTAGTAACCCCATTATGTTTACTCACCCCCTCCTGCCATTCCAAGACTGCGAATCTTTGTTTCTAAATGTTTACGTCCGAGCATACTGTAAGCCATGCTAAATGGTTGGGTTGAGAAAGCAGTGAAACACATGTAAGAAAAAGGTAAGCAGAATTTTCAGGTACTTATATCAAAAAGAGGATAAGGAAGTCTACTTAACAAAAACCACATCCACCCAATAATTACTGTTTTTCCACGATGAAGTTGGGAATGCACCAGCCGAACCATATTTATATACACCATTCACGCCACCAGTGCCACTTGCCAATGCCTCAAGAGGGCCGTTTTGGGTACTGGTTGTAAAGTAATTAGTGTCACCAGTAAACAAAGAATAAACACTTATTGATTCATACGTTGAGGATAAAGTTAATAAGGATAATAACGATCTTTTCAAGAGCAAAAGATGAATCACAAAACAGCAATTCTTTTGGGTGTTGTCATTTGGGCATTTACCTTCACAGTAGCAATACTTGTCTTTCCTCTTCGTGCAACCGAACGACCTCTGTTTGAATCAATCATGCCTGTTGTTTTAACACTCACAACAGTTGCTGCTTCATATTTTTATCTCAAGAGGGTTAAAAAGGGATTTGTTATGCAGGGTTTGTGTCTGGGAATAATCTGGCTTGCAATCAATCTACTTCTTGACTCTTTAATGTTTTCCTGGGGCCCTATGAAAATGTCTCTTTCGGATTATATAAAAGACATAGGTGTTACTTACTTAATTATCTTCATTATTCCCTTAGGTTTCGGATATCTTCTAGAGTTCAAAGAGAACACCCCCTAGATAGACAACAAAGCTGTTCTGGTGTAAGATTTACCTAACATGGAATTCTTACTTGGCCCAGGGCTCTTTATTGTATCCTTCTTCTTTGTGGTAATTGCCTCAATTAAACAAGTCAACCAATATGAGCGGGGAGTGCGCTTTCGCTTTGGAAAATTTAGGGATGAGATGGTGCCCGGCTGGCGAATTGTTTGGCCAATCATTGAAAGCTGGCAAAAAATCGATATTCGTGTAAAGGCAGTTGATGTACCAGATCAGGAAGCAATCACCCGGGACAATGTTTCCGCACGAGTTAATGCTGTAATTTACTACCGCATAGAAACAGCCCAAAAAGCTGTTTTGGAAGTAGAGAATTTTTATTATGCTGTTTCTCAACTAGCCCAGACTACAATGAGGAACGTAATCGGAGAGACATCACTTGACGATTTGCTTTCTAAGCGAAACGAAGTCGCTGATAAAATTCAGCAGATTATTGATAAAGCAACCGATCCTTGGGGGGTTAAGGTTGAATCAGTAGAATTAAAAGATATTATTCTTCCTGACGAGATGAAACGAGTAATTGCTCGTCAGGCTGAGGCAGAAAGAGAAAGGCGAGCTATTGTTATCAGAGCTGATGGTGAAAAGGCTGCGGCAGAAAATATCGCAATAGCTGCTTCACAACTTGCAAAAACCCCCGGGGGATTACATGTTCGCACACTCCAAACCCTTTCTGAGTTATCGGCTGACAAAAACAACACAATAGTATTTGTAACTCCTTTAGAAATACTCCGTGCTTTCGAAGGTTTTGTAAGAAAAAATTCTAAGTAAAATTTGAAAGATGTTTAGAACTAATGTTTTGCACGGGCTTGCTTCTCAAGCTCTTTTTGATTTGCCAAAGCTTCACGCTTTTCTTTTTGTGCAAGAAGTTCACTCTCCACTATCTTTTGACACTTCGGATCAATACAAACAAACTGGGCATGAGTTATGGTAGTTGTTCTTCCATAAGACACGACAACTTCTTTCCAAGTTTTAGATACAATGCGTTCATTTCCACAACGTGTACAGGGGTTACTCATATTGAAGAAACAGATCTGCTCTAATAAATACAATTATACCACAGATTTACCCGAAAAGATAGGCAAGTACTTGAAGCCGGTGTTCTAAAAAGCCACACAGCCCACCTGGCTGGAGAGTGGAAATACGCTAATTCAAAACTATTTCTTTCTCTCTTTTTATACATTGACGAATTAGTAAACCAATTATGGAATTGATAAAGTAAGATGGGAGCAGCAATTTTTTATAGTATGTAAATTGGGTAAATTACTGTATACTTGCCAAACGACAGCAGAAAAACATTTGAAAGTGGAATGGAAAGAGCAGGGCTACCTTGAAGTAGAGGGATTGTTTTGTGTGGTGCAAGATTTAAGCGACACACTAGGCGCGAGAAGAGTTCTTTTTGGTAAAGATACGGGATTTGGCAGAGAGGGGTGCTCTGTTGTAGCTATGAATGATATTACTCCTTTTGATTCAAACGAGGATGCAGTAAGGGCACTTCAATTATTAAAAGAACGTTCCAATGCGGGAGAGGTCGAACTGGTTAAGATTAAAATAAAAATTGGACTTTCACCAAGCGAGTGGGCAAGTATGAGTCGAGAAGGGCCTTACGCTGTTGTTTGGAGACGGGAGAACAATTGCCTTACTATAGTTGGATCTTATGTTGAAGGTAGACCAGGCACATCTGCGACTATTCCTGGGGCGGATATTCAAGATAATGACCTTACACCCATTCCCACCTTTGAGCGAGCAATGTACATCCGAGAGGAAGTAGGTCGTCAAGGCCGAGGAGTTGGCAGGGGGGCTTATCTGGCAACTTTCCAGTGTTGCAAAGTGCGAAACTTGTGATAATATCAGAAACTATGAAGCTGTTTCAAAACAGCTTCTCCAATCTCATCTCAAAAAATTTAACAAGACCAATCTATAAGTTTTGAAACGAGTTGTATATTTAAGGCTAATTGTCAATGTAAGAGTGTACGTTGTCCAGAACGTTCTACGTTGTAGTATAGCCCGGAAAATAGTCTGTTCGAATATGTAATTTTTGGATTCCCATATCAACAAGCACTTTCTCTATTGCTAACACCATTGCCGCTGGTCCGGAGATATAATAAAAACTCAACAGAGCATCTTTAACATGTCTTCTAATCATCTGTTCATCAATATGCCCAACTTCACCTGGCCAATTTCCCCGTGGTTTTTCTGAAGCTATATACACAATTTTTAGTCCTATTTTCCTCTCCGCTTCTGAAAAGATGTCTTTAAAGACAAATTCCAACGGCACACGGGCAGAGTAAAAAAGAGTTATATGAGTTTGCGTATTGGTATCCAGTAAATGTTTAATAATACTTCGAAATGGTGTTATCCCAATCCCTCCCGCAATAAAGACATAATTTTCATCTTTCTCTTTTGGTTCGGTAAAATCACCTTCAAGACTTGTTGTATAAACACTCTCACCAACTGGCAAATCCTTTAGGGCAGACTTAAAACTACTTGGTTTTGCAGGAATTTTGACAGTTAACAAAATTTCTTTTTCTGTCGGGCTTGAAGCAATGGTAAAGAATCTACGGGTCCCTCTGCTATCTGCGCCTTTATGTGGCAAACTCCACTCAAGAAATTGTCCGGCAATAAATTGAAACGGACGCAGCGGTTCAAAGAAAAATTCCCAGATGGTTGGCGCAATTTCCTTTTTTCGTTTCAATGTTAAAGTATATTTAGTATTAAATCTGACTACTCTTCCTACTACGTTGGCGATGAGCAATGAAAGTTCTAACGTGTAAGGAAAAGGTGTAATCTTTAGAAGCATGATAAATACCAGAGCGGTGAAAATACCATAGTACATACGAAAATTTCTATTAGCAGGTGAAGTGAGAGGCTCGGTTAACATGACAAAACTAAAAAAGAACATTGGGGAAGCAAGAAGTGTTTGGGGGTAGAAAAGAAGGTATGGTATAAGAAATCCCAAACTTAAGTCAAACCGGTGGATTTTGCGAAGCAGAATAACTCCGCCAAGAATAACAAAAGGGGCCATTACCGTATTTCCTATCCACCAACTTGCCCCCTTGCCCAAGAAGATTGCGGCAGCAACTACTGCGAATGCGGCAGGATTAAAAATATGTTGTTTTTGGAAGTTGATAATGTATTTTGATGCCATAGCCAGAATCGGAGTAACGGTTAAAAAAAGTATATTTGGCAAAAGCGGCAATGGACCGATTATCAAAGACAAAATAAGTCCGGTAATAAACTGTGATTCATAATTTGGTTTTACTTTAAATAGATAAGCAAACAACTGGTTTGTTGCATAACACATTGCAATAATATAAAAACCGCTGACAAAAATACCCCAAGGATTGTACGGGAGAATCTGCAAGAAGCTCAAAATAATTGCCACACCAAAAAGGAGGGAGAGGTAATAGAGCATTAACCGGTACATAGTAATACCGTTTAATAAATTATCAATAAGTTTCATGCCACTACTCTACAACAACCTCGCCTGTTTTACTGGGTGCAAGGTGATTGTGGTATTCCCATTTTCCGACTTTGGTAAAGGTATATGAATACGATCCTCCGATAGGTGTGCCTTTGAGCGCATCAAGCCCTGAAAGGTTAGTATGAACCGGGTGCGGATTGGATGCTACCCACATTGCATCACTACCCTTATTCACCCAAGTAACCACAGTTCCTGACTTTACTACTATGGAATTCGGACTAAATCCTTGTCCTGAATATTCCACTGTCACAATGTTTTTGTTTGGTTCAGTTGTGGGAGTTTGAGTGTTGGTAGGGGACGTACTTCCTTTTTGTCCGTAAAGTAGCCAATATCCGCCACCTATAACAACTAATACAACCACTACACCAATAAGAATGTTTTTAGTTTCCATTTTTCACCCCCTTATAATTTAAACACAACAGCTTAGTTTATTAATATCAGCAGTAAATGACAAAGCAGCAATTTTTATGCTTTCTGAAAGAGTAGGAAAGACAGGCAAACTGTCTATGACATCATCAATAGTATTTTTATTTTTGATAAGTACCATAGCTTCTGCAATGAGCTCACCTGCATTGGGAGCTAAGATATGCACTCCCATAATCTGTTTAGTTTCAGGATGAATTGCCATTTTGATTAGTCCTTCGGTTCGGTTGATGATTATGGCTTTGGGAATATCTTTAAACGATACTGTTTTACACATACAAGTGCCGAACCTTTTCATTTGCTCTTCTTCTGTAAACCCAACCCCTGCCAGTTGTGGGTCAGTGAAGATAGTCCAGGGAACAGTATTGTAATCAATGCTGTTTTGCGTACTTTTTAGAGCGTTTTCAGTAGCTAATGTTCCCTCCCGTCCGGCAGTTGGTTCAAGGCGAAGTGGAGCATTGGTAATGTCTCCAACTGCATAAATACGAGATTGAGAGGTTTGAAACTGCGGATTAACTTTAATGGCTTGTTTTTCATCAAGTTCAACGCCAGCTTTATCAAGATTCAGTTCTTGGGTATTGGGAGTTTTCCCAACAGCAAGTAAGATTTCATCTGCGGCCATTTCTTCCTGTTTTCCTTCAACAAGATAGGAAACAACCTTTTTGTCGTCCTCTTTGCGAGTAGATTGCACCTGTACGCCTGTTTTAATCATAATCCCCTCATCGGTTAGTATCTTTGCCAATTTTGTGGTCAATTCTTCCTCGCCTCGAAATATAGACGATCCACGATGAAGAATCGTCACCTTCGTGCCAAAACGAGCATACATTTGAGCAAACTCAAGACCAACTGGTCCTGCTCCAATAACAATCAGTTCCTTTGGCTGATTCTTAATCTTTAGAGCCTCTATATGGGTTAAATAGCCTACTTCTTTAATTCCCTCAATTGGCGGTATAGTTGCAGTTGATCCGGCTGCAATAATAAATTTTTCAGCTTGATACGTTTGACCGTTAACTTCAATCTCGTTAGGGGTAACAAAACTAGCTTTACCTTCTATGTGGGTAACATTTTCTAAACCATTTAAGACTTTCTCATACTTTTCATCTCTTAATTTCGCTACCAGATCAAGTTCATGAGCAACAACAGTTGCAAAATCGAAGTTTTTAACTTCTATATCAATTCCTGGAATATTGTGATTTTTGGCAAGATGCATTACTTCTCCTGCCCAAAGTAAAGTTTTTGATGGGACACAGCCAACATTCACACAGGTTCCACCCAGAGGAAGACCCTGATTAACCATCAAGGTTTTAGCCTTTAGCTCATTAGCCTTAATCGCCGCCGCAAATGCTCCTGCCCCACCGCCCACAATTATTAAGTCGTATCTCATAAATTTATTGGGCGAGTCTCGCCCTTTCGGGGCGGACCGCCGATAATAATTAAGTCAAAATTTTCCATATATTTAGTTTAGAGCACTATTCTTATTTTTCCAACTATGTGTATGGCTGTTACCAAAACGCTTATAAAAAACAAGCGGTAGAAATGAACTCAAGAGAATAATAAAACCCGTGACAAGAAAGACCGCTTGAAAGCTTGTCTTGTCAATTAAAAATCCGCCAAGAGCCACCGCGCCAGCGCTGCTCAACCCAATTATAGTGTCGTAAATACTCCATTCAAATGCAGCCTGTTTTTGATCAATGTGGTGCGTAAACAAAGCATTCCAAGAAGGATACGATAGGGCGTTGCCAAGTCCGCAAAAAAATTGCGCAACAAATACGTGCCATGTTGCCGTACTAAATGCAAGAATAAGAGGACACAGGGCCATAGTGGCATATCCAAGAGAAAGGATGCCGACAATAGAATTTTCTTTGGCCGTCTTATCAACTAAATGCGAGAAGGGAATTTGAAGAGTCGATTTCGTTATAAGAAATATCATTGAGGCAATGCCAACTATCGAAATAGCACCGCCGCTAATGCCTTGGGCGATGAAAACTGACACAAAAGGGCCGGCCAGTGCGAAAATAGAAACAAAGAACAGTTCAATACCAATAAGAAGCAGAATTACTCGGTTTATCTCAGTCTTTTTATGAAATGTGCATTCGCCTTGAGGCGAGCGACGACATTCATTAATTGATGTAAAAAGTTTTGTCATAATATTTTGTGTCTTTATTTAGTGTACACAATATCAGATGTAATCACTGCTTTATATGGTTCAATTGCTTTAATAATTTGTTCCTTGCTAACCTTATCCTGTTTGTAAATAACCCAACCTTCACCATCAAGGTTTTTCGTAAAGCCAACATAAGCGTCAGTAACACCAGGAAGACTCTTTAAGCTATATTGCGCGCTTACTGCACATGAGGTACACCACATCCCATCTATTCTGAGTGTTGTCTTGTGGGGTCTACTATTTGAAAAAGAGCTTAGTATGCTTGAAACACTTTTGGACTGATAGACCAGTGGAGCAACTGCTGGCACTACCACATAGGTCAAAAGGTAATATAATAATGCCGCAACCAGAAATGAACCTCCAAAGACGAATACTTGCTGTTTCCTGTTTAACTTTGTCGTACTACAACTTTTACAATAGAGGAAAGCTAATCCAATAATAAGCACTGTTAAACCAAAAAACAGAAAGTACGGCTTGCGGTAGCCAATGGCTAACGCTGTTGAGGCTCCACCCACACCAAATAAAATTAAGACTAAGGGGCCGATACAACATAAGGAGGCCAAGAGGGCTGAGAAAATACCCCATTTAAGCGCTGAAATAGTCATGTAATAAAGTTTTTAAGTGTCTTAGTGAAATCATTAGTTGTCAGAGAATAGTACACTGTTTGAGCTTCTTTTCTCCGTTGTACTAAATTCAAGTCCAAAAGTTTCTTTACGCTGTGGGAGACGACAGAAACAGAGGTATCTAATATCACAGCCATTTCACTAACACTAACTTCAGGATAATGGCAAAGAAGGTAACAAATCTTTAGCCTTGTAGCATCACCAACCACCCCAAACTGCTTTGCACACGCCAAAAGTTTCTGTTTGCTTTTTAATTCCTTCTTTATTTGTTGATACTCTGCCATAGTATTTGAACGATTATTCAAATAATAAAGCCTCCTTATAGTGATTGTCAAGATAATTACAATTTCTATGAAGTTAAAGCCTTTAAAGATTTAGTTCAAGTGGAGTTGTTGAAGGTTAGATATTGAATCTAATGCTATTGAAAGTTCATTTATCCCATCATTACCACTAAAATGCTTCATATTATGCATATCTATTGCTTCTGCTCCTAACTTTTCTTTAACCAAGGTCTCCAGCCCTCTTCTGGATATCCTTTCCAACCATGTATTAAAAATGCTCGTTTTGCCATACTTTTATACGCCCCTCCTTTGGTCTACCAAACCACCAATATAATTTGCCTTGTAAACTAGCCTGCCAAGCTCTTTAATCCACTTCTTCTCCTCACCACCAGCATAGCCGGCTTTATTTGAGTCAACTAAAAATTGTCTTAAAGCTTCTTTATTCATCCTTCCAATTTTATCAAAGATCAGGAGAAAATCGTAGTAAAAGAATCTTAACCCGCTATTGGAATTGAGACGACGCAACTTTAGTCTAAATCTTTTTTCTTCTCTTCAAACTCTTTTTTATCAATTTCTCCACGGGCATAACGCTCTTTGAGAATCTCCACAGGAGTTTTATCATCTTTAGCAGTTTTACCTGAACCGCCTAAATAGCGGACAAGAGCAACCACCCCAAGAATTATAAGCAGCCAAAACAGAAGCATAAAGAGCCAGCCTAAGATTCCAAATCCCCACCCCATCATATTACCCCAACCACCATATCCCATCATAGGATTTCCACCTCCCTTCGTCCCTGTATCACAACCACTATTTCTTTTACCCATAACAACATGCATCTGTTCCTCTCCCTGCTCACCCACCATACTTATCATCATCTGATTCATGGCTGCATGTCGTTCTGTGTTACCGATTGATTGACCCATAAAATATTCACCAAGCACTGCGTAGTTTTCATCAGTAAGGTTGTTACACTCAAGTTGTTTTGCTTGTAACTTACCCCAAATTTCTTTACCTTCTTGTTCCTCACGCGCTGTGTGATCACCACTTTCTGTGTTCGTTTGAGCTGCAACCAAAGCCGGAGATAGAAATAGCGTGATAATTATAAAGATGAGTAAAATTAGCCACTTCCTCATACTCCAATTATACCAAAACAGAGGCATTTTCCCGTGAGGATTTTAACACTAAAACCCGGAATGTTACGGGACAAAAGGACTCTTTGTTGCCCTCCCGTCCCATCTGGCTCGAACGATGGGAAGAATTCGGACGAATTGATTGGGTAACGGAGTTGGAGTATCCGGACCTGCCCGCAATGCGACGCATAGCGTTGCAGGCGGGGGTGGACGGTGAAGGAAGTAGGGAGGTTTCTGCAATATTGATTGCTCTCTTGCCGAATTTGTTTCATACTAAAGGCAGATGAAAGACTTGCCCAAACTTATTGTTTCCGTGATTGGCTGTGAATTAGTTGGATTCTTAGGAACTCCTTTTACCATCTCTGCTATCCCTATTTGGTACGCCACCTTGAATAAGCCTTTCTTTGCTCCCCCTAATTGGATCTTTGGACCGGTTTGGACGCTTTTGTACTTTCTGATGGGCGTGGCTTTTTATTTGATTTGGAAGCAGGGGTGGAAGAAAAAGAAGATGAAGACTGCAGGTTTGTTTTTTCTGGCCCAACTGGGACTTAACTTTATCTGGTCACCAGTTTTCTTTGGACTGCGAGCACCGTTTTTGGGATTGATCGTAATTGTGGCGATGTGGGTACTTATTGTGGTAACAATGAAAAAGTTTTATCCGTTATCAACACTAGCATTTTATTTACTGGTGCCGTACCTCTTGTGGGTCAGCTTTGCTACCATACTAAATGCGGCGATTGTGGTGTTGAATTAAAAGGGTTAGCAAAAAAGTTTTCAGTGGCAGTGAAAACTTTTACCTGCAATTACCTACATTTAGCTACAGTTACCTACAAGCTACTTGGAAAATGGTTCTGCTGAAATCCATTTTTTGGAATTTCCCCTTTGCCACTCTCTCACTTGCTACCTTTAGCATTGCCTCCGAAGCATCTATGCCAGTGTAATCAAAACCATTTTCTACAAAAACGGCGGCGTCTCGTCCGGCTCCGCAACCAAGGTCAATGACTTTTTTACCGTCAGTAATGTTTTTGTAAAAATCAAATTCTTCAATCCAAAAATGAGCAAAATGTCCTGCGCTGTAGCCGGAAGCAATTTTGTCGTAGGTTTCTGCCGTTTTTTGCTTGATGTCCATAATTATTTTTCCTTTGGCTCAAATTGAATAATTTGGAAACCATATTTCTCAACTTCCTCCGGCGACCAAAAAGTTTGACCTTTGGTTTTGAGAATATAGGTGGCGACAACTTCAATCTTTCGTCCAGTATAATCTTTTTTATCCTTGTCCCATTCCTCCAAAACTAAAGTGTCGCCCTCATTTACTTCAAAATCAGCAAGGCGTAATTCCAACTTTTTCTTGCCGGAAACAATTTTGTCAAAATATTCTCGCCAAACTTTTTTATGAATTGTTGTCATAATTATCTTTCCCAAATTTTATCGTCGGGAGCAAAATCTACTTGATATTCTGGTATTTCGAGAGAAATACCATAGCGTTTCGCTTCGTCGTATTGTTCCTTACTTTTTCGGTCAATATAAAAAACTTTGTCGCGGAAAATGATGTAATGGTGAGAATCATTTTTGAAATCAGCATACCAGTTATGTTCAGAGTCTAGTATTTTGCTTAATTTTTCTGCGACATCTTTTGCTTGATTTTCTGGAATTTCAACGGTATGTAAAGTCCATTGTTTTATCCAAGGAGTTTTGTGTTCCTCTACAACTTCTTCAACCTTTGTCTCTAAAATTTTGACATCTTTTAGAATGCCTTTATTCTCTAAACTTTCCTCGATTATTACGCCTTTGTAGTTCATAAATTTATTTTAATAATGCTCTGGATTAAGAAGGTGTATAAGAGCAGTTATTACTGCCTGCTTGCTATATCCCTTTCGATTTAGCCGTCCCTTCGTAAGAGCACCTATCATTCCTTCTCTTTCGCCAATATTTTCATCATGGGAAAACCCGGCTTCTTTTGCCGCCTCATCAATGTCATAATCTTTGCTAAAAACCAAATCAATCATAGATTTTGGATATTCAAAAGCAGAAGACCCGCCTAAGTGAAAATTTTTGCCATCATATATGGCACACATTGTAATATCCATATATCCACTTTTCGTGTTTGGAACTTCTATAAGCCCACTCTCTAATCCAAAAGAAAAGTCGCAGTCCTTGAAAGCATTTTTTGCCCTATTCATCGCACCTTGCACAGTTTGCTCCATGCTTTTTGTATGATAGTATAAGTATGAGCGTTGAACTTAACTCTCACAACTAGACTAACATGAATCTAATCTTTTCTCAATTTGTATCCGCCGATTTTTTCAAAAAAGAAAGCCGAAGCCCGCGCGGATTTTTACCCGCCTCTGGAGGGCCTCCCCGAGACCTCGCTCCTGCGCGCTCACGAGTCCGTCGCCCCGCCTCCTTTGCCCCAGAAAAATAGTGGCGGGGCGCATCATTTCAGATTTCGCTCTTTGCCCTTTCATAGCTTTACGCGAAGGAGGGTTTTGGATTTGTGTATCAGATTTGGCAAAATGATTTCAAAAGCATGCCCCGTAGGGAACTTGTTCTCCTTCGGGGTTTGCGAAGGTTTTAATTCGGGAGCCAAAGAAGACAATACGAACTCATCTTCAAAATCCGAGTTCGTATCTAATTTCTTGGCTCGAACGATGGTATGATTTTGGACGAATTGATTGGGTCAGCGAGCTGCCCGCCCGCCTCTGGAGGGGAGTATCCGGACGTGTCCGCCGAAGCCTTGGCGTAGGCGGAGTGGACGGTGAAGGAGGTCAACCGATTCCTGACCAATTTTTCTTAAATTACCTAGGCGTAATTCTCTAAATCAGCTTGTAAAACTTTTATTGAATCAAAAGCTAAATATAAACAAGTAAAAAATCCCCAAAGAGCCCAAGGCCCCTGAAAACTTTTCTTTAGACTAAACAATTCATTTGCAACAAAAATACCAGGGTCTATTACCAAAATTGCGTCAACGCCGCTATCAATCAGCTTTGATTGCACCGTCTCTTCCTTTGCCCATCCTTCATAACCTACTGCAAACACTGGAATAGTTTTTGCGAATCTTTCGTCACCAATCAAGATATTTCCTCCCCAACCGCGGTAAAGATCTTTTACTGCTTTAGCTGTACTAAGAACTTCTTCCCACTGGGTACTCAAATCAGATTTTACTTCTATGACTGCTGCGATGCTTTCGGCAACATACAGTCTGGGTTTTCCACCTGGTTGGTGAAGGCTAGGAAACAATGGATACTCAACAACCAAATCAAGTTGACCTGTAACTTTATCATTCGCATCAATTGCCTCTCCAGAACCAAAGCGAAACACTGGGGGCATTATCTTTTCAAGATAACTATTGATAAAATCCTCTCGCTCTCTTCCTTTAGAGGTAGAGCTAGGGCTTCCTCCTTCGTGATGAGCAATTAACTGTTTCTGAATTGAACTTAACCTAGAATGAAGATATGAGTTTTGCATATTTTTTAATTTTAAGAATTCTCCATTAACCAGTTTCCTTTTTCGCGTCTACCTAAAGATATCTTCCCAATGACTTCTTCATCTTTTATCAGAAAAACCAACCCCGCATAGCGAACTTTCAAACCCAACCAAGTCTTTACCTCTATACATACCGCCAATTTTCCCTTATCTGGAGATAGAACTGCAGACTCCACCTTACAACCTTTCATCTTGAGAATTGTTGAAGCTTTCTCTGCGACTGCTACCCAAGTCTCCCCCTCGTCAGCCGTCCTTCTGATATTTCCCAAGAGGTCAACAAGTGGCTCTAATCGACTCGGTTTCTTCCTAGTCACATACTCTAGATAAATAGGAAGACCTGTTAAATTACAAATCTTTAAATCATCCGAATGACATTCTCGATCACTCCACGAACACCTTTTAGCCTCCAAAGGAGAACAGAAATTGCCATCAACTGACCTAATTGCTTCTCCTTCAAGTAGTCGTGCATCTGAAATACTACTTGATACAAAGTATTTCTTGAGTGCTTTTTTGCCTGAAAGTGCTGATTTTTCTAGCTTTGCAGGTAGAACTTTTTTCTTAGATACTTCACACGTTTCAAGTAGGCCGGGAATAACAACCTTTTTAGTTAGCTCACATGTCTCTGTCTCCGTTGACAACAGAGGTTGTCCCGTCTCAGCACAAAAAATAAATTCTTGTTTATGACCAGTCTTCTTAGAAACTACAGACTGAAGTTGCTCATCCATTCTGTATTTTTTTCCTGAAATCTGGCTTATTGCCAATTCATCCTCGAGAACTTCTGCAGAGGTGAATTCACAAGTTCCAAAGAACTTTAGTTCTGCACGTTTGCCACTTAAAGCTGAAGTTTTAAGTAGAGAACTTGTAACGGATTCGCCTGTGATTGCTGACTTTTCGATTTCATCACTTAGAACCTTTTTGCCTGAAAGAGCGCATGTTCTAATATATTCAGGCAGAGCTTTCCTTCCGCTTTCTTCAGAACTTACAAGTAAGTGACGTAGTACTCTACGTCCACTAATATCACATATGCCCAGACAATCATGAGGGGCTTCCTCTCCTGTTGATTCACATTTGTACAAAACTGGCGCTTCAATTACCTCCTTTTTAAAAGGCAAAACAAGTATTGAGCTCTTATACTCAGCAATGGAATCAATATCGTATGCAACATCGACTTGTAATTGGCGGTGCATCGTGCCAACCAATCCTACTAAGCTCATTTCCACTCTTGGTGTAAATTCATCTTCTAGTTTCTTTTTCTTGCGTAAATCACTGCCTGCAGCAACCACTTCCTGAACCATTCTCTCTTTATAAAAACGACAAAATTCATCTATCCCTTCATCAAGCATTGCCTTTTCAACCAACTGGTCTGGGACCACACCAACTCCTAAGTGTCCATCAATAAATTCTCCCAAGGGCTTGAGATTCTTTGGTCTGACTTCTATCTTATGATCTTTGGACAAGCATTCGATGCTAACTAATCGTTCATAACTATCATGCGCTACAGTTGAACGAACCCTGATAAGAGCTGTCCCTTCAAAACAGTTCCAGACTTTGTTTGTTTCTGTTTCTTTAAATGCACCATTAAAACTGCTGACCCATCCTCGTATGGTTTCTTGCGTGTTTAATTCAAGATCTTTGTCCAGATCTTCAACATCGTGAAGTCGTTTACTAATTACTTTACTTACCAAACGTTCAAAGGCAGATGTACCTTGCGCGTACAACACCCCGTCTATTCGACCGTTATCTTTTTCCTCAAAATATATTGATTCTTTTTCATCATTAAGTTCACAAAAATATATTCCCTTAGATTGGGGAGTTATTTTTGCACCAAAGCCTTCTTGAGCAGTCAAAACAAAATCACGTATATCCATGGAGTGATTTAGCTTCGGTAAACTTGGGCATCGAGGACCAAACTCAGAAGCATCCCCCATAGTACCTAACATAGAACTGATGTTTTTTTGTTCCTCCTTAAGTTTAGTCTTAGCCTTCGTTATGCTTTCACTAGCGATTTTTGTTGCTACTTCTACATCTTTACCTGCCAAAGAATCGATAACAAGTCGCCTTACCATTTCCTCAAAACCAACCGATCCATTTTCATCCTCGTCCAGCCCGGATGCTTCAAGCATTGCTTCAACATCACCAATTGCCTGTGAGGCCATTTGGAGTTTTTCCATAAGCCTAGCAACGATGTATTCTTCAAATGTATTTGACAAGATAATATTGAAAATGCTTACCTTTGCATGCTCGGAGGCCAACCTCTGAATCCGACCTACTCTTTGTTCAACAATCATTGGATTCCACGGCAAATCGTAGTTAGCCAGTACATTAGCAGCTTGAAGATTTATACCCTCAGCTCCAGCTTCTGTTGAGACAATTACATGAATGTCCGGAGGTTTTTGTTTAAACTGAGTTATAGTTTCTTGGTTCCTTAACCCAGAATCTCCATTGATTAGCCCGCAAGTAATTCCTCGTTTCCCCAAAAATTCCTCAATTGTGGTTTGAGTTTCACGACGACCAGTAAAAATAACTAATCTCCAATCATTCGGTCTTTCAGTTTCAAGTTTGTCAATAAGAGTACTGAGGCCTTTTAGTTTTGCCGAGCCATTCATATTTTCAACGACAGCGCTAACCTCCAATGATAACGACTCCGGGATGGTTCCATTGCGCGCCATATTTTTTAATTGAGCTGACAAAGCATGAGGACTACTTGTGAGTGCTTGGAGGATTGAGATTTGTGCTAGACGATTCAGCTTTTGAATTGGCTCAGCAATGATGTCAATTAACTTCAATTCGTCAGGGGTCGGTGTGACCTTGTGAAGCTGCACAGTTCTTTCAGGAAAATAAAGATTTGCGTCTGCTCGTCTCACCCGTGACATATAGCCATAGACAATTGACCGAAACTCATCTTTCATTGATGGCACTAATTGACGGGCTTTTGTCCTGGCGTCCGCAATAAATCTGCGGGCAAAAATCCCCGGATTCCCGAAAGGATTTTCGTGCCCCCTTGCAGTAGTCAGTAAGTCAACTAGAGAATAAATATCCCACAGCCTATTTTGAATCGGCGTAGCAGTAAGCATGAGAACATATTTGAATAATCGATCTTCTAGTGCTTGCTTAAAACGAACCGCTCTTTTAGGAGGCGGGTCAATACCATACAAATTTCGCAGCTTATGAGCTTCATCTAAAATCAACATTTCGTAACCAACGTCAGAAATTTTATCGAGATGGAGACGGGCAGAATCATAAGTAGTTATCACTGCTCCCAACTCTCCTGGTGGAGTAGCTTTAATTAAGTCTCTGCCAGTAGCAATAACGGAAGATATACCAAACTTAGTTTCTAACTCTTCCTTCCACTGAAACATTAATAATTTAGGACAAACAATAAGTATTTTTGTTACTCTGCCACGAGCCATTAATTCACTTGTCACCAATCCAGCACTAATTGTTTTACCTAAACCAACATCATCAGCTAATAAAGTAACTGGCAATCTACGGCAAAATGTAATCAGGTTCGTAACTTGGTGGTAATATGGCTCCAACAACTCACTCCACTTCTTTTCGGAGTGCATATCGTCACGGTCTTCAATGACAATTGGCTCAATAAGATCCCATTCTATACCCGCCACATACAAATTAAACTCATCGCTATTTTTTGCTCTTTGGAGTAATTTTGTCTGGAGTGGTGGTGAAGAATTGCTCATATTCAATGTCTATTTTAATTATTTTTCTTCTACAGAATCCGGCAACTCTAAATAACCTACCTTAGGTAAAGCATTTCCGATCAATCCCTGTAAATCACCATAAATCCCAGAAGTTGTAGCGATAACCTTATGAATACTTTTTTCTTCTTCCTGCCATTTTTTGATGAAATAGACTCTTTCTTTATTTATTTTTTCCTGCCTCTCTCTGAAATACTCAACCCAAACCTCAATCCGTTGTTTAAATTCGTTACTGATCAAATAGTTATAAACAATCTCTGCCTTCGTTGTCTTGTCACTGTTGGCAATCTGGGTTGAATGTACCTTCATCAGCTGTTGCCTTAATAAGTAGGCGACACTAAGTGCAGATGGTAGATCTGTAACAAAAATACTCTCAACCATCCCAAACCCTTTAACAGAATCAGGGAAAACGTTGGAAACTAACACAGCCAGATCTCCTTTAACCGCACGCTGATCATCAAGAAGCTTTTGTATCCATTTTTGATCCCATCTTTGGGCCCGTTTTGACTCCCAGACTATCGTTCCACAGACAACTCCTGACTGGGTTCTTACCACCTGGATTGTATCTGCACCGCCCCTACCCTTGGGAACTTCACTTATTTCATCGAAGAGAAATTCACCTTTGAGTTGTTCTTCCAACTTTAGTTCTTGCACTTCACCTTGGAGTTGTTGCGATTTTTGTTCAAGTTTTCTTTGTAATTCCACATTAACTTTGCGAGCATCTTCTAGTTGTTTGTCTTTTTCCGCCATTTTCAAATTCCAGGCATCTTCAGTTTCCTTTTTCGCGTCCTGTTTGATTTTGTCTTGTTCTTCAAGCAACATCCTCTCAAATTGAATTTTCAGTTTACCCTCTGCGTCTTTGGATTCTCTCAGTTGCTTCATGAGCTCAACAGTTTGTTTTTGAAGCTCTTGATTTTGCTTTTCTCTCTCTTGTGCCTCCTCTTGGCTTGATGCCACCTTTACTTCGAATTCTTTCCTTATCTTATTTTCGGCTTCCTGGCGAACTGCTTCTGTTGTTTTCTTTTTCGTTTCTTCCAACTCCTGCTCATGTGCTAAGCGGAGTTTATCTTTTTCACTCTTCATTTCACCCACAAGCTTAGTTTGTTCTTCAAGTTGTTCCTGCAGTTTGGTGTTTCGTTTCGCCTGATTTTCAGCTTGTTCCTGAGTCGCATCCATCTTGTCTTGTAACTCTTGTTTGATCTCTTTCTCAACCTCTGTGCGTACGGTTTCAGCCACCTGCTTCTTGGCTTCTTCTAACTCTTTATCCTTGGCAATACTAAGCTCTTGCTTCTCAAGCTTTAATTTATCGATTTCCTCCTGATGCTTTTGTTGAGTTTCACTAAGTAACTTTTCTTCTAGTTCATGCTTATAAGCGTCAGTTGGCTCAAACGACTTGTTGCAGTAGGGACATTTAATTTGGTTATTCATAGTCATTTATATTCTTATTTTTGAACCATCCGGTTTTTCCGGACATTTTTCCGGACAGTTGAATTTTAGGCTTTCAACTTCTTCACACTGCTACTTCCCAGCAAAGATTGCATCTGGGATATGGCAATTTGATTAAGTTGTAATAAACGATCCGGTTGAGATAGTCCCTGACGGATCAGCTCTGCATTAATACCTTCCAGGTTGGCTAGCACGACTAGTTGGGTAACATCAGCGTAATCGCGGATGTTGCCATCCTTACTCTTATTCTCATCACGCCAATCCTTAGCCGTCTTGCCAAATAAAGCTACGTTAAGTACATCTGCTTCATTGGCATAAACCATGTTAATCCTGTTCTTTGAAATATTGGCAGGAATTAAGTGAGCTTTAACTGCATCAGTGTGAATTTTGTAATTGATCTTAGCCAGCATACGCTTGATATCCCAGCCCTGCTCTAGTCGCAAGTTTTCTTCCTGCTTGAGTCTTTGAAACTCCTTGATTAGAAACAGTTTAAATTCAGCACTAATCCACGAAGCGAACTCATAAGCAATATCTAAGTGAGCATAGGTGCCTCCGTATCTTCCTGCCTTTGAGACGATCCCAATGGCGTTGGTTTGAGTAATCCATTTCTTAGGAGTAAGCACAAAACTGTTCAAACCAGACTGTTTTCTAAACCCATCGAATTCGATGGAATTAAAATTAGGGTTATAAAGTTTTTCCCATAAACCGAGATATTCAATCGCACTCCTAGTTCTCATCCAGTTTTGTAAAATGTAATCACTCCGATCTTTGTCCTTATACCGAGCAATATCAGTTAGGGAAATATAGTCGTTTTCATTCTTTTTAAAGGTTACGATTTCGATACCTTTAACTTGAATTTTTTGTTGTTTTTTGGTCATATTATTTTTTCTTGATAAACCTCTTAATATCCTCAAGACGATAGCGTCTGATTTTCTTCTCCCCAATGCGTACCGCCACCAAAATACCCTTGCGATCCCAAAGCCGAAGGGTGTTGGGGTGAACGCTCAGTATCTCTGCCGCTTCTCTGAGTTTTAAGAGTTTTTCCATACTTGTCCGCCTTTGGTGGAAGTACACTACTTACCAATTGATGACACTAGCATACAAAATAATTGCCAATTTTTCAATTACTTTTTATGAAGAGATTTATGATGTTTACCAGATATAAATTTGGGAAATTTTGAAAATGGAAAATTCGAACATCAAGAATTGCCCGACAATTCAACAAAAAAGGACGCTTTGTGCCTTAAGCGTCCTATCTTGCTCCCCGGGTAGGATTCGAACCTACGACCTTAAAGTTACTTTCAGAATCATTTAATAATTCTTCGGCATGGACTATCTCTTCACCGTGACCAAGAGCTGGCTTTAGGTGGTGGGCGCTCATGTCGAGGCAAGCTCGACTTTGGATGTAATCATCTAGTCTCTGCACCTTGGATGTACCGTCTGGTACATCCCTTGGCTCAGGGTTATCCTTCGACAAGCTCAGGACGTTCCCTGAATTCACCCACTTTTCACTCCGAGGTTTCCCTCAAAGGCTGCTAACACAGCTTTCCGCTCTACCACTGAGCTACCGGGGAATGTAAACGAGCAGAGATATTATATCATTTTAGCCCTGATTTGTCTGGTCCTTTTTAGAAACGAAGTAGGGTGTTCCACTATCCCGGCATGAATTTCTCTGTGACAATTTTAACACACGAGTATACACTTTTCGATTTCTTTTTTAATTTTTTCCCAACTTCGCGTGAGTCCTCTAACTGATAAATTAAACTCCTTGTGCGTTGGATCTGTGTGATGGAAATCTAGTTGCACCATTATATTTTGAGTAACCACAAAATATGCAACCACCTCTCTTGTGAAGAATTGCAAGCTCCTTTAGTTTTCTTCTTCGTCTTGCTACTGCCCCAATTAGATAGGTGGCTCTATCTCTATAAGTTCGGGTTTCTTTCGCAATAAATCAGTTTTACATACGCAGTATTACTTGTCAAGTTGCTACAATAGAAAAAAATGGAAGAGTTACTACTTATTGACCTCGGCTCCTCAAGTGTCAAAGCTTATACCTACAACAAGCCAAACCTAAAACTGGCCTGCACAAAAAGCATTCCCTTCAAAGAAGGGTTTAGCGAAAAAGGCATATCCGAAATCAACAAGACCGACCTTTTAAACTTTTTAAGAAAACTAAAAAGTAAACATCCTAAAGTTAAATTTTGCGTTTATGCAACAGCTGTTTTCCGTAAACTTTCTCCAATTGTTCTTAAAAGCTTGGTTGATGGAATACAAAAAGTAGGGGACATTGAATTCAGGCTAATCAGCCCAGAGGAAGAAAGTGAATTTCTAGAGCTAGCTCTTGTAGGAAAATATCCAACAAATGAACCAATTCTGTTAATCAATATCGGTGGTGGATCTACAGAACTAGTTATAGTAAACCGTGATTCAAGTAACCACTACAACATCGACTTGGGTGTAGGAAGTATAATCTCAGAATTTTCAAATATAAACGAAACCTACTCAAGTGTCACTCTGTCCCGTGTTATAGAATTTGTTACTCCCAAATTACCGGAGATAAAAGAAAAAGTAAAAATTGCGTTTTACACAGGCGGAGAATTGACCTATATGAGTCTTGCTTCTTATACTCTTTCAAAAAACAAGCTTTTTGAAGATTCGGACCATCCCTCGATTATACAAACAAACAACTTTGCAAAAAGAAACGAAGAAATTTTCTCTCAAGTAACCTTAAACGAACTTGAGTCCTTGATGAACGACAACCCCCAATGGATGCACGGTGCAAGAGCCTGTAGTGCATTTGCCCAAGCTATATGCAATAAATACGAAATTGAAACAATTATCCCTTCCAACTCTAACTTAATAAACGGGGTAATCCGAAAATTATTTTGACACCCATGAGCAAAAAACTATTTTGGCTCCTTTTTATCTTAATCTTAATCTTTGCATACATCCTTCGCATTATTCCCATCCAAAACAACAACTTCTTCTTCACAATCGACCAAGGCGACGATGCAGTACACGCAAGAGAACTCTTTGATAGGGGACAAATCCTTTTTAAAGGCCCAATGACAGGAATATCAGGAATTTACACAGGTCCCGGCTGGTACTACTTTATCTCCGTAGGTTACAAGCTCTTCGGAGGGCATCCCTTCGGTGCTTTGTTCATGGTTATTTTATTAAGTCTTGCTACAACCGCTCTTTTAATCTGGCAGATAGGAAAAAAGGTTTCCCCCAAGGCCGGACTTTTAGTAGGAATTGCCCTACAAGGATTCTGGTTTTTTTACGACACTTCCCGCTGGGCATTTAATCCCTTTCCTTTAGTTTTTCTCTCTGTGGTTCTTATCCTCTTATTAATAAGCTTCCTGGAAGGTAACAAAAAAAGCTACTTTTTGGCTTTCATCCCCATCGGACTTGCTTTTAATACCGAAGTTGCAGGTGCAGCAGCAATGTTTGTCTTTTATTTTCTTGTTGGATTATGGGGAGTCAAAAATGGCCGATTATTATGGAAAACTCTGATTCTTTCCAATTTTTTCTTTCCCATATTATTTTTAGCAGGAATCCCAAAACAAGTATTCACTCTAGTGCATTTTGATCAAGGTTCTGCCCTGGGTACTTTTTCTGGAACCAACTTTAGTACTGTAACCCAAGCATTCCTGGAAATTATCAGAGATTCTTTGATTCCACAAAGCTTGGTCTTGAGCATTTTTTTGTTTGGAGTTTTATTAATTTGGCTTAAGCAAAAGAAAGATGATTTTACTAAAAAATTTGTTTCCCTTACTCTTGCCCTTTTTGCTGTTTCTTATTTATTCTTCTCTGCAAACAAAGGTTGGCAAGATTGGCACGACCCCTACTTGCCACCCCTCCTTTTCACCTCGACCTTATTAATACTTTTTAGCAAGCCTTGGAAAATCGGCCTACCCATATTTTTTTTGGTTATGGCTTCACAGCTACTTGTTTTTAAACAAAGGTATACAGAATACCTTCATCCCTCAAATGATCCCGGAATTCTAGCCAGTAAAATCTCTGTTGTCGATTGGGTTTACAAAAACGCAGAAAATGATGGATTTAACGTTTATATCTATATGCCTTCTTTCTACGATTATCCTTATCAATACCTTTTTTGGTGGTATGGCCGCAAGGTTTATAAATACGTACCCTGTGAATACTCCAACTATCCTGCCTCATTAAAATATCTTTATGTGCCAGGAAGTGAGCATTATTCAACACCTACACTTGGTTGTGACAAATTTAGATTCTTAGTAATTGAAGAAGGAGGCAATCTGGAAAAACAACAAAAACAACTAAAACTAATGCAGGAAGGAACAAAACTTGTTGAAGAAACCATGATAGGCAAGATAAAGGTAGAGAAGAGGATAGTAGTTAGGAATAGATAACTTGACAAACATGTGATATACTACAGGTGTCAGATTATTTTCGCTGCGGAGTAAGGTACAGTACTGTACCTTACTAAGTAGGGTGCCGAATGGTACCCTATTAGAAGGCCTCGTAAGGAAACTCCCCAAGATAGCTTTTCCAACGCGTGAAGTGACTAAGATTGGTGGTGAGAAGTGTGGCATCAAGATTATTTATAGGAAATCTTCCTTATACAGTTGAATCAAGACAACTTTTAGATTTATTTTCGAAGGCTGGAAGTGTCGTGTCTGCCGAAGTAGTTATAGATAGAATGAACGGCAGATCCCGAGGATTTGGATTTGTTGAAATGTCAACAGAGGAAGAAACCCAAAACGCTATTAATACCTTAAACGGTCAAGAAATCGACGGACGAAAGATTGTTGTAAACGTTGCACGGCCTAGAGAAGAAAGACCTCAAGGCGGAAGAGATTTCGGACGCCGAGATAGAGGTAGGTAAGTAGGGTTTGGGTTTGGAACAACAAGCAAGGCGCAGTGTGCCTTGCCAAGTAGGGTGCAGACTTGTACCCTAGAACTGAAACAGGAGCCTCGTTAAAAAGGCCCCTGTTTCTTGTTCTGAAGAGTCAAAGTGTGTTACAGTGGATTCAAAGGAAGTGACACAATGGCTTCGAAAAAAGCAAATCTTCTAGGCAAACCAATGCGAAGTGGGGTGCAGAATGGTACCCCACGAAGCAAGGTTCCGAATGGTATCTTGTGGCGAGTTTACTCTCAGGTTTTAATTTCTGGAGCATTAATCGCCGTTATCCTAGCAGGACTTGGGTATCTAGGATCAGACATCTGGCTTGCGTCAACTCAATGGCTTATCATGGCTGCAGTTTTAGCCGGATTCGGTGTCTATGCGAAGCTTGAAGGCGGAGTAGGTTTTAAAAAAAGATAATCTGATACCTTGCGGCAAAAGCGCGGTAATTATGCGGTAATTGTTCTACGATGGAAACACTTCTTCCTGTGTTTGGTCTTGCTACCCTCGGAAGCCTTGCAGGTCTTTTGGGAGGTTTAATTATCCTGTCTCAAAAAGCATTGGGTAAGACAATCTCTACTCACGCAATTCCTTTTGCAGCCGGAGTCCTCCTTGGAGTTTCTTTTTTAGATGTCTTGCCAGAGGCTATTGACCATACAGGCGTTGAGCTTGGTTTGCAAGTTGTACTGATTGTAATAATATCTGCATTCTTTTTTGAACAGTTCTTATTACATCTACACCACCACGAAAAGAGCGGGGGAAGCTCACTTAAAGCCTCTCTTCCTCTCGTGGTTGCAGGAGACACCATACACAACTTTATGGATGGTGTTGCGATAGCTGCTTCCTACTTAGTCAATCCTGCTTTTGGTTTAGTTGTTGCTGTCGCAACGTTTCTTCATGAAATTCCCCATGAGATGGGAGATTTTAGCCTCATGATAAAAGCCGGGTGGAGCAGGCTAAAAGTAATGGCTGTAAATATTTTTTCTGCCCTAGCTACTTACCTGGGTGTTGCCTTTGTTTTTCTTTTTCAGAATTTTTCAGAGAAAAATTTAGGAGTTTTACTTGCTATAGCAGGCGGGCTGTTTCTCTATATCGGCGCCTCCGATCTCTTGCCAGAATTAGAAGAGGAAAAAAGAAACAATCACTGGTATCAAGCTTTACTCTTAATATCCGGTGTAATAATAGTTTGGATTTTTAACCAAGTCTTACCTCGCTAACTTTTAGGCACTGCACTACTGAGTTATAGTTGAAGGCGGAGGAGCAGACTCAAGAGGTGCAGGAGCTGGTGCTGATTCAGTAGATGGCGCAGGTGCTGGCGCCGGTTGTGGCTCAGATGGAGGAGGAGTATAACTCCCTGAAGAACTAGAATCAGACGGGGACGGGTTGTAACCAGTCGGAGGAGGAGTATAAGTACCACCATCTCCTGAATAATTACCTCCGCTGTAACTGCCACCACTACCTGAGTATGAACCGCCTCCAGAATATGACCCACCAGACGACGAACCACCCGAATAGCTACCTCCACCAGAATTACTACCTCCCGATGAACGTTCACAGCCACAAGCTCCATTGACCCAAGATACACATGTACCACCTCCCGCCCTACAGGCTGCTTCTTGTTGAGAGCTACTTGATCCAGAACCTGTGGAATTACCTCCTGAGCTCCCTCCTCTTGGATAACAATAGCTACCATTCCAGTCATACCCATCTCCGCACTTGGAACCCACGGAACCAGTGGAACCACCTCCCCCCGAACGTTCACAGCCACAAGCTCCATTAACCCAACTGACACACGTACCCCCACCCGCTCGACAAGTAGCTTCTTGCTGCTCGCGGCTGGGTCCTTGGTATTGACCTCCACCGGATTGTGGGCTGCCTAGCCGAGGATCAAAAGTTGACCTACAACCACAATTTACCGAGTCCCAAACAGCATTCAGTCCGCACCCCTCAGCCGGCGCTGGACAAATTCTCCCTGTGCCTGAAGTTATTTGTTTGCACTCTCCACTTCGGTCTTGATAGCCATCCGGGCCGCAGTCTTTTTGCTCTATACACTGACTACCATTCCACCGACTACCCGAAGCGCACCCTTCTTTAGGTGGAGGATTATATGTTTCGCACTTTCCATCTACAAAAGTTTGACCGGGCAAACAATAGCCAACATAAATTGGGCTGGGGAAGCCATCGCCATCTGTTATGGTTTTAGGAGCACAATAGCCACTACTTCCTCTTGATCCTGTAACCCAGTTGTATCCAGCCGGACAGGTTCCAGGGGCTGTGTCAATGCCTCTGCGACCGGAACTTGAATCATCTGAATAACAAGCAGCTCCTGGAAAAGGTCTGTGGTAACCGGAAGGGCACGCTTGCTCAGAACTGTCTCTTGGTGCAGGAAAATCGTAATTTGGTACACAATATCCTCCTTGAGGCATATAGGGAATATTAACCCAGTGAGAACCTGTACCACAGTCTTGTACTGGCCTGCCACTAGGGGGTTGCCCCTCAATCGATCCGAATTTATCAGCCAGAGCCTTAACACGGGCATATGAAGGGTCATTAAGAAGATTAGGATTTTGCTGTATCATCCTATTTATATACTCCACATCCTCTTTTCTTGGTCTCACTCGCTCGACAATTTCTTGGTATTTTTGGAATTCCTCAGGCCGATTTCTTAAAAGATCTTGTGGTATAAGGTCTAGCCTTATTGTATTTTGAAGCTCCTCAAGTCTGACCATCGGAACCCACCAACGCCGCAAATCCTGAGGAACCATATCACCAGGCTTATACTCCCTAGCAAACTCCTGTACTCTAGCAAGTGTTTGATCATCTGGCTTTTCTGTTTCCAAAGCTCTAAGTTCCTCAAATTTCTTCATCTCAAGATTAGTATAAAAAGCTTGTGGAAATCTACGTGCAGCAGTTTGGTCAAATTTCAAAAAGTCAGATTCAGGAATAAGATTTTCTCTAACATACTTTCGCATCTCCTCTCGCGCCTCTTGTCGTGAGCCAACGCTTACTAGTTTTGTTACCTCCTCCTCACTTAATATACCAACAGCCTTAAGAGCTTGAAGCCTTTGTACTACTTCATCTGGCATAGCTAGCTGACCGCGAACGTCTGCAACCGTATCCACTGCTCTCTCACTTGCTGCCAAAGCAGTTTGTATACCATCTTCAGCCTCAGGAGGAACTATAAGAGCAACCTCCTCAAGTACTAGTTTATGTCTTGAAAATTCTTCATCAACTTCCGTGGAAAGACTAGAAACATCACGACCCTGGTTTCCTAGACTTTCTAAGTTGTCAGCAATTGTGGAAGCTGTGTCACGATAATTTTCCACAAGAGACTCAACTGTGTCTATGTTTCCTGCCTGGGCAACCGTTTCCATCTCATGCAGTCTTTCTCCTGCAAGCTGTAACCGAGTAACCTCTCTTTGCTCTGGGTTGAATGTAAACGTGAGAGTTACAACTTCCTCCATTCTTTTTACAAAATAAAAGGGATTATTCGGAGTCCAAGCAGAAACAAAACCTAGAAAATAGTCATGTTGCTCATATGCCCTATAGTCAACATCAGCTGTTTCTTGAGGCTCAATTACCTGCGTCGTCGCAGTTGGCTGTGGAATATCTGTTGCAACAGAAGTGGTTTCTTCTTGAGCAAAAGCCTTAATTCCTAGTACTTGTGGGGGATTGTATGTATTCCAGTCAAAATATGATTGTGGATTTTCAAGAGCAAAAGCTCGAGGAGCAAAAATAAACAGAGCTATCAAAGGTAGCGCTAACAAAAGAACCTTAATAGTGGTTCTTGCGCTTATAGACATAAAGGTTATATATTTAATCAATAGGATTTTGCCCTTCTTGTCAAGCCCCAATTGGTTAATACAATTGGGGCACACCCGCCAGCAATTTTGGCATGAGGCGTGTATGAACAATACTAAAAAGCCGAATGCGAAAATGCGGCGGGAAGGGGCAATCAATCAACAGTAAGATGCAAAACAAGCTTTTCTTAATTGGTATCGGAATTTTAGGAGTAGTTGCTATCGCCGGTTTTTTTATTACAAAAAATCTCATATTAACCAAAACCCCTCAGCTTCAAACTAGAGAAAGTTCTGTTGATATAGGGAATACTGGAGGTGAATCTGCCGAGTCACTCCCAGAAACAATGCGAACAGTAGAAGTTTCTGGAAAAGAATATAGTTTTTCTCCCAATACTATTACCCTTAATAAAGGAGAAAAAACCAGAATTACTTTTAAAAACGAGGGCACATCCCCCCATAACTTTGTCGTTTATGAGTTAGGTATACAAACCGAAGTTATTCCCCAAGGGCAATCAATATCCGTAGAAGTTACTCCGGATAAAGCCGGCGAATATCCATTTGTATGCAATGTTGGCGGCCACCAAGCCCTCGGAATGGAAGGAAAAGTAATAGTAAAGTGATTTTCGTTAACTTCAAAACCCACAAAGAAGCAACTGGTCCAAAAGCAGTTGAACTTATCCAAAAAATTAATAAATGCCAAGCCAAGGCGCGATTGCCTGTTGTTCCCGCAGTTCAAATTGCAGACGCAAGGCTTTGTGTTAATACTTCCCTTTATGATATTTGGGTACAGCATGTGGATAGTATAGAACCTGGCCAAAATACCGGCTGGATTTTACCAGAGGCAGTTGCCGCCCAGGGAGTAGTAGGTACCTTCCTTAACCACTCTGAACACAAGTATTCTAATTTTTCTGATCTTAAAAAAGCTATTGAAAGATGTAAATCTGTAGGGCTTTATATAATGGTATTTGCTAAAGATTTAAAAGAACTCGAAGAAATAGTTGCTCTTAAGCCCAACTTTGTTGCTCTTGAACCACCAGAACTCATTGCCTCACAAAACACCTCAGTTGCAAAAGCAAAACCTGACATTATTGAAAAAGCAAGTAAGATAGCAAAAAAAAGCGGAGTCCCCCTTATCGTGGGAGCGGGAGTGAAAGACTCTACTGACGTCAAAACAAGCTTGAAATTAGGCGCAGCTGGCGTGGCAGTCTCCTCAGCCGTAGTTCTCGCCAAAAACCCTGATGAGGTACTAATGGAACTAGCGAAGGGATTCTAGGTATGCAACTGCCCACCCTAAACAAACTTAACGTAAAAGGCAAAAGAGTTCTTCTTAGACTTGATTTAGATGTCCCCCTTCGGCAAGCTCAGGGCAAGCTGAGTGTAGCTGAAGATTATCGATTAAAGGCTTCAGTGCCTACATTTAAATATCTTGCCGAACACGGAGTCAAACAGGTTATTTTACTTGGTCATCGAGGTCGTCCGGGTGGAAAAATAGTAGAAAACTTAAGTCTGGATCCAGTTGGAGAATATCTAGAACAGTTACTTCAAAAAAAGATTGGGCGAGAAGAAACTGAAAAACTAGATATATTTATGATGGAAAACTTACGTTTCAATTCCGGGGAAGAAGCAAATGATATTACCTTTACAAAATGGCTAGCCTCTCAAGGAGATTGTTATATAAACGATGCTTTCGGAGCATCTCACAGAGCGCATGCCTCGCTCGTTGCCCTGCCAAAACAATTTAAATCCAAAAACATTGCAGCTGGGTTTGGATTAATTAAAGAGGTAGAAATTTTAGATAAAGTTTTGGAAAAACCCAAAAAGCCCGTTGTGTTTGTACTTGGCGGTGGAAAAATTGACAAAGCTCTTCTTGTGAACCCAATTATGGATCATGCAGATTGGGTGTTGATTGGAGGAGTTTTGCCAAAGAAGGTTAAATCACATTGCCATGAGGGGAAAAATGGAGTTTGTGTCGCGGCAGCACACCTAACTTCAAACGGCGACGATATAACTCCTGATTCTGCAAAAAACTTTGCAGAAATTATAAAAGGTGCTGGAACAGTAGTTTGGAACGGACCAATGGGTGATGTTGATAACGGTTTTCTGGATGGAACAAAAATAGTTGTGCAAGGCCTTCTTAAAAGTAAAGCATTCAAAGTAATTGGTGGAGGTGACACAATTCACATTGCTCAAAAATTAAGGATTCTTGGAAGAATGAACCATGTCTCACCCGGCGGAGGGGCAATGCTTGAGTTTTTGGCATACGGAGATTTACCGGGCCTCGCGGCCTTGAGACACAGACACAGATAAAGATATAGACACAGATAAAATGAGCTTTCAGTTTCAGAGACTTAAGGTTTGGGAGAAGGCGGTGGAGTTGGCCGATTTGCTAATAAGTATTGCCGATAACTTACCTCAAACGTATCAATTTTCCTTTGGCGAACAACTTAGAAGATGTGCACTATCTGTTCCCAGTAATATTGCTGAAGGAAGCGGCAGAAAGACAGCTCGCGACTCTGGCAATTTTTATACCATCTCACGAGGTTCTGTGTATGAAGCAATGAATATTTTAGTAATCTTAAGTAAACGCCGCTTATTAAAGATTGACAAAAGCAGGAGGCAGAAAATATATGAGCTTGCGGAGGAAGTCTGTAAGATGTTAACAGGTTTAATAAAAAAATAGGTTGTTTGCAATCGACAGATTGTCAAGCAAATTCTTATTTGCTTATCTGTCTCTGTTTCTGTATCTTTATCTTAATGCCTGTTCGTGCTGCCATCAATGGTTTTGGAAGAATTGGGAGAATTGCTTTTCGAGTGGCACTTGCCAATTTTGCCGATCAAATAGAAATTGTTGCTGTCAACACCTCTGGTTCGCTGGATAGCACAGGTTGGGCACACCTTCTTCGCTATGATTCAGTATATGGAAAGTTTGAAAAAAAGACCGAAACAGAAAGCTCAGGTGAAGATCCAGAAATTGGCGCATTGCTAATTGATAGAAAGAAATATCCAATACTTGCCCAACGTGATCCTTCTAAAATCCCCTGGAAAAAGTACGGAGCGGATGTTGTTATTGAATCCACTGGAATTTTTACAAGTGTAGAGGGTGCAAAACAACATCTAACAGCCGGTGCAAAAAAGGTTGTGATTTCAGCTCCCGGAAAAGGAGATGGAGTAGGGACGTATGTTATTGGTGCCAATAGTTACGAAGGCGAGCACAATATTGTTTCTAATGCTTCTTGTACAACCAACTGTGTTGCCCCAATTGCTGCGATAATGCACTCCAAAATTGGTGTTAAGAAGGCTACGCTTTCGACTATTCACGCTGTCACAGCTGAGCAAAATATGGTTGATGGTTCTCCGCCCGGCGAACACTCCAACGACCTACGCCGTGCCCGTGCTTTCCAAAATATTATTCCCACCACAACAGGGGCTGCAAAAGCTACAACTCAAGCAATTCCCGAACTCAAGGGGCTTTTTGATGGCATAGCAATAAGAGTCCCTATTCTTTGTGGTTCGCTTACGGATTTTACTTTTGTGACCTCTCGACCAACATCTGTTGAAGAAGTGAACCAAATCTTTCAAAACGCAACACAAGAGCCAAGATGGCGTGGAATTGTGGCAACAACTAACGAACCATTGGTTTCAACAGACATTATCGGTCGTACTGAATCAGCAATAGTGGACCTTAATTTTACCCGAGTCGTAGACGGTGATTTAGTAAAAGTTATGGCATGGTATGATAATGAGTGGGGGTATGCAACAAGGCTTATTGAGCAAACAATAAATATTGGAAAAACGCTAGAGTCTAAGAATACAGTCTAAGTCTAAGATTAGAAGGTATTTTGTTAGACTTAGACTTAGACTTAGACTGTTTCGTATGGAAATAAAGAATGTTACATTCCTAGGTTATTCGGGCTGCCATCCCGGCGAAGAACTTTACCAAAATGCGTTTGATGCAGCAGCTTGTGTTGCAAAAGAAGGCTACGTTGTTGTAAACGGAGGCGGTCCCGGAGTAATGCGCGCCTCAACCGAGGGAGCAAAGTCTGTTGGGGGGCAAGCAATAGGAATTACCTTTTACCCTAAGGACATGACCTTTTTCGAAGGACACGATCCAGGCAACAACGTGGACGAGCTCATCGAGACAAATAGCTATCTTGAGAGAACACTAAAACTTCTAGATTATGGTGACATCTTTGTGGTTTTTAATGGTGGCACTGGAACTATTTCCGAATTTGGTATGGCTTGGGGTTTAGCTCGTTTGTATTTCGGTCACCATAAACCACTTATACTTTTCGGCGGCTTCTGGTATCCCATTATCGAAGAAATTGCACAGCATATGAAATTAAGACAAGAGGAACTAGAGGTGTATAAAATAATAACCGAAGTGGATCACATTGTTCCGGCAATAAAAGAGTTTGAGGATAAATTGTCTGAAACACAACACAACCATCAAGAAGAAAACCCATTTACCACATGAACCTTTCAAAGTATCTAGACCTAGCTAATCATCATGCGGACGCAACCCCACAGGATATCCGTGAACTCTGCCAAAAAGTAAAAAAATATGGTTTCAACTCTGCTTTTGTAAACCCCAGTTACATTACTCTTGCAAGAGATGTCTTAGGATCAAGCGGAGCTGTTGGTACTGTGATAGCTTTTCCTCTCGGCCAAGAAACAAAAGACATTAAAATCGTATCAGCAATAAGTTACATAAAACTTGGCGCTGACGAACTGGATGTCTCAATAAATGTTGGCTTATTTAAAACAGGGGAGCATGAAAGCGTTTTAGAAGAAATGAAAGCAATTGTTACTGTCTCAAAAGAAACCAAAAAACCTACCATTGTGAAATTTATTATCGAAACAGGATTCTTAACTGACGACGAAATAAAAAAAGCCTCAGAACTGGTATTGGAATCTGGCGCAGATTTTGTAAAAACCTGCTCAGGAATGGGACCACGGGGAGCAACCTTAAAAGATGTTGAGCTTGTAAAAAGTGCTGTTGGAGGGAAGATAAAGATAAAGGTGGCAGGTGGAATTACCAACTACAAACAAGCTTTGGAATTTATCAATGCCGGAGCAGACAGAATCGGAACTTCCCATGCTGTTGAAATAGTAGAACAGTCTAAGATAACAGTCTAAGTCTAAGAAAATACTCTTCCTCCATGCTTAGACTTAGACTCTCCTAGGCTTGACAAATACATTACAAAAGTATTACAATTATAATAATAATATGATATGAATAGAATAGTTCTACAAATTCCAGTTGATAGAAACTTGCGTGATATAATAAAAAAAAGGGCTAAGGAGTATGGCTTTTCTTCTCCACAGGCCTTAATACGATATTTTTTAAAAAAGTTGGCAGCTGGGAAAGTTGAAGTTTCTATGAAAATAAAGGAATAAGTTTGGCTTTACAAAACAACGTATGAGGGAAAGGTCAATAGAAGAAAGACGTGTAATTGCCGAATATTTTGTCAACATTGGTGTAGCGTGGTTTGTGGCTGGGATAGTATCATTTTTCTTGAGTCCTGCAAGCGGGGATTATGGTAGAATTATTTGGGGTGGTATGCTTTCGTACATGTTCTTGAAAATTGCGGTATTTTTTACCAGGGAGGAAAAATGAGCAATGACCAGATTTGGCTAGGTTTTTATGTTGCCACAATCATGTCGGGAATACTTGTCTTTCTTGTGTACTTTACGCTTTTGCGCAAGAAAAAAGGAAAGAATAAGAAAAAATGATAGAAGATCAACTTCGAATTTTACAGCCTCTGGCAATTCTGACCTTAATTGCTTTAGCCATATTTGTCTTCTTTTATTTGCCTCGTCAAAAATAGAATGCATTGCTTCAAAAGGGCTCAAGTGTTAAATTGAAAGCAGTGAACATTGTTTCTTTGACTCCAATCTTAAAAAATGGACACGGCATGCTTCTTGCCTACGACCATGGGTACGAACACGGACCTGCTGATTTTGACGAGCGGTCGGTTGATCCTGCCTGGATTATGAATATAGCCGACTCTGGTTATTTTACCGGTGTTGTTTGCCAAAAGGGTATTGCAGCTCGCTACTACGACAAGAACAAACATAAAGTTCCCCTAATAGTTAAGTTAAATGGCAAGACTCCATTCCACCAAGAAGCAAGCGAAGAACCGGTTTCTGTTCAAAACTGCACAGTTGATGAGGCTTTAGAACTAGGAGCAACAGGAGTAGGTTTTACTATTTATGTGGGCTCAGAGTTTGAAAATCAAATGATTAAAGAGTTTGCCAAAGTTGAGAGAGAAGCGCACGAAAAAGGCTTAATTGTAATAGCCTGGATGTACCCAAGAGGAGGACATATATCCTCAGACACAAGCCCCGACATCCTCTCCTACTGTGCACGATTAGGACTCGAACTTAATAGCGATGCTATAAAGATTAAATACACAGGCGACATCGATAGTTTCAGGGGAGTCGTGCGTGCAGCTGGAAATACAAAAGTCTTCGTTGTCGGCGGGCCAAAGGTAGATATTCCAAATGATTTATACAGAACCGCCTACGACACCCTTGAAGCAGGAGCAGTTGGCCTTGCAATAGGCCGAAATGTCTGGCAAGCAAAAAACCCACTGGAAGTAGCAAGAAGGCTGGCAGGGATAGTTTACGGCAATGAAGCTATAAAGCTATGATGCTATGAAGCTATGGTGCTATGGAGACAGAAAGAAGTTTCAAAGATCTAAGGTTGTGGCAATTATCAGAAGAGATCTTTGAAATGGTTTGCGAAGATGTTAGAAATTGGCCCAAAATACCAATAGCACGCTCTATTTCTTATCAGATCTTAGATTCTGCAGGTTCAATGGGTAGTAACTTAGCTGAGGGTTACGGGAGAGGAGGACCCCGGGAATTTGAACAGTTTGCACGCATTGCCCGAGGGCCAATGGCTGAGACTGATAGCTGGCTATATAAAGCGTTGAAACAAAACCTAATTACAGATAAAAGATATTCTTAGTATGAAGAAAAGTTTAAGAAGTGGCGGGCAATGGCCGCATCGCTAATCTATAAATTACGTGGCCAGAACAAACGGGGGGATAAGTGAGCCTTATAGCGTTATAGCTTAATAGCTTTATAGCAATTATGTTAGACATAATTTCAATTGGTGACTCGACAATAGACATTCTTCTTGGGATTGATCCAAGTAATGCCCAAATAATGTGCAACTTGGACAACGAAAAGAGCGAAATCTGTTTCAGCTATGGAAGCAAAATTCCGGTAAATAACCTCTTGAGAGTACCTGCTTCAGGAAATGCCGCAAACTTCAGTATTGGCACATCGCGTCTAAGCCTAAAAACAGGAATTTATACAGTAATAGGTAGCGATAGAGATTCTCAAGATATCAAGAATACATTAGAAGATGAAGGTGTTGACACACAATTTGTGGTAATGGAAAAAGCCAGCCGTTCAAACATGTCCACAATTCTTAATTGTGGAGGGGAAAGAACCATCCTCACTTACCATGAACCAAGAAATTACAGCCTCCCCGATTTACCAAAAAACCAATGGATCTATTTTACCTCTGTTGCAAAAGGACACGAGACCTTGCACAAGCAATTACCAAATTTGGTCAATAAAACCGGTGTTAAACTTGCATTCAGCCCCGGCTCCTATCAGTTGAGAGAAAGCCTGGAAACACTAAAACTAATACTGGAAACAACAACTATCCTGTTTGTAAACAGAGAAGAAGCCCAAACCCTAGTCAAAGAAAATGGCGAAGATATCAAAAGCTTATTAGGAAAACTCAAAAACACTGGACCAGAGATAGTAGTTGTCACTGACGGGAATAACGGCTCGTATGCCTCCTTTGACGGTAGAGAAGTCTGGCATGTTGGTATACCTCATATCGAAGTGGTCGAAAAGACCGGAGCAGGTGATAGTTATGCAGCAGCTTTCCTGGCTGCGCTTGTTAAAGAACGCGATTTACCAGAAGCAATGATTTGGGGTACTATGAATGCAGCGTCTGTGGTTCAATACGCAGGAGCTCATGAGGGGCTATTAACACCAGTAGGCATGGAGGAGTTTTTAGAGAAATACAGAGATCAAGTAAAACCGAAAATGCTATGAAGCAATTGAGCTATGGAGCAATTAAGCTTCATAGCCTAATAGCGTAATAGCTTAATAGCTATGAAAGTCCTTGTTACCAGAAAAATACCGGGTGATCACCTCAAAAGATTGGAGGGACACGAAGTGGCAATTTCTCCGTTTAATCGCCCACTAGCCCCCCAAGAGATTATCGAGATGGGGAAAGGGGCTGATGCTGTTATTACTCTTCTTACCGACAGATGGACAGGTGAATTAATGGACAAATTCCCTAACCTAAAAATAATCTCAAACTACGCAGTAGGTTTTGACAATATTGATCTTAAAGCCGCAACTGAGCGGGGGATAGTGGTTACAAATACTCCGTCAACTCAAGTTAATGAAGGAGTTGCAGAGTTTACATGGGCATTAATTCTTGCTCTTTCAAGACGAGTGGTTGAGGCTGATGAGTATGCGAGAAAGGGAGCGTATCACGGATGGGAACCCGATATCTTCTTGGGTCGGGATGTTTATGGCAAGACTCTTGGCATCGTTGGGCTGGGTAGAATTGGCAGCATGGTTGCCCGGCGCGCGAAGGGATTTAATATGAGCGTTGTCTACCACAATCGTTCAAGAGATGAAAAGACAGAAACAGAGTTGGGTGTCAAATACTTAGACTTAGACCCCCTACTTAGACTATCTGACTATGTTACTTTACATGTTCCACTAACCAAAGAGACAACACACCTAATAAACGCCGAGAAGTTGGCTTTGATGAAACCCACAGCTTATCTTATCAATACTGCAAGAGGAGCCGTTGTTGACGAACATGCTCTTGCTGAGGCTTTAAGAGAAGGAAAAATCTTAGGAGCTGCTCTAGATGTTCACGAAAACGAGCCTCAAATGAACCCAGAATTAATGCAAATGGAGAATGTTATACTAACTCCACACATTGCCTCAGGAACAGTAGAAGTTCGGGAGAAGATGTGCCAACAAGCGGTGGATTCCGTGCTTGCCGTCCTTTCCGGCCAAAAACCAGAAAATATTGTAAATGAAGAAGTGTGGCCTTCTGTCAAAGCGCAGTCTCAATCTATAGGAACTACTGGGCTGGTTGTGGGATCGGAGTAGGTCTAGGGACCTAGCTAAAATTTGGTATACTATACAAGTATGACAACACAGCAAAGAAGATTAACAAAAGCTTATAAAAAGTACCGGGCAGGGAAGACAAGCAAAAAAAAAGTACTTTCATTTCTGCGCTCATTTATGCCTGAAATGATTTTTCGAACCACTAGACTTGAGGGAGAAAAAGTAACTCGCAGGAGCATTTCTTCACTATTTAAGTAGTACATGGTAAAAGCTACTACCAAACCCAAAGGTGCTACTTCATACAAAGAAACCGCTTTCGGTATCATTCCCAGATCAAAACTAATTAAGCTGGAATTGGAAAGCACAAAAAAAGGGCTGGATTATATCTATGAACTTGCTGCAAAAGGAACTATTCCCAAAGTCAATCCAGATATAATTTGCAAACTTCATGAAGTTTGCTTTAGTTGGATATTTCCCAAGTGGGCAGGGAAATATAGAACAATCCAAGTAATGTTCTCTGGGAAAGAAGCAGCGCCATATTTTAAAGTACCAGAGCTTATCGTAAATCTTTGTAAAGATCTTGAGGAGAGATTAAAACACCTACCAAAACCAACTAGCGAACGTTTCATTCTCGAAGTTGTAAAACTTTTAGCCTGGTTCCAACATAAGTTCGTTTTTATCCACCCATTTCAAGATTACAATGGTAGAGTTGCTAGAATATTAACAAGTTTTATTCTTTTACAGCTAAACTTGCCACCTATTGAACTTAAAGCAGAAACAGGAGCAGATCGGAAACGCTATCTTAAGGCGATGCAAGAAGCTGATGAAGGAAATTTTACACCTTTAGAAACACTTGTTAACAATGCTTTATTTGAATCATTGGAACAGATTTAAAAATAAATTCTTGATTGTAAATGAAGAAGTGTGGCCTTCTGTCAAAGCGCAGTCTCAATCTATAGGAACTACTGGGCTGGTTGTGGGATCGGAGTAGATTGCTGAATAAGATTAATAACTCCATTAGCTAATCCATCGTATTTCTCACCGCACCAATTCCTTGTTTCATTGTCTACAAAGAGATCTTCACCACAATTCGTTTCTATGTGGCCTAAAAATTGGGAGTCCAGAACAACTCTTACTTGACTTGCTTGAATTTGGACCCATTCCCGCTGAAACCAAAAGCACTCTTCAAATTTGTAGTCCGGGTGGATGAGTTTGTTCCCGGGACTGCCAAGTGCGACTACTACTTCAAGGTCTTGTAGAGGTGGAAATGCGGGAGGTCGAGTCTCAAAAAATCGGTCTGTACACACCAGGAGTCTTTTACCATGAGGTGTAGTAAATTCCAGGTGATCAGTTTGCGCGTCTCTAAGAAGCTGGCGAAGACGATCTATGGGTTTGAGGAGCAGTATGGGCTCAACTTCAACTGGAAGCACGTATTGTTCCTGTTCGCGTTCCTTGTATGTTGTCACAGTCATAGTCTAGCATCACTAAAAACCATGTCAAGATTTACAACTTGACACTTGACACAGTTTTACGCGATGACGTAAAACTGTGTCACTTTTGCACGCTTTGCACAACACGTCTTGTTAAATTCTTGGTAGAAAGAATAGAATAGTATATGCTCAAAGTTACTTTTGAAAAACCAAAAATCTTTGGTATTGCCGGGCAAGCAAAGAATGTTCTTGAACAAAAAGAGAAATCTAGGAAAAAAGTTACACCCAAACCTTGGACATATAAAGACCGCCTATTTGTCCTTGGCGTTCTTCTGGGTACTTTAATCTTAGGCGCTTATTTTTGGTACAAAGGACAAAGAACCCTACCATCTTTCGACTTTGCGAAGCCAGGTTCCGAATGGTACCTGGATTTCGGAGGATTCAGTTTCCAAAGAACAATCGACTTGGACTAATTCTCAAAGAATCTATCCCTCAGCTGGCCTATCTTTTTCTTCTGCTTTCTCACTAGGTGTACAAACAAAGTGTGGTTCAGTTCCTACTAAGAAATATTCTATTCTCCCACCGGTTAGGCAAGTTTTTGCAAGTGTCACATCCTGCGGCAGTTCCCACGGAGTCGAAGCGCTATCTTTTAAAAGCGTAGTCATTACATTGTGCCAAATCGGTGTTGCCCCAGTTACTCCTGAAGCAACATAGCTCATTGGAACATTGTTATTATTACCAACCCAGGTTACCACCACAAAATCTTTTGTATATCCTATCGCCCAGTTATCGCGAAGATTCTGAGTTGTGCCGGTTTTCACGGCAACCTCACTATGGTTTGGTATAACAAGAAGAGAGTTTGGGCCAAAAGCCAAAGTTCGAGCTTGGTTGTCCCGCAATATGTCTGTTAATAAAAAAGCAACCCCCCGATCAAGAACCTGTCGCGAGCAACCAACTATCCTCTCTGATGCCCCATTGTTTTCTGTATCTGTATCTGTATCTATATCCCTCCCACACCCCGCGAAGCTCGAAGAGCGAAGTGGGGCCACATGATCCCTTACCTTAAGTATTGGTCTAAGATCTACCCTTTCTCCGTTATTTGCCAATACCCCGTAAACAACCGCCATCTCTGTCATTTTCACTTCAGCACTCCCCAGTGTTGTTGTCAACCCAAAATAGGACCTATTTCCCCAAGAAGAAATCCCCATCTTTTTACCCAATTCAACCATCTTAGGAACCCCGTACGACGCAAGAACCTTCACAGCCGGAACATTCAAAGAAGAAGCCAAAGCAGTTCTTATAGAAACAGGGCCATGAAAAGTATTATTGTAATTCTTCGGAGAATAAGGAGGATTGCCAGGAACAGAATAAGTAATCGGAGTATCCGAAATAATAGAAGCCGGCGTATAGCGCCTGGATTCTAAAGCATATGCATAATTTACCGGTTTTATCGAAGACCCGGGCTGCCTCAACGCTGTTGTCACATTAAAATTCCCATCAATTTTCTGATCAAAGTAATCCCGAGAACCAACCATTGCCAAAATCTCTCCGGTTTTAGGACTTGTGATAAGCACTGCTCCGTTAGAAATACGCAACTTAGAAACCTTTTGGATCTCGGTAGATAAAACCTTCTCTGCTATTTTTTGGATATCTAAATCCAGACTTGTGATAACTTCAAGCCCTCCTTCTTCTACCATGCGTTCTCCAAAAGTTTCTGCTAAAAGCTGTTTAACATACATCACAAAATGAGGTGCTTGTATATCTGTCTTTTGTGGAGCAAAAACAAGTTTTTCGTTCACAGCTTCCTCTTTTTGTTGGGGGGTTATAAACTTTTCCTGAACCATTCTTGATAAGACCTCAGCCTGTCTTGCTTTTGCCAATTCCGGGTTTGCTCCAAAAGGGGAGTAAGCCGTAGGAGCCTTTGGCAAACCTGCAAGAAGAGCCGACTCAGCTAAAGTTAGAGAACGAGCCGATTTACCAAAATAAAGTTCCGAAGCCTCTTCTACTCCATAAGCCGAATGCCCATACGAAACCTCATTTAAATACATCTCAAGTATCTGATCTTTGTTAAACTCAAGCTCTACTCGTATGGCCAATACTACCTCTTTAACTTTCCTGCTGAGTGTTTTTTCAGGAGAAAGAAAGGCATTTTTAACTAACTGTTGGGTGATTGTTGACCCTCCCACCAATTCTCTTTTTGTTAAATTTTGTCGCATAGCCCGCAAAATTCCCTTCAAAGAGAATCCATGGTGAGAATAAAACTCCGCATCTTCAATGGCGACCGTTGCCAATCTTAAAAAAACAGGCATTTCCGAAAGTGGTAAAAGAGTTCGATTTTCGTTTCGATAAACTTTAAAAAGAAGATTTCCTTTTCGGTCGTAAATCTTTGTAGACAACGGCTGCCGTCTTGTAATAAGTTGACCAGGTTGAGGAAGATCAACAATAAACTTTGACCAGGACAAAATCCCCCATGAAAAGATAATTATTATTATTACTAAAGCTAGTTCGCGCAGATTAAACAAATAAGTGCGCGCAGGCTTGTGATGTGGTCTAGTCAATGAATGGGGCTGGTGCAAGCGAAGCTTGCATAATAGCCCCACCCCCTCTAAAACACTCTTACCTGTTAAAAAGAAGAGAAGACCCAAACCCTTAACAACAAAACCACACACAAGAATTAACAAGGAGAGGATGATAAAAAGAGGTTTACCGAGAAGAACAAGAAACCTACTACCTTGAAAAAGGATACCTTTTGCCTGTTTTTTTACTAGTGAATCATACGGCTTCTGTCCGGCTTTAGCCGGAACCCTGACATCCGGCATACTAAGGCCGAAGGTAGCACAAGTATGGGAAGTAGTACAAGAGGTAAATCAGTCTAAGAATACAGTCTAAGTTGAAAAGGAGGTGTTGAGTGTTCTTGACTTTCTATACAAAGTTTGTATAGAATTGAATTGATGAACACGGTAACCATAAACCTATCACTTCCCAAAGAGCTTCTTGAAAGAGTCGATGAGATGGCAAGGAGGGAATCGCGCTCCAGAAGCGAGCTTCTGCGAGGGTCGCTTCGGGCATATCTTGCTGAGCTGAGTCAGTGGGATCAGATTTTTGCCTATGGAGAAAAAAAGGCTAAGCAGTTGGGAGTTAAGAACGAAGAAGATGTGTACAGAATAGTGGAAGGGTTTCGAGAAGAGGAACGCGCACGTGTCAAAAAGAAGGCCTAGAGTTGTCCTTGATACAAACATCATTATTTCTGCCGTTGTGTTTGGCGGGATTCCACGAAAGATAATTCAACTCCAAGCACAAAAGAAAATAAAAGTGTTTATATCCCCTGCTATTATGGAAGAACTCAGTAGGGTTCTTGTAAACAAATTTCATTATAGTAGGGAGCGGTTGGCAGAGCTTCAGGAAAGACTTGAAAAATCGACAACATCTGTTATTCCCTCAAAACAAGTAAAAGCTATAAAGGGAGATGAAGTTGATAATCGTATTCTGGAAGCAGCGGTTGAGGCAGATGCTGACTATATTATTTCAGGAGACAAAAAACACATTTTACCACTTAAAAAGTTTGGGAGAAGTAAAATAGTTACACCAACACAGCTTCTTGCTGCTCTCGGCTAATCTCTATCCATTGCCCGCATGGTGTTTATAGTTACCGACTACAACCCACAACCTACAACCCACAACCTACAACCTACAACCTACAACCTATTTTATCGTCACTGCCCAATCCGGCAGAGGGCAATCCAAACACACCCGAGTTCCTAATGGGTCATAGATTACGGGATGGTCGCGAGTGTCTACTTGATCAGGCATCACATCCTCCGGAGCTATTATTCCAGTATCTTTGAAAGTTGACATTGATTGCGTCAAAGCCACAGGTGGTGGCGGAGGAAAGTCTTCTAAAAAGAATTCAAAACGTATGGGGCAACCAGGATCCTCCTCTGACCCTGAAGGTAGCGTACCGGTTGTTGCACACACGTTAGTACCTACTACCTCAGATGGTTTAGTTGGCCAAGTATGACTACCTTGCTCGCCAGCTTCAATCTTATTCAAAGCAGTTTTGACAATCCTGTTCCAAATAGGTGATGCACCAGTAACGCCAGATGCCACAGCAGACATTGGTGTATTATCATTGTTGCCAACCCACACTGCTGCTACCACTTCTGGTGTATATCCAATAGTCCAATTATCCCTCTTATCATTAGTAGTTCCGGTTTTTACCGCAACTTCCGGATGCCCCGAAACATTAAGGTATGAAGACTCGCCAAATGCTTGGGAACGTGCGTTATTATCAAGAAGAATATGAGAAATAATATACGAAGTTCCAGCCGACAAAGCTCTATCTCCTTCTTGAATTTCCGTTGTTTCTATAACATTTCCTTTCCAATCTTTTACCTCAAGTATTGAAACTAAATCTTGTCTAATTCCGCCTGTTGCAAAAACTCCGAAAGCTTCTGCCATATCTATCATCCGAACCTCACCACCCCCAAGAGTCAAAGAAAGCCCGTAGCGAGAGCTATCCTCTATAGTTGTCAATCCCATTTTTCGGGCAAACTCTACAAATTCGTCAAGACCATTTAAAGAAAGCGTGCGTACTGCCGGTATGTTGTAAGAATTCCCAAGGCTAAATCTTGCTTGCACTGCACCATGGAAACTGCCGTCATAGTTTACCGGACAATAAAGAGGCTGGCCCGCTACAGCAAAGCATGTAGGAACATCAGCAAGGGGAGTGCTAGCAGTAATTTTTCCTGTTTCTATCGCTAGAGCGTAGTTAAGAGGTTTTATAGAAGATCCGGGCTGGCGAGGTCTAATCGTTACATTTACCTTTCCATCCTCGTCTAGAGCAAAGTAGTCTTTTGATCCCACCATTGCATATATCTCACCAGTCTTAGGATTTGTTACTACAACCGCTCCGTTTCCAACATTTGCTTTTTTAAGTTTCTCTATCTCTTCTTTTACTATACCTTCAGCCTCTTCCTGTAAATCTAAATCCAATGTTGTTTTTACTCGCAAACCTCCTCTCTCAACAATGTGCTGCCCCAATTTTTCAACCAGTTGTTCTTTGACATACAAAGAAAAATGCGGAGCCTTAATACCCTGTTGTTTTGCAAAAACAAATTCTTCTTTCTCGGCTTGTTGTCTTTGCTCCTCTGTTATATAGGAATCCTCAGCCATTCTTCGTAAAACCGCTCTCTGGCGCTCCAGGGAAAGCTGTGGATTTGTTCCAAAAGGCGAGAAACGCGTAGGAGCCTGCGGAAGACCAGCAAGAAGAGCGGCTTGTGCTAGCGTCAACTCTTTTGCAGGTTTACCAAAATATGCCTGGGCTGCTGCCTCTATTCCCCAAGCAGTTCCCCCATACGGAACATTATTAAGGTACATCTCAAGAATTTTGTCTTTGCCATAAATAGTTTCTACTATTAAAGAAAGAGTAAACTCACGGATTTTTCTCCTTATCGTTCTCTCAGGGGAGAGAAGCGTAGTCTTAACTAACTGTTGAGTAATAGTTGAACCACCCTGAAGATCTCGCTTGGTTATTATATTATATAACGCTCTACTCATACCCCACGGAGAAAAACCATGGTGTTTATAAAAATCTTTATCCTCAATCGCAATAGTTGCCTGAGAAACATATTTGGGAAGCTCTTCAAGTTTTACCGGAGTTCTTCGTTTTTCTTCAAAAATTTCGTAAATAAGCTTGCCATTTCGGTCCAATATTTGTGTTGAAACAGGATTCTTCGCCTCAGAAGTTAACTGAGTAGGCAAAGGTAAACCCCAGTAAAGATAGGTAAGGAGTGTGGCGCAAAACACAAAGAACAAAACAACAGGCACCTTACACTTTTTGACCCCGAGAATCTTGGGGGGAATAGGCCATTTAAAGTTTTTCGGTATTGATTTAACTGAAACAGGAAGTCTGAGCACACATATATTATACGTTAGTTGAAGCGTTTTTCTCAAAACGATTCCATCCCCGAAGGGAATGATCTGCTAACCCTTACCTTTTACATTCCAGTACTCTTGACATGCTTAATATTGTGTGTATAATAAGTGTGTATACTTGTAGTGAGCTTGTCGAACTATGCAAACACAAAGAATAAATATTACCCTCCCTAACGAACTTGCACGAGATCTTCGAAGAAGTATCCCTACCCGTTCCCGTAGCAAATTTATTGCTGGCGCGGTCCAAGAAAAACTAGCAAAAAGAGACATTAAAGAGGAACTTCGTAGAAGCCTGGAGGCTCAAAAAAAGATAATTAAAGAAATACAAGAAGATTTTAAGTACGCCGATGCCGAAACAATCGCAAAGCTACCCTAAACGTGGGGAAGTCTTCATCGCAAACCTAGACCCATCATTTGGTCGTGAGATACACAAAAAACGGCCAGTGTTGGTTATTTCCAATAATATCATTAATCAAACCTTTCCAGTCGTTACAATCATTCCCTTTAGTTCGATAGTTCCGCAATTGAACGGGCCAGATATTGTTCGGATTTCTCCACATAAGGGGATGGAGATAAAAGAGGAGTCGATCGCTGTGGTGAACCAAATACGATCTATTGACAAAGAAAGACTTATTAAAAAGGTCGGCATTTTGTCCACAGATAAACTAGAAGAAGTAGAGCAAGCACTAAAGCTAGTATTAGGGCTTGCCAACCTGGATTAGTTTTTGTGTCCGTCAAAAAGCTTTTGACACAACTAGGTCGCAATGAGATATAATTTTGAAATAGACTCCAAGTGCTAGAATAATAACACCGTGCATTTGGTAAAGCCCGCAATTCTAGGTCTCAGTATGGTTTCTCTTGCTATTGTTGTTCTTTTTGTTTCAATTTACAGAACCACCCTTATTAAATATGACTTTTCTCTCCCCAATGATAGTGCCGTCGGTATGGTTTTTACATCAGAACTAGAATATTCTCTTCCTTATCCTGGCATCTCGCCCGATCATCCCTTTTGGTTCCTTAAGGCAACAAGAGATAGAGTTTGGCTATTTTTGACCAGAGACGATCTTGTGAGAGCCAACAGAACCTTGTTTATTGCTGACAAGCGTCTTGTGATGGCAAAAAAATTGTCTGACGAAGGAAAGTTTGACCTAGGAATAGTTACCGCAGTTAAAGCAGAGCAATACCTAGAAGATGCACTAAAAAGGGGAATGTATGCAGATGTTAAAGGCAAAAACTCAGATGGTTTTTTTGAAACACTTGCCAAAGCTTCTTTAACACACAGGGAAGTCCTAGAAAGTATCATGCTTATTTCTCCCGAAGACGCAAAACCAGTTTTAAACCAACTCTTAGATAAACCAAAATTAACTTACGCTAAAGCAGCACACGAACTTAATAAACGACAAAAGAAGGTACCGGGAATAGATTTCTGATCACAAAAGTTTTTCACAAACTTCTCCATTGAATTCAAGTTGTGTTCAACTTTAGCTACTAACTCTTTCCATATTTGCTCCATTTTAGACTCTTTTACGCATGAACAGACTTATTTTGATACAGATGTTAGCAGTTGACACGCCATATGTAGTGTGAAAATATAGCGCTGCCCACAAAATGTGGGGAAAGATCTGGAAACCAATGAAATGTCCGTTTTGTCAAGCGCCAACTGGTGTTGTGGAATCCAGAAGCAGCGAAGAAGGGGACTCGATAAGACGACGCAGGTTCTGCAATAAGTGTGGAAAGCGATTTACAACACATGAACGAGTGAGTGGACCTACGCTTTGGGTTGTAAAAAAAGATGGGAAACGAGAGCCGTTTAATCGAGAGAAAGTTCGCTTGGGAATACTTAAAGCAGTTGAAAAAAGATCAGTAACGATAGAGGCTGTAGATGAGGCTGTAGATGAAGTAGAAAGAGAACTATTAAGAAAGCAAAAGGAAGAAGTATCATCCAAAGTTATAGGAAATGCTGTTTTAAAAAGACTTAGAAAAATCGATAACGTTGCCTGGCTTAGATTTGCCAGTGTGTATCTTGAGTTTGAGGATTTGTCGGATTTTGAGAAAGCATTAAAACATGCCCAGATTAAATCTGAGAATTAAGTAACAAAAAACATGGAAAACAAATTCGTTTTGCCAAATGGAATGCACCCGAACAGTATTGGCCATTCCAATTCTACCCTCATGAGAGTTTTTCCCTCCTTTGTTGAGCATGGTACCAAGCTGGAAGGAGTTGCTCTTAAAGTTTTCCTCGATCGATATTCTCTAAAGGACGAAACAGGTAAGCCTCTTGAGGAATACCCAGAACAAATGTGGAGAAGGGTAGCGAAAGCCGTTTCTCAAATCGAAGTACCCGCGAAACGACGAGAGTGGGAAGAGAAATTCTATCAAGCCATGGAAGGATTAAAATTTATCCCCGGAGGACGAATTCTTTCCGGTGCTGGCACTGGTTTTGCTGTAACTTTCTACAACTGCTACGTATTACCGTCCCCCAAAGATTCCCGTGACGGAATCTTAGACAACCTAAAAGAAATGGTTGAGATTATGTCCCGAGGTGGTGGAGTAGGGGTAAACCTCTCAAGCCTTCGCCCAAGAGGTGCAAGAGTAAAAAAGGTAAATGGTTTTTCCTCAGGACCAATGAACTGGGCAGAGCTTTACTCAGTTGCAACCCATGACATAATCCAACAAGGCGGGAGCCGGAGAGGCGCCTTAATGATTATGATGTGGGATTGGCATCCGGACATAGAAGAATTTGTGACTGTCAAAAAAAACTTATCACGCTTAGTTGGCGCCAACCTATCTGTTTGTGTTTCCGACAAGTTTATGGAAGCTGTTAAAAACAACGGAGACTGGGATCTTGTCTTCCCAGACCTTGACGATCCAGAATATGACCAAGTGTGGGATGGTGTAATGGACCACTGGTTAAGCGCCGGCAAAAAAGTAAGCATTTATAAAACAATTAAAGCCCGAGATTTATGGGATATGATCTGCGAAGCAGCTTGGGCATCCGCTGAACCCGGGCTGGTCTTCATGGAGCGCTACAATAAACTCCATTCAAACTCATATTTTAATACTATAAACTGTGTAAATCCATGCGTTACCGGAGATACTTTAGTTATAACTGAAGATGGATGGATTCAAGCTGAAGACTTAAAGGTCGGGATGAAAATATTGACCCCCAGCGGTTTAAGACCAATTAAGAAGGTTTATAACAACGGTAAACAACAAATCTTTAGGGTTAAATTTTCGGATGGAGGAGAACTAAAAGCTACAGTGGATCATAAACTACGTGTTGTGAGAAATAAAAAGTATGAGTGGGTAGAAATAGGAAAACTTAAAAAAGGCGACAAAGTTGTGGTTGTTGACAATGGGGTGTTTGGCAAGGAGAAAGAGATGCCTTCTGAAGCTATAGAATATGCGGATAGGTGTGGAATAAAAGTTCCGAAAGATTACAACCGAGATATTGGATTTATGATGGGAGTAACAATAGGAGACGGATATTTTGGGAAAATAGGGCAAAAACTTGGCTACAGAATGAAGATTGTTATGTCTCGGAAGGAATTAAAATGGAAAAAAATACTTCTTCAAGAGTTTTCCGAGTTTGGGGTTGCGCCAACAGAAAGTGTAACCGAATATCAGGCAGTCTATCCAGACGGAACCACAAGTGTTCATGGTGCAGCGATGCTTAATTCTTATAAATTTGCAAACGTGCTAGGTTTAGCAGGACTTGAAACCAGAATTGGAGAAAACAAAAGGATTCCTCCTCAACTGTTAAACATGAGCAAGGATTTTCAAAAAGGCGTAATTGATGGCCTGTTCTCAACAGACGGATCTGTCAACCTCAAAACACATGACCCATCACTTCGACTAACATCCTCCTCCTATGAGCTTTTAAAGCAAGTGAGACTTTTACTTCTTAATTTTGGTATTCATGCAAAGATTTATAGCACGAGACGAAAACCAACAATATATAATGGACGTGATATGCGAGGCACAGGGGTGAAGTACGAGTTGCTAGTAATGAATGAAGGGATAAGTCGTTTTTATAAAGAGATAGGATTATCTCACCCAGAAAAAGCCAGGCGTCTCGAACAGGCCGCGGGCTACTACTTTATGAGCAAAACAGGATTAGCATCCGTAGTTAGCACTGAAGACACTGGTACACAAGAGGAGGTATATGATGTTCTGGAGCCAAAGACCTTAACTTGGATAACTAATGGTTACCTTAGTCTTGATTGCGGCGAGGAAGGATTGCCGAGCTATGGGGTATGTAACTTGGGGTCCTTGAATTTGTCTGCGTTTGTAAATGGTGATGGGGAAATGGATTATGACGCACTCGCGGCCCACGCGCGTGTTGCAACCCGTTTTTTGGATAACATTATAGATGGAGACATATATCTTTTCGACGGAACCCGCGAAACACAACTGAATGGCGAGAGAAGGGTGGGACTGGGCACTATGGGATTGGGCGATGCTTTAATTAAAATGAAGATTAAATATGGATCAGAAGAGTCTTTGCCAGTGATTGAAAAGATTTACCAAACTGTGCGCGACGCCGCCTTTGACACCTCAGCTGACCTTGCAGCGGAGAAAGGTCCCTTTCCGAAGTTTGATGCCGAACTTTATCCTGGGGCCCCGTTTATAAAAATGCTGCCTCAAGCTGTTCAAGAAAAAATAAAAAGACAAGGGGTAAGAAATTCAGTTATTTTAATGCAAGCTCCTACTGGTTCTACGTCTTTAATGGCAGGAGTAACATCTGGAATTGAACCGGTTTATGAGTTTTCTTTTACCCGCCGCGACAGGTTAGGAGAACACAAGATTTACCACTCTTTGTATAAAGAATGGTTAGATAAAAAAACAGGAGGAGAAAAATTACCCTCTTACTTTATCTCAGCAAACGACCTTACTCCAGAAGAGCATATTAAAGTCCAAGCGGCTGTCCAAAAGTATGTTGATGCTTCTATCTCAAAAACCGTTAACGCCCCAACAACCCACACAGTTGATGATGTTAAAAAACTTTATGCATTAGCGTATGACCTCGGACTTAAAGGTATTGCATATATGCGTGATGGCTCGCGTCCAGGAGTACTATCCCGAGAAGAGACCCAAAAAGAAGAGAAAAAACTTAAGGCAAGTTTGATGCAGCAAGAAGAACCAGCAGTAATGCCAGTTGCCCTAGACGATCTTTCAAACCATATTCTAATTGAAAGACCGGACCGTGTCGCAGGTGCCACATATCGCATGGTAACTCCGGTCGGCTCGGCATTTATAACAATCAACAACGATATAACAGGAGACCCCATTGAAGTCTTTGTAAATATCGGCAAAGCAGGCTCTGATCTTACTGCTATGGCTACTGCCTTCGGTAGAATGATTTCTACGATATTAAGACTAAATCCAAGTGTTAGTCCAAAGAAGCGCGCTGAAAAGATAGTTGACCAGTTGTCCGGTATAGGTGGGAGAAGGTCTGTTGGGTTTGGTTCAAACAGAATTTACTCTCTTCCGGATGCTGTTGCGCAAGCCCTGCTGGCCCCAGCTGACTTAGACTCTACCAGCGATGCGGCAGCTGGGACAGGCACGTTTGACGTGTCCCCAGCTGACTTAGACTCTACCAGCGATGCGGCAGCTGGGACAGGCACGTTTGACGTGTCCCCAGCTGACTTAGACTCTACCAGCGATGCGGCAGCTGGGACAGGCACGTTTGACGTGTCCCCAGCTGAAACCGAGCTGAGCTCGGCTGAACAAGAAATATTAGAAAGCGATCTTAATTTCGAAAGGGCTGCGGATATTTGTCCTCAATGCGGAGTTGCTGCCTTTGTTTTCGAAGAAGGTTGCAACAAGTGTTACTCCTGCGGACACTCGGAGTGCTGAGGAAGAGAGACAGATACAGAGACAGATACAGAGACCTACTACTTAGATTTGTTCCATTCCTCCTCGGGTATTCCATCAATTTTATTAACCCATCGTGCAAGCACAAAAAGCGCGTCTGATAACCGATTAAGATATTTAAAAATTTCAGGATTCACTTTTTGGCTTCTTGCAAAACGTACTGCTTCTCTCTCTGTTCTTCTGCAAACACTTCTTGCCACATGGAGTCCTGCGCCTCTCGGGCAACCACCTGGAAAGATAAAATTTGAAAGTTGTGGTAGTTCTTTTTCTAGTTTATCAATTAGAGTCTCGAGCCTTTTTACTTTCTCTGGCTTACAGTGAAACGGTGAGTGTTTGGGGTTTTCGGAAGCAATTTCTGCTGCTATTTCGAAAAGATCCTGCTGGACAGTATTTAATATCTTTACAACTTGGTCTGTATCTGTGTCTGTATCTCTAATCAGGCTCTTGGCCAGACCAAGCTGGGCATTAAGTTCGTCAATACTACCCAGAACAGTAATTCTTTGGTTGTCTTTATAAACTCGTCTCTTGCTTTTATAAAAACCCGTTTTTCCATGGTCGCCGCGCTTTGTATATATACTCATCTTAACCCAAGTGTACTACATATCCTCCAATCCGTATTTCTTTCCATTCCCGAAGGGAATGATCTCTATCTCTATCTATATCTGTGTCTGTGTCTCTTCTGGTATAATTTCCCTATATGTCCTCCACTCCTGAATTTGAAAAACCAACACTTCCACCACAGGGTGTAGAAACCCCAGAAGAGCTTATCGATACAGGAGCCGAGAGACAAGAATTTCCTTCCGAACTAGAAGGATACATAAAAAGGGTAGAGCACCCCACGTCTCAACCTGTCACCAATAATAACGGCCAAGTTGTTTTCACAACAAGCCAAGACTCATCTTCTGTTCTTCAAGTTCCCGTTCCAGAGGAAAAAATAACAGGTAAACAAACGTCACCAGTAGAGGATAGTGAACATTGGTTTATTGCAGGTTGGAAAAGATTGGTAGCAAAAGCTCTCTTTACAGGAACCAGAGTCTTGTATCCCACTCACGGTTGGGGGACAGCATGAATATCTTTCTTAATAATTTTCTGTTTTTTGCCTTAGGTTTCTTAAGTATTGCTCTATTTGGAGCGATCTTTGGTTGGATAGGATTTGTTATCTTTAAGGGAAGAAACAGAGAAAAACGGTCTTTGGATTCCGTTCTTTTAGAAATTGCCGTCCCTCGGGATAACGAAGTAAAAATCGACGCTGCCGAACAAATGTTTGCCTCGCTTTTTGCAATCAAAAAGGGAGGTTGGAAAACAAAGTTTGACACACAAGAAGTTATCTCATTCGAAATTGTTGGCCGAGCCGAGGACATTAGATTTTATGTTTGGTGTTCAAAGCGTTTAAAAGATTTGGTTGAAAAACAAATTCATGGTGCATATTCTGATGCTGAAATTATTGAAGTCCCGGAGCATAATATCTTTTCTCGGGAGGGAAAAGTTGCTTATGCTGCGCTAGAGCTGCGTAGCGCTTCTTTTTACCCAATAAAAACATTTAAAGATTTGCCAACTGACCCTTTGTCATCTCTTACCTCAGCCCTTGCAAAAATGTCCGCCAGTGAAGGTGCAGTCATCCAGATTCTTATTTCCCCTGCAGATAGCGAATGGAAAGATTTGGGACAAGCCTACTTGTCAAGAACCAAGAAAGCTGAGGCCGATCCGCAACAGGCTTCCTACAAAGTTGATGCAAAAACTCTGGAGGCTGTTGACAACAAGTTATCAAAACCTGGATTTGAGACAAGTATAAGAATTGTTGTATCCTCGCACTCACAAGAGTTAGCAAAAGCTCATCTTGATAATATCAAAGCTTCATTTGAACAATTCTCAGGAGAGCACAATGGTTTAAAGAGTAGAAAAATCCGCAATAAAGGTAGTTTTGTTGATGATTTTTGGTATAGATACCATTCGCTTTTTAATGTTTTTGGAAATAACAAAAGTGTTTTTAACTCCGAAGAGTTAGCAACTATTTTCCATTTTCCAAACAAACAAATTACAACCCCCCACATCTTTTGGCTTAATGCAAAAAGAGCCCCCGCACCAGCTCAAATTCCCACAAGTGGCCTTTACATAGGTTTAAGTACCTATAGAGGAATCAAACGCCCGGTTTATATACAAGAATCCGATCGCCGGCGCCACATGTATATTATCGGAAAAACAGGAACAGGAAAATCAGAGCTATTAAAAGACTTAATCATGCAGGATATTAAAGCAGGATGTGGAGTTTGTTTTATGGATCCTCACGGAGATGCTGTTCAAGACGTTCTTTCTATGATTCCTCCAGAGCGAGCAGAGGATGTTATCTACTTTAATCCCTCAGACACAGAACGGCCAATGGGCTTGAATTTACTTGAGGCAAAAACCATTGATCAACAACATTTTGTTGCAACCTCAGTTATCAACATGATGTACAAACTATTTGATCCATATAAAACCGGCATTGTCGGACCCAGGTTTGAACATATGGTAAGAAATGCAATACTAACTGCGTTTGCGGAAAATGGAACAACATTTGTTGAAGTTGTGCGAATAATGACCGATCCCTCATTTGTCCAAGAACTTTTGCCAAAAGTAGAGGACCCCATTGTCCGAAGGTATTGGACAGACCAGATTGCCCAAACAGCAGAGTTCCACAAATCAGAAGTCTTAGATTACGTCGTTTCTAAATTCGGCAGGTTTGTCACAAACGTCATGATCCGAAATATCATAGGCCAAAGCCAGTCCGCATTTTCTTTCCGCGACGTAATGGATCAAGGCAAAATTCTTCTTGTCAATTTATCCAAAGGCGAGATAGGCGAGGAAAATTCAAGCTTCTTAGGTCTTGTGTTAGTTCCGAGAATTTTAATGGCTGCTATGAGCAGAACCGATGTGCCGGAAGAACAAAGACGAGATTTTTATCTTTATGTTGACGAGTTCCAAAACTTCGCAACACCTGATTTTGCTCAAATCCTTTCCGAGGCAAGAAAGTATAGATTAAACTTGTGTGTTGCAAACCAGTTCATAGGTCAGGTTGATGAAGAAATTAAAAATGCAGTATTTGGAAATGTTGGGACATTGATGTGCTTTAGAGTAGGGGTTACTGATGCTAGTTACTTAACCCGAGAGTTCCAGCCGGTTTTCGATGAAGACGATCTTTTGAATATCGAAAGATTCAATATTTACACAAAAACCATTGTTAACAATGAACCAGTTCCTCCTTTCTCAGTTGATCTAACTCGAGACATGGACGAAGTCAAAGCTCAATCCAATCCCAAAATCTCAGAAATCATCCGCGAAATGTCCAGAATCAAATATGGACGCGATAGACAAGTTGTAGAGGCAGAGATTACCCGCAGGGCCAAGCTTTAACCCTAACTTGGAAAAACCCCATTCTTTATATACTCCTTGATTAGGGATTGATATGGGACGTTAATTTCGTTTGCCCTCTCTTTTACTCGGTTTAAGAGATACTCTGGAATGCGGATGGAGATGGGACGAGTGGTTGGTTTGAGATTTGGGAAACTCACTCGCTCGAAATCAGATGGCTCAAAGTACTCAGAGAGGTCAAGATTCCACCAAAACCTCCTCTCTTCATCCTCATTTTTAAACTTTGGAATTTTAAGCGGTTTCTTCATATATCGACACCTCCTTTTTATTAATATCTCGAGCCGAAATTATTCTAATTTTCTCTTTTCTCCTAGTAAAACAAATATATAATAATCTTTCTTTTTTTGTTTTACCTATCACTATAAATCTTTCCTCAACTTGCGAATGTAGCTTATCTTTAAATATAACTTTTCCCTGATCTAAAAAAATTTCTTCTGCTTCTTGATCTTCGACTTTGTGTTTCTTGTTTTTACCTATGTTTCCTTTATCCCACTCAAATTCTAAGGGAGTACTATCAACTCGCATGTATATACTGCATTATACATTAATATGCGGAATTGTCAACTGGAGGCCAGTTTGTTACAATATGTTTGCCGGGGCCTGTAGCTCAATGGCGGAGCGTTCGGCTTATATCCGAAAGGTTGAAGGTTCGACCCCTTCCGGGCCCACTGGCGAACTTGGAGTAAACTAGCGCTCTTTGGAGCGTTTTTTTTGTTGGAAAAAGGACGAGATGGAAGGTTGAATCCCCCACCATCTCAAGAGCCAGACCTCTCCGTCGAGAAGAAACACATGTTGGTTGGCCACGCCAACACGGGTCAAAAAGCCCACGAGCGCTACCGGTTGAGACCGTCTTCTCTGCTCTCGTAAGCTGCAGCCCGGTTACCCCGCAACCGCAGGAAGGAGTGAAACACTACACATCCATCTTGGCCGGAGTAACTAAATACCACTGTGGTCCATCACGTCACCTGGTGCCATACCCGCAGGGGTAGGTCCTGGGTCGTGGACCGTCACAGTGGTCAAACTGCCTAAGTTAAGGTGCTACTGGTTCGCCATTGAACCAATCGCCCTGGAGAGCTCATTTCACAACCTCCTTTCGCCACAAAAGGCAGCAGATTTGAGATGGAAACTGGATATTGCGACGAAGTAGTATCAGAGTATACTTCAAGGAGCGATAAACAGTTTACAGCCAAATTCTGCTGACTTGCAGAAGAATGCAGATTGTAAAATGAGCTCTAGATGTAGAATAATCAGTTAAAAGATTTCCTGTCAAATTTACTACACTCCTACATAGGAGTGTAGTGTACTGTATGGAAACGTTGCTACTAGAAGAAAAGCGAACAAAACTTCTTGAGAAGAAGAAAAAGGGAGAAGAGAAGCCTGCTTCAGCCAAATGGCACAGAATTACGTCATCGCGTAAAAGTGTGTCAAGTAATTAATATATTGGAAACTGGCAGGAAACTGGCAGTTGCCTGCCCCGCACCAAAATGGTGCTGGGGAAAATGCTCCGCCCAATCCACCCCCGCCAGCTGGCGGATTTGGCGGATGGATTTGCAAAAGCGCTACAATCGCTCTAGACTGGAAATATGGAAACAAAGCTTCCTGGTCCCATTGAGTTACTAAAAGAAGCTATAGGTATTACCAGGGATCGATTTTGGACACTTGTTGGAATTATTCTAATCCCTTCGCTTCTAGGAATTCTTGTTGGTGGTATAGTAGTAGGTGGGGTATTTGGCATAGCAGCTCTTTCTTCAAAGTCCTTTCTTGCAAGCATAGGATTAGGGATTCCGCTTGTCATTTTAGTAGTGGCTGCCTTATTAGTTTTGCAAACGTGGAGTTATACTGCTCTTATCTTCGCAATCAAGGATAGCAAGGAGAGAATCGGTGTAGTGGAGTCATTCAGGCGCGGTTGGGACAAGGTGCGTTCGGTTTTATGGGTGAGCGCCTTGCTTAGTGCAACAATATTAGGTGGATTCTTGCTTCTTGCTATACCAGGTATCATCTTCGTAGTTTGGTTTGTGTTTGCAATTTATATTGTTATTGCCGAAAACGAAAAAGGATTGAATGCACTTCTTAAGAGTAGAGAGTATGTTAGAGGAAGATGGTGGGGCGTTGTTTGGAGGCTTGTCGCCTTTACATTAATTTACCTCCCAGTATTTTTGATACCAACAGTTCTGCTTACTCTAGCAAAAGTTGCATGGGTTACCAGTGTTCTAAATTTTGTAATTTCTGTTTTATTAGGAATCGTGGGCGCCGTTTACTACTATCTAGTTTACTACCACCTTAGAGAAACCAAAGGAGAATTTTCTTTCGCGCCTTCAGAGAAAGCACGAAAGTTTTTTGTGTTTATTGCCATACCGGTCTCGGTGCTTTTCCTCTTAGCAATTCTCGCGCTTATTGCGTTTCTTGCCCTAAGACCCTAGATTTTATACCCAATACTTTAATTTGCAACTTCCAAATAGTATTTTGGGTTCTAACTATTTAACGAAGAGTTGCAAACTCGAGTTAAACAGGTATATCCTTGACTTTTGTACAATTTTGTGCTAAGGTGTACTTAATATGACACAAGTAATGAAAGCATCTGAAGCTAGACAACAGTGGTCGCAGCTCTTAAATAAGGTTTTTCGTGATCAAACCAGAGTGATTGTAGAAAAAAGTGGTATTCCAGTAGCAGCTGTGATATCTGCTGAGGATTTAGAACGATTGAAAAGGCTAGAAGAGCAGCGTGCTCAACACTTTAAGGTACTTAACCGAATTGGAGAAGCCTTTAAAGATGTTCCAGAGGAAGAAATTGATCACGAAGTAGTAAGAGCGGTTTCTGAAGTTCGCATTAAGAGGCGAGCTAAACTTGGAAAACGCAGCTAAAAGTGATCAAAGCACTTCTTGATACCAACATTCTTGTTTCAGGTTTTGCTTCCTTTAAGCATCCTGAAAGACCACCATCTAAAATTCTTCACGCATTCAGAGATGGTCTGTTTGAACTAGTTATCTCAGAAGATATCTTGGAAGAATTTCAAGAAACACTACAAGATCCTTATTTCAAAATCCGCCTTAGTTCAGAAGAAATTAGCGAAGTCATAACACTTTTGAGTGAAGAAACCACAGTGACCCCTATTACTATTGGAGTTCATGGGGTAGCAACCCATCCAGAAGATGACTTAATTTTGGCAGCGGCAGTTTCTGCCAAGGTTAATTACCTAGTTACAGGAGATGGTCCACTGCTTCGCAAAGTCGGTAGTTCTTATCAAGGAGTAAAACTTGTTACCCCAAATGACTTTCTTAAAGCACTCGAACAGCAGGGTTAAAGGAATGATCTGCTACGTCAGTTGAAGACAAATTCTGATTTGTTTTATTGTCAAAATCTGCTACAATAGCCTCACTATGTTACAAGAAGGGTGGATTAATGAGTGGCAAAACTGAAAGTAGAAAAAGTAAAACAAAGTAAAAGGCCCGCTTCCACTATGGAAGAACTGCTGGCAAAAAGCGGGTACACCCCAGGAGGACTCTCCCGAGGACAAAGAGTCGAAGGAAAAGTTATAGAAATTGCCACCAAAAGCTTAGTTCTTGATATTGGCTTAAAATCCGAAGGCTTAGTTGTCGATCACGAGTTTGAAGCTGCGAAGCCTTTTATCCGAAAACTTGCTCCTGGAGATATTGTTCCTGCAACTGTCGTTGTTCCCGAAACAGAAAGCGGACAAGTACTTCTCTCAGTGAAAGATGCTGCCGATGACTACGCGTGGGCAGAACTTGAAGAGAAACTAAAAACAAAAGAGGAAGTTGATGCCTATGTTGAAATGGCAAACAAAGGGGGTTTGGCAGTCTTATCTTACGGTATTCCTGGATTCATCCCATCCTCCCACCTGGGAAGCGCCCTTCTTATAAATCCCGCGGCTGCTCAAGGAAAAACTCTCAAAGTCAAAGTTATTGAAGTTGACCGAGAAAAAGGAAGACTAGTACTTTCTGAAAAAGCAGTTTCAGAATCAGAGCTTTTAGATCAACAAAGAGAGACTATAGAAAAAATCAAAGAAGGGGAGAGATTTAAGGGGCGGGTAACCAAGGTTACAAATTTTGGAGCCTTTGTCAAAATTGAAAAAGATCAAATCAATATTGAAGGTTTAGTTCATTTATCAGAAATTTCCTGGCAAAAAGTGCCAAACCCGCAATCTGTGTTGAAAGAAGACGACGAAGTAGAAGTTGCAGTGATCGGGAAAGAAAACACAGGATCGGATAAGCTCGCTCTTTCTATAAAAAGAACTACAGAAGATCCTTGGGACAAAGCACTAGAGAAATATCCGGTTGACAGTAAAGTTCAGGGCACTGTTACTAAAGTCGGTGATTTCGGTGCTTTTGTGGAAGTTGAGCCAGGAATCGAAGGATTAATTCACGCAGGGAAATTTTCAGGAGGAGAGTTGTCCTTGAAGGAGGGAGAGGAAGTTGAGATATTTGTTGAGGAAATTGACCCCAAGAATCATCGGCTCTCTCTGGGATTGGCGCTGAAAACAGCCCCAGTAGGATACAAATAGTCGACATTAAAAATTAAAAATTAAAAATTATCCCCTCCTGTATAATATCTTCAATGGTCAAAGCTTCTACCCAGTATGTTTGTCAGCAGTGTGGTTATGCCTCTCCCAAGTGGATGGGGCAGTGCCCGAACTGTGGACAATGGAACAGTCTTGTTGAAACGGTAATAAATCAGTCTAAGTTCAAGTCTAAGTCTAAGACTAGGGGAGTGGGTTTTGCGGAGCCTGTGAGGCTTTCGGATGTAAAGAAGGAAGATTACACTAAAAGGATTGCTACAGGGATAGGAGAATTGGATCGGGTGCTTGGTGGGGGGATAGTGACGGGCATGGTTGTCTTAATAGCCGGAGAGCCGGGGATTGGCAAAAGCACATTGCTGTTGCAGATAGCAGACAGAGTAGATAGGGCCCCTGTAATCTATATTGCTGGCGAAGAATCAGCAACACAGATTGCAAATAGAGCCTCCCGGCTTGGTGTCACTGGTGAAAATATTAGTCTAATAGAAGAGACGGATGTGGACGATGTAATTAGTCAAATTGGTCCAACTGGTCTAATTATCATCGATTCCATCCAAACCCTTACCACCCAAGACCTTACTGGTTCTGCCGGTTCTGTCGGCCAGGTACGGGAATGCACTGCTCGACTTACTTCCTGGGCAAAAAAAACCGGTACTCCTTTGTTTATAGTTGGACATGTAACAAAAGAGGGGACAATCGCAGGCCCCCGAGTCTTAGAACACATGGTTGATACTGTATTGTGGTTTGAGGGAGACCGAAGAGAATCTTTGCGAATAATTCGAACAATAAAAAACCGCTTTGGCCCAACAGATGAGGTAGGAATTTTCTCAATGGAAGAAAAGGGTCTTGCGGAAGTTACAAACCCGTCTAATCTATTCTTAGGTCAAGCTGGGAAAGTTCCAGGGTCTGTAGTAACTGTCGTGATGGAAGGCACCAGGCCAATGTTGGTTGAAGCACAGGCATTAGTTGTACCAACCAAGCTTGCTTTTCCAAAAAGATCTGCTTCAGGTGTTGACCCCCGACGAGTTGAGCTTATCATAGCAGTCCTGTCAAGAAGAGTAGGCTTGCCCCTTTGGGAGCATGACGTATTCGTAAACATTGCAGGAGGAATTAGAATCAATGACCCGGGAGCGGATCTTGCTATAGCAACGGCAATTGCCTCGGCATTCTACGATAAAGTCATCGGCCCCCTGACTACCCCAACGACCCCGACTTTCTTCGCCATTGGTGAAGTCGGTCTTCTCGGGGAAGTGCGCGAAGTAGTAGGTTTAGAGAGAAGAACAAAGGAAGCAAAAAGAGTTGGGTTTACTAATAGTATAACTAATAAGGAGGCAAAGACGGTCTCTGAAGCAATTAGGAAATATATTACTTCTTCTAACTCCTAGTGTCTTACGGCAGGGGAATGCTTACCTCCAGGATGAATTTTTTCAAGTTTGTTGATCCTGATGTGATGATTATCTAAACGGTCATCTCTCTTTTCAAATCTTTGGTCAGTTTCGAAAAGCCTTTCTTCCCAGTATTCATTCTGTTCTTCAATTACAGCGGCAATATCTTCGTGAATCTGTTTTCTGAGAATTACCAACTTCTGATCCATACCTGCAAACTTTTTATTTATATTCTGCTCGAAGACCTTAAACATTTGCCCAATTTTTGCCAAATCTTGTTTGGTTAACATGCATCCAGTTTAACACATGCAGAAGAAGCGTTGTCAACCACTAAAACGACTTTTCCCAAAGTTTTCCACAAAGAATTGCAATACCCGAAAGTATAGCGAACCTTAGCCTCATCTTTAAAAGAGTAATTACTATATCTATGTGGATAAATAGCACGCTATTTGTTATAGGATTGACAACTATTGACAAGGGTGATATATTAGTAAACATAACTCGCAACTTGTCGGCTCGCAACTTGTTGTTTTCGAGTTACGAGTTAACGAGTCGCAAGTTACTGTACGGTAACTAAAAAAAATGCAGCTTGATTAAGGGAACTTCCCCCTCTAGATGGGGAATGGATTGTAGGGCAGGCGATCCATTTCCCTTTTAGAAAGGGAAGACTGCGCCCTGCTGATGCGGAAGTAAGACAAGGGCTTGACACACACACTGACCTGTTGGTATAGTTTGTTTAGGTTTTCACCTCAAAACCTAAGTTCCATTTCTCAATTCAAAAGTCAAAATTCAAAAATCAAAAGTTAAAGTAAAAAGTCAAAAGTTCAGAAGAACTTTCTACTTTTAAATTTTGAATTGCAATTTTAACTTTTAACTTTTGAATTATCTTTCAGCATCTGTCATGTACTACTTGTACTACCTGTGTCCTTAAACCAAATCTTTGAAAATTAAAACAATAAAAATTTATTGAAAATTGCCTGCCCGCCAATTGCTTCGCTGCTAGGCGATAGCAGGCGGGAAAATTTCAAATTAAAAATTAACTCCCAATATGTTTACTCCTAAACAACCCGACGAAGGCGGACCCACTTCGACGAGCTTCCAGCGAGGCGAGTACGACCGTTTTTACTTTCCTGATGCCGGACTTCCCACTGAATACGTAGAAGGTATCTTGGATATTGCCCAAGAAGGATCTGGACTCCTGCGCCCCGCCTTCAACTCAAAAGACGAGCGAAACGTCTATATATCATCCTCCCAAATCAGAAGGTTCAATCTGCGAGCAGGGGACATCATCGGTGGCCAAGCACGTACTCCAAAAGAAAACGAGCGCTACTGGGGTCTTCTTAAAGTAGAAAAAGTAAACGGTGAGGATGCAAATATTTCCGGGCAACGAACCAACTTCGAAGATATGACCCCTATTCATCCTGACGAAAAAATTAAACTTGAAACAACCAAAGACAAACTAACAACACGAATAATTGATCTTGTGGCACCTATTGGTTTTGGTCAAAGAGGTCTTATTGTATCTCCTCCTAAAGCAGGGAAGACCACTATGCTTAAAGACATCGCAGAAGGCATAGCTGCCAACTATCCGGGCGTTCACCTCATGGCAGTCTTAATAGGAGAGCGACCTGAGGAAGTAACTGATATTAAAAAACACATAAGTCAAGTAACTAACGAAACCGGCGAAGTGGCAGCCTCTAACTTTGACGAAGCCCCAGAAGATCAAACAAGACTTGCCGAGTTAGCCCTGGAACGAGCAAAAAGGCTAGTTGAAGAAGGCCGCCGAGTTGTTATCCTTCTTGACTCTATTACCCGCCTGGCTCGTGCCTACAACCTTGCTCTACCTACATCCGGCCGTACACTTACCGGAGGATTCGATCCTGTTGCCTTGTTTCCTGCAAAGAAATTCTTTGGTGCTGCAAGAAACTTTGAGGCAGAAGGGGAAACGGGAAACGAGAAACGAGAAACGAAAGACGAGAAACGAAAGACAAATCCTTCGTTAACAATTGTCGGCACAGCTCTTGTTGAAACAGGCTCCAGAATGGACGACCTTATTTACGAAGAATTCAAAGGGACCGGCAACATGGAGCTTCACCTGGATAGAAGGCTTGCTGACCGCCGAGTATATCCGGCAATTGATGTTACTCGTTCAGGAACCCGCCAAGAAGAATTGTTGTATGGCCCCGAACTTTTAGTAAAAGCTACAACCATGCGCAGGATGCTCGACTTAATACCCGAACAAGAAAGAACCGAAACCTTTTTGGAGCGCCTCCGAAAAAGCGAGAGTAACGAAGACTTCCTCGGAACCCTGGGACAGGGATAGCTAAAAATAATTTTCAATTTTCAATCAAATCTCACGGACAAAATCTTTCTTAGAAAATTGAAAATTGAAAATTATCTCAGTACCTGTAGTGGATTCAGCATCGCTCCATTTTGGGATACTTCAAAGTGTGTGTGAATTCCTGTTGAGCGACCGGTTGAGCCCATCTTCCCAATGGCCGAACCTCGTTTAACTGTTTGTCCTACCTCAACGTAGATACGCGAGAAGTGAGCATACAAAGTTCTATAACCATTTCCATGATCAATCCGGACATGGCAGCCGTACCCTCCAGCAGTACAACCTGCATAGGTAATAGTTCCGGAATCAGCAGCCAGAACATCAGGACTTCCCGGGTTAGCGATATCAATAGCTTTGTGATAGAAAGCAAAGCCCTGGGAAATATAGCCTGAAGCAGGCCAAGCAAACTCGCCTGAGGCGGTAACTGCTCCGGCATCAGGAGTAATTTTGGCAAATGCGCGCCCGCTTGGTGCTTGTTTTGGAGGAGCGCCATCCGGAATAATCAACTGTTGTCCTACAGCTAAGGCAAAAGTCTCGTCATTTACAAATGTATTAAACGGAAAGTCGACGATTGCCTGAGGCTCAGCGCTAAACTTTTTGGCAATAGAATAAATTGTATCTCCTTTTTGTACTTTGTGAGAAACACCGGTTACAGGAAGAATTTCTAAAGTTTGCCCTGCTTTAAGTTTTGAGTTTTTTGAAAGATTGTTTTGCCAAAGAACAGTCTCCTGAGAAACTCCAAATTTTTCAGCAACTCCTGAGATAGTGTCTCCTTCTTGGATTGAATAAGTGTAAATTTTGTCTCGGACTTTTTCTGACTGTAGTGTTGCAAGTTCTGGATTTTCAGTAGCCGCGGCCAGAACTGCAGAAGGTGGGGGAGCTTGTAAGAATCGCTGGTCTCGGGGAAACTCCTCGGAAATAATAGGTGCAAGCATTACTCCAACAGCAGCTAAGGCTCCCATTCCGGAGTGCACAAAAGGTCTTGCAAACTTGCCTCGTTGTCTATAAAGAAGTTCTGCTAGTTTATGCTTGTAATTTTCGAACCAAAAAAAGGCATGTTTGACCTGTTTTGACAAAAACTGGGACCAAAGGAAAATAAACTCTAGAAGCTGTTTTATAAAAGAAGCCACGGTAGGTTGGTTCTTTTTTGTACCACAAAATTAGGAAATTTTCAAATAACACCCCTTAGACTCCTTTAGTTTCCTTTAAATGATAACAGAGGATTTTAGAAGATTGTACCTGTAAACTGAAAATTACAAAGTGGCTCTTGACAATCTTTTCACACTGTGTAAGGATCTATATCATAGTCTTGGGGGAGACGATGAATTCTTTACAAACTGCTCAAAAGTGGTTCTTGAAAATAGTAGTATTCTTACTACCTCTCTTCTTTATTCCTGCTACTTCCGACTTCTTTGAGTTCAACAAACTGACCCTAATTGTTGTCGGCAGTCTAATTGCTTTTCTTCTTTGGGCACTCGCATCTATAAAAGAAGATTTTAAACTTCATATTACTCCTTTTGATCTTCCTGTTCTTGCTTTCCTGGCAGCAGTATTAGCGTCGGCATTTTTCGCAACACCAAATAAGATGAACGCTTTTGTTTTCCCCGGAACAGCAATGCTTATAGGAGGTGCAACCCTACTTTATCTCTTAGTAGTGCAGACAGGGGAAAGTAAGGAAGGTGAGGGAGATTGGGGAGTGTTAGGAAGTTTAATTGCAGGTGCTTCGGTTGCGGCATTTATCGCTTTCTTGGGTAGTATGGGTGTCTTTGGGCTTTTGAAATTCTTAAATCTTCCCGCTTGGCTGATTCAGGGTAATTTTAATACTCTTGGTGGTTTGCTGCCTGCCGTAACGTTTTTTATAGCCCTTCTGCCAGTGGCAATCGGGAAAGTATTAGAATCAGGAAGCAAGAAGCATGAATCAAGAAAAAATCCTCTTTCCATAATTCTTAATTCATTATTCTTAATTCTTCTTATCCTGGGTATAGCTGCCACGACTTATCACATATTGCCGGGGAAACCCACCTCGCCCAAAATCCTTCCCATCTCAACCGGCTGGAGCATTGCCCTAGAGACCTTAAAACGCGAACCATTGCTCGGAGTTGGTATTGGAAACTTTGCTGAAGCTTTCAATAGGTTCCGCCCGGTGGAGTTTAACTCCTCTGATGTATGGAACCTTAGGTTTGGAGTTTCCTCAAACTGGTATCTTGATATCTTTACAGTAGCCGGTGTATTAGGATTTGTAGCATTCCTTTGGTTGGTAGTAACTGCCGTGAGGTTGGGGAGATCGGGGAAATTGGGGGAGTCAGGGAATAAAAATATCCTATATTCTCTATACTCTATACTGATCCTCTTCGCCCTAGTTCCCGCGAGCCTTGTTTTACTTTTTGCGTTTTACGTTTTACTGGGTCTTCTTGCCCGTTCGACTGGTAAAGAATTGCGCTTCCAGTTTACCTCCCAAGGATTTGACAAGACCCCAGCTGAAGGTGTAAACATTCTCTCCGGACTATTTGCTCTCCTTGCGATAGTTGGTCTTATCGCAACTATTTACTTTGGCCGACCGGTTTATGCTGCAGAAGTACACTATAAAAAAGCCTTAGAGAATGTTGCCAAAAATGACGGGCTGGCAACTTACAACAACCTTCGTGATGTAGTAAGACTTAACCCGCGCGCCAGCCACTACAGAGTTACAAATTCTCAAATAAACTTAGCCTTAGCAAACTCAATAGCAGCAAATGTTTCTAAAAAAGCTCAAGAGGAGAAGAAAGAAATCGCGGAACAAGATCGAAACAATATATCTCAACTTATCCAGCAGGCAATTGGCGAAGCAAAAGCAGCAGTTGCTCTTGATCCGGGGATCTCAACTTCATGGGCAAACTTGGCTCAAATCTACAGAAGCGTAATGGGTATTGCTCAAGGCGCTGATCAATTCGCAATTGCGGCCTTTCGGCAGGCAATTGCCCTTGAGCCAACCAATCCCGCTCTCCGACTTAATCTTGGAGGGATTTTCTATGGCGCGAAGGATTATGAAGAGGCTGTAAAAAGTTTTGAGCTTGCGGTTGCTGCCAAGAATGATTTTGCAAACGCTCACTATAATCTGGCTGTTACACTGCGCGACCAAGGGAAGACCGCACGCGCGGCGCAAGAACTAAGAGCTGTCCTGGGTCTGGTTTCTCCGGGCTCACAAGACTACGAAACTGTCCGAAAAGAACTTGAACCATTAGAAAGGAAATTGCAAGAAGAAGCGGCAGCACAACAAGCCCAACAACAGAAAACTCAACAAGGGCAGGGTAGTGCTGAGCCTGCCGAAGCACAACTTCAGGCTCCTCAGCCGGCTCCATCCCCGATAGTTGAGCCTCCAATTGAACTGCCTCAAGATTCCGAGCCCCCGGCTACAATAACTCCCACCCCAACAAAGTAGATTTGATATAATCAATCCACCCTTAAAGGATAATAGAGGATTTTAGAGGATACTAACGGGCCCGTAGCTCACTTGGCAGAGCGCTTCTATGGCATAGAAGAGGTAAGGGGTTCAATTCCCCTCGGGTCCACCCAAATTAATTCAAAGTTCAAAGTTAAAAGTGCAAAGTTGTAGTTTTCAGTTTGAAGTTACTCGCTCCTCAACTTTTAATTTTGCATTTTGAACTTTTAACTGTTCCTGGGCCTGTAGCACAGTGGTAATGCACCGCATTCGCACCCGCCTGCCATAGCGCGGGCTTGTAGGTAAACGGCATACCGGTACATTCGCATTGTACAGTTTCGGGTTCAATTCCCGGCAAGTCCACCGCAACGAGTTCGATGGCGCTCCTCGCCAGATATAATAAAATTAACCTTAGGGCGAGGTAAGCCATACCAGTCTGCTGACTGTTATTCTCGCCAGGTCCACCAAATTTGACTAATTAGCCCAATTAGTCTCATTGGCCTAATTTGTTCCTTGAGCGATGTTCAAGGCGTTTCCGAAAGAGGTTTTCCGAATATCCGCCTTCGCGAATGAACTTTTCTTCAAGCGCGCGGAGCATTTGGTCAAGTAGATAGTTCTCGCGCGAAAGAAGCGTAAGCATCAAATTAGCAAAGCTTTCCGGGGAATTAGTCCAATTAGACCAATTTGTCCAATTTGACGAATCTGGCGATACGCGAGTGGCGCGTATCGCAAGGACTCGGGGGTCGTTTTTGTCCCAAAGCTTTAGGTTCCTTATTCGCAAGAAATCCTCGTAATCTTCTAAAAGCTCTCCGTATGAGGCTCGGGAAACTCCGGTTAGCTTAATATTCATCTTCAAGCTTTTTTCTAAGGAGCCTTCGACTATATTTTGCTTACCGGATCTGTCTGCCTGAATCATTTGGTCGAAAGTTCTTGAGCGTTTGTCTACGTAGCGCTCACAAAAAAGATGATTAAGGTCGAAGATAACTACGGCTTGTTGGTAGACAAGCAAGTTTTTGTAACCTCCGGGTTTCGTAGGATAAGTCATATTGGTCTAATCAGGCTAATTTGTCTAATTAGTCTAATTCTTTAGCTCAATTATCCACCAATTGAATTCGACGTCGTGAGAGATGGGTTTATCAACCGCCACTATAAATTGGCCGACCTGCCCTGAGCTTGTGCCCTGAGCGGAGTCGAAGGATGCCGAATGGGCAAGCTTGCTCTTAACATACAAAACCTGGTTTCCGGTTGAGGTTGTTGGCGTAACGTAGATCAAAGTATTGTCGCTTACGTTCTTGTTGTAGAGAGTGAGTATTGTCTCTCCCGCAAGGAGAACTCCCTTCCCCGCGGTTGCGTTACTTGTCGCGTCCGACGCGACCAAATTAGTCTCATTAGTCAAATTAGTCCCATTAGACCCATTCGTTCCTGCCGCAATAACAAGTTTCCTAAACGTGGCTGATCCCGAAGCATCAATTGAAGCAACCGTTTCTCCGTTTACTCCTCGGACGAGTAACTCTCCGAATCCGGAGGATTCGGAGGTCAAATTAGTCGAATTAGACTCATTGGACAAATTAGACGAATTTGTTCTTCCGAGATCGAGCGTCAAATCTCCGCCTTCCTGTGCTCCGATCGTTGAAGCCGTCAAACGTCCGATAATATTAAGATTCCCGTTTACAGAAACGTTCCCTTGTGCGTCGACAATAAGAGTTCCGGCCATAATGTCAACTCCTTCTGAGCCAAGTAAGTTTAGTTTCCCTCCGACAACTGACAAAGAATCCGAAGCGAGAACCAAATTAGTCCAATTTGTCCCATTGGTCGAATTAGACGAATTTGCTACTACAAGCCGCTGCACAGTCGTATTCCCGTAGAAATTAGTGTCCCCGAGGACATTTAGACCTCCGGTCAAATTGAGACCGTAGCCTTGCAAGGTCTCACCTTGCGAAGCTAGGGTGGTCCAATCCGTCTCCGCAGCAAAACTCAGCGTAGCAGACCCCGAGGCTGTATCAGCGAGTAACTTTTCGATATTGCTGTATGCTATTTTTTCCGCTTCTGTTTGCTCTATAGCTTCATGGCCCGATAGCTCCATAGCCTTATCGCTCCATTGCTTCATGGCATTATCTAGTCCCTCAAGCCTTTTGCGCAAGCGATCAACAACCGTCTGGTTCTCGTAACTTGCACTCTCAAACGCCAAACTCTGGGAAGCTGATCGGGAAGCCACCATCTCCTCAAACACACCCTGAATGCCCCCCGCCTGCAACGCTTCGCGTAGCGCAGATGCGGGCAGGTCAATCTGGTTGGCCTTAATCCGGTCTGCGTAAAGTGTGCCGGAAACCGAGGCATCACTTGCCACGTCCAATGTCTCCGTTTGGGTGTGGCCACTAACCTCAAGATTGCCCTTCAAAAGTAGCCTGCCGAAACCACTGGTTTCGGCCAAATTAGACCCATTAGACCAATTGGACTCATTAGACAAATCCACAGTCAAATCCCCCGATGGGGAAGAAGAGGTAATCGTCTCCGCTGCCAAAGCCGAAACCGTCGCCTCTTGCATCATAGCTTCATCGCTTAATAGCTTCCTGGCTTTGACTGTATCTGCCTTTACAATCGGTGAGACGAGATCCTCTTTTACAACGAGGTTTCGAGTTTCGAGTTGACGAGTTACGATGTTGTCGCTTATTAGTTCCGAGCTCTTAATTATTCCAGCTTGGAGGTTCCCAATAACAGCTTCACTAAAGACTCCGATTCTGCTTATCAAATTCCCAGCAGCATCTTTAAGGGAATATAGAGGAATGTAGGGGGAGTTGGGGGTTTGGGTCATTGAAGCATTGGAATTTGATTGAAAATTGAAAATTGAAAATTGAGAATTCTTCAACTGGATGTCTCCAGTTGAAGTAAGGTACACATCCGGGTCGTACCAGCTTACGTTGACAAAAGTCATGACTTTCCCACATACTGGGTTTGGTGTGGGCCTGCTCCGGTGAGGCATCTGATCTGTCAAATCGGGTGGCGGGGGTTCAACTCCCCCCAGGTCCACACCCCCAAAGGGACTATTGACATTGGTATCTGTTTGTGTTATAGTCTTACCAGACAGATCAGGTGCCACTTCATTGGAGTGCACATCCGTCAAAGAGCCGCTCGAAAGGGCGGTTTTTTGTTGGTCTGAAACTGGGCAAGACTCACCCTGAGCGGAGTCGAAGCTCTCCAGCGCCTTCCCCACAACTTGTCCCGCCCGGGTTGCCTTCATAGCAACTCCAGGAATAGAAGATGAAGTCAAAGCATCCCCCGGAAGAATCGGCCCATTCTCAGTAGATACCTTAACAGGTACTCGTCCGGCTAACGCTACCAACACATCCTCCTTACCGTGTTCACTCTCTGCATCTCCTCCTCCTGCCACAAGACCTGGATTTGTTGAAACAACACCCATCAAACCTGCTGCGTAGGGGGTTCCCTCAGATTTCTTTGTCAGAGAGTGAAAGGAACCATCTGTGACAAGCACATCTCCCGGTTCAAGTTCCGAAGCATATCTTGTTGGTGTCCATTCGGCAACGTCTGCACCGCCTCCTGTCCACGACCCATCAGCCAGGCCTGTGCCATCCCCCCTAAGATAGAATTCCACATCAGGGGTGCCATCTGAATCCGAAACTGCGCTAAAGAAGTTATAGGCGGTGCTGGCGGCTCTTTGACTGCGGGCTACAATGTTTGCAGCTGTCTGAGTTTCTCCGTTATCTACTTCAATCCATAGAGCATTTGTGTTAGAAGTTGTATTAATCTCTACGAAGTCGGTTCCGGATGTACCCGGAGATGCTCCTATGCCGACGTTACCGCTGGAATCAAAGGTCATGCGCGTCAGCGACGCGGTGGCATCATGGATAACTAGTTTGTCGGAGTCCCAGCCGTTAACCTGGAACAGCCAGGACCTGGCGTCGTTCGCGAGGTCCAGGCCGACGTTGGAGTCAGTTCCTGTCCCTTTGACACGGATTCTGCTGGCTTGGTCTGTTGTTCCCCAGACGTCGAGCTTATCTCCAGGGCTTGTCGTCCCGATGCCGACGTTGCCGCCTGCCCCAATGGTCATACGGGTGGCGTTAGTACCTGCGACGGTGGTCAGGAACCTCAGAGAGCCGTCCTCAGAGCCGTCCGTGCTATCTTCAATCATTGCTCTAATCTTGACATAGTCAGCGATATTGTTACCACTATCCCGGAGTCGGAAGTCTAACGAGACGCCGTCGTCGACGATATTGCCTACATTCTCTAACTGTAGAACAGTGGGGACACCTCCGGCCGTGTTCGTCATCACCGCCCCACCACTCGCCACCGTTAGCCCGGTCAGCCCACCTAGCGTCCCCGTAATCGTGCTGTTACCGGTGACGGCGATACCACCGCCAGCAACGGTGATACCGGAATTAGTGCCAGAGCCACCCGAGGGAGCCGCGACATAGATACCGTAGTTACTAGTGCTACCAGCGCTCTGAGCTTGAATGTACGAGCCGTAGGCTGTAGTGACAGTTTGTCCCGCGCCTTTTGCAGGCGTAGCGACGTAGATCCCGTAGACATTGCCAGTAGTATACGTTCCCGCAGCTCCACCTGCTCGCATGTACATGCCATAGATGGCAGTTGTTGCACCAGTGCTCGCAGAGGAATCAATGAACATTCCGTATTGAGTGGTGCTCCCTGATGTGATAGCACCATTCATATATAGTCCTGCTGTCCCAACGGGGCTAGTACCTATACCCAAGTTCCCCGCCGTGATCGTCGCACCCCCACCGCTAACAGTGAGTGTTGAGGAAGATCTAATTTCCCCGACTACATCTAATTTCTTCCCCGGCCCCGTCGTCCCGATGCCAACGTTGCCGGCTATTGAACTATTCCCCGTGCCACTGATGGTTAACACCCCGGCCGTGGAAGTGATATTGCCAGAGCCGGAGTAGGTGGTGCCGCCGCTGATGGCTCCGGAAAGAGTTAAACTGGTGATGTTGGAAAGAGCGCCGCTGGAATCCAAGCGCAGGGTACCGGCCGTAGCTCCGGTGTAAAGACCAGAAACGGCGTTAACCGTGCCTGGAGCCCGGAAATCCGAGGGGATGGAAAGGGTAACATCACCGGTGGCGGCAGAGGCAGTAATTTGGTTGGCGGTACCGGTAATTGAGGAGACATAATTACCGCTGGTATGTGTCCCTAAAACTACCTTACCCCAACTGGGAGCCACACCTACTCCGCCGGAGATTAAAGCATTGCCGGTGGCCACATCAGCTAATCTTGACCAGGTATTGGCGGCGGAACCATAAAGAATATCACCGGCGGTAACCGCATTCTGGCCGGTGCCGCCGTAGGTTGCTCCAACTACGGTGGCGTTCCAGGTACCGGTGGTGATGATTCCCACACTGGTTAGGGAAGAGCTAACAACCCCTGATCCTAAAGTCGTGGCATTAAGAACTGAAGCCCCGTTGATGTAGTAGGCATTGCCCGAGGAAAGATTAGCTCCTCCTGCCACATCCAATTTATACCCCGGTCCCGTCGTCCCGATGCCGACGTTGCCGTTTGCATCAATTATCATCCTGCCGCTAGGAAATGAACCCGCATCTGTTGTAGCAAAAATTAAAGGCCCTACTTGAGAACCAATAACAAAACTGTTTGCTAAACTTGCAAACCCTCCATGTACCGTTTACATCGAGCGTGGATGCAGGTCCCGTCGTCCCAATCCCGACGTTGCCACTTACGTAAGTATTATGGGCAACGATTCCGCCGTAAACAACGTCATCTTCGTTGACATCTTCGCCTAAAATTTGAGACAATGATTTTGGTGGGGCTGCCGTTGGTACGGCTTCCGACTTCTCAACTCGGGTAGCGGGGGTCCGATTCCCCTCAGCTCCACTCTTGACAAACCCGGTTTCTTGTGCTAGACTTCTTCTTGAGAAGTCGGAAGCAACAGTATCAACTGTGCTATCTGTCAAAGAATCCGCTGAAAGGCGGGTTTTTTGTTGGCTAAGATATTCAATATAAGCTTTTTCCTGCTCCTGCGTTAGCGCTTTCCCTGTTTTTTTATTAAGATAGTGCCCGGCGACGAAATTGTGTGTTCCTTCAACCTCAATATCATAGACCTGTTCTTCTCCTACATATTCGATGGATTGGATTTTGTCCCATAATGCATGTTCAGAGTTCAGTAGATCAGAGTTCAGAGAAGAAACGGCAATAAGATCTCCGGGGGAAAGATAGATTACTTTCGTCCATCTTGAATTAACTAAATCTTTTTGAGATGATAAACCTGGTGTGGGGGTACCTGAGTGGGGAACCTGGCTTATCATCCAGGGTTCCGCGGGTGCAAATCCCGCTACCTCCACGCCCTTTTCAGACTTGACAAAAGAGTTATTTTGTAGTATCCTGCTCTCTAGGTGATAAGCCAGGTTCGACCCCGCTTTGGTGGGATCTCCAAAATCCGCTTCGGCGGATTTTTTGGTGTTTAATCTGTCAGTCCATACTGTTCTTGTTTCGGAAAACTCGTAATCAGTTGATAGACTGCCTTGACTAAGGCCATAGTCTCTTTCCAGACTTCCAGTTTCTCGAAGCTGAATTCTTCTTTGGAGTTCATCATAAGTTAATTGTACCAAATAAGGATGATTACCTGTGGTTGTGATCTCTCTGCCGGATTGTGTAATCAGTTTAAAGACTGGTTTAACCCCCATATCTAACAGAGCCTTGATTTTGTGCGCTTCAAATCTGCCTGTTTCTTCATTGAGAGAATAGACCTCCATTCCTGGTTTGATATCCTTAATTGGTATTCCTTCAACAGCTTCATCGTCTTCTTCATCTCCGCGGCGCTTCTTCTTCTTTTTGATTGACAGAAGTGTATTGCCGATCACACATTGTCCTTCAACATGGAGTTTTTGGGCAGGGCTCGTCGTCCCAATGCCAACATTGCCACTAAGATAAGTATTGTGTGCCACAATCTCGTTACCCACAAAGTTGTGTGTACCCTCTATTTGCAGATCATAGGTTTTCTTTCTACTTTTTTCTTTAATTGATATAACCCTTTCCCAACCGTTTAAGGTGGCAATCTTCATACCTAATTTTAGTTTATTTACTTTTGTCCACTTGACATTTTGTTTATCTTCTGGTATATTAAGCTTATTAAAGAGCTGAGACGTAACCAGTCGTCGACGTCGACCCGAATGGGATTTTCCCCTAGGCGAGAGAGACAGCTCTTTTTTGTTGGTTTCAATACCCCCTTCTTGTTTTGTTCCCAACCAATTACAGGATAAGAAGAACTTTGAACCGCCGTTCACGGCCGAAACAATGACTCGGACGTGTACATATTCAACGATTGCTTGTAGTTCCCAGTATTCAATAGTAATGGTTCCTTTTTCAAGCTTTCTATACCCGGTGATATTCTGGCTAGTCCTAAATACCGTTGGCACTCTTGGTAAGGCAAAGAAACGGGTAATAAGTTCATTTATTGAGCGGCTCTTTTGGACGAAATGGTTCCATCCTTCCTGAGTAAAGCGAATCCGTCCACCAACAGCAGGTACGAAAATAGATTTACCGGCAAAGCGCTCATAATAGAATTTTCTGGCCAGTTTTTCGGTGTACTCAAAACTGTCTTTTTGGAGCCAGTTGAAGTCTGTTATTTGGTCATTCCAGACAAGGTAAGGATGTTCGGCAGTGGTTTCAATGGATTTACCGGATTCTGTGAGTAGTTCAAAAACTTTCTGTACCCCTTTATCCATGGTTTTCTCAACAGTGTGCCACTCAAATTCTCCTGTTTGGTCGTTGAGAGATAGCACTTCATCATCTGGTTTAATATCCTCTACAGGGATATCCTCATAAATCCAGTCAGAATAATTATTCCCAGACTCAAGTTGTTTAACTTGATTTTCATAATTTTTAATTTTTAATTTTAAATTTTTAATCAAATCTAAATCTCTTAATTTTAAATTTTTAGACATTTCATCATTTAATATTGATTTCAAATTAGAAATTTCAAATTTCAAATTCTCTAAAGGATCTGGTCCAGAATCAGTATCGGTCTTGGATTTTCTTCTGCGTCTGGTTTTAATCCTGGTTCCCCTGGCTACACACTGGCCGACAACATAGAGAGCGTAGTTTGTGTCAGCGCCAGAGGCTGTTGCATAAATTCCAAAAGTCGTTGAAGCTCCGCCGGTATCTCCTGTTGCCGAAAAATATCCGCCATAGGTATTAGCTGTCCCGCCAACTCCTGTTGAAGTGTTTGTGGAAGTAGAGTAGAGGCCATAGACTGTTTTTGTTCCGAGTGTATTAGCACCGCTATTTGACATATTTGAGTAAATTCCGTAGTCAGTGTTGGGTAATGCAATAGCATCTGATAAGGTGGAGTAAAAACCGTAAGCTGTGTTGGCGTTTGTCCCGTTTGAATTTGTTGTTGATAAGTACGCGTTGTATGAAGATGCCGAGGCTGCGGTTGAGTCAAAAGTTGCGGTTGACTTAAACATTGCTCCTGCGTTGCCAATGTCCGAGGTTAAAGTTACCACGTCGCCTGTTGCTCCAACTGTTGCTCCTGAAGGACCTGTGAAGGAAAGAAGGGATCCTGAAGTGAGAGCTGTTGCCGAAGCAGTAACCACGTTCCCTGTGGTAATACCATTTCCGACCAAATCTAAAAGCTCGCCACCGGAAGTGATAGTTCCTGACGAGGTGATTCTTAGGGCAGTGCCTGTGGTCAAAGAATTTGCAGTATAGGTAAAACCGGTCGTCGTATCACCAGTAAAAGTTTGACCCCAGGTGTAAGTTGTCTGGTTTAGAGTGAGGTTATTGTCAAGATCAAGTGTGTCTTCAAAATCATCAAAATCAAGACAGTCTGCGCAGGTGAAGCCCTGATTTAGAGTTATATTATTGGCAACAATATCACCGTCAGAATCTATCGTAACTTTAGACTGCTCATCCCCCCCAACATCAGAAACAATACGGAAAAGAACTTTATCCGATGCATCTGTTTCGGAATCTACTTCAAGTGTAATTGTGTTATCATTTGCAGCTGTCCCGGAAGAGTTTGTGATCTCCAAAACATTATCCGCGACCGAGGATAAATCAATGGTTGAAGATATGTCATTATAAACAATTGACCCACCCGAGGAAGTAGTTAAGCCGGAAAAATCAATACCGCGGTCAGCTGTTCCGGCAATTGAGATGCCTATGGCAGTTGCCAAGGAACCTCCGTCCTTGACAGTTAGACTTATGCCCGTTTGATTGCCTGATGCGGTGTTGGGAACAGTAACGTTTGTTGAAATATCAAACGAAAGTCCGGTTAAGGCTGCATCTTGAATGGCAGCCGCTGTATAGCTTGCTGTAAAGAGTGTGCCTGAGGTTGCTGTGGTTCCTGTCAAAGTTAACTTGTCAGCACCAAAAGTTATTGTTCCATCAGTCCCGTTTGAAATCGTTTCCGAGTTTTTAAGCGAAATATCAGCACCAGTCCCAGAGTTTGTGATCTTTAAGACTGCCCCGGAGCAAGTTACTCCTGTTCCGCAATTTTGAGCCAAAGAAAGGATATTTGAGGTGTTATTGATATCCCCATTAGTTTCAACCCCGGAATCAGCAATTGTTACTAAAGCTCCTGAGACTGTATGAGTGTTGCCTGTGTTATCAATTGTAATTGCTCGGGACACATCCAAAACATTTCCAGTTGAATTCAACCCAACACCTCCATTAAATGTCTGGGAGTAGGTAACACTGGCAATATCTCCTGTGAATGCAGTAGAACCAGATGCACCAGTCTTAGAAATAGAAAACATTTTTCCTGATGAAAGGGCAGCTGCAGTTGACGAAACATCAATACCTGTTCCGGTAGTTAAACTATTTGCATCCAAGTCCAAGGCAACACCTGTATCGGTTGCACTATTGATATATGTATTGTGTGCCACAATTTCGTGACCCACAAAGTTGTGAGTGCCTGCAATTTGGAGGTCATAGGTTTGTTTGCGGCCTACTTTGGTAATGCTTACTATTTTCTCCCACCCATTAACTGTAGCTATCTCCATCCCTACTTTAAGCTGTGATACCTTGACCCAGTCTACTTTTATTTGAGATAATGACAGTGGCGTGGGCTTGGCAGGTTTGCTAGACCAGACTGATAATCCAGGTCTACCGGGTTCAACTCCCGGCAGGTCCACGCTCATATTTTCTGACTTGACAAAAGCTTCATGTTGTGATATATTGCTATCAAGGTTATCAGTCTGGTCACTTAGCATTCCTGTTAGATTTACCAAAGCCGCTGTATAAGCGGTTTTTTGGTGGGAACTGTGTACTTTGACCAAATATGGATGTTCTGAGGTAGTTTCAATCCATTTTCCACTCTCTGTCTCCAACCTAAACACTTCCTGTATTCCCATATCCATAGTTTTCTCAACAGTGTGCCACTCAAACTCACCTGTAACATCATTTAAGGACAATACTTCATCATCTGGTTTAACATCCTCTACAGGGATATCCTCATA
>JACPEJ010000004.1 GCA_016183565.1 Candidatus Blackburnbacteria bacterium | reverse complement strand
GGAATAAAGGGCATAGTTGGTGGTGGCGCCTGAAGCAGTAAAGTATGCTGCTGTGTTAGTAGATGTTGTTCCTGTATTGGTCACAGCAGAATAGAGTCCATAGGCAGTATGCGAAGCGCTAGCGTTTGTACCACTTCTTGCTAGATTTATTAGGTATGATGCCCCTGATAGCCCACCCGCAGTTGAGGTTGAAGAAATCTCCAGAGCATCACCTGTTGTTAAACCATCAGCAGAGATTGAAGCGGCGTTGCCGGTTGTAACAGAATCAGCAACGACTTTGAACGCGTCCGCCGCAGCCCCACTGGCAGTAAGTGACAGCACCGAGGTAGTGTTGTTCGAGGAGTAGGAGATGACGTCATTGGATGTTGCCGGGGAAATGGTAGTGCCTGATCTTGTCCAATAACCAACAGAGCCGCCAGTGGGGCCAATCAAGTCACCGCCAATGGTAATATTACCACTGGCATCCATCCTTAACTTCTCAATATCAGCCACTGCTATGCCAAAGACCGTGTTGCTGCCACTGCCTCCGTTTGAGGCAGGGTTGATATAGATGACTCCCTTATCCACAGCCGTGCCAGTCGGGGTTGAGGTGAAGGTTGACTGCCCGCCGATGGTGGCCACACCAGACAGATAGAGCTGAGACCACGGCAGGGCAGAGGAGCCCAAGGCATAGCTGCCGGAGGTTGAGGGGATAATATCTGAGGCAGCACGTCCTGTAAATGTAATTGTATCAGTTGTTGCGTCCCCCAAAGTTACATTACCTGTGATATTAGCTGTTCCGGAAACAGAAAGAGTTGAGGTAGGGGAAGCAGTGCCAATTCCCACATTCCCGCTTGAGTAGTAAATCGTTGTGCCCGAGGTTGTCCATTGTGATCCCTGCCCCCACTCAGGCACTCCGCTTGAGCCGACGAGTAAGGCCTGGCCTGCTGTGCCGATTGCAAGTTTTGCCAAAGTATCTGCTGCGGAAGAATAAACAAGATCACCTTTAGTATAAGAAGTTAACCCCGTACCTCCTTTGCCTATTGCTACTGTTCCTGAGAGCGCTCCAACAGCAACCGAGCCTGAAGAGGAGATTGTCAGCTCGTCTTTTATATCAGAGTCCGTAAGACAGGCTGTGCACCCGCCGAAACTTATTTTCAAGCCCTCAATATCAATTCCAGTTCCTTCCTCTAAAGTTAGACTGCCTGATTTTCCCTGCAGGCTTTTAACAAAAGCGCCGCTTGATGTTAAGACTTCTTGACCGTTTACATGTAGGGTTTGGGAGAAGTTAGCCGGGGTGTTTATCTCCAAAATATAGTTGTTTGAGGAAGCTTCACTTAGGGCAGCAAGGACAGAACCGCTTGATTTGTCTAATTTGTCTAAGTTGATTGAGTTGGCTGAGTTGGCATTTTTTCCCCCGTAGCCTCGCAAGGTCTCACCTTGCGAAGCTACTTTGGAATCGGAATTGGATAACTGGCTGATAAACAAAACTATTCCTATTAGTCCTGCTGAAGCGGCCGCAAGTCTGAAAGGGGTTGGTTTGAAGAAAGAAGCAAGGGTCTGCCAAATGTTTGTTGTACTAGCGGAATCTGTTCCGCGCCAGAAACTTGTACTAGTGCTTGTACTGGTGAGTTGGCTTTGCAAGGCGTCCCCTTGCGAAGCTAAACTCTGAAGTACTTCATTACTTTCCTTCACCTTCTCATACAAAACCGGGTTCCGGACAGCCAGCATTTTCTGAAGTTGCGCCAAGCGATAGCGCCGCTGCCCGCCTCGGGTTCTTTGGGGGATAAGCTTTCTTGAGGCCTCCCAGTTTCTTAAGGTATCAGAAGAAACACCCAAGAATTTCGCAGCCTCAGAAACCGTAAAGATGTATTGTTTGCCAGTATCATCTAAGGAGGATTCCTGTTTGACTTTTGGCGTTTTTAGCAAGTTAATTTGTGGAATTGTTATCTTTGGTAAAGCTAGCAAATGTACAAAGAATGCCGTATTTTTGGCACGGATTGACTTTTTCCATTTTGGCACTCTTGTAGAAATGGGCGAGTTCTTTCTAAAAGGGAGAAATTCTGTGAGGGTTGTGATTTTGGAGAGTAGACGGCGTACAAAGATTCTTGTCTTTCGACGGTTTAAGATCCTTAATTTACTTTTTAACATAGGCAGGTGTTAAATTTTAGAGTTTTGGCTTCAAAACTAGGTAATTTTCCTAAGTTTCATAGTAGGCTTTTGGGCAAAAGTTTGTCAAGGGGCAATTAGTAGTTTTTGAGTACAAAAGTTATAATTTTTTTTCGAACACGCCCTAAGCTTATCGAAGGGTGTGTGAAAAAGAAAAAGTGGTTGTTAAAAAGTATTTTTTAGGGGAGTAGACCAAATTTTGCTTCGGGAAATATATGGATACATTTGGCCTTGCATAAGTTCGACTGGATCTTCAACGCTCGAGGATGTAGAATTAGAGACAAATAGTAAACTCCACCTCGGATGGTGGCAGGCTGAATCCTGAGCGAAGTCGAAGGAGAAGCCATGACTCCTCCGAGGTGGATAAAAATAAAATGGAAAATCAGAATTTCCAAAAGACCATCAAAGAGGCAATCAAAAACGCCCTTAAGGAGTTGGGGATTGAAGCTGGTAGCGTAGAGCTTGAACATCCGACCCTTCGGCAGGCTCAGGGTAAACTGGGACATGGGGACTACAGTTCGAATATCGCGATGGCGATAGTCTCAAGCGGAAAGGGGAAAGGGAAAAGGGAAAAGTCTGGAACTCCACTAGAATTGGCAGAAGCAATCAAATTGAAAATTGCCTGCCCGCCAATTGCTTCGCTGCTAGGCGATAGCAGGCGGGAAAACCCATTGAAAATTTTAGACCGCGTTGAGGTTGCACCCCCAGGATTTATCAACTTTTTCCTCTCAAAAGAAGCACTACTCCAAGAATTATATTTTGCATTAGACACTGGAGAAAAGTACGGAAGCTCCAAAGAAGGCGAGGGCAAAAGAATTCTTGTTGACCACTCCCATCCTAACATCGCCAAAAGATTCGGCATTGGTCATTTGCGCTCAACAATCATCGGACAAGCAATTATCAAACTTCACAAGTTCTTAGGGTGGGATGTGATTGCTGACAATTTCTTGGGAGACTGGGGAACACAATTTGGAATGCTAATCGCAAGAATTCAAAATTCAAAATTCAAAATTCAAAATTGCAATTCAAAATTCAAAAATTTAACAATTGATGATTTTGAGAGGATGTATGTTGAGTTTAATCAAGAAGCGAAGGATAACCCTGCACTTATGGAAGAAGCAAGAATGTGGTTTAAGAAACTCGAAGAAGGGGACTCCGAGGCCTGGGAAATCTGGCAACACATAAAAAGTATTAGCCTTGTTGAGTTTAAACGCATCTGGGATCTTCTGGGTGTTGAGTTTGACTATATCCACGCTGAAAGCTTCTTTGAGGACAAGATGGCGCCTGTACTAAAAGACGCAAAAGAAAAAGGAATTGCCAAAGAGGATCAAGGGGCATTAATTGTCAGAATTCCCGGGCTTGAAACACCCCTCCTTCTTCTCAAATCCGATCGTGCAACTACTTACGAAACGCGTGATTTAGCAGCAATTCGTTTTTGGGCAAGAGAATTTAAGCCTGAAAAGATTGTATACGAAGTTGGAGTAGATCAGGAGTTTCATTTTAAACAAGTTTTCGCTGTAGCCGAGATGCTTGGATATGCTAAAAAAGAACAGTTAGTTCATGTAAAGCATGGTTTGTATAGGTTAGAGACTGGTAAGATGCGGACACGTGCTGGACAAACTGTAAAACTTGAATTGATACTTGACGAAGCGATAAAAAGGGCTAAAAGACTTGCTGAAAGCAAGTTTGGCTATGAAGCTATGAAGCCAAGGAGCGATAAAGCTATGACGCAGGATAGCTCCATAGCATCATCGCTTAATAGCCATTCAGTAGCAAGCGACGAAGTCGCTGTCGCCGTTGGCATCGGCGCAATAAAATACTTCGACCTCTCACACCATCCTTCAACAGATATTGTATTTGATTGGGAGAAGATGTTTGCCCTGGAAGGGAACTCAGCGCCCTATCTTCAATATACACATGCAAGGTGTAGAAGTGTGCTCCAGCGAGCTGGAATTTTCAATTTTCAATTTCAAATTTCAAATTTGGAGCCCGAGGAGGAAGCTATCCTTAGGTTGTTCTATCACTTTCCAGAAGTTATCCAAGAATCAGCCTACAACTTTTCGCCTAACCTCTTGTGTAATTTCCTTTTTGAGCTCTCCCAGAGGTATAATACGTTTTACGCTGCCCATCGAATACTCGATGTGAGCCGTAGCTCTATAGCCAACTCGCAAAGCGCGTTTCGTCTTGCCTTGACAGAAGCAGTTGCGAATACCCTAAAGACTGGCTTGGGGTTGTTGGGGATACAAGCTCCCGAACGGATGTGAGGGAGCGCAGTCCGCCTTGAAATGCGCCACGAGCCGTTTACGAATAGTACTGAAAAGGCGAGTGGTAAGTTTAGGCGGGGAAGCTCCCGCCAAAATGTAGAACATTTTGGAATTTTTAATTTTAAATTTTTAATTTTTAATCAATATTAAATGAATAAAAGATTTGCTTCGAAAATCTCTTCAACTGCGTATAAATTTAAAATGATCAAAACAGAGATTGAGCCTAGTAGTTCTTGTTTAAAAATTTAGACATTTAGTATTAAAAATTGAATAAAAATTGTAAATTGTAAATTAAAAATTTATTGTATGGATATTCAAAAAACCACTCTCTCAAACGGCCTGCGCCTTTTGGCCATCCCAATGCCCTCTGTAAAATCAGTGGCAGTGGACGTAATAGTTAAAGCAGGCAGCAGAAATGAATGGCCAGAAGTTCATGGTCTTGCTCATTTTTTCGAGCACATGGTTTTTAAAGGAACAAATCGGCACCCAACAGCTGCGGCTATTGCCTCGGCTGCCGATAGTGTCGGCGCAGAAATGAATGCCGGGACAGACAAAGAGCGCACTTCTTATTATTTGAAAGTTATGGATAATCATATTGCTTTAGCTTTTGATATACTCTCAGATTTTGTTCAATCACCCCTTCTTGAACCGGAAGAGATTGAAAAAGAAAAAGGAGTAATCCTCTCAGAAATCGCAATGTACGAGGATTTGCCAACAAGAAAAGCGCCATCTGTTTTCGAGGAACTTTTGTATCAAGGCCTATCCTTAGGCTGGGACATCTCGGGAAAAAAAGAGGACGTTGCCAAAGTTGGAAGAGAAGACTTTGTAAGATTTTTGGAAGAGTTTTATAACCCTTCGAACATGGTTTTAACCATTGCAGGGAAGTTTGATAGGGAAGAGGTACTAGATCTTGCCGAACACTGGTTTGGTCTAGGTGTCCCTAACTTCTCTTGCTCCGCGAAGCTCGAAGAGCGAAGTGGAGCCAATCTCCCTAACTCCAATCCTTCCGGTCATCCTGAAGTTAAACTACACACAAAAAAAACCGAGCAATCCCATATTGTCTTGGGTGTGCGAGGTAATCCTTTAGCTCACCCCGACAGATTCGCAGAAGCTATTTTGTCTTCTATTTTAGGCGGCGGTATGTCTTCCCGGCTCTTTACAGAAGTACGCGAGAAAAGGGGACTCGCATATTACATCCGAACCGAACTTGGGTATTACACGGACAATGGTTATTTAGCTGTTCGAGCAGGTGTTGCTCACTCAAAGATCGAAGAAGCAATAGCTGTGATCTTAGAAGAACTATCAAAGATGGCACACACTACAGGCAAGTTAGATGTGTCAGAAGAAGAAATAAGGAAAGCAAAGGAATATACAAAGGGGAGGTTGGTCTTGGGGCTTGAAGACACAGAAAACGTTGCGGATTTCTTTGGCGAACAAGAGCTTTTAGAAGGCAAAATAACGCCTCTTAGTGAGATCCTAGAAAAGATCGATGGGGTAACTATTGAAGATATTCAGCGTGTTGCACAAGAGTTTATAACACCCGAGAGATTGAGTTTAGCTATTGTCGGGCCGTATGAGGATAGTGAGAGGTTTCTAAAACTTCTTGAACATTAGGACCCTTGGGGCAGTTGCTTTCGGCGTTTCTCTTCTAATCTCTTTTTGAACAAGTTTTCTCGAAAACCACCTTCGTTGATGAATTTTTCTTTTAAAGCCTCGATTTGTCTTTTAAGAAGATAAGATTCCATTTGGCAATAGGTTAGGAGCATGTTTGCCGCTTGTTCTGGATCATTTGGGAGGTTGGGAGTGTTAGGGGTGTTAGAGCCTTTCCAAACCGCCCTAAAAGCCCTAAATTTCCTAATTCTTGGATCGTTTCTATCCCAGGTTTCAAGTTTCCTTTGCCTCAGGAAGTCCTCATAATCAGCAGCTAGCTCTTTAATCGAGCCGTCAGCGACCCCGGTCAGTTTGATATACCCTTCAAGGCTTTGCATTGTGTAACCCTCGGCGATATTTTGCTTGCCGGAGCGGGCAGCTTGTTCCATCTGGTCCTTTGTCCTTGAGCGCGGATTGATATAACGTTTGCAAAAGTCTGCAGTTAAGTCACAGATTACAGTTGCTAGGACGTAGGAGTTCAGAGCCTTATAGCCTTCCACTTACTTAGATTATCATACTTTGGGGGTGTTAGGGGAGTTTTGTGGCAGTTTTTGTCGGAGATACCCGATTTGAACGGGTGGCCTCACGCACCCGAAGCGTGCGCTCTACCAACTGAGCTAATCTCCGTCCTGCGTCCCCAGAAGGAATCGAACCTTCATCGCAGGTTTAGGAAACCTGTGCTCTATCCGTTGAGCTATGAGGACAAGCACCTAAATTATAACATTTACTCCTACCTTAAACTCACAGAATAAAGATTAGAAATCGTCCCTTGACCTGCACCAAGGTTCGTAAGAATCAAGAGCCGCGAGGGATTGGGGAATGGAATAGCATAAGGAGCATCATACGGCCCTGCATAGACTGTTTGTGCGTTTTGCCCGTCATAGTCCATTATTATTATTTTATCTGACTCCGCTAATATCACATGCTTTGAAGTAGGCAGCCAACGCAAGATAGGCTTGACAGATTTTACTTTTGTAGACTTCTCTGTTTTTGTCGTAGCCAATCGAGCAGATTTTGAGGCCTCTTCAAAAATTTCTTGATCAGTTATTAATTCTTTGCCATAAACCAAGAAATTCCGATCCTCTTTGACATCGTAAATATAGGTATTACCCGTTTTGATACTCCTCTCTTGTTTTTGGGTTGAAGAGCCCGGGAGGGGAGAAACAAGCTTCTCTGGTATCTCAAAATCATTGGTAGCAGTATAAAGTATTTTGGTTCCGTCAGGAGAAAAAGCAATGTTTTTTGCATTAAGAATCTCCTGGAGCTTTTTGGGAAGTGTTTGCAAGGTTGCCTGTGCTTTCTTTTCTTCCTCTTGCTGCCATTTTTTAGCTATTTCGGAGAGTTTGATGTCTGTTAGGGGTCCGCCAGCTGGCGGAAGAGAAGTTAGGGAATTTGTGTCCAGAAGAAAAAAGCCTTTTTGAGCCTGTGCAAGAAGTAGCTGGCGGCTGTCTGGCGACCACCGCCAAGATAGTTCTTTTGTATCAATATCAGTTATTTTCCTTGGTTCTCTGGAAAATCCAATCGGAAGATCAATAAGATCCATAATCCATATTCCTGCCTTGTCATTTGCTGGCTCTGAGGAAGGAATTCCATAAGCTATCTTAGTACCATCCGGCGAAAGAATAGGAGATGTCGCGCCGTTAAAGGTAAGCGCCGAGAGAGATGGTGCCGCCGGAAAAAGGTAGGCATCTATTTTTGTGACTTCTTCTTTTTGAATCGTTATAGTCTTCCTCCATAGAAAATACCCTTCTTTTCGAAGCTCAACCTCGTAAGTATCCGGGGGAAGAGAAATAGTTGCGTTAGTTGCCGACTCGAGTGTGTTGTTTATAAAAATTTGAGCCCCGTCTGGCTCAGACGTAACAACAAACAAACCTCGCGGCCGCAGTGCCAAATTTTTAGCATCGAGCCGATATCCTTTGGCAAGTAAAATGACCAACCAGCCAATTCCTCCGACGAAGGCAAGAGTTAGGAGAAGTACGATAATGCGCAGACGTGTCATGGTCCTTTATAGTATACCACCCAGGCTATTAAGATACTATTTTTCAAGCGTATTTAGCCCAATCTTTGTGATATACTCCAAATGCTGACTGGAGTTAGAGAAAGTAGATCTAAAGGTATCAAAACATATTTTTCAATCTTCAATAAATTTTCATTTGATTAATTTTCATTGAAAATTTACTAATTAGATTTTAATCTAATTGGGTTTATTATATTGAAAATTGAATAAAAATTAAAAATTAAAAATTTCTATATATGCTCTCCCAACGTATTGCCATCGATTTAGGCACTGCTAATACTTTGGTCTGGATCGCAGGCCAGGGTGTTGTTGCGAACGAGCCCACTGTTGTTGCTATCTCCGAAGAAGAAAACCGCGTCGTGGCAGTTGGAAACGAAGCAAAAAAAATGCTCGGGAGAACTCCCGGAAACCTCCAGGCCCTGCGCCCAATGAGAGACGGAGTTATCGCAGATTACCAAGTAACTGAGGCTATGCTTCGCTATTTTGTTAACAAGGTCTCCCCACGTTTTTCTTTTTTTAAGCCTGAGGTTATGATCTGTGTGCCTGCCGGGTGTACCCAAGTTGAAAGACGGGCTGTTCTAGACGCAACATTATCAGCAGGAGCGCGTGTTGCGTATCTTATTGACGAACCCTTAGCAGCAGCAATAGGCGCAAAAATCCCGGTTGCTGCGCCTTCGGGGCACATGATTCTAGACGTTGGTGGGGGAGCTGCCGAAGCAGCAGTTATCTGTCTCGGAGGGGTCGTTGTACACAAATCAGTTAGAGTAGGGGGTAATAAAATAGATGAATCAATTGCAAACTATGTCAGAAGAAAGCACAACTTGATCATAGGAGACCAGACTGCTGAGTTTGTAAAAATCAAAATAGGTTCAGCAACAAAACTCCAGAAGGAAGAGACTCTAGAGGTCTCAGGCCGAGATCAAGTATTAGGTTTGCCGCGAACTGTAGTTTTGACGTCTTCTGAGGTCACAGAGGCAATGAAGCCAGCTCTTCTTTCAATTATCGGAGCAGTTAAAGGCGTTTTGGAAGATACCCCGCCTGAGTTAGCAAGCGACATTATCGAGAGGGGAATAACCATGTCAGGAGGAACAAGTTGTCTTCGCAATTTTGATAGAATAATGGTTGAAGAAACCGGAGTGCCGGCACACCTTGCCGAGGACCCTTTGCTGTGTGTTGTCAGGGGAACCGGCGTAGCACTTGAGAATTTAGATTTGTATAAAAGAAGCATAGCAAGTAGGTAAAAACCTGTAACTTATTCCCATAGAGGAATAACAAACCCGAAAGTATGCAAAAAAAACTAACCATCGGCATTGATGCAAGTCGTGCATTTGCTGAAAACCCCGCTGGGCCAGAGTACTACAGCTGGAATTTAGTTCGAAGTATAGCAAAGGTGGACAAACAGAATCAGTTTGTGCTATATCTTCGAAAAGGACAACTGCCAAACTTTCAATTACCGCGCAATTTTAAAGCTAGAGTAATAGGATTACCGTATCTTTGGACACAAGTTGGACTGGCAATAGAGACACTTTTGCGACCACCTTCTGTTTTATTCGTGCCTGCGCACACACTTCCAATTTTAACTCGCATTCTACGCCCTCATCTGCCAATTGTAGTCACAGTACATGGTCTTGAGGGTAAATTTTTGCCGCAAAGTGGCAACTTTTTAGCACATATTTACCGCAACTGGTCAATTACCTGGGCAGTAAGACTTGCGACTCGTTTAATAGCAGTTTCTCAAGATACAATGTCAGATATAATAAATACCTATCATATTAATACTAAAAAGATCGAAGTTGTACATGAAGGGGTGGATTTTAGAAAATTTTCAAATTTTCAATTTTCAATTTTCAAAGCACAGAAGATAAGACAGAAGTATGGAATAGGAAAGGATCCATATGTCCTCTTTGTGGGCACTGTACAGCCTCGGAAAAATCTTATTAGGCTAATCAAAGCATTTGCCATGGTGTCTCAAACAAAACCCAAGCGAGCAAAGATACAACTGATTATTGCTGGCAAATTAGGGTGGATGTACGATAAAATCTTAAAAGAGCCCAAAAGAGCCGGAATAGAAGATAGAGTGAAGTTTATTGGCAGAATTAGCGATCAAGACCTGCCCCTGCTTTACAAAGAAGCAGAAGTTTTCGTCCTGCCTTCAATAACAGAAGGTTTTGGACTACCAATTCTTGAGGCTCAGGCAGCTGGTGTGCCTGTTGTAGCAAGTGGACGCGGGGCAATAAAAGAGGTAGCAGGAAAGGGTGCCCTTTTTGTTAATCCTGCCTCTACAGAGGATATTGCCAGAGGGTTAAGGACAGTTTTAGAGAACAGGAGCTTGCAGCGACAGTTAGTTAGAGAAGGAAAACTAAATTCAGTAAAATTCAGTTGGGATAAAGCAGCCTGTAGGACGTTAAAAATTTTACGCGATCTTGATAGGTAAAAAAGGCTTTTTCGCATAAAGTTCGCAACCTATAATCAATATGATACTAAACGGAGAATCTTTCTGTGTATGAATATAACTTTCAGCTTTAGATTAGCTTTGTATTTTTGGGGGTAAATTGTGTACAAAATACCAGTTTATAATATAGCAACCAAGCAATTGTAGAGCCTTATAAGAAACAAAGGCAGGAAGATAGGGGAGAGGCAAATACTAGAAGATAGAATAGCTTTATATTATAATTACTAGGACTAAAAAAAACTATTTTTTTGACATTTGTTTGAATCAAAAAAGAATGAAAGTTCGAAAATTTGAAGCAAGCTTGCCTTGGGGGAGAAAAAAAGAGCAAAAATGAAAACACGACAGCCAAAAATAGCTAAAGAAACACTCTCAAAGGAGCGACAAATCGCACCGATTTTTGGAATTCCCATTGATAGCACTCGCAAAGCCAAAGTGCTAAGCGAAATCCAAAATTTTGTCAAGGGCACCAACTCCCAGCCTCGACAGCCGTCGGGCCAGCCTCGCCTTGTGGTCACCCCGAACCCAGAGATCTTACTTCGAAGCCTGGAGGATATAAAGCTTGCCCATGCCTTAAGGAGCGCAGACCTAAAGATACCTGATGGCATAGGGGTTCTAGCAGCCCTTAAGTATCTTTCCCTCCCAACACCCGGCAGAGATATTTTGATCCCATTTGTTCTAGTTTTTCAAGGCCTTTCTGTCGGATATTCGGTATTTTTTAATAAAAAATGGCTCTTAGGTGGTACTGAAGTTGTTCCCGGTAGGGCCATATTTAAAGAACTACTTGACAAATCTGCAATAACAGGTTGGAAAATATTCCTGCTTGGCGGTAAGCCTGGCATAGCAGAAACCATTGCTCAGATTTTTACCAAAGGAAAAGCAAGAATCCTAACCGAGTCTGGACCGTGGTTAGATGAAACCGGCACACCGATTGATGAGAAACAAAAACAAATACAGAAAAAGACTATTCAAAAAATAAATGCTTTTAAGCCCCATCTATTATTCGTTGCCTTTGGCCCGCCAAAGCAGGAAAAATGGCTAAGCAAAAACTTGCCAAAACTTAACGTCCGAGTAGCTATGGTTGTCGGCGGAGCCTTTGATTATTTAGGAGGTCTGACGCCCTTACCAACTGTCTTTGTTGAAAAAGCCGGCTTAGAATGGCTCTGGCGGCTTATCACTCAACCCCGCCGTTTGCCAAGAGTACTTAACGCAATAGTTGTGTTTCCTTGGGAAGTCTTCAAATGGCGTCTGAAACTTGCCAAAAAACAAATTACAAAATCTGAGGACCTATAAATTTTAAAAGCAATTCGAGGCCCGGGCCAGTTTGCCAAACCATCTCATGCCCTAATCCTTGTCTTGGTCTGGTTGATAGCATATAATTTTCACCACCGGGAAGTACTTGAGTTTTTATTGGTTCATCTGAGACAATTCCGGTTTTTAATAAAAGATCAAGAATTAGTTCTGGGATTGCGCTGTACCTGAAAGCAAGAACCATATCTCGGTCGTAGCCAATACTTATGGCTCGCCCCCCTTGTTGCCGGAACCAGTTTATATCCTCTTCTATCTCCTTTTTGCGCTGTTGACGATTCTCCCAAATTTTTAGCAAGTACTCCATAACTGGTTGGTTCGCAACCCCCGGATATGGAATACCCAATAGTTTACAATCACCAGAAATCCAAGGAATGGCCCGGGCAATGCCCTCTAACCCTGGCTTATCAACACCTAAAATTGGCGCATGTGTAAAAACAACAGTTATTTTTGCAGGATCTATCGGGAATTTGCTATCTTGTGTCTTCGCCATCCTTATTTTATTGATTGCAAGAAGCGTTGGTTGTGCGCCTTCGCTGTGTGTTGGAATAACAAAGATATCATTTGGATGCACTGTCAACCATTCTATAAATAGATCAATCAATATATCAGCTCGAATCTCCGGGCTTGAAAATGTATCCCAACAGCCTTGTTCTTTGGCATAATAAAGGCCGTTTGTGGAGCGAATCTCAAAACCTGCCCAGCTTACAGTTATGAAGTCCTCCCCTCTGTAGTTATATGGTTCTCTGTGTACCTTGCTTTGAAAATCTATAAAAAGGCCGCTTTCTTCAACACCCACACCCGGTCGTACTCTGCTTGTTAAGCCTGGAACGAAAATGATCCTTTCCTGAGGATCTACAAATATTCTTTTTCCCTCGGGAAGTCCTTGTATTATGTGTTCGGGAACAAGAAGCGTAGTTTGATGTCGAATTGTTGCTGGCTGATTTTCTTCTTTACCAACAACTGTGTACCTTTTGCCCTCTCTGACAAGATAAGTTGCGGTTTTTGTAATAACTTTTTGTTCATTTGCTACGACAAAAGCCTGGGAATCCTGTTCACTTGTCCGAAGTCTTGTGGCAGCCTCTATTTTAATGATTTTGCCTGTTTCGAGCGAGATTGCGTATAATCCGCTAGGTTGCAGCTCATCGTAAGCAGCAACCCAGTTGGGATTTATGAACCTTGGAGGGTTATTGGGATTTCCCCGAGTAAATAAACTACCCCAGTAAGGCATTTTTATGGTTTTGGAATCCTTAACCTGACCAGTTTGAGCGTCAATTGTAGTCGTTGTTAATGTTTCATCAGATGGATCACCTGCAACAATACGAAACTCTTTTGTATTCAGAAAAATAATTTCGCTGCTTTGAGTAACACCAGGTAGATTGGTTAGACGTATTTTTTTGTTGGTGGCTAAATCTAAGATTACGATTTGTGGTGGAAGAGCAAATTCCAAATAGACAAGCAGATTATCATAAGGAGAGAAACCCAACACTTGTTCCGCAGGCCCCTTGGATTTTACCTCTCGGCTTTCTGGTTGATGTGTTACTAAAACATTGTCCCATATAAAGGCTAGTGTTTTACTGTTAGATGACCATACTTCTGGCGCAAACTGAGGTGGTGTTGTGCCCATTCTGTAGATAGACTGGGTTTCTAAGCCTAAAACAAAACGACCACGATTAGTTCCAAATGTCCACCATAGGCCGTTTGGAGAAAAAGTGGGAGGGGTTGGATTAGAATCTTCTTTCCACGCCACACTATTGTTTTCGAGGTTTAAAAGCACCAGTTCTGAGCCGCTGAATGAGCCAGAGTGCAACGTAAGCCATTTTTGATTATCTGACCAGTTGATTGTTCCGTATGGCGCGTAACCACCTCTTGTGTAAATTAACTGTGGGGTAGGATTCGGATTTCCTAGATCAACAGTGAATAAATATTGAGAGCCTGGTCTGAAGGCGTCTCCTGTTCGACACCATATTGCAACTCGCTCACCATCGGGAGAAATTTTTACTATCCCTGGTTGGGTAGTATGGAGAGGAAGATCAAACTCTTCCCAGTGGCCATTTGCAAAGTTAGAAATTATCACTCGACCAGAGTTTTCAACAGTTACAGCCTGACCTAGAATAATAGCCGATTCTTCTTGTTCTTTTTGCTCTGTTTGGAAAGGTATATCGGGTAATCCTCTGAGGGCCAAAGTTGCTAAACTACTACGGATAAATGTCCTCCTATTGAAAGCAACTTCGGGTTTACTGGGTATTGCTGGTAACTCCGCCCGAGCAGGCATATTAGTTGATGTTCAGCCTCGCAAGGCGTCCCCTTGCAAGGCTAGCTGGGAATCGGAAAAGAAATCAACCGATTGTCCGAGGTTTCAACAATAATATGACTTCCTGTACTAAAGACTTGGCTAACTGTGGCGCCCAAATAGGCAACAGGCTCTGGTATGCCTGTGTCAGGAGAGATCTTTAAGAGTGACTCGGTTGCAACATAAATGGCATTGTTATGCAAGAGGATTTTAACATCTTTTGTTGTCTGAAGATCCCGTTCCCAGACTGGTTTATTTACCGAAACACTAGGATTAAAGGCGTAAAGCTTTTTAGCCCCAGATTGTTTTTCTGGGAGTGAGTTGTCCCACGTTGCTGCAACAACATTATCTCCAAATTTACCGACCATTCTTACTGCTGGATATTCTCGAAAATCGTACATACCACTAAAACCTTTGTAAGTTTGCACAAATACATATCTTTTGTTGTCCTCCCAATTTTTGAAAGCAACATCGCCCGTTCCGTTTAGATAGTTAGTCGCATAGTATGTATCACGCACAACGAAAGTAGCACCTTCCAAAAGGCTACCATCAGCTGTGTATCTGTTTGGTCTTTGTATGTAAGGCCCTCCTACATAAACGGCACCGCTTGCAAGGACTACTCCAATCCCTGAACTTCCATATTTCACGCTGAGCCATGCGGGATCAAGTTGCATTTCGGCCAGGATCGTTACGTATTCCAATTCCAAAATTCCACCAGCAGTCTGGCTAGTCCTTGTTTCAAAAATTATTCTATCGTGGTTTGCCTTACAGTCTTTATAGCAATCAGGCGCACTACTTGGAAGTCGGAATGCCGAGAAAAAATCTCCCTGCGCCAAAACTTCTTTGGCAAGTAATTTGCGATTTTTGGTATCATACACGGACATTATTCCAGGCTCTGATTTTTGCCTTGTTTCCGGTGCCTTTCCAAGTACCACAAACCAATCTCTAAATCTTGCAAAAACATACTGGTCTCTTGTTCTTGGCCGGGCTACTGCTGGCATTTCCTCAATAACCTGACCACTAAGTACGTCATAAACTCTTACAGTATTTCCCGACCCGACGATTAAATTATTGCCAATAAAGTCAAGGATTTTGTGATGGGCGCCATCCTTGGGGTTTTCAAAAATAACCTTACCATCACTTTTATCAACAACAACAAAGCCATCAAATGTTCCTCCAGCTATGGTTTCTCCGCGCGGAATGGCAATAACTTTTTCACCTATCCGAACAGGGAAACGCCAGTATTTAGACATTTGCTCGCGGGATGCAGGAGAAGCCGCTGGGAGAATAGGCTCACCAACAGGCCTGTTGTACGCTGCTTCATAGACCTGGACTTTAAAGTCACTCTCCGAGAGGAAGACAAATCGGCTCGCATCAGCTCCCAAGAAAGCACCCGTTGTTGGTGATTTCCAAAGGGAATTGCCTGTTTTAGCATCAAGGATAAAACCGTACCCTGTCCAAGCTCGTACAAAAACTCTGTTTTCTGCATAAATCACCGCAGGAGATTTTGGTGTATCCTTTCCCACTTCCCCTTCTGGTAATACAAAACTAGCACCACCAATTCTAGCTTCCCAACTTGCACCAGAGGGTTTTTCAGAAGATAGGATGCTTTCTATCCTTGGTGTAAAGATATCTCTTCTTGTAGGAGTGGTGGTTGGTCCACCTCTACCAGGAAGACGCACGGCATCCGGAGTAGTAGTTTGTCCACTCTCACAAGCCACAACAGCTACTGGAGTGGTAACAAGTGCTAACCCAAAGACCCTCCTGTCCATCCTTCTGGGTCTATCAGCAGTGTACATTAGTTCTCTTTTTAGTCTTCGTTATAGGAAATGTCAAGAAACAATTTAAAATTCACAATTTACAATTTGCACGCGCTCGGACAGCAATAAATTTTCATTTATTCAATTTTCAAATTAAAAATTAAGTCATTAAAAATTCAATAAAAATTAAAAATTGAAAATTAAAAATTCCCCAACAAAGTTGGGGCTTGACACGGTTGGTTGTTGTCTGATACATTCTGTACAGAAAAAATTTCCTACCCAATGGCTTCCAGAACAAGGGTACCGCTAAAGCTGCAAGAACTTCCAGATCTTCTGACAGTGCGCGAGGTTGCGGATGTACTACGTGTTTCTCCTTTAACCATCAAACGCTGGGGCAAACGCGGAAAACTGCCTGCTATAAGAATAAACTCAAGAGGCGACCGCCGCTATAAAAAAGAAGCAGTTCTTTATCTTCTTGGGATACAACCGGGTGAGAACTAAATTTTCCCCCGATTGGAAAACTCCACCCCCCGCTTGATATAATATGGTCCATGTCGAAAATTGCTCTCTGTTTGCTTACTATGACTATTTTTGCCTTTGGTCTGGGCACTTCGGCCTGGGCTAAAGTACCAATGCCCGAAGTCACAACACTCGCCGGCAATGTCCTGGGTACAGAAATTTCAGGAGAAGTAGTAAGTGGCGACAAGGGAGAACTTACCAAAATCCTAGAGTCTCAAAATCCAGGTTATTTTTGGTATAACCCCTTGAAGCATGCAATAAGAACTGCCGTTGCCTCTGGCGTTTCTGTCGAAACTGTTATCCTTCTTCTTTTGCTACCCATTATTGCAAGCATTATTGCCGCTGCACGCCACCTAATCGGCGTTCGTGGTTTTGGTATTTTTCTCCCTGCTGCATTATCCGTTGTATTTTTGGCAACTGGCCCTGTTGTTGGCATAGGCTTATTTTTGGTTATTGTTACGATCTCTACACTTTTTCGCCTTGTAATAAGAAAATTGAAGCTTCGATTTCAATATCTTCCCCGAATGGCACTCACACTTTGGTTTGTGGTTCTTGGGGTTTTAGGAGTTTTGTTCACAGCGCCTTTCATAGAGCAACTTTCCATTCCCGACGTTTCTATTTTCCCGGTTCTTATCATGGTTTTGTTAGCCGAAGATTTTACCAAAGTCCAGTTGGGGAAAAGCATCAGAGTTGCAATAACTTTGACAACTGAAACATTCGTCTTAGCTCTGGTTTCTTTTGCTGTTCTTTCCCTAAGCGCTGTCCAACATTGGATTCTCCTAAACCCCGAATTTGCTCTTTTACTGCCTTTGGTATTTGACATTTTCCTTGCTCAATACGTCGGCCTTCGTTTAATAGAACTATGGAGGTTTAGAAAGCTGATAGCTAAGTAACGTCAATAAAGTCAATAAAGACAGTAACATCAGATTTGTCACTGACGTTACTGGTGTTACTGAGTTACTGAAGTAACTTTAATGAAATTATCTTCTATTCTCGGCTTAAATGCCCGCTCGCGTCTTTTTTCCTACAAATACGGTTCGGCAGTAGGAAAAAAGATTGCAAGATCTAAGATTTTAACAAAGCGCACCTTGACCCGGAATGGTGTCTCCGAAGTACCTGAAATCTATAAAATTTTTAAGACACCCAGAGATGTTTTTGCTTTTGATTGGACAAAACTACCCCCTTCCTTTGCCTTAAAACCCAGTAAAGGCCTAGGTGGCGAGGGTATTATTGTTATTAAGAAACGCACTCAAGACGAAAATGGTTGGATAACAACAGCCCGAAAACTTGTAACTCGCGAAGACTTGAAACTTCATGTTCTTGATATCTTAGAGGGTGCTTATAGCGTGGGCAATGTTCCTGATGTTGCGTTTTGCGAAGAGTATGTAGCTCGGCACAAGGCTTTTAGAAAGCTTGCATTCAGAGGAACTCCGGACGTTCGTATTATTGTTTTTAACAAAGTGCCTGTCATGGCAATGCTAAGACTTCCAACCCGTGAGTCAGGAGGACGTGCAAACCTTCACCAGGGTGCAATTGGCACAGGCGTAGATATTCCAACAGGAATTACTACCCGTGCTGTTTGGTATGGAGAACTTATAAAACACAAACCCGAAACAAAAAGAAAACTCAACGGAATAAAAATTCCACATTGGACAAAGATACTTGAACTTGCCGTTCGCGGCCAAGAAGCCTCAGGTTTAGGATATGTTGGGGTGGATATTGTTCTTCATCCTTCAAAAGGTCCTTTAATTTTAGAAATTAACTCTTCTCCGGGACTTCAGGTGCAACTTGCTAATATGGAGGGGTTACGGAAACGGCTTGAGCGGGTTGAGGACTTGGAGGTTAGGGATGCAGAGCATGGTGTGAGAATAGCTAAAGCTTTGTTTGCCGGGCCATTTGTTGGTAGGGTAAAAAACGATGAAGGAATAAAAACAGTAAACGTTGTGGAGGAAATTAAGATAAGGGGAGTTAACGGGGAAAAAGTAAACGTAACAGCAAAGGTTGATACTGGTGCATGGACAACTTCTATTGATAAAAAATTTGCAAAAGATTTAGGTATCTTTGAAAGCAACAGAATATTATGGTATAAGAGGACTAGAAATTCGCTAGGTTTGGAAGATCGCCCCGTCATAGCAATTGTTTTTTGGCTTGGAGGGAAAAGAATAAAAACAGTAGCAACAGTTGCTGACCGAAGTAACCTAGCGTACAAAATACTTGTCGGCAGATCTGACCTAAAGGGGTTTGTAGTAAACCCCTAAATTAATTCTCAATTTACAATTTTTAATCAATATTAAATGAATAAAAGATTTGCTTCGAAAATCTCTTCAACTGCGTATAAATTTGAAATGATCAAAACAGAGATTAAGCTTAATAGTTCTTGTTTAAAAATTTAGACATTTAGTATTAAAAATTCAATAAAAATTAAAAATTTCAAATTAAAAATTATATGAATATTTACATCTTCTCTAAAAGTACCGAGACGTATGCGCCCTCCAGGATAATTGAGGAAGGAAAAAAGCGCGGACACAATGTAGAAAATCTTTTCTATAAAGATTTATCAATCCTTCTTGGCCCTGAGAAAGTACGTATCCTAATTCGCGGCCAAGGGCTTGAAATGCCTGACGCCTGTATTCTTCGGGTCTCCGGTGCTGGGCTTTTGGGACCTTTGTTTGTTTACCAAAGAGTTGCCTTAATTGATTTTTTCGACAAAGAGGTTGTAGTTGTAAACCGTAAAACCTACCAAAGATGGCCTCGCCTGAACAAGCTTGAACAACACTACAGTATGATAAGAGCAGGGATCCCTGTTGTTCCCGGAATCTCTTTTTCCTCAGAAGAAGCAATTGATTTCCAAAAAATAAGTTTTCCTATTATCGCAAAGACAAGCTTCGGTAGCTCCGGCAGGGGAGTATTTAAACTTAATAACGAGAAGGAATTTATGGATCTTGTAGAGGAGCGGGGAGTAAGCAATCTAATTTTCCAAAAGTTTTTAACAACAAGGCAAGATTACCGTGTAATTGTAATAGGTGGCCAAGCCTTGCCCCAAGCCATGCGAAAGACCGCACAGGAAGGAGAATTTCTGACCAACTTTGCTCGCGGAGGAAAAGTTGAAGGAGTGCCTTTAACAGAAGAACTAAAAAGCCTTGCCGAAAAAACAGCAGAAGCACTCCAAACCGACTACGCAGGTGTGGATGTTATGTACGACGAAGAGAACAATCCCTATGTTTTAGAGATAAACCGCGGCGCGCAATTCCAAGGTTTTGAACAGTCAACTGGAATCAACGTTGCAGAGGAAATAGTTAAGTATCTGGAAAAAGGACGTTAAAATGCCTGAGTTAAGACAAGTTTTAAATATAACTCTTTAAGACAAATCCCACAATCTTTTTCCTACACTCCTACGAACAGATCATTCCCTTCGGGAATGGAGGAGTGTAGTAAGTTAGTCGAAAGAAGAAAAAAAAGGGGTGTTAAAAACATTAACCTCGTTGAGTTTTACTCGACGAGGTTAAGTAGTAAACTGACTAAGTGCCTTACTTCAGTTCAACCGTTGCGCCGGCTGCCTCAAGCTTTGTCTTTGCGCTTTGAGCTTCTTCAGCTTTTACGCCGGTTAGAATTTCTTTTGGAGCACCCTCTGCTATATCTTTTGCTTCCTTAAGTCCTAAATTTTGGTTAATCTCACGAAGAGCTTTAATAACCGCAATCTTGTTTGCTCCCGCATTTGTAAGAACAACTGTTTGCACCCCTCCTGATACGGGGGCTGCATCTGCGGCTGTTTCTACTACTTGTCCACTGACTGGTGCAGCGGCTACTGGCATTGCCGAAACTCCTAATTCATCCTGCAAAATTTTAACAAGCTCTGAAAGCTCAAGAACTGAAAGTTCTTTGATATCTTCTACTAATTTAGAAACTTTGCTTTCTGCTGCCATAATATCACCCCCTCTGGAACGTAAAACGGGCAACGGGAAACGATAAACGTTTTCCGTTTTGCGTTTACCATTTTACGAAGTCATAGTCTGCTTAGACTTCTGGTTCAAAATATAAACCAACTTCTGTAAATTCCCCTGCAATGTCCCCACCAACCCATACATAGGTCCAGCAACTGCCCCAAGCGCCTGTCTCAGCAAAACATTTTTCCCTGGAAGACGAGAAAGTACAAGAAGCTTTGCTGCATCAAGAATCTCGTTATTAAATATCCCAAACTTAAGTTTTGGCCTTTCTTTTTCAGAAATCATATTGCCAACCTTTTCTAGAGGCGCTATCTCATCCTCTTCTGCAATAATTACTGCAGTAGGGCCTTCTAATCCCCGATTGACTGTTTCGCCGAACTCACCATGAACCGCTTTCATAGCACGCGCAAGTAAAGTGTTTTTGACAACACCTAGGTAACCGCCAACTGCCCGTAGCTCGTGGCGCAAAGTTTCTACATCATGAGTGCTCAAACCCTGATAATCAACAATAGTAACGCTTTTTGCGCCTTTTATCGTTTCTGTTAAATTGTCAACTACAAATATTTTTTCAGCCTTTTTCATACTCAACAAAAAACCTCGGTTGTGCCGAGGTGAAACTGTACTAGCAGATTTCAATCTGCGCTTGTTTGGCGCACAATGAATTGTACTATACTGCAAAATACCTCGGTGGGATGTTTAATCCCGTACCGTCTAGTACGGGGCCTCACTGTCTTAGGTTAAGCGTAATTGTACGAGAAAAACCAAGTTTTGTCAACAAACTAAAGCCATCCGTCATCAAGCTCAAGAAGCAAAGTGGTTATACTGACTGTTACGGGTTGTTGACATCCTTGACAATAAGTTGGCTTAGGATCGTATGGGCCAGGTTTATCTTTAAGCTGGAAAGTGACACTTACCTCTCCTGTGCACTCTGAGGTTGGTTCGCAGGGGGTTGAATTATGAAGCTGTTTCAAAACAGCTTCTCCAATCTCGTTTCAAAAAATTTAATAAGACTAATCTCTGAGTTTTGAAACGAGTTGTATGCAGCATCACTGCTCGGCAAAATCCTATTTGCATCCACTGGTTGACGATTCTTGGCCTTAGGGGATCTTCTTCGACTGGCTTGAGTTCTTCTAAGAGGCGAGCCTTAAGAACAGGATAAGAATCCACCATGTCCCCCATACTAGGTTTTACTTCTACCGCTGTAGACATAAAAGATTTTTCTTTGAAAAATCTCTTCAACTTTGTATTGAACCCTTGGGAAAGGGTATTAGCTTTTTGAAGATCTGTCAAGCCGCAACTTTAATCGCTGGCCCCATTGTTGCTTTTAACACAGCCTTTTGAACACCCTTGTCTTTGACAGCACACATAACAGCTAACAAATTTTCCGCAAGTGTCTTGTCCGTTTGATCAACTTTTCCTATAACTGCATGAAGAAGCGGCGCCTTAGCCTCAGTTTTAAGTTGCAGCGTATTACCAGAGAAACGAGAAACGACCTCTTCTGGTTTTTCCGAGATCGTTCCCTGTTTTGGATTAGGCATCAAACCTCGTGGACCCAAAAGTCTTGCAAAAGGAACGAGTTTTGGCATCATTGAAGGAGAAGCTATGAGTAAATCAAAATCAATCTTACCAGTCTTGAGCTTCTCGATAGTCTCGTCATTTGCTATCTCAATCCTTCTGGTTTGACCGGTTGAGTGGGGGAGATCAACAGTTTTATTAACAGAACCGGTGCGAAGCACCAAATGAGCTTCTACCCGACCTGGAAAAGAAGAGAAAGAGGTTTCTTTTACAAGTTTTACTGCTTCGTCTACAAGGTAAACCCTTGTCGGGTCTACCTTTGCTCGGGCCAAGAGATATTTTCTACCCCTGACTTTGATCTTTTTAGGGGTGGCTGGGATAGTTGGGGCGGTTGGGGATGAAATTTCTACCTGGGCTGGTTCTGCCTCCACAGCAACAACACGCTGCCCGCCGCCAAGCCCCGGAACACGAATTTTACGTGCCGCTTTTTTGGCTTCGTATTTTGCCTTTTTGGCGTCTTTTGCTTTTTGCTGATCTTCTTGGCCTACAAACGCTGTCTTAGTTTTCCCCATAACAAATTTAGGTTGTAGGCTGTAGGTAGTAGGTGGTAGATTACTGTTTTCGAATAGTCTACTTACTACTCACTACAACCTACGAACTTACTTTCACCCCCATACTCCTTGCTGTTCCTTCTACTATGTGCATCGCAGCCTCAACATCTACAGTATTCAAATCCGGTAATTTAGCTTCTGCAATCTTTTTGATCTGATCAGAAGTTAATTTTCCAACTATATTTTTCTTTTGTTCTCCGCTTCCTTTTTGAAGATTAAGCTCTTTCTTTATTAGTTCAGAAACCGGTGCAAGTTTTGTTTCAAACTCAAAACTTCGATCTTCATATATTGTTATAACAACAGGAACAATATTGCCTTTTTGATCAGCAGTTTTTTCATTGTAAGCCTTAACAAAATCCATTATCGGAACTCCATGTTGACCCAAGGTTGGACCCAAAGGAGGAGCAGGAGTTGCCTCTCCTGCTGGTAAATTAATTTTGACAATGATTTTTACTTTTTTTGCAACCATTTTATTAGGCAGAATTTTTCTACAACCTAAAACCTACAAACTACAACCTGTTTACACCTTCGCTATCTGTAGAAAATCCAATTCCACAGGTGTTTCTCTTCCAAAGATCGAAACCATAACCTTAACTTTTCCTCGCTCTTCATCCATTTCGTTTATGGTTCCTAAAAATTCTGCGAATGGCCCGTCTGTAATTCTCACTGCCTCACCTGTTGAGAATCGAACCTTATAACGTGCTGCAGGTGCTGAAATAAACTTCTCTATATTTTCTACTTCTTGGTTTGAAAGGGGAGTGGGTGTATTCCCTGCGCCCACAAATCCTGTAACACCAGGAGTAGTTCTCACACCAAGCCAAGCATCCTCATCCAAAATCATCTTAACCAAAAGATACCCAGGGAAGATTTTTTCCTTAACCATTAGTTTTTTACCGGACCTTATAACAACTCGATCTTGTGTTGGAATCAAAATCTCAAAAACCTTTTCTCCGAGAGTCATTGTTTCAATTCTTTGTCTCAAAGATTCTGCAACACGTGCTTCGTGTCCGGAAGTTGTATGGACAACATACCAACGGGCCCGAGGGTCGCGGGTTTCAGAAATAATAATATGACCTGAAAGTTGCTTTGAGCCAGCTCCACGCTCAGAAATACCCGTGTCTTTTGGGGTCACATCAGGTTTTTCAACAGACAATTCCTCCTCCGCAGCCTCTGCAGGAGTTTCAATCTGGTCTTCTTGTAGTTTGGATTGGTCTTTAGCCATAACTTTTGACTTTTAACTTTTAACTTTTGAATTTACTTAAGTATCGTGTTCATCAAACTCGTAAAAATCAAATCCAGTCCTCCTACATACACGCCTACAAATATTGATATTACTACAACCAATATTGTTGCTTGAATTGTATGCTGCTTTGTCGGCCAAACTACTTTAGATAATTCAGCCCGAACCTCTTTTAAAAACGAGACAAGACCCATAAAAATACAATTTGAAATTTTTAATTTTTAATCAATTTTTAATCTCTAAATTTTCATTGAAAATTGTAAATTGAAAATTAGATAATTCCTGATTCCTATCAGGTTCTTATTCTATCATGCCTACGCCTAGATTGCCAATTACCGAAGGTGCCGTACACTCATGGGATCAAAAGAAAGAACCAGTTGGCAATAGTAAAAGGGGACGAAAATCCATCTCCACTGCCGCAGCGTCTGTAATCGCCAAAGTTTATAGAGATAACCCAATGCGAAAACTTGCCAAAAAACATCCTAAGTATGGACGGGTAAGAAAAGTTCTTACCTATCCTGCCCATACTTCTTCTCTATCTCCCGAAGATGTTTAATTCTATATTTATGTTCCTTGCGGCGTTGTGCGTCTGTCTTATGGCGTTCGCGCTCTTTGTATTCCAAAAGAACTCCAGAGTGCAAGATTTTTTTTCGAAAACGCGCAATAAGACGATCCATTGACTCGCCAGGTTTTGCTTTGACAACTACCATATGTCATATATCGCCTCCCTTCCATGTTTGGGAAAGTATACCTTCTGCCATAAGTATACCAAAAATAAACAAGATATGTCAGAGGACTGGGGGGATATGACAACGGAGAGGATTTAAAACATATCTCTGTCCGCCTGTTGGATCTTGTATAAACGAATCTGCCGGTGGTCGATTAACAACCAAAATTACTTGATCCTCCTCAATCTGATACAAGCGATAAACCATCTCCTCGTAATCAAACCCTATGCCCCGTACAGTATCCCCTTGGACTTGTATGATCCGGGGATTGCCCAATCTTCTATAAGAAGTTCCCATCGTAAAATAATCATGGCTCACTTGCAAAAAACCATCATCAACTCTTGCTAAACCTACAACTCTTACTGTAGCAACTAGAGACTCAGGAACAAAAGCCCTTTCTGTTACAACTCTTAGCTTCTCTAACTGTCTTTGAAAATCTGGGTCCACTCGTGGATGGGGAAATGATTCAAGTACTTCAAGAAGTTGTTCGCAGTCAAATATGATCACCTTTGGGGGTTGAAGAACCTCAGGTGTCTGAGATCCTGTAAGTTCTGAAGGGCGAGCTAGTTCTGCAAGACTAACACCCATTATTCTCCTTGAGTTTAGCTTTTACAAACAGTGTATGTCAATAGCAAGAACAAAGAGTTATTTAAGGTGTTTATTGTAAAAAGCTAAAGTGCGGTTTACTATAATATCCCAAGAAGGTTTAAGGTCATGATCCGCGCCCGGATAAACGAAATAAGTTATCTTTTTCTCCTTCTTTTTTAAAGTATTTACAAAACTGTCCGACCAGCGTTTGGGGACAGCCACGTCCAAAGTTCCTTGGTGAAGTTCTATTGGCGCATTAATACGATCAAAGTATGTATCAATCGAATAAAGATTAATGTCATAATCTTCCTCAAAATTAGCAATCTGGCGTCTTAAGAATTTGCCATGATCTTCCGATTCATCTGTAAAATAGAGAATAGAGTAGGGGAAAGGTTTAGTAACAGGTGCCCAAAGAACAGTTGGAATTTCTTTTTGGGTTATCTCCAAAACCGCAAGCGCAATATGTCCGCCATTTGAATGACCCCACAAGAATAAATTTTTAATTTTTAATTTGAAATTTTCAATGTTAGGATTGTCAGAAACGAACTTTCCATTTTCGACAGCAGAAAGCATGTCCAAGGCAGTTGTGTAAGTTTCAAAACGTGCCGGAATAACATCAGGATTAATAGGATCCGACTCCCCATACCCCAAAAAATCAGGCGCAAAAGTAACAAACCCGTTTTGTGCCAAAACAGAGGCAGTATTCCTTGTCCCCATACCAGTCGTGTACTCATTCTGGTCAATATATCCCCTGTACATCACAACAGCTGGAAATGACCCCGATCCTGAGGGAATATTAACTTGCCCGCTTACCTTTTTACCCTCTGATATATAAGAAAAAAGGTAGCTTTTGAAAATTGGGTTTTTGACAGCAGTTGTCTTGGCTTGCAATTCTTTTTCAATTTTGATCTCTGATGGAGTAATTGTTCTTTTTGAAAGATTTTCTATCGAGTATTTCTCAAGAGGTCTTAACCTTTCGGTAATTGTTTTAGGTAGCGCTCTGGTTGTTTTTTCTTGGTTTTTGCCAACCCACCAACCAAATGTTCCAGAAATAACAATTGCAAAAATGAAAAGTGTCAGTGTGGTAATTTTGCTCACGCTCCATTTTACCATCCACGTCCAGCCAACCGGTGTGGGTATATACTAGTATATTGCATGAAAAGGGTTCATCTCTTGGCTCTAGGAATGATAATTAGTGTAGGAATTTTAGGCTACCTCTGGTTGTGGTTGGAAAAAACAAACACGGAATTACCAAAACAAGGTGAGGTGGAAAGTAATATCAAAACAAAAAACAAAAACATTATTGATCTAAACTACTTAGATTCAACTCTAAGAATTGTTTGGTTTGAAGTTCCGAACCCAAATGAGATTTTTCTTTTCTCCAATCTTGACGAGAAAAAAACCGCAAAAGCTTTAATGCAAGAAAAAGGATGCAAAAACATTGTAAGCGGAGGTTTTTATACAAAAGAAGGAGAACACATAGGACTTTTTGTGACAGAGGGAGAAATGCTGAAGAAATGGGCAAAGAACGCTTTATTTAACGGAGTTTTTGGGATCGACAGTGAGGGTGTGGTGTTCGTATCCGAAGATATGACACAAAAAGACTTTCGGTTTGCAGTTCAAGCAGGACCGATTTTGATAAAAAACAATAGTGCACAATCCTTGAAACTTAAAAATGATCAACGAGAAAGACGAATTGTTGTTGGAACTAGCGAAGAGGGGAAAGCTATCTTCCTTGTTCTTTTTAATCCGAAATCTCTTTTTATAGGACCAAACCTTGCTGGTCTGCCTTCTGTTTTAAAAATGTTTGAAGAAAAATCTGGAATAAAGTTTAAAGACGCGCTAAATCTTGACGGGGGAACAGCCTCAGCATTTTACTCTCAGGAGATTTCTCTTGCCGAACTTTCCCCAATCGGGAGCTTCTTTTGTATTAAATGAATGTAGTAGCAAGTTTCAATCTGCGCTCAGAGAGGAAACCACCCTTGTTTTGCCAAAAAACTTCAGTTTTAAGAGCTGGCGGTCAAGTGTTAAGAAAAAATCACAATCGGCTTCGACAGCAGAATTTAACTGTACATTATCTTCAAAATCGGTTGTTGGCCCTAGACGTGATTTCTCAAATATTATTCTATTGAACGGTAGGAGCGTAAAATTCTTTTCCAAGTCTTTGAGTTTTGGTGTGGGAACTTTGTACTTATATATGTAGGCCAAAATGTGGACTGAGAGTACTGATACAAAGACCTTGTGTGATACAAGCTCTGCTCGGTCTGCGCTTGGTTTACGCTCAACGTAGTCTATAAATATGTTGGTGTCCAGAAAGACCCTTGCCATACTTTCCCTCAAGATGCTTTCTATAGCGTCTTTCTCTTTCTCTGTAGGTTGTGTCTTCACCAGGATCTATGCCAGCAAGGAATTTTTCAAACTTCTCTAGGTCTCGTATTACTGGCGCTTCTTCTTCAGCTGGCCTAAACTCTCCAATGATTTTGGATCTATGAATCAACTCCACAGTCTCACCATCCTTGAGAGCTTGGATAAGTTCCTTTGTCTTTGTTCGTAATTCAGTTGTAGTCATGTAGTTCATAATATATGCACTTGAATGTATATTTAAGTATACATTTGTGCTTTTATTTGTCAAGCGAGGCAAGGAGATATAACGTATCACAAAATATCACCTGTAACATATAAGTTTATTCATATATTTAATTGAACACACTACACTCCTACGTAGGAGTGTAGTGTAATTTTGAGAATTCACTTAAGGAATTGTTTTGTGTTAGTAAAGAAAAGAACCAAAAGAAAAGGCACCGTGGTGACGTCATTGTCACAATCAGATACCGACTGGTATCTGAACACGGTGCCTTTGTATACTTGTGGAAGAAGGGCTTTACGCCTGCTTACGGCCGAAATTGCTCCTCAAGAGCGAGAAGTCTTCGGTGTTGACGCACCCGCTCCGACTGAAGTCGGCCTGCGGATTGTAGGCGGTCTGCCCCTTGCAGACGCCGAAAGACCCGAGCATGATCGAAAAGTCAATAAGGTCCACGACGCCGTCGCCGTTCGCATCACCCAGCAGGAGCTGCCTCACACTGATGGTATACGTCGTGTCAGGGGCTTGCGAAATAGGCATGCCGGCGTGGGCCAGGTTGTTCCGCTGAAGCTGCAGTGTGATGGTTGTGGCCGGAAGGCTGTTCTTGAGTGCGACCTTGATCGTTGCCACCCTTTGACCATCCTTCAGCGTGCCTCCCAACACCCCATAGGCCAGGTAGAACTTGCCAAGGCCCTCGTCCTCGCGACGAGGCTGTGTGATGGTAGTGATACCATCCGCAGCTTTGAAAGTGACGGACTCGATCGCGTCGACAGGGTAGACAAGTAGGAACTCGCCCACATCCACGGCCACGCCAGCGGTGCGGACAACGACGGGGACCTCAACGGTCTGGCCGGGCTGTACGCTTACCGGCATGGAAAGCTCGACACGCGGCACTATCGGGGTCGCCTTGCTGTTGTCAGCGGAGGCTGAGCCGAAGGTCGTGACCACCAACGAAACGGATACCAGGACTGCCCAGAAAAGCTTCACCTCTTGTTCTCCTTCTTCCGCAATTTAAAGTGCTAGTTTCACTCCCTTGCGGGTAGTGAGAAGTTGAGAATTGATTGGTTTGCGGACAGCCAACTATCTCATCCTCTAAGCCAATAGTATACTATAAAGTTCACTGAATGTCAAGTAATTACAGGGTCACCCTCTTTGCTTTGAGTGGTCGATTTGATGTACAATAACTTGTGAGCTTGATTTGGGATTACCAAATAGAGGAACTCAAAAAGACCCTAAAAGGCCGAATTTTCCTTATCAAAAAATTATTCTTGAGGAGTTTTCTCGACACACACCCTTAACCTCGCATTTCTACTTTACAGGTGGCACAGCTTTAAGCGAAGTATAATTCCGAAGGCACCTGGAATGCAGGGCTGCCAGGATTCGAACCTGGAATGGCTGTTTTGGAGACAGCAGTGATGCCATTTCACCACAGCCCTATCTGACATAATTATACTTCAAACCTCATATTCTTTCCACTCTCGAGAGATTCCCTTTGAGCCCAAAGTTTGATATAATCTACGTTACGCAAGCCGGAGTAGCTCAGTGGTAGAGCAGCGCTTTTGTAAAGCGAAGGACCGCAAGGTTTTCGTGGGTTCGAATCCCTCCTCCGGCTCAGAATGGCAAAGCGTTGGACAAAACAACAAGAAGATGAGCATCGAAAAGAACTTGTTGACCTGTACGTTAAAAAGAATAAAGCAATAGGTGAAATTGGCAAAGAGATCGGTTTAGCGGAAACTACAATTTATGATCGCTTGGTTCGTTTGCGAATACCGACTCAAAGATATAAAAAGCCCGGGTTTAATAACTCTAGCAATCTAACCGTTAAGCTGCCTAGATATTCCCCAGAGCTAGCAGAATTTATTGGGATAATGCTTGGAGATGGGCACATTTCACCTACTCAAGTTCTTGTTCACTTGGGAAACAAGGAGCAACAATATTGTACTTTCATACAAAAGTTAATATTGAAATTATTTGAGTGCCATCCTCGAGCAATATATACCAAAAAAGGTTATCAAGTTATCTATGTCGGATCTACGAAAATAGTCCGATGGTTGCTCGAGATGGGTTTAATGCCAAATAAGGTTAAAGGGCAGGTGGATGTTCCTGCTTGGATTTGGACAAACAAAGAGTATATGAAGGCTTTTTTAAGAGGATTTTTTGATACAGATGGGTCTGTCTATCTTTTAGCTTCGGGTGGAATGCAAATGTCTTTCCGCAATCGGTCAGAGAATTTGTTAAAATCTACTCGGAGGATACTGGAAACACTTGGTTTCAAACCGTCCAGAATTTCTAGTTACAGTATATTTTTGACAAGAAGAGACAATATAAATAAGTTTTACAGCGAAATACGATTTAGTAACCAAAGACACATCGGAAGATTTTTAAGTTTTAAAGATAATTTAACAAATAATGCTGGGATATTGGAAGCGGCCAAACCAGCCTGACTGTAAATCAGGTGGCATATGCCTTCGGGGGTTCGAATCCCTCTCCCAGCACTCATCGAATTAAAAATTGACTCGCAATTTTGGCAAAATCAAAAGAATTGCCTGGATAGTTCAGTGGGAGAACGCTTTCATGGTAAGAAAGAGGCCGGGAGTTCAATCCTCCCTCCAGGCTCAGCAAGTAGAAAGGAGTAAAAGATGGCTAAAAAAGGAGCAAGACAACTGTTCGGGCTCGTGTGTTCGGTTTGCAAGACTGCAAACTATATAACCGAAAAGAACAAAACCAATACAGAAGGGAAACTAACACTTAACAAATTCTGCAAAAAGTGCCGCCAACACACGGAGCACCGCGAAACTCAGAAGCTGAAATAGTTACAATAACCCCACCGCTTTAGGGACCATTCGGAGAGATTTCCCCCTTTTTTCAACAAGTGGGTAAGCTGTCTGTATCACCACGGCGATACAAGAACTCTGCTCTCCCGAGAAGGAAACCTTTGATGAGGGAAAAATTCTCCGATTGTTAAGCCCCGCTATCGGTAGGGCAACTATAGAATATCATGAAAACACATCTTGGTCAAGGCAACAATATAGAAATTGAAGCTAAATCCAATTAGATGACGGTAAAAATAAGCCCAAAAGAAAATTAATAACAGGACCTATGATTGACCAAATTAAAGACGTGCCAAAAATCGGCAGAACCAAAGCTATAAGAATTATAAATCCATATTGTTGCATAATCCGATCCCAATCTTGCGCAGTATCAGGAGGTAAAAGGCCAATCAAAACCTTCCCCCCATCAAGAGGGTGGATTGGAACTAAGTTAAAAACTGCCAATACCACATTAAATTGGATTAAACGCACAGTGAGTATATCTACAATTTCCGGAATCCCTCTTATTGAGAGTGTAAAATAAGTTATTACTGCTAAAACTGCTGCAGTAACGAGATTTGAAGCTGGACCAGCAAAAGAAATTATTGCAGCGTCACGCCTCGGATTTTCAAGATTGTAAGGATCAAATTGAACCGGCTTTCCCCAACCAAAGCGAAACAAAAGAAACATTAAGCTTCCTAAAAGGTCAAGATGGGCAAGTGGATTTAAAGTTAGTCTTCCCTGAATTCTTGGCGTTGGATCACCTAGTCTATCTGCAGCCCAAGCATGTGCAAATTCGTGAACAACAACGGCAACCAAAAGCGCTGGAACAAGTAGAATTAGCTCCACAGGGTTTAAAAAGTTGAACATATTGATGCTTATACCAGAATTTGATATAGTATACAGGTTAGAAGGAGCAATTTTCCATGGCTAACATTTGTTCTTTATGCGGAAAAAGTAGGATGATCGGACGCCAAGTCACCTTTTCCGGAAAACGAAATAGAAGAATTTTCAAACCCAATCTTCATGCCTATTGGATTGCAGAGAGTGGAAAAAACATGCGAAAAAAGTTTTGCACAAAGTGTTTGAGGTTAGTTAAAGGTAAGACTGTAACGCGAGCTGTGAAGTCCGGTGGACGAAGAGTTGGTGCGGTACAAACAGCTTCTTAGTTTTCAAACCTCGCCTCAGGATAAGCTTCCTTAAACTGTTTCCAAGAAACTGGATTTTTGCCTTCGTGCTGGACAGTGTCAAGAGCAAGGTGAGCTATGGAGCCTTTTTCTGTGTGAGCCACGAGTAGTTTTAAGCGCGATTGCTTCATAGCATTATGGCTTCCTAGCTTAACAAACGTCCAAGCTCCTGGCCAGGGATCAAGAGCGCGGATGAAACGTTCGAGGGTGAAGGGTGAAGGGTGAAGGGTGAAGTTTTTGACAAACGGAATCAACCACTCATACCGCTCATAGCCTTGCAAGGCGTCCCCTTGCAAGGCTAATGCAATGTATTGTGGAGGGATAAAGCCATGATCTTTTTGAATTAGGGTTGTATAAGTTACCTTCGAATGATCTTGCTCTTTAAGCTCAAGTTTTCCTTCTAGATAAAGAGGCAAAGCTCGAACCAGCTCATCTGCTGCTTTTCGGAAAAGTCTTGAGCGCAAGGTAATTTTGGTATCATCTGATCTCACTTCTTCAGTAAATTGTGTAAGCATAGGCCCGTGATCGATTTCCTCATCAAGCCTTATTATTGTAACTCCTGTTACCTTATCTCCAGCTACAATAGTTGCCTCAATAGGAGATGCGCCTCGCCATCTTGGCAAAAGTGAGGGATGGACATTTACTATGCCTTGGGGAAAAACATTAAGGATTTCAAGTGGCAAGATTCTACCGTAAGCTTCCAAGATTCCAACTTCTGCATCTAGTTCTTCCAGCGTGTTAACAATCTTTTTTGGCGACTCGTCAATAACCCGAATACCTTGTTTTTCTGCCCACTGAGCAACAGGGGAGGGAGTCAGTATTTGTTTTCTACCAACTAGCTTCGGGGGTTGAGTTACGACTGCTGCAATTTCATACCCGTGGTTTTTCAGTGTATCAAGTACGGGCAAAACATAGTCTGGAGTCCCAAAGAAAACAATCTTGTTCATGGCAATTCAACCTCATCCCAATGGTCACCGTAAAGCTTAAAAAGTTTTCGTTTCTGCTCAATCAAGCGCTCTGTAAAAACCCTACCCTTTAGATGGTCAATCTCATGTTGTATTACTTGGGCTATAAAACCTCGGAAGGTCTTTTGTAAAGTATGTAGGTTGTCCTTCGACGGTGAGCTCAGGACAGTCGAACCGTAGGCTGTAGGTTGTAGTTGAGGAACTTGGTATTTTACCGTAACAGACAAAGCGCGTTCAACAGGCCCGTAATAGTGGGGAAGCGAGAGACAACCTTCCATAAAATACTCTTCTTCTTCTGGTTTTTTCTTGGGATCATTAGTCTTTTTTGAACTTTTTACAATTTCAGGGTTTATGAAAGTTTTGATTTGGTGTTTGTCCCGAATTACAAACACACATACGAACTCACCGATTTGGGGTGCAGCAAGGCCAATACCCTCCGGGTCTTTTTGGGCCTTCACTGTATCCTCTAAATCACGCAAGAGCTTTAGAAGTTTCTTGTCGACTTTTTGAACTGGCTTAGAGATTGTTCTCAATTTGGGATCAGTTGTACGCAATATCTTCCGAATCATATACGTATTTTACCATAACCTAGCTTCAAAGCCGAGTCAGGTCTTAGATTGTTGTCAAATCAGCCCCACGGTACTTTTTATCCCATAATACTTGATTTTTGGTCCTTTCTGTGATATAGTATGCCCACACTTAGAAAATGTCTTTCAGACTCGAGAGTTCGCTCTTGAGGAACCTGGAAGTTCGCACATCAAATATCAAGGGAGAGGAGAGAGATGCTACCGTTAGTGCTCTTAGGGATCGGAGCAGTCTTGGCAGTGCTGATCGTGACCGGATCGTGGATGCCGCCAGAGATTGTGCTTGGGGCGGCTGTAGTTTTCTCGCTGACGGCCATCGCGAACACATTTATGTTCGCGATCCACGGCCCCCGGATTTTGGACAGATGGTTTGCCCAGATCAGAAAGGTGGTCAATGGACACTGACAGCCAAGTGGCCATCAACCTGATCACGATCTTAGTTACAGCCATGGTTTTGGGCAAACTTGTCTGGGGCATGCACCGTCGGTGGCCAAAAGGATAGCGCAGAGGAAGGAGAAGGAGAAAACCCGATGAGTACGGAAGGTGTACTGTTGTTGCTTGCGCTTGGGTTCACTGTCGCCGGTATCGTCGTACTGTTGTTCGGCGTGATGGAGCTGCGGCGGGAGCGGGAAATAGCTTCCATTGTGAACTCGTTCTTGGAGACATACGATGGTCCTCCGGAATTCGTTGTTACCTTTCCGCACGGCCGGGGAAAGGTCGGTTTTACTTTCACTCCAGAGGAACTGGCACGCCTAACTCGCTTGCGCGAAGATGTGCGAGAAGGGCGTCGCTAAAACTGGCGGGTGGCGCGGTAGGAGAGTACCGAAAGTATCGGGTACCACAAGTACCATAAACTTTCGAGACTTATCTTATCTTACTGCGCAACCCGCCTTCATTTTCGCAGAAAACAGTCCCGAGCGAAGCGAGTGGTTTATTTTTTCAATTTCTCCAACACCTCTTTAACATCCTTATCCGCCGGATTAATATTCTTCAAAACAAACTCCAACTCGTTAATTGCTTTCTCTTTTTCACCATTTTCAAGATACAACTCTGCAAGACCAACTCTTGCATCATAATAATCTGTCTTTAATTCAACTGATTTTTGGAGCGTAGCCAAGGCTTTTTGCAAGTCACCACTCCTTGAGTAAAGCACCCCAAGGTTATAGTGGATTTTAGGATCAGTAGGTGCAAGTCTGGCTGCCTTCTCCAAAGCCTCAACTGCAAGTAGCAGATACTTAGGCTCAATTGCTGCAAGCCGCTTAAAATAAATGGCACGATTTGACCAAAACTGAACATTATAAGGGGATATAATAAGCGCAGAGTTTGAGAATCTTTCCGAAACCTCCGCTAACTCCTTAGCTTCTTTTGGTTTCTGTGCATCCTCAGAAAGATAGGCAGCCACAATAGAAGTTGATGAAGCAAGTTTATCAAGATAACGAGGCTCATTTGGGCGCATTTTCAAAGCTTGCTCAAGATAAATACTTGATTGGTTTCCTTCACCCTGCTCAACAAGATCTACTGCTTTCTTATAAAGAGTATCAGCGTACCAAAAGCGATAGGTAACAAATAATAAATAACACACAACAAGAAGGGGAAAGAGTAGAGAGAGGAGTCGTAACTTGTCAGCTCGTGACTCGTTATTTTTTCGAGTTTCGAGCTTGCGAGCTAACGAGTCGCTTTTTAGCGTTATTGCCATTGCAGGAAACAGAAAAAACAAAGTGGCAATAGAGACAGTAGAAAAACTGACGGAGTTGGTTATGAGTATACTGACAAAGCCAGATAAAAGTGCAAAATTCAAAGTGAAAAAATTTTTTAGATTTTGATTTATATTTTTGATTTTTAATATTTGCCCTTCCGGAGGAAGCACCCTTTTTTTGATATTCCACAGGAAGGCACCAATCAGCAAAAGATAACTACCTAAACCTACTAGACCCGTATTAGCTAGATAATGTAGATATTCATTGTGTGCCTTGTTATATAAAAGATCCCACTCAGAAGTATAGTTATGTTCTTGTGGACGGAAGTTGTAATAAGTGTACGCAAAAGTTTCAACTCCGGAACCTAAGATGGGGTAATGTTTCCAAATATCTATTGCACCCTTCCAAACTATTTTTCTTATGGCAAAAGAATCAGTTCCACCCGAGGGTGGAGATGGAGATGACTCATTGCCCACAACATTACTTGCAACCCGCAGGTCAATATTTTTTGATTTCCCCCCAAACAATTGTGTGATACTCGGTGACCATGGCGAACCGGAAAAGGCAACAAGCAAAAGATAAGAAGTAACAATTAGCAAAAAAGACTGACATCTGGGCTTGCAAGGTCTCACCTTGCGAGACTGGTGGAAAAACACGAAAGACCAAAAGATTACAAACGAAACACCAAATGCTACCAAGCCAGAACGCGACTTTGTGTAAAGGATTGCTGTGAATAACAAAAAGGGCGAGATATAGAGAGCAGACCGTGATAGTATCTCCCGATGTGCCAACGTATTCCACATCGGGAGTGGAATAGCTTTGCACCTAAGGATTAGCTGCCAAGAAAGTGGTGCCACAGCAACCAACCAAGCTGCCATCCAATTTGGCTGCCCAAAAGTTGCAAAAACTCGAGCCCTTACATCAGGTGCCCAACAAGAAACATTAAACTCGCCTTTTAAAATCACACAGCTTGGACTTACCCCAAAATGCTCTAAAATTCCCCAAATCGAAATTACCACTGCCGATCCGATTAAAATCCGTATCACGTTTTCAGTTTCCCGTTTCCCCATATTAGACACATACGCCCAATAAAGAACGACAAATGTCGCTGTCGACACAAAACCGCCAAAAGGTCGAGAGTAATATCCCCAAAAAGAAGTATACCTATCGATAGAAGTAAGAGTGGATAGTGATAATGCTAATAAAAAAATAGCTAAAGGTATATCTAGTGGTGTCCGTCTAAAGAGAAACCTTCCTTGAAGCAAAGATTTTATTGCCCAAGAAAAAAGCACAAGAATCGCAAACACATAAACAAACGCCATCTTCGGTATCTCAAAAAGCTCAGAATTTAAAGAAGAAAAGAAAAGGGGGACTATGGCAAAGATAGCGTAGAGAGAGAAAGACTGAAGCTTGTCTGCAAATCGATACATATGGAGTATCATATAGGTAAGAGTAACACCTCAAGCTATGCTATACTACAAAGCAAAATTTCAATGAATTTTCATTTGATCAATTGATCAAATTTCATTGAAAATTGAAAATTGAAAATTATGTTCGACTCCTTCTTTGGTCTATTTAGTTACGATATTGGCATCGACCTTGGTACTGCCAATACATTAGTTTATGTAAAAGGCAAAGGAATTGTAATCCGCGAACCCTCAGTTGTTGCAAGGCATAAAAAAACCAAAGAAATTTTAGCAATTGGTTCGTCCGCTAAAAAAATGGAGGGCCGGACCCCTCAAACAATTGAAGCCATAAGACCCCTTAAGGACGGAGTAATTGCTGATTTTGATGCAACCACAGCAATGCTTACCTATTTTATTAAAAAAATTCACGAAACACCTCAAGGTGCACAGCGATTGGGCATGCCCAAAATCCCCAAACCGCGAGTAGTTGTGGGAATTCCCTCAGGTGTTACAGAAGTTGAAAGACGAGCAGTCCAAGATGCAGCATTATCAGCTGGTGCCAGAAAAGCATATCTTATCGAGGAACCAATGGCAGCAGCAATTGGCGCAGGTTTAAATGTTGAAGACGCAGGAGGAGTTTTTGTTGTTGACATGGGTGGAGGAACAACTGAAATTGCACTTATATCCTTAGGCGGAATAGTTTTAAACAGAGGCTTAAGAGTTGCAGGAGATGAAATGGACGAGGCAATGATCTCCTATCTCCGAAACCGTTACTCACTTCTTGTTGGGCGAACTACTGCCGAAGAGTTAAAAGTTGAAATCGGAACAGCAGTATCGCAAAAAATCGAGAAGCATTTTGTTGTTCGCGGCCGCGACCTAGAAACCGGATTGCCCAAATCCATAAAAGTTTCCTCTCAAGAAGTCAGGGAAGCACTCTCTTCTGTTTTACAACAAGTCGTAGAAAAAATTGCCGATACCCTAGAAGAAGCTCCACCCGAGCTTGTTGCCGATATTATGGAAAAAGGAATAGTTCTTGCAGGAGGAGGAGCCCTAATAGTTGGCCTTGATCAGTTGGTTTCTGAAGCTGTAAAAATTCCAGTCTGGGTTTGTGAGGACCCTCTAACAGCAGTTGCAAGAGGAACAGGAAAAGTTTTGGATAACCCAAAACTTCTAGAACGCGTGCGCGTTACCGGTGGGCTAAGATAGCGCTTTATAGGTATAAAGAGGATCAACCCCTCCTCCTCCGTGGTCTCCCATTTCTCCGGTTGGGATGAACACTCCCTGTTTAACTGCAACCTGGTGTCTTGAAAAGAAAAGCTCCTGTAATTTTGGAAGGTCTATCTCAAATGTTCCAGAAGGTGAGCTGGGTACCACAACCACGTTGTCCGAAATCCACTGGTCGGTTCTTCCAAGCTCCTTTCCCAAAAATCTTTTTAGATCTTCGCATTTCTCTCCGACTACCGCAATTAACATGTTTGGTTCTTTGTCCAACTCAATCTCAAAACCCGGAGAAACTTCGTTGTCTCTATAGTCTGTACTAAAAAGATGCCAACCATCACGATCAAAAAACTGACCTTTTGAACACAACGAAGCCTTACTAAATACTAAGGCCACCCCGTCCTGATAAAAATATGGCCAGTTTTGGGAGAAGCACACCTGATACATTTCTTGGTTGGGATGTTTCCCTTGCCCCCTGCCTCTGTTGAATTTAAATTCCGACTTGGGAATGGTTTTTTCATAGCCGAATTGGTCAACTACAATAACGCTATCTTTTGTTGTTCTGATTCCGCCGCCGCTGTGGAAGTAGCTTTCCCCATATCGATCTATTTGTGCTCTTCGTGAAGCAAGAACGCCACGTCTTAAAATTTCCTTCATCTTCCCATACGGAGCAACATGCCAAAATAACTCTCTGGAATTAGGAAAAGCCCTATTCTCCTCCGACCGAAGCCTGCCACCTTCTACCAACCCTCCGCTTGTATGTTCGTACGTATACTGAAAACTATTGGCATCTGCCACAGAGTACTTTCTTGCTACCTCAAGCGATCTTTCAATCTTCGGATTAAGGGATTCTGCTATTAGAACTGCTTCCAAAGGAGTCCACTCATATATCATAAAAGCCGATTTTTCTGCTGGGTCCCAGGGAACATATGCCTGTCCCGCATCACTAAGAGTTTTTCCGACTTCAGCCAATGCTGTATGGACTACTTTTTCAACCGACTCTTTAGGTGCGGCTTCTACTTCCTGCGCAAATAATTCTTCATTCTTGGCAAATGTTGAATCTAGCGAATTGAGGCGAGTATCAAATGTCCAAGAAACATCCATACTATCTAGTTTGTCGCGAGAACTGTCCACCCATTCTTGAATTTTTCCTCGGTAAACCCAAGTAGCTGCACCGGCCCGTGCCACCTCGCGTGCTTGGGACCAAAAGTCAGCTGTTGCACTCTCTACATGAGATTTTGCGTAGGACGGGGACTTTCCCACAAAATCCTCTGGCCTTATTTGTTCAATCTCAGCCTCAAGTAAAGGATGGCTCACTGGCTCAACTAGAGCAGATACAAAATTGTGAGTCCTCCTAGCAAAAGCATTCTTCTGTAGCTGAAGCTGGCTCCTCAAACGCGCCTCATGTGCTGTGTTTTTTAATAGGGGCCTTATTCTCTGCCGAAACCGAAATCCGGACTTTAGATTCTCTGCGAACTGTTCTCTGTCAAAAGGGGTGAGGGAATCTGTGCCCATAAGAGGGGAAGCTGATAAAAGAAGTTTTGAGCAATCCTCACCTCTTCGAAGTCTTTCGTGAATAGCATAAAGAAGCTCAAACTCCCCTTGAATTTTTGCAATTTGTTCATCCGCTCTATCAACCATTTCCTGGGTAGGTAATTTTGCTCTCTCTAATTGTGACTTCTCTCCTTCTGTAGTTTCTTCCATAGTTTCTGCAAATAAATTAAGGCCATCAAGCATACGTTCTGCTTTTTGAAAAAGAGGAACAGCTACCCTATGGTTATCAATAACTCTGACCCGAGCTTTGGTAGGATAATCCTCAATTCTTGGAATAAGAAGTCCGTCATCTCTTTCTTTTGTCTCTTTGCGGGGGAAAGGCTCGCAAGGCGGCTGTTTTGTAACATCAACCTCAGCCAAAGCAGTTTCAGCCATACTTCATATTACCATGTTATTTACATGGTAAAATGCAAACATGCTTGGTCTTGAGAAATCTGGGCGAACACTCATCTTGTACCTCGTTTGTTCAAGCCTCCTTTTTTTCTTAGATCTACGAGGATTTCTTACCCCTATCCATAATTTAGTTCAAGCACTTACAATTCCCCTCGATACACGCTTGTTTAAAACCAAGAAATCTATTGCTCCGAATGTCTTTCTCGTTTCATCAGGTGAGTTGGAGAAAAAAGCTGAGGAGGCTGAGGTAAGGAATGCGTTTCTATCTTCCCAGCTTGCGAAGCTTGGGAGTCTTGAAAAAGAAAATGCGCGATTAAGAAAACTCCTAGGAGCAAGTTTGCCACCTTCTTGGATGTTTGAGCTTGCTAATGTTGTTTCCTCATCCGGGGATATTTTACAAGTAACAAGTGATTACACACCCTCTTCCAATACCGCTGTTATTACAACAGACGACAAGGTAAAGCAAGGTGGAGTTTTTGTAGGATTTACAGAGGAGAAAGTAGGACGCAAAATTAAAATTATCTTACCCACATCCGATCTTTCTAAAATTCCTGTTGTTGTCCGTGATAAAAACAACGGGCAACTAACGGCCGTAGGTCTTGCCTTGGGTCGTGGAGGAAAAGTTATTCTTGACCAAGTTTTAACAAAAGAAACACTAAAAAAAGGGGATTTAATTTTAACTAACGAAGACGGTGCATTTCCCGCTGGGCTTTTGCTCGGGGTTATAACACGCGTTTTGCCAGTAAAAGACGGTGCTTGGCAGCAAGCGGAGATGGAATTGGCAACAAACGTAAATGCACTTGACACAGTTTTCTTTGTGACAAAATACTAAGTAATTTTTAATTTTTAATTTACAATTTTTATTGAATTTTCATTGAAAATTTAGTAATTGATACTTGATTGCCGACTTGTGTAACAAGGCGATGCGCGTAAATTGAAAAATGAAAATTTTAAATTTATGAGTTCACACATAGTTCTGTTATTAGCCACAATCTTTTCCCTTGTTCAAGGCCCTCTTCTGCCTCCAGTATTTTTGGAAGGATTTTTGCTGGTATTAATCTTTCTTTCTATAAACCACAGTAAAGAATTTGTGTCCAGCAAAACTCTTTTTCTTGTGTTCGGGCTTTCGTTTACTTTTGATCTTATCCAAGGGACAAAATTAGGACTAACCCCGATTTTATTTTTTGGGGTTTTACTGTTTTGGACATCGACCAAAAAAGAGTTCTTTTCCAAAAACCCATTTTTTTTAGGAAGTCTAGTTGTCTTGTCAAATCTTTTACGGGCAAAAGTTGTCTTTGGAGAGTTCTACTTTTGGTCTACTTTGACTATTGGTTTTCTCTCCTTTTTGTTTTTTAAATACATCTCAAGACACCATGTGGTTGGATATAAGGTGTAGCATGACCAAAATGAAACGAAAGAATCCTCTTATTACTCAAAATGTCAAAAGAGCATTCGGAGAAGGGATTTCATTCAAGGTTGGTTCTTCATATCACCTTCCGGAAGTGCAATCTCCTCGTTGGGTATTATTTTTATGCTTTCTAATTGTTTTTTGGCTTATCGGTATTGCAAGAATTATCGACCTCCAAATAATCCGCGGCTCCTACTTCCGCGCATTAGCCGAAGGAAATAGAATAAGAAGAATCCCCCTAAAAGCCTCCAGAGGCGAAATTTTGGACAAAAATGGAGCTGCCTTAGCCCGAAATTTACCAGTTTACAAACTTGCTACTTTCTCCAAAGGAGGAGTCGTTACTGAAACTCAAAAAATCTCACGAGAAGAGGCATTAAAAATTCAGGCCTCAGATTCCGAACAAGCCTCCCGCATTATTGTCGACATAGAGCGAGAATACCCCTTGAGAATGGCCTCGGCACACTTGGTTGGGTATGTCAACGAAGCTTCTGCGGACGAGGTTGGCAGTCCAGCTTGTACTACAACCTATCCTCTCCAACTCGGTGATGCAATAGGTCGCATGGGAATCGAGGCACAATATGATTGTATTTTACGCGGCATAAACGGGGAAGAGCTAATTGAAGTTGACTCAAGAGGGAAGATTATTCGGAAAATGGGGAGGCGCGAACCTGTTCCGGGTAACAATATAACATTGACAATAGACAAAAACATCCAAGAATCAGCATATCAGGCTCTGGTTTCTGCGCCCTCTTTAGCTCGATCTTCCGGAGGCAAACCTGGTTGGGAAGGTGGAACTGTCGCCAAAGGAGCCCTTGTTGCCCAAAATCCGGCAAACGGTGAACTCCAGGCCATGGTCTCCGTTCCTTCATTTGATCCAAACAAAATTTCGCAAAACTATCCCTCCTTAGCCAAAGATGCAAACCTGCCTCTTTTCAATCGTGCGATAGGGGGAGCATATCACCCTGGCTCAACTTTCAAAATTGTTACAGCAAGCGGGGCACTAGAGGAAGGGAAAATTGACAAAGACTTTGAATATAAAGACGAAGGAGTTGTAACTGTTGGAAAGTTTAACTACAAGAACTGGTATTTTACTCAATACGGCAAGACTGAAGGATTAATCAATGTTGTTCGTGCACTAACTCGCTCAACCGACACTTTCTTTTATTATATTGGTGGGGAGTTGGGGGTTAACAAACTATCAGAGTGGGCGGAAAAGTTCGGGCTGGGTAGGCCGAGTGGTATCGATCTCCCTGGCGAAGTCTCTGGCCTTGTCCCAAATCCAGAGTGGAAAGAGAAAATAAAAAAAGAGAAGTGGTTTTTAGGAAATACTTACCATATGGCAATAGGGCAAGGGGATATGACCGCAACACCAGTTCAGATTGTTAACATGACTAGTGTTATCGCAAACGGTGGAAAGTTGTGCAAACCACATGTAGTACAAATAGCACAGGGATGTAAAGATATTGGGCTCAAGAAAGAAACCATGGAGTTAATTACTGAAGGAATGGTAGGAGTATGTAGCCCCGGAGGAACTGCTTTTCCTCTTTTTGACCTTGAAGTTTCCGTCGAGCCTCCTGGAAGAGTTGCCTGCAAAACTGGCACTGCCCAATTTAAAGCTGACAAAACACATGCCTGGCTAACTTCATTTGCACCTTCCCAAAATCCGGATATTGTTCTTACCGCCATTCTCGAAGAAGGGGGAGAAGGGTCCAGCGTCGCAGCACCGGTTGTGAGGAAGGTGTTAGAAGAATGGCTTGAGAATAGATAGACAGATAGACATACCGATGAGACATACCGATGTGCCAACGTATTCCACATCGGGAGTGGAATAGCTTTGCACATCGGGATCTAGATAGATAAAAGATAAATTAAATATTTATCCTATAGCCAATTGCGTTTGTGTTCAGCCGTGTGTTATACTTCTGACTAGGATTGCCTACCCTGATTGAGCAATGGGTGGAGCCAATCCGCACATCACAACTAAAACGGAGGGATCATGCCTGTCAACACAACGGTACGCACTCGTGCTGGGCTTTACTCTGACGCAGCTCTGCTTGTGTTGAATCGGCCGTTGTCCGATGAAAGCAAGGCGTTGTTACGTATCTCTGACAAGTACGCGGAGGATCTCAGAAGGACCTACGAAACCCTTATAATGAGGGTCAACTCAGCGGGCTTACAGGGAGAAGAGCGGCGAGAGGTCCTTGAGATCATCACGGAGCAAGGCTGGATGTTAGATGGTCACTACCCAGGAATGGCACAGCTCCAAAAGCTCCGGTTGACGACAACCTCCGACGGACCTGTTGTCCTAAAGTCCCCCTCCGACAAGCGGGCTGCGGCGCAATGGCTGATGCGTCCGTAGCTGCATAGCTCCGATTTTGTTCTTGCCGCCTTAGCGGGTTTGTTTCCCATGTGGGACATTCCTTAAGAGGCGGCTTCTTTGTGGTTTACGTTCACAAGGTCTCACCTTGCGAGGCTAGAAGACGAGTAGAAGACGAGTGCGAAGATAAGGCAGGTAACTCAACGCAAAAAAAGAACCGCCTGGGTCAGTGTCAAATTAGGCCAGTAGCCTATATCGAACACCTTAGCAAGGCGGTAGTAACGGCGATACGGAAGAGGTCGGTTGTTGCTCTGGCAAGTCTCAAGTGCTCGATATCATAAAGATCGGTCTACTGTTGACCATTAGGCAACACCACTCTCGAGCTTATCTCATGTGAAGATAAGACTCGACGACCGCCGTCGGTTGTCATCATAACCATTGTGCGCACTTCAAGTGGCACCCACAACGTAGTTCCCAGCTGATCGTTGACTCTATAGCTGAAGACTACCTCTGACTGTGCACCGGTGGGAATCCCACCTACGGGTTCATATCGCAGCCGATGCATGGGAAAGGCCGTTGGCTCATGCGGCCCTCGTTGCCACCAACCCTCGGGCAAACTGTACGGACCCGAGATGTTTAGCACCCAATCAAGAAAGACCACAGTTGTGTCAAAGTGGCTTACCCACTTGCCAGTGTTTGTGAAGCGAACAACGTCCACGATTGCTTCACCTGGCCTTACTGTTGTTCGGCTCTTGACATCTCCGATCATCCCACGCTCCGGGAAGTGTCGATAGATCTCGACCCGAACCGCCGGCGGGGTGGACGGAAGGCCCCAATCGACCAATTGTATCACCCAGCCGCCGAGAACCCAGACAACAGCAGCGCATACGAGTGCAAACACCCCAATGGCAAGCCGTCGAGACATGACCTTTCTCCTTCACTTGTGATGTGCGAACTAACTTTCTTGGACACACCGAACAAGGTTTGAATTCTCTGTGCCCAGAGACCTTGTTTTGCGGTTTGTCAAAGTGGTTAATCTTACCATAAAATACCCCCAAAGTCAACCTATAGTCAAAAAATAGTTACAGAAGAGCTACTTGCGAGGTTGTTTCTTTTTTGTCCTTCTTGCGCGCTCGCGCTCTCGGAGAGTTGGATATACGAGGATTGCCATGGCAAGAAGTAATATGGCTCCGGTTAAATAGAATATCATTAGTCCCTGGTTAATAGACTCTGGTGTGATCATGATTTTACTTTGTTAATATTAAGCTGGCTACCCAACAAGCTAATGTGAGTGATATCCCAAAAAAGAATGCCAACAGACTCGTCTGGCTGGGACTGATTAAAAAAGGAACCACTGTTATCGCAAAGAACACCTGGCCAGCATCTGCTGCAACAACCGCAAGCATCTTAAGCTGGTTCTCTGTAAAAGATACCTTCAGCCCCACAAACTCAGTATACCACCAACAGCAGATTGTGGTAATGTCAAAGTATGACCGAGAAAGAAGCCTGGATTGCTTGGAGTACTTTTGTCCCTTTTGGCCCAGCGCACATAAAGCTTTTAGTTGAGTACTTTGGAAGTGCAGAGAAAGCTTGGGAAGCTCCGATAAAACAGCTTACAGAAATCGGTCTGAGTCCAAGTTTAGTGGCAAAGTTAAAGGAGCACAGAAGCAACTTAGACTTAGACTTGTACTTGAACTCTCTGGAGAAATTAGGGATCGATGTAATCCTGAAGGACGACGAAGAATATCCAGCTAGGTTAAAAGAAATTGACGATACCCCATACCTCCTTTACGCTCGCCAGTCTTGCAAGGGGACGCCTTGCAAGGCTAATCTAGCAGAAATTTCAGAGGTGGCAGTTGCGGTTGTCGGCTCGAGAAAAGCAACCTCCTATGGGAAAGATGTTACAGAAAGACTAGTGGCAGGACTTGTAGATGCCGGAGTGACCATAGTTTCCGGCTTAGCACTAGGCATTGATGCAATCGCCCACAAAACTGCTGTAGATTGTAAGGGCTCGACAATCGCGGTTTTAGGGAATGGTCTTGATACTATTTATCCTCCCTCAAATAGACTGCTCGCCCGGCGCATGCTCGAGAGCAAAAATGGCACAATAATCTCAGAATACCCTCTTGGGTACCCTGCTCTCCCTCAAAATTTTCCTTATAGAAACAGAATCGTATCAGGCATGTCTTTAGCAGTTCTTGTTATCGAAGGAACAGCAAAATCAGGAACACTTTTAACAGCATCCTGTGCAGCCCGTCAGGGAAGAGATGTTTTTGCAGTTCCAGGGCCCATTACTTCTATTTTGTCTCAAGCCCCAAATTTATTAATCAAACAAGGAGCAAAACTTGTAGAAAGAGCTGAAGACATATTAGAGGAACTCAAGATAGAATCAAGGATAAAGAATTATGAATCAAAGAAAACCTTGCCAGAGACAAAAGAGGAAGAGAAGCTGTTAAGCCTACTGGAGAGAGAGGGGTTAGATGTTGACAGCATTGTTAGAATAAGTGGTTTAGACGTGGGCATTGTCTTGGGAACATTGACTAGTATGGAATTGAAAGGTATGGTTAAGAATGTTGGAGGAGAGTATAGAAAGGTCTAAGATGACAGTCTAAGTCTAAGTTTAGGAGTTTTCCTTCCTAGACTTGAACTTAGACTTAGACTTATATGAATCTAATTATCGTTGAATCACCAACCAAAGCGCGTACCCTAGGTCGCTTCCTGGGGCAGGAATACGTGGTTGAACCCACAATGGGGCATGTTATGGATTTGCCAAAAAGCAAAATGGGTGTTGATATAGAACATAATTTTGAACCTGAATATGTCTTAGTTACCAAGAAAAAGGACATAGTCGGGAAGATTAAACAAGAAGCAAAGCAAGCTTCAAAAATATACCTTGCCACAGATCCTGACCGCGAAGGAGAAGCAATCGCTTACCACGTCAAGGACGTGGTAAGCTCAAGTTCAAAATTCAAAATTCAAAATTCAAAATTCTACAGGGTGGTTTTTCACGAGATCACAGAAGGAGCTGTTAAACATGCTTTAGAAAACCCTCGAGACGTTGACCTCAAACTTTATCATGCCCAGCAAGCAAGACGAGTTTTAGATAGACTTGTTGGATACAAACTTTCACCCCTTCTTTGGAGAAAAGTAAGAAGAGGTTTATCAGCCGGCCGTGTTCAAAGCGTTACAGTAAAATTAATAGTCGAGCGAGAGAGAGAAATAGAGGCTTTCAAGTCTGAGGAATATTGGGAGATATATTGTCAAGTCAAAAGTCAAAAGTCAAAAGTCAAAAATGAAGAATTTATAGTTAAACTTGTAAAAATAGATGACAAAAAGGCGGAGGTTAAAAACAAGGAACAAGCAGATGGAGTGGTATCCGATCTTCACAAAGCCGAATATATAGTCTCCGACATCGAAAGAAAAGAAGTTCACAAGAGAGCCCCCGCGCCATTTACAACATCTACTATGGCCCAAGCCGCCTCAAGAACCTACTTTTGGTCCGCAAAAAAAACAATGTCAGTTGCCCAAAAACTTTACGAAGAAGGCTTGATAACTTACCACAGAACAGATTCTTTGAATTTATCATCTGAAGCTGTCTCGTCTGTACGTACTTTCATTGAAAAAAAATATGGCAAAGAATTTTTGCCTGAAAAACCAAAATTCTATAAAACCTCAAACAAACTTGCGCAAGAAGCACATGAGGCCGTAAGGCCAACTGACGTGGCCAAATTTTCAATTTTCAATTTTCCCGCCTGCTATCGCCTAGCAGCGAAGCAATTGGCGGGCAGGCAATTTTCAAAAGAATTAGGAAGCGATGCAGAAAAGCTGTACGGGCTTATTTGGAGGAGGTTTGTTGCCTGCCAAATGACAGATAGTGTTTTTGACGAGACGACCATAAAAGTAGAAGCTATAAAGCAAGATAGTTCCATAGCTAACCGTTACTTATTAACGGCTACTGGGCAAATTATGAAGTTTTCCGGCTGGAGGGTAGTTTACGGCAAACTGGAAGTAGAAGAAGAGTCTGTTCAATTGCCTGAAGTGGAAAAGGATGAGGTTCTTCAATTGGTTAAAGTGGATCCACAACAAAAGTTCACCCAACCACCTCCAAGATACACAGAAGCAAGTCTTATCAAAACACTGGAAAAACTAGGAATCGGCAGACCATCAACTTATGCGCCTACTATCTCCACAATTCAAACAAGACAGTATGTTGAAAAAACAGAAGGAAAGTTCTCTCCAACTGTTTTGGGTATAGCTGTTAACGACTTTTTATTCAAATATTTCCCCAACATAGTTGACTACAAATTCACAGCCCGAATGGAAGATGATCTCGACGAGATAGCAAACGGCGAAAAGCAATGGGTACCGATAATTTCCGAATTTTGGAAACCATTTGAAAGTAAGGTGGAGAGTACAGAAAAAACAGCAAAAAGAGTACATGTTGAGGTAGAAAAAACAGGGGATAAATGTCCTAAATGCAAAGTTGGAGAACAGGTTGTAAGGGTTGGAAGATTTGGGAAGTTTTTATCTTGCTCAAGTTTTCCTGAATGCGATTGGACAGCCCCTTATATTGAAGAATTAGGGATAAAATGCCCTGACTGCAGCAAAGGCGAAGTTGTAGCAAGAAAAACACGCAAAGGAAAAAGATTCTTCGGTTGTTCCCTCTATCCAAAATGTAAGTGGGCTTCTTGGAGAAAACCAGGGAATCCAGAACAGCCCAAGAGTATAGCATAAGCCCTTGACAATTATTACACTAGGTGATATCGTGATATCACTTATGTCTAGTTTAGTGCCTACTGTTATTCGATTGCCGAAGGAAGAAATGGAGAAATATAAGAGCTTGGCAAAAGCCGAAGGATTAAGTTTTTCTGCATATATTTACGATTCTCTCATAGAGAGAACAATGTACCCTTCCAAGAAGACCAGCAAAAAGTTCCTTTTTGACCCTCGTGAGTTTAAAAAATACAAAAGCGGTGACCGTGATGGTGCAATCAACCACGATAAATATATTTATACCGAAGATTGGAAAACCAAAAAATAAAAACCACCACAATTTTTGTTGATACCAGTGCTTTCAAGGCTCTTATTGACTTTTCCGATGACTTTAACTCACAAGCACGTAAGCTCTGGGGCCGTCTTTCTAAGCAAAAACAACCAGTACTGACCACAAACTTTGTACTAGACGAAACTTATACTCTCCTTCGAGTAAGACTGGGAAGAGAGCCTGCTATAAAGTTTAAACAACGAATTAATATTTCCCCAGGATTTAAAAGACCACAACGGGTGTTAGCACAAGACGAAGTTGAAGCATGGAAATTCTTTAAAGAACTTCCCGGACGAGGTGTTTCTTATACTGACTGTACAAGCTTTGCTGTTATGAAGCGTTTAGGTCTTATAGAGGTTTTTACTTTTGACCGAGATTTTGCTCGTGCAGGATTTAAAGTCCTTCCGTAAGATGTTAAACTTTGCCTTGTGGGAAAGAAAAGACTAATTGGTTTAATAGTCCTGGGGTTAGGTGGTTTACTCATTATTTCTGGATCGGCCCTCCTCAGAGACACAGATACAGATATAGATACAGAAAATAGTAAAAAGGCGGAACTGTTAATAACTCCTACCCCTGTATCTGTGCCTGTGTCTGTACCTGTGTCTCCTACTCCCACCCCAACCCCCATCCCTCTTCCTGACCCGAAAGTGTATGGTCCTTGCAAAAACATCCCGGCTATCCTTTACCATCATATCCAGCCACTAGAAGAAGCCATGGCCAAAAACCAAAAGAATATTAGCGTTACCAATGACTCCTTTACAAACCAAATGGCCTACCTTGCAGGAAAAGGATACACAACCCTAACCCCAGACCAGCTTTTGGCAGGTTTAACAGGAACACTTCCGGGGAAACCAATACTTATAACTTTCGACGACGGCTATAGAGACTTTTATACCTACGCCTACCCTGAACTTGTTAAAAACAACTTAGCTGCAACAGTCTTTATAGTAACCGGACTTGTTGGTGGCGCCGACTACCTAACTTGGGACCAAATTCGAGAAATGGCAGGTTCAGGACTTATTACGTTCGCAAACCACACGTGGTCACACAAGAACCTAAGCAGTGCGGATGAAGAAAAGCTCAAGTATGAAGTGAGAACCGCCCAAGAGCAGCTTGAGGATCGGGGACTAGGGCCAGTCACTGCGTTCGCTTATCCTTATGGGACACAAACTAAAGCCAGTGAGGAAGTTTTCAAAGAACTTGGCATAAAAACTGCATTCACAACTATCCCAGGCTCCTACCAATGCGCAAAACTTCCTTACGCAATGAGAAGGAGCAGGATCGGCAATTCCCCAATGTCTGCGTATGGATTTTAGTTATTGACAGTCCTATTGGTTGTCTGTTAAAAGAGGGCATGGAGAGCCCTAGTCTTAAATTCAAACTTCTTTCTCCTAATGCCAAACTTCCTCAATATGCCCACACTACTAACGCTGGTTTTGACCTTTACTCACTAGAAACTGAAACTTTAAAACCAGGCGAGCGTCATTTGTTTATAATTGGCATAGCTTCTGAAATTCCCGAAGACTGGTTTGTTTCTTTAAGAGACAAAAGCGGATTAGCGACAAAATATGGACTTCACAACTTAGGTGGAGTTATTGATAGTGGCTATAGAGGCGAATGGGGAGTGAATATGATCAACCTGGGTAAAGAAGAATGCACAATTGAGGTTGGTGATAAGATATCTCAAGGAATCTTGCAACAAGCGCCACAAGCAAACATTCAAGAAGTAAAAGAACTTTCTGAGTCGGATCGTGGCGAAGGTGGTTTTGGAAGCACGGGGAAACAATAAGAGTAAGAGATGGTATGGTACTATCAACAGGTTACAATGGTGCGCCCAGGGGTTTGCCGCATTGCACAGAAGTTGGCTGCAGAATGGAAAACGGACATTGTACAAGAACTGTCCACTCAGAAGTAACTGCAAAGTAGTATTTCGGGAGCTTTACAACAACATGGATCAACCCTACACAAGAAACCTTTTTGGAGAAGTGGGAGTAGAAGTTATTTGTTTAACTGAGAATTAGTATGGCGGCAACAAAAGAAAGATTACTACAAACAAAAACAGTAGAAGCCTATCTTAGTGAATATCTTAAGCTTGGAGAAAATTTGGTTGATCCCCCAAAGATGAAACTTGTTCTGCCTGATGGTATAAATCGGCTTGGAGCCAGGGACGTTGCAGTGACCACATCTGTCCAGTGTTATGCTCCTGGGATTGCTCCAATGCGGCAGCGGCAGGACGGGAGATCAGAAGCAATTGCTGATAGTACTCTTGAGGCAGGACACCACACTACTCGGCAGCATGTCTCGTATACATGGCTCGTTCAGGGAGTAAGCCGTAGTGCCACTCACGATATATTTCACAGCCACCCCTTTTACAACAGTGAGCAGCAAAGTCAACGTTATGTTGAAGCTGTTTCAGGAAGTTATCTTGTCCCTACGGGTCTTTCTGGTGAACAGAGACAGTTATACACAGAGACGGCGGATCTTGCGAATCGTGCTTATTTTAAACTCTTAGAACTTTTAAAGCCTGAGGTAGGTAGACGTGAGAAGGCGATGCACCCTAGGGGAAAGTGGGCAGAAGTAATTGTTGCCGAAAGAACTATCAAAGCCTCGCAAGAAATTGCAAGATATGTTTTACCGATTGCACAAAAAACTAACTACTATCACGATCTTAGTGAGCTTCAGCTTCTTAGGTTATTCCGGGCAAGTCAAATGCCTCATTTTACAGACGAGGCAAGGTATGTAATAGCGCAGATGATAGTAAGTATTGCGAAGGAGGACCCAACTATCATTAAAGATCTGCGAGTGCCTATCAATGATTTTACGACACAGGCGCCAACTCAGTTTGGCACCCGGTTTACCAGAGAAGTGTTTGACACACATCTTGGAGGGCGACAGTCACTTCTTATTTCTTTCCCACAAAACGGTCGAGGTGTAATCTTGGCTGCTGCGAGGAGATTTTTAGGAGGGGGTTTGGATTTAAGCGATAGTCAGGTGTTAGGTCTTGTCATGGATCCTGCGAAAAACCATTTGCTGGCTGATATGTACGATGTTGGAATGTTTGATTATTTGACTGACTGTTTAAGGTTAGTTAGTGCAACGTTTATAACTCGTCTTTCACACACAGCTGATTCTCAACGTCAAAGGCATAGAAGAACTCATGGAGTTACATTGCCTGTTGCCCAAATGTATAACAGTACGCCTGATTATATTATTCCTAAGGTAGTTCGAGAAACTCCGCAGTTGCGAGAGGCTTACGAAAAAATTCTAGGAAGAGTTTACGAAGGAGTGAATAAGTGTCTTGATAGCGGGATGAGCCGCGAGCAAGCGCTTTTGCTTTTACCTAACGCGCATGTGATAAAGGTAACTGAGACTGGGGACCTTTTTGATTGGTTTCACAGATTAAGACAACGTTTGTGTTTCCTTGCTCAAGAAGAATTTTTCTTTATATCTTGTGAACAAGCTTTGCAGTTAAGGGGGGTCTTGCCGGAAGCTAAGTCTATGTTTTTAGCCCCCTGTGGAATAAGAAGTGCTGCGGGAATAAGACCCAGGTGTCCCGAGGATAAACGTTGGTGTGGTCAACCTGTTTTTAATTGGGAAGAACTTGAGGAGTATACAGCGAAGAGGTTGATTTGATTAAACACAACAAACGTACCCTGGTTTTAACTATTGACAACTAATAGTTAGAGTATTAGAGTGCTTTCTAAACTGTCCAAATTCAAAAATGGCTGTCAGAACTGAACAAGAACCACAAACCTCTATTACACTAATAGAAATTCCCCAAGAAAGCCTTGCGCACCTTGATCATTTCATTGAAGGTCTTCGAGAAGACCAAAGAACTCTTGCATCACTAGTGAATTCAGCAGATAGTGCAATTAAAACACATTATACTAAAGTACAGTTAATGCACGGAGCTGGAAATATTGCAGTGCTTACCTCGCAATATCAGCAGATTAGAAAGTGCCTAGAGGACGAAGGAGAAGTATCAATAACCAGAGTTGTATATTCTAAAAGGGTATGCGAAGTAAGAATTAGAACCAACCCTCGAACTTCTATGACATTGGAAGATGTTAAAACTCTAGCAACAGCACTCTCACCTGAAACGCCACTGCAAGTTGAAGAACCCTTACAACACTATTGCACAGTTGTCTTAAAACTCGTTAATTCTGATGGCCACACTCGAATCTCTTGAACAAAGGCTAAGAGAACTAGAACAAAGGATCTGGTGCACAACTTGCGAATTACCTTTTGGTGCGGCTTTATCAGATAGGGATATTAAAAGATTGGTTGAGGTGGGTCGGATAAGGATTAACCCGTGTCCTAATATTGAAACTGGAACAAAGAGTGACTTGGGAACTTGCAAAGTTGATTTACATCTCGGTGACCAAGCGCTTGTTGTAGATGCAACAAGGCTTACACACATTGATCTTTCAGGGCCAATTCCTGAAGAATACTTTATAAGGATTGATGTAAGAAAACTAGGCCAAGTGTTAATTCATCCCGGTGAAGTTGTTGTTGCAACTACACTAGAAAGGGTCACGCTTCCGGACGATATTATCGGGAGAATGGAAGGGAAAAGTAGCATTGCAAGGCGTGGAGTCTCGGTCCAAGCAGCGCCACTTTTCGACGCTGGTTGGGATGGACACCCGATTTTGGAATTACACAATGTCGGAACATTATCAGCTGTTTGTAGACATGGTGCAGCAATTTGCGCAATGAGTTTTACTCACCTTAGTTCTCCGACTTTGCAACCATATTCAGGTCGGGATGGGGCAAGATATGGTGTGCAAGATACAGCTCAAATTTAAAATATGCCACTCGGACCAACTAAACTTTTAGAACTAGTTAAAACTAAAAACCTTGTTCAAAATCTTTGCGAAAGGGAACTTGCAAATCCGGAAGGTGCAGGTTTTGATCTTCGGATAGGCAGATTGTTTAAAATCTCAGGCGAAGCTTTTTTGGGAGTTGACGAACGACAGACCCCTAAGGAAGAAGTTGTCGCTGAATATCAGGAAAACCAAAAATCTTCATATACTATTCAACCTAATGATTTTGTTCTTATGGAAACCATGGAGGAAGTTTCTTTACCCGACAACTTAACAGCGCGAAATTTCCCCAGATCCACACTTTTTAGAAGTGGAGTTAATTTTATGGCAACCCAAGTTGCACCAGGATACAAAGGAAAACTTATTTTTGGATTGAAAAATACTGGGCCCGTTCCGGTTACAATCGAAATGGGTGCACGAGTTGCACACATTCAGTTTTCCGAAGTCTCAGGTGGTGGTTCAAACTACAGAGGGCAGTGGCAAGGTGGCCGTGTTGCAGCAACTGCCCGAGAAAAGCAAGTTTAAATATGGCAACAGCAGAACAAAGAGAACAAAGAATAGCCCAAGTACAACCACAAGAAGTTCGCGAGGGATTGGTTGCTGCCGACACTTCTGTTTGTGTCTATCCACTAGGTTTTACCCCCGAGTTAAAACGCAAGCTTGTTGATTCCGCTGCGGCATGGGGATTGCGCGTGGGACGTTTCTCCGACGTGGGCAAAGTATTGCACGAATCTTTGATAGCTTTCCAAGAAGACAGAATTTCTTTCACAGGTCTATTTGCCGCAGCAGCCTTACTTGACGATGCAATAAAAGACGGAGAACAAGCATATCCCAAGGAAATAGATTTTATCACTCACGCTCTCCGAACAGAGGAAGAACTAGCTGTTATGCTCGCCCGCGTCTCGCGAGAGCCAGGGTCAATTGAGGAACACGGCCGCGCAATTACCGAAGAAGGTGCCCGAGAGTTTCATAGAAAATGGACAGTAAGTGTGGAAGGGTACGGCCATGCCTCAGTTGCTGAACATGCCATTATCCACTTAGCTGTTGAAGGAATACCTTCCCTAGACGGTGATTGGGTAACGGACAACCGTCTAGCATCATTTACTGAGTTTTCAGCTCGATTTAAAGGAAGACAAGATGTTGGTTATTACACTCCTGATGTTGTAAAACAGGATCCGGTGTTGTCAGCCCGTTGGCATCAAGTGCACGCAATGCTTTTTGAGCTTAACGATTTATTAATGGTTAAGGGCATGGGCTATATCCAAACTGATGAAGCAAGGGCCAAATGGCCGACCAGAAAAGTAATGACAAAAACAGTCGCAGATCAAATGAAAAATTTGTTACCTGCGTCTCGCCTTACAAGTGTTGGTATTACCTTAAACGCTCGTACAGCAGAACATTTAATCCAAAAATTCCTATCTTCTCCATATCCTTCAATTCGGTCACTTGGCAGCCTTATCAAGGAACAATCGCTAAGGGTAGCACCAACTCTTGTTAGATATGCAGACCGAAACGAGTACCTAGTGGCAGCACGTCGAGGAATAGGTCAACTCGCAGAAGAAACTCGCTTCCAAGGATATATCCCTGAGTTCAGAGAAGACCGAAAACCAGCAGTTGTTTTAGAAGCAGATCCCCGAGCTGACGATAAATTGATTGCAACAGCGCTTTTTCAAGATGCTCGCACCGGCTCGTTTGGGAAGTTGATGGAACTTGTTGGTAAAATGGACCTTGGTGAAAAACGTCGAGTAATGGAAAAACTCCTTGGGGGCTTAGGGACGCACGATGCGCCTATTAGAGCTTTAGAAATGCCCGGAGATTATATTGTCGACTATCCCGGAATGACATATGGTGATTTGCGAGAATATAAACGTCACAGAATACAGTCGTATTACATAAAAGACCTTGATGTTCGCTGGGGGTATATGATTCCACCTCTTGCCCAAGAAATGGATGAGTCATCTGACCCACAATTCCATGGCGCTGTGGGGGCAATAAAACGCGTGATGGGAGAAGTAGAAGGATTATTTAACGCAGTTTACCAAGTCGATCCATACACTGCTCACTATTGTGTCACAAGACTTCATTACAGGCCTACGGTTGCTAAATACAATCTGCGCCAGGGTTACCATCTGTGGGATTTGCGCACCGGACCAACAGCTCATCCTTTTATCCGCAGGCTTATGTGGCCAGTTTTAGATCAAGTAAAGGAAGTGCAACCAATAATTTATGAATATCTCCGACTCAAGATGAAACAAAGAATTAGACCCGGACCAACCTATCCCTGGACCTTCTAATTTTGTCTCACCTTCTCTGAGTGTTAAAATACACTTGTGGACAAACATCTTCAGGAACTTATAACTCGAGAAGAAAAACGGCAGGAGAATACACTAACCCTAATTCCTTCCGAAAACTATGCTTCAAGAGCTGTCCGAGAGGCAGTTGGTAGTGTGCTTTCCAATAAATACTCTGAAGGTTATCCAGGGAGGCGATACTACCAAGGAAATGATCTCGTTGATGAAGTGGAACGTTTAGCAATAGAACGGGCAAAAAAACTTTTTAACGTTCCTCATGCTAATGTCCAACCTTATTCCGGAAGTCCTGCAAACTCAGCGGTTTTATTCGCTCTCTGTGAGCCGGGTGACACTATCATGGGCATGGAACTTGCTTCAGGTGGCCATCTTACTCACGGCCAACCGAAGATCACTTTTTCTGGAAAGTATTTTCGTTCTGTGCAATTTGGTGTCGAGGGAGATGGAACCATAGATTACAAAAAGGTTCAAGCTCTTGCGAAGGCAGAAAAACCAAGAGTGATAATTATTGGCACTACTGCTTACCCTCTTGCTCTAGACTGGAAGCTTTTTGGCGAAATTGCCGATTCAGTTGGTGCCTACTTAGTTGCCGATATTGCTCATGTTGTCGGACTTATTATTGGTAACGTTTATCCTTCTCCTTTTCCGTATGCACATATTGTCACGACTACGACGCATAAAACATTACGGGGGCCAAGGGGTGCGATGATTATGGTAACTGAGAAGGGATTGGGGAAGTATGGGAAGTTGGGGGAAGACATAGATAGAGCAGTATTTCCTGGGTTGCAAGGTGGACCCCATAACAACACAACCGCCGGTATCGCCCAGGCTCTTTTTGAAGCAGACACTCCGGAATTCAAAAAATATGCTAAGCAAGTGGTTGCCAATGCCAAAGTTCTAGCTCAAGCGCTGCAGGAGGGCTCTAGCCTTGCAAGGCGTCCCCTTGCAAGGCTAAAACTGATCGGCGGTGGGACAGAAAGCCACCTGATGCTTGTGGACTTGAGACCCAACGGGCTTTCTGGAAATGTTGTTGCCGAAGCTCTGGAAAAAGCAAGAATTGTGTGTAACAAAAATAGTATTCCAGGTGATACTTCGCCATTCTATCCCTCGGGTATCCGCTTGGGAACCCCTGCTGTCACAACCCGCGGCATGGGAGAAACAGAAATGACCAAAATCGCAGAGTGGATTATTAAGGCGGTCGGGGAGGTTGAGAATGAAAAATTGCCCGAAGACAAAGACGGAAAACAAGCTTTCTTAAAAGAGTTTAAAGTACGGATAAAAGGAAATAAGGTGCTGCAAGAGATTGCCGGAAAAGTAAAAGACTTGTGTCAAAAATTCCCAGTACCATAACCATGTCTGCAAAAATTTTTGACGGAAAAAGAAAGGCCGAGGAAATTTCGGAGAATGTGCGACGTAGAGTTGCGAAACTCCATTTTACCCCAAAACTTATAAGCTTCTACAAACCAGATGATCCAGGGAGCGCTTTGTATACGCGGATCAAAAAGCAAAAAGCACAAAGTGTCGGAATAGAATTTGAGGATATTGAGATCTATAGAGCGCAAGATGCAGTCTCACAAATCAGAGAATCTTCAAAGGATCCTGCTGTTCACGGAATTCTAGTACAACACCCTTCAGGAGAATTTGCATTCCAGGAAAAAAACTGGCAAGCTTTGCTGGAAGCTATTACAAAAGAAAAAGATGTTGACGGTTTGAGGGACGACTCGCCCTTTTTGCCTGCAACTGTAAAAGCTGTCCTTGTAGCACTAAATGATGCAGGCCTTAGCCTCACCAAGCTCAGCTTGGTGAGTGTAAAGGTGGCTGTTGTAGGGGCAACTGGAATAGTAGGCCGAGCTTTGACTAAAGTTTTGAAAGATTACGCTGCACAAGTTATTGAAATAGACGTAACAACTCAAGATGTTTGGTTCCAAACGAAAAAAGCAGATATTGTTATCTCTGCAACAGGGAACCCCCGGATTATCAACGGAGATATGATTAAAAAAAACGCCATTGTTATTGACGTTGGAGCACCCGGTGGAGACGTTGATTTTGACTCAGTAAAATCTGTTGCATCATTTATTACCCCCGTACCAGGCGGCATTGGCCCAGTGACTGTTGCCTGTCTCCTCGAAAACCTAGTTGAGGCAGCGAGTAAGAGGACTTAATGTGTCTTGACAAAAGTAATGCGAAATGGTTTAAACAGTTTCCATTACTTCCCAGGGTCAAATAAGCATCCCAGCAAAACTTCGCAGAAAACTTGGTCTTCACAAAAAAACTAAACAAAATTCTAAAAAGATAATGGTAGCGTTTTAAAATTAATTAAGAGGTTGAACCAGATGGCATTAGGGGTAAGTCGAGATGGTCTTCAATCCTGCTTACACGCTTTTGAGTTTTCAAGTTTTCCTTATCCAGGAAGTCGGCTACTTGCCGAATTTCTTTTTTAAGTTCTTTGTGATTTCCCGTTATACGAATTTCCAAGTTCTTAATTCTGTCGGCTTGGTCCCGTACATCCGTCTGTATCCTCACACGTGCTTCTCTGATAGTGCTATCTAAGGAGTCTCTGGATGCTTGCACCTCATTTTCTACTTCTTCTCTTATTATCCCTCTGATTTGATCAAAATCATTTTTAGTAAGCATTCTCAAACTATATTCCGTGTAAACTATTCTTTCAAGAAGACAAAATAGATATTAATATTCCGAGGATCAAAATTTAAAGAGAATAAGCGGCACAAGTGTTACTTGCCAAGAGTAACAACCACCGGAGTCGTAGGATCCCACCTGTAGTCAGGATAAACCCAATGGCCGCGCAACCAACGCCTGACACCATCCCGTATCACCCTGAAGACGAGCGGATAGCCGTAGGAGTCAGCAATTGGTTCCATAACAACATAATACCAAGTGTTGGGCTTTTGTTCTCGATCGTATAATCTTTGGTAAGGACCTATTTCAGGCGAGCATACGCCCCCTAAAGCCTTTGTCTGATCGAAAAGCATTTGCCATCTTGTTACTTCAGGGAATCCCATATCCTCAACAGTTGGCATCATCAGTTCTGCAACTTCGGGTTTAGCTTGAGTGGTAAATTCTTTACTCCTAAACATGTATCTTAGTATGTATCCTGCATCGGGACTAACCCAAACTCCTGCACCGTCCAGTTCCGATTCTAATTGAGAAACGCTTTTACCGCCATACGGTAAACGCCACCGAGGGATTTCTGTACCGTCAGGTCTATAGACATGGTCAACACTACCTAGCTTACTGAAAATTGGGATAATTTCGCCTTTACTATCACGATGTACTAAAGGTCCGATATACGCTTTAGTATCTGGGGTAATTTGATCTGGTTGTTGTGCTAATTGTTCTGGAGCAAGTCCTAAGGAAGTCCGAATTTGTTCATGAGGACTGATTAAAGGATCATCCACTGTTTTATGACTGTCTGCTGGAGTTACTTTGCCTATTGTTGGAAGTGGTCCATATTGTTCTCTCCAAGCTTCTGATACAGCACTAAACGCCCTTGCTAAGGAAGCCTTTCCTGGGATGCTGTCTTCTCTGAACTTTCCAAGCTCTTGCTCAAGATCTATGGACATAATGCTGAGTATAATACTCAACTATAATCTAATTGTCAAATGTTGGGCGTCTATTCGTTCTCCGACGATGTTGTTATCCATCCAGTCTTCCCAGATTTTGTTTTTATAGCGAATCGCGAAAACCACGGACGTGAGTCCGTGGATGAAGCGGTACGAAGTACATATCGAGAGCGCGTAGCGCGATTCGATATGAAGCTAGAAGATACCGCTGGCGTAAGCCAGCGGAGCTTCATAATACATATATGCATCAGGTTTTAATTTTAAGAGGGGAATAAGTTCTTCTAATACCACATAAAATGCTGGGGTAAAGAATTGAATCTTGTTATCCTCAAGTATTATTCCATCATTAAGATGATCTTTAAAATCTTGCAAAAGTTCCTTAACTTTATTGGGATAGTGAGCAAGGTATAAATTTGCAACCAATTGTCTTCCTTTCGAAGAGAGAAAATATACTGCTGGTTTTTCAAGAAGACAAAATAGATATTAATATTCCAAATATCTATAGATACTTCAATAAGGTTTGCGCGGCAAATTTGTTTCTGGTAAAATACAGGACATCACTCACATCCGGCTGGACTCCTGAAGCTTCTGTCGGATGGTGGTTTAAGGAGTCAATGGACATAACTTTAGAAGAATTATTGGAGGCTGGTGTGCATTTTGGACACCAGACCCGTCGTTGGGATCCTCAAATGGCCCCATTTATCTATGGCAGCCGCGAAGGTGTGCATATTTTTGACCTTGCAAAAACTCGCGATGCTCTTTTGGAAGCTGCTAAAGCTATAAAAGACACAGTTTCAAAAGGCGGAGCAATCCTTTTAGTTGGCACAAAAAGACAAGCCAAAGATTTAATTCAAGATTTAGCTAAAAAAACAGGAATGCCATATGTTACCCATCGTTGGCTTGGAGGAACACTAACCAATTTTGAGCAAATGCGCCGATCTGTCAAAAAGTTAAGTGACTTGAGAGAAAAAAGAGAATCCGGAGGATTCAAAGGTTACACCAAGAAAGAAAAGCTCTTGATAGATAGAGAAATCGGACGTCTGGAAAGACTCTTCGGAGGACTAGTGAATTTAAAAAACATTCCTGATATGATTTTTGTAGTTGATACTCACAAAGAAGACGGTGTCGTTAAAGAAGCCAATCAACTTGGTGTACCAATGGTTGCAATAGTTGACACTAACGCAAATCCCGACCTGGTCAACTATCCTATCCCAGCAAACGATGACGCAGTGAAAGCAATATCGCTCATACTTGATTTTGTTGGGAAAGCGATTGAGGAAGGAAAGAAAAAGTTCGAGGAACAAAAGACTGCAACCCTGAAAAAATGATCAGTTTTTAATTTACAATTTTCATTGATTAATTTTCATTGAAAATTGAATGAATGATACTTGATTGAAAATTAAAAATTGTAAATTGAAAATTATGTCTATCTCTCTTGACCAAATCAAAAAACTCCGTAAGGCTACGAGTGCTAGTGTTATGGATGTTAAACGGGCTTTAGAGGAATCTCGTGGAAACGAAGACAAAGCCCGACAGATTTTGAAAGAAGCTGGATTTACTCGTGCTGCTAAAAAGGCCAGTCGCGAGACAAAAACAGGCCGTATATTCTCCTACATTCACCACTCCGGAACTGTCGGATCAATAGTCGCGATACTTTGTGAAACCGATTTTGTTGCACGAACTGATGAGTTTCAAGAATTAGGACGCGAAATCGCAATGCAAATTGCTTCTATGAAACCAGAAAGCGTAGAAGACCTAAAAAAACAAGACTACATTAGAGATCCCAGCACAACAATTGATGCTTTAGTACAAGGCGTTATTGCCAAAACAGGAGAAAACATACAAATTCAAGATTTCAAGAGATTTGAAATATGAGTATGGACGAGGCACAAACAAGAGAACGGATGGACCATGGTTTAGAAGAAGTTCGCCGGGAAATGGGAGGTATCCGCACTGGTCGCGCAACCCCAGCATTAGTTGAAGATATTGTTGTCCCAGCCTACGGTGGTCCGCCAGCTGGCGGAGCAAAACTTCGTTTAATCGAATTAGCAACAATTACAGCCCCTGACCCTCAAAGTCTTCTTATTTCCCCTTGGGACAAAAGCATAGTTGGTGAAATAAGAAAGGGGATACTGGAGGCAAATGTTGGACTTAACCCCGTTATAACCGGAGATGAATTACGAATCAACCTTCCTCCTTTAACTGCCGAAGATCGCGAAAATTACATAAGACTTTTGCACCAAAAACTTGAATCTGGTCGCGTAAAGATAAGACAAGTTAGACAAGATAGAATGCGAGAGATAAAAGAATCTTTTGAAAACAAAGAACTCTCCGAAGATGAAAGAGACAGAGAAGAGAAGAAAATACAAGCATTAACAGATGAGTACACAGGGAAGATTGACGAAATGGGGAAGACAAAGGAAAGTGAGCTACGCTCACTATGACCATAATTATTTTCATAGCCGTTCTTTCTCTTTTAATTTTTGTCCATGAGTTTGGACATTTCATTGTTGCAAAAAAATCCGGGATCAAAATTGAAGAGTTCGCCTTAGGTTTTCCACCTCGCCTTATCAGTAAAAAAATTGGTGAAACAATCTATTCCCTTAACGCAATCCCTATAGGGGGTTTTGTACGGCTTTATGGAGAAGATTCCGCTGTCACAAAAAACCGCAACCGCTCTTTCTACTACAAAGGAAAAGGAGTTCGCGCCCTTGTCTCAATCGCAGGAGTTTTAGCAAATTTCCTTTTGGGTGTTTTAGCATTTGGTATTGTTTTTTGGGCACAAGGAATCCCGCAAACTACAGACAAAATACAGGTAAACGCGATTGCAGAAAACTCTCCTGCACAACAAGTTGGATTGGCAGAAGGAGATGAAATTCTAAAAGTTAACAACGAAAAAGTTGACCAAGTACAAAAATTCATCTCAATAGTTGACCAAAACAAAGGTAAAGAAATTTTATTAACCGTTAAGCGAGATAGCCAAGAGTTTGAGATTAGAGTCGTTCCGCGTATCGATCCGCCCAAACACGAAGGTCCTTTAGGAGTTGCAGTATCTGATATGATCTTGGCGCAACCTCCCTTTTGGCAGCGGCCTTTTGTCTCATTCTGGTACGGATTTAGCGAAGCAACTACTTGGGTTGGTAATACTGTTTTGGGCTTTTGGAGTATGATTACTGGCGCAATCCGAGGGGAAGCTCCCTCAGGAGTTACTGGGCCGATCGGCATTTTCCAAGTAACAAGTGCTTTTGCAAAACTTGGGATTTTACCCCTCCTTACCTTTATCGCCATCCTTTCTATTAATCTTGCTGTTTTAAACATAGTTCCTTTTCCTGCACTAGACGGTGGCAGACTCTTGTTTATTGTTGCAGAAACCTTGTTTGGCAAAAGAATTTTGCCATCTTTTGAAAAAGTAATCCACATAGCCGGTCTTATTATTCTTCTGACCTTAATCTTTTTGGTTACAATACAAGATATACGAAGATTGGTAGGTGGTGGTTCTCCTTTTCTCCTAGAATCCCCTAAACCATAGAGGAATTAGACGCTTGACTTCTTCAAGACATAGTTGGTCCTCTGCAGACGAAAATGAAAAAAGACCAAGGTAACATTGACACTTACAGAAAAGAGCTTAGACTTTTTTAAAAGCGCCGCTAAAAAACATAAGGCGTTATTATGCGATAAACCAGAAAGTCTGATTCAATCCCTGTGTCAAGACAGTCACCTGTTGTAAGTGATGGCCTTTTGCTTTTTGATTATATCTTTGGGGTTGCGCCACTCATTTTCCAAGGGTCAAACTTTATCAGAAATCAAATATCTGCAATCAAAAAACTCCATGAATAAGTTTTATCCTGCCGTTGCCTTAAAATCAGCAGGAGGTTCAATTTCTCACTGAGAGGTCGTATTTATTCCCAACTTAAAAAATAATACTTAACTATTAAACGAGGTTTTACTCTCTAAATTGTTCAATAAAACAAGGAGGTAAAACGTTGCCACAAAGATGGACCTAAGTACCATTTTACATGAACACAATCGGAAATCCATGGTTCGCAGAAACCATATTTTTTTGATAAGGAATTGGAACAAATAAAATTAGTAGAATGATAACAAGTAGTATAAGCTTCCAAAGTTTTGTATATCCTTTTACTTTCATAGAATTATTGTTCCAAATTTGAATTAAAATAGCAAATAAACAGTGATAGGATTTTCTTTAATAACTTTACTTTCAGTTCAGTATTTGCCATGCTAAGAATGAAGAAAAGTATTTACGTAAAGTAAGAATATATGGAAAATCTAAAAAAAATCAAAAAAGAGGTTTGGAAATTTTATGACAAATGGAGAAAAGAAAAAACTTATTCCCCTGCTTTAAAAACATATATAAGAGTTTCTTTAATGGGATGGCGCCATATAACTGGGGCAACAGGATCAAAGAAACGAACCTATCAAGATACATATAGAAGACTAAAACTTGTTTCTTATGCCAAAGAGATTATTGAAAAATCAACTACCATACAAAATGTAACTACCAAAGGCGAAAAAACTTTTTATGCCTTGGAGGCGGTAATTATGATTAAAGAGAATGGTAATGAAGCGCTTAGGAAAGTCAGAGTGATTTTGATAGAAGATAAAGAAAAGAATAAAATATTTTATTCAGTTATGGACAAAAAACAGAAAGGCGTGAGAATACAAAAAAGTGGAACGCCTCACGCTTAGGTTTTTGAACTTTAGCGTCATGGAGAGTAAAAACTCTCTCGTTCCACAAACATAATATACCAAATAATACAAAATTTTGCAAGTATCTGCTCAAAAACCTTCCATTAAGCCAAATTCTTATTCTACAGATACCTTCAGGATTTTGTCGCCGATGGAGATTTTGGAATCATTTAATGGTGGTTTTTTGGCGGCAGAGATTATCTTTGTCTTGATCTAAGCTCTTCGACTTCCTGAGGCGTTAGTTTGGCAAACCTAGGCTTTGGAGGTGCTGCTGTAAGGTAAGTTGCAATACGTAAAGGATCTTTAGCCTCCCCTAAAATAAAAAGTAATTCTTTTGTTGCGCCGGTTACTGCAGGAAAAGACTCCTCAGAATTTGCAAGGAGAGCAGTTAGCCTAGACTCGGTTTCTTTCAAAAATTGCGGATCGTTTGGAATACCAACATCTCCTACGAGTATTGTCTTTATTAGTCTGCGTAGTGTTTCTTCGTCTTCTTGTTCAATGTTGATTCCAAGGTCACGGAGCGCACCTCTATCTTTTTGCAAAAGGGCTTGAGCAATAAAAGCAATTTGTTGGGAAGTGAGCAAGAAGTTATCTGGTTCTTTTGCTTCTTTTTCGCCAGGAACAAATTTGTTTTGCTCATCTGCTTCAACTATCTCTCTAAGAAGACTAACAGGCGGATCTTCTATGCCGTTAGTGTGGAGAACGTCCATAATTTTGGGGTATACTGATGCGTCTATAGTCTCTGCTTTATCGAGAGATTCCTGAGCTTGGGTTAACAGATTACCAGCTTCTTGTCTTTTTCCGCTTCGCATCATCCTGGCACTTTTTTCAGCTGCTGCAGCAGCTTTAAGCATTTGGTCTTGTCTTAGTGCGAAGATTATTCTTTCTATAGCCATACTTAACCTGTAATATTATTTATATACACGATTACCTCAGCATTTGTCAAGTATTGACAGCCCATTTTTTCATTGTTCTTTTGCGTTCACTCCACAAAAGCCGGACCACCTCGCTTAAATAGTCCGAGACTTCTTTATCCAACTGTTCCATATCAATCTTAAAAATTGCTGCTAGGCGTCTTTTGCTAACTAAATGCTCGGATCGGCAGAAGTAGAACTCAAACATAGACTGCGCGCGTCTTGAGAATTGTTCCCAGACTGCCGGATCTTTACGTGCGGATTCAACAACCTCCTGGCCCCAGTGAACTCTCGACTGAAATACTTGCGGTACTTTGTGGATTTTACCATTAGATATTTGCTCTAAAGGTACACCGTCAGCTTCCCATATCTGCCGAAGATCTGGGTCGTCATATAGTATTTTTAACGCTTTCGCTTCAATTTGTCTCACCCTTTCTCTTGTAAGACCGAACATTTTTCCTACTTGGTCTAAAGTTTTCCCTTTCCTGTCCACAAGGCCGAAACGTTCCTCTAACAATCTGCGCTGCCGCGGAGTAAGTGTGGGGTGGTTGTCTAAAGCTCGCCTAACCCTTGCTTGTGTGTCGGAGTTCTCAACAAGACCTAGTGCTTCGCCATCAACGTCCTGTGTTCTATCAGGGATGAGTTCAACAAGTTCTGTCTCGTGATGAGCGTCAACAGCATGATCAAGAGATAAAGGCTTAAGAGATAATGGATTATGTATACCTAAAGAGAGAATTCTAATTACAGAGTCAGCTTCGGTTGGACTGATATCCTTCCTGGCTAAAATTAAATCCCTTAACTCACCCGGAAGCGGGTCTTCTCCGTATCTGAAACTATACCCTTGACTTATTTTGTTAGCAGCGCTAAGTTTTTCATGCACATGCACGGGAAATCTTATTGTGGTACCGGTATCTGCAAGGGCACATTGGATACTTTGTTTAATCCACCAACATGCATAAGTTGAAAGTTTATAGCCTCGTTTGTAATCGAATTTACGAACCGCTTCCCTTAAACCAAGGGCTCCTTCCTGGATAATATCTTCAAGCGACATAACTCGCATAAATGGTTTCCCAAACTCTATTACAAGACCAAAGTTGCAGCAGATAGCAACTTGTTCAAGCGAAGAGCAGTCTAATAAAACACGTCTGGTCTTGATTAACTCCCGCGGTCCGAGTGACCCAACAAACTCTGCATCATTGGCAAGATCTTCTATAGAATCTCCATTAGACATGTGTTTAAACAGCCGTTGCTCGTTTTCAGATCTTAGTATGGGATACCTGTGGATTTCATGCATGAACATATCTACAGAAGAACCCGTAGATGGGTGATCAGAGGATGTTAGGGTATCTTCTATGCCTTTCTGTCTAATGACTTGCTCAAGTAAGGTTGAACGAAGGAATGACCTTGGTGCTTGGTCCTCAGGATAACAACCTGGCCTAACTATGTTAACAGGTGCTTCTGCTACCATTGTTTGTAACTAACAGACAGTGTCATAATTCTACAGTAAGTTGACGATATACGAAAGATATATCTACCCCAGAGCATCCGAGACAAGTTTTGGCGGCAGATTAATTCCAACCCTTAAGCAACATGCCCTACAAAGCATTTTCTGTTTGACAAGGAATGTTCTAAAAGAGCACAATATTGTTCAACCTGGATGGGGAAACAAGAGAAGAAAAACAAAAAGATAGTTGTTGTCGGCGGTGGGACTGGGACATATCAAGTTCTGGTGGGTTTGAAAAAATATCCTGTCCAACTTTCTGCAATTGTCGCAATGTCCGACTCAGGCGGCTCCACAGGAAAACTTAGGCGCGAACTAGGCATTCTCCCTCCTGGAGACATAAGACGAGCACTTATTGCTTTATCAAACCTTCCCCTTGCCGAAAGAACTCTTGAGCGGCTTTTCGACTTCCGGTTTAGCAAAGGCAAAACTCTTAAAGGACACTCCGTTGGCAATCTCCTTATTGCAGCTTTAACACAAATTACTGGACGTGCTGATTTAGCAATTGAGGAAGCAGGCAAAATTCTTGCTGTCTCAGGCTATGTCTATCCTGTTACTTTGGATTCAAATACTCTCATAGCAATACTTGAAAACGGAAAGAAAATTATTGGCGAGACAAAAATAGACCTTCGTTGGCATGGCGGGGAAGACGCTGACATCCCCATAAAAAAAGTTTATCTGAAACCAAAAGCTTCAATTTATCCCGGTGCTAAAAAGGCTCTGGAGGCAGCTGATCTCATTGTTGTTGGGCCAGGCGACCTTTATACAAGTATTGTACCCAACCTGCTTGTCCAAGGAGTACCTGAAGCAATATTAAAATCTCCAGCTAAAGTAGCATTAATTGTTAATCTCATGACAAAGCCGGGGGAGACAGATAATTTCAAGGCCTCAGACTTTGTACGTGTAGCAAAGGACTATATGGCCCAAGCCTCGGACAAACTTACTTACGTTATTGTAAATAACGACTTTCCCGATAGCGTCAGAACACTAGCTTGGTATAGTAAATTTGCCTCAGAACCAATACAAAACGACCTAGACAGCAAACAAGATGGAGTTAGGGTGATAAAAGGCAATTTTTTAAGAACAGGAGAGTTTTTGCGCCACGATCCCAAAAAACTCGCCCGAGCTATCATAAAGCTTGTCTCTTAAACACAGTAGCGGTATACTTTCCGTATCGTGGAACCTCAAAACTGTGTTTTTTGCAAAATTGCTAGTGGAGAAATTCCTTCAAAAAAGGAGTATGAAGATGACGAAATTTTTGCTTTCCACGACATAAATCCTAAAGCTCCAATTCATGTGCTTGTAATTCCAAAAAAGCACATTCCACGGCTTGTGGAGGTCTCAGAAGATGACGTGGAGGTTCTTGGTAGGTGTCAACTGGTGGCAGCCCAAGTTGCCAAAAAACTAAATATCGGGGACGCCTTTCGCGTTCTCACTGCATCAGGTGAAGCTGCAGGACAGTCAGTATTCCATACTCACTATCACATAGTTGGTGGTTGGCAAGAAACACCAGAAATGGAAGTAAAAAAGGAGTTTCCATGATAGTAGAGAATCTTACTACTCAAATCCAAGATGCCCTAAAAAGCGGAGATACACTGTGCGTTTCAACACTACGACTTCTTTCAAGCGCAATCCACAACGAAGAAATAGCAAAACAACGGGGTCTTACAGAAGATGAAGAGTTGGCAATTGTAAGAAGACAGATAAAGCAAAGAGAAGAGGCAACTGAGGCCTATAAAAAAGGTGGCAGAGAAGAAGCGGCCCAAAAAGAAGCAAAAGAAGAGGAAATCTTAAAAGAATTTTTGCCTGCTCAGATGTTAGACGAAGAAATAGGAAATATTGTTAACCAGGTGATCTCAGAAACTGGCGCTTCAAGTCCAGGGGATTTTGGAAAAGTGATGGGAGTTGTGATGGGGAAAATTAAAGGTGCTGCAAGTGGCGATGTGGTTTCTAGAATCGTGAGGGAAAAACTACATGGTTGAATTTGTTTCGGATTTAGGATTTCGAATTTAAGATTTCAAAAAAATGCTTCGCATTTTCATCACTCGCCAGTCACGTTATCCTTTAGACACAAAGGCCTTGAAACACAAAATTGAAGATGTACTCTCTTTAAGAGGTGTTAAAGACGCAGAGGTTAGTATTGCTCTAGTAGGCGAGCGGAAAATGCGTGAACTTGGACAAAAGTATCTAAAGGAAAATAAAAGCGATCCAGTTCACGAGGTCCTGTCTTTCTCTGCATCGGAAGATGGGGAATTTGTGGTTCCACCTGATAAACTACCCCTGGGAGATGTTGTAATATGTTATCCTGAAGCAAGAAAAATTGCTATAAAGAAAAACAAAATGATGGATGATGTGTTAGGTGAACTTGCCGAGCACGGAGTAATGCATTTGTTGGGAATACACCATGAGTAGGAAATTTACAATTTTCAAGTCTCAATTTTCAATGAATTTCCAATTCTTAAATGTTTAAAACATTGAAAATTTGTTCATTGAGATTTGATTGAAAATTAAAAATTAAAAATTGAAAATTTTAACTAATGACTTTTTATTTAAAATACCGTCCCAAAACAATCTCAGAACTTGATCTTCCGGAAGTCCGGGAACAGCTAAAAAATATCCTTGGTAGTAGTAACATTCCCCATGCTTTTCTTTTTGCCGGCCCCAGGGGTAGTGGCAAAACCTCAGCAGCTCGCATATTAGCGAAAGCCGTCAACTGTGAAGGAAAAGGGAAAAGGGAAAAGGGGAAAAACGCTAATATAGAGCCTTGTAACAAGTGTGCGCAGTGTGAGGCAATCGTTCGTGGGGCAAGCCTGGACGTACTGGAAATTGACGCAGCAAGCCACAGAGGGGTTGATGACGTACGAGCCCTGCGTGACGCAGTAAAGCTTGCTCCAGCCGGGGCAAGTAAAAAAGTCTACATCATCGACGAAGCCCACATGTTAACACTAGAAGCCGCAAACGCTCTTCTTAAAACCCTAGAGGAACCGCCTGACCACGTCCTGTTCATCCTTGCAACAACCGCCCCCGAAAAACTTCCCGACACAATTCGTTCCAGGTGTACCATAATAAACTTTAGGAAAGCTGACTCTCTAGAGATTGTTGCCTCTTTAAAAAAGGTTGTTGAAGGTGAGGGTATAAATGTTAGCGATGATGCACTATCCGAGATTGTCAAAATAGTTGACGGAAGTTTCAGAGAAGCACATAAAATTTTAGAACAATTATCTCTTGGAAAAAAGAAAATAACAGTGGAGGATGTAAAAAACAGCATTGCTGTTTCCCGCACCCCGGAGAACCTCCTTCTCGCGCTGAGTGAAGGAAAAACAAAGGAAGCTTTAGAAGAAATAGACATAATTGTCAAAGACGGAGTTAACCTCCGGCTTTATACATCCCAACTAGTCGGGCTTTTAAGAAATATTCTACTTTCGGAATTTACCAATGACGGCAGGAACGATCTGAAAGCAAAAGACCTCGAAGGAGTGGAAAAAGTTAAATTTGCAATTGAACTTTTCTCAAAAGCAGCTTTAGACATACCCTCTGCAGTTATTCCACAACTGCCTTTGGAGATGGCTGTGATTGAGTGGGTCGGAGGGTCGGAGGGTTTGTTACCGACTCACTTGTCGCTCAACTCGGCTACCTCAGAAGGTACTGGCTCTCGGGACTCTGCGCCGTCTGCGCGGCGACGTCGTCCGCTCGAGCCTGCCTCAGACAATCGCGACGAGCGTTCGTCGGCAAGCTCACCCTCCTTAGAGAGTTTGAAGGACGTAGGGGGTAAAATTCCACTGTCTACTTTAAATCTCGACGAACAATGGAAAAAACTTATGGAGCAGGCAAAAAAGACAAACCATTCGATTGAAGCCTTGCTGCGCGCAACCAAACCACAAGGACTTAATGGAAACAACTTAATGCTTGAAGTTTTTTACCAATTCCACAAAGAAAGAATAGAAAAAGACCCGTATCGTAGCCTGGTTGAAAAAATCGCGCAAGAAGTTTTTGGCAAAGAAATTCATATCGTTTGCTTTTTATCTTCCTCAAAAAAACGAGCCATAGATATTGCGAACCTAACTGAAGAAGTCGAAGAAGACATCATCCGCGTCGCAGAGGATATCTTTGGAGGGAAAGAGGAGAAGAAATTACCCAACTAGAAAAACTTGTTTGTCTTTTTTGTAAGTGATACAATACCCAAAATGGTTTTTGATAAATTCCGCCAGGGCGCAGACAGCCTAAAAGCTCTCAATAAACTTCGCCAGATCCAAAACGAATTATCGCGCGAACGACTTACTGTAGAAGAAGATGGTATTAAGGTTGTTGTCTCCGGAGATCTAAAAATACGCGAGCTTCAAATTGACGGACAAAACCAAGAAAGAGCTATAAAAGCAGTAAACAAAGCGTTTGGACAAACCCAAAAAACTGTTGCAAGAAAAATGCAAGAAATGGGAGGCGGATTAGGCGGTTTGCTTGGAGGGTTGAAATAACTGACAAATACCAGGATCTCGGAGAATCCCCCGCGAAGGGGGATTTTTCGTGGCGTTAGCCTCGCAAGGTGAGACCTTGCGAGGCTACTGGGTTGTACTGGGTTGTAAAAGAAAAGAGACCCCCGCGCTGTTAAATCTAATTTTTGGTATAATCAGCAAGACAAACCATGCGTATTCCAAGGGCTATAATAAGACTAATCGAAGCGTTTGAAAAACTTCCTGGAGTTGGACCAAAAACTGCACAAAGGCTTACTTTTTATTTATTGCACGTCCCCCAAGAGCATTTAGAATCTTTTGCTAACGCTTTGGTTAATTTAAAAAAATCCACAGTCTTGTGTTCTGTTTGTAAAAACATTGGAGAAACAGACCCCTGCTACATCTGCGAGGACAGAAATAGAGACAAAAGTACGATTATGGTAGTAGAACAGCCTTTAGATATATTAGCAATGGAAAGATCCGGAAGGTATAAGGGGGTTTATCATGTTTTGCATGGTGCGATAAATCCTTTGGAAAATATTGGGCCTGATGAGATTTTTATTAAAAAACTTACAGAAAGGGTGAAGGGTGAAGGGGAAAGGGTGAAGGAGATAATTTTGGCAACCAATCCGACGATGGAAGGCGAGGCAACAGCTATGTATATAAAACGGCAGATAATAGATCTGGGAAATGGCACATCGAGTATCAAAATTACAAGGTTGGGAGTTGGCGTACCAACTGGAGCTGATTTAGAGTATGCTGATGATATGACTTTGCGGCATGCAATAGAAGGAAGAAGGGAGTTTTAAAGAATGCAAAGTTTTTCTAAATCACCCAAAACAAAGATATATAATCCATTTGAAGAGCCCTCGCAAATTGTCAAAACAGCTACTGAGCAACTAAGCGGAGCTAATGTAAAACCAAGCATGGAAGCCCAGCAACCTCTCTCTGTAAAAGAACAAGCTATTCCAGAAGAAATCACAGAAGCAAGGTCAAGGGCTAGATTGCGCGAACTCCGAGAAGAAGTTTCTCAGATAACCGAAGAGAGGGAAAAACAGGAAATAGTTGGTAGACAAGAGGAGGAATATGCCCAGAAAAAACAAGAAGAGGCGACTCGGATACAACCTGCTCCAGAAGAACCACAAGGGAAAAGACCAAAAGGAATGTTAAGAGGATTCGCTGGATTCCTAAAAAGAAAGCAAACCCACACAGAACTTGGCAAAAACCCCGCCCAGTAAAAAACACCCCCGCCTGGTGTTTGTGTGTTGACATGAAACTGTCAACACCTACACCAAACAGGGGTTCGAGTTTTAGTACTCAACTGGCCTTGGTCGCCTGGCCGCAGGGGAATCGCCCGCATTGACTCGGCCCAGAAAGGCGCCCACCCAAGCCATGAAGCAGCCACAGCGATGATGTTTACCCCGACGTGTCAACCTATTCCACATCGGGAGTGGAATAGCTTTGCACATCGGGTGGCTTTGCGTTTGCAGGGAGGCTGGGGTAGAATAAATATGAACTCGAAATGCTTTTATACAACACCCTAACCACAAAAAAAGAAGAATTTACCCCACTTAACCCCCCAAAAGTAAGAATGTATACCTGCGGACCTACAGTCCACGACTATGTTCATATCGGAAACCTAAGAGCATATGTCTTTAATGACATACTAAAAAGGGTGTTACAAACAAACGGTTTTGATGTAGTGCATGTTATGAATATTACCAATATTGAAGACAAGATAATAAAAAAAGCAAATGAAGCTGGGGCAACAATTGGGGAATTTACCAAAAAGTACGAAGAAGCGTTTTTTGCTGATATTAAAAAGCTTGGAATTCTTCCCGCAAACTTTTACCCCAAAGCTACAGAATATATCCCACAAATGATTTCTTTAATAAACAAACTTCTTGAGAAAGGCGTTGCCTATAAAGCTCCCGACGAAACAATTTACTTCTCAATAGAAAAATTCCCTCAATATGGAACATTGTCTAAACTCGACCAACGCGAAATAAAACCCGGAGCCCGAGTAGCGGCCGATGAATACACAAAAGAAAATGTACAAGACTTTGCTTTATGGAAAGCTCCTAAAGAGGATGAACCCTCTTGGGATGCACCTTTTGGCAAAGGCCGCCCAGGCTGGCATATTGAGTGTTCTGCCATGAGTATGGATATTTTAGGTGAAACCTTGGACCTGCACGCTGGCGGTGTAGACCTTATCTTCCCGCACCATGAAGATGAAATTGCGCAATCAGAAGCCGCAACCGGTAAAAAATTTGCGCGTTTCTGGGTGCACAATGCACATCTTATGGTTGATGGAAAAAAGATGAGCAAATCCCTTGGGAATTTTTATACACTTCGTCATATTAAAGCCAAAGGCTTTGATCCAATAGCTTTAAGATACCTTTTCTTAACAGCACACTATCGTGATCCAATAAACTTTACCTGGGATTCCTTAGCTGCGGCACAAAGCGCTTTGGAGAGACTACAGACTATGGTCTACGGCCTGCCTGCCGGCAAGGCAGGACTACAACAGGAGAAAAGTAGAACTGTTCTTTCAGAGGAAAAAGAAAACAAATATGATGATTACCGTGATAGGTTTTACGCTGTGATTAACAACGATCTTGGTACCCCCCAAGCTTTAGCCATCCTCTGGGAAGCAATAAAAAGCAACATTCCCTCCCAAGATAAACTTGATTTGATTTTATCATTTGATGAAGTTTTGGGGCTGGGCCTGGGAAAACGGGTAGAAGTGGAACAAGTAGTACAAGTAGTACAGGATATGATAGAAGAAAGAGAAAGATTAAGACAAGTTGGTAAGTGGGATGAGGCAGACAACTTGCGAAAGAAAATTCAGGAGAGGGGGTACGAGATTGAGGACACACCGGAGGGACCTACTGTAAAACGAAAAACGCAAAACGTTTAACCGCCATGCACGAACTTTTTTGGAAATACGATAGAGGAATTAAGGTTCTTTTAATTTTGTTTGTCTCTCTCCTTGTTGTTAATATCTGGATTCTAAATAGCAATTTGCTTGAGGTTTCTAAAAGCAAGGGTAGTAGCAGTTTCTTACCTTTTCCCAATCAGATTAGTATTGACACTTGTGGAGAAAAATGCAAAAAAATAATTGCGGAAGAAGTTGCCCAAGCAGTTGCTACTTTGTCTGCCTCTACTAAAACTACCGCAAACACTGGAACACAAACCGGAACAACTGGAACAACATCTCGGACCAGTTTTGTCTCGGTCGGAAGTGCTTTCTCAACAAAGAATACTGACTGGACTGATATTAAAGGAGGGGAGATGTGGATTGACCCCTCTGAATTTGGTAAGTCCTTGAACGTTTCTTGGGAAGCTTCTTTGAAAATTGGCAATGCAAACGGCGAAGCCTGGGCACGTCTCTATGATGTAACAAATGGAATTGCAGTCTCCGGTAGCGAAGTCTCAGTAGTAACCTCAGACTACACAACAGTTTCTTCTGGAAACATTTCTCTTTGGAGTGGAAACAACCAATACCGAGTCCAAATAAAATCCACAACAAGCCAAGAAGCCTCTTTTGCCCCCGGCAGAATAAAAATAGTTGGGAAGTGATAACTAGTCAGCGAACCCTGTTACCAGCATACAAAACCCGTCTTTGGGGCAAAATTTGGGGCTGTCTTTTTGAACGAGCATATATCTCTCTAAACCTTGCTTTTGCCTTAAAAAAGAGAGTCCTTACTGCTGTACGAGTGGTCTCCAGAACTTCTGCAATCTCGTCGCAAGACAAGCCGTGGTATTCGCGAAGAATAAGACACATTCTATGTCTAGGATGCATGAGATTAAGAATAAGTTGGACTTCTTCCTGGTTTTCTTTATCCAAAACACTTCTCTCAGGATCCTCCCGGCTAACCTGCGAGGAGTGAAAAACAGACATAAAATCTTCCCACGGCTTCCCTTTTAGAGTCTTTCTATGTCTTAACTCATCTAAACAAGTGTTTGTTGCGATTCGGTACAACCAGCTATTGAGCCGAAGCCCTAGTTGGGTTTTAGGTAAACCCTGGTATACCTTAAGAAATGTGTCTTGTGTTAAATCAAATGCATCTTCACGATTTCCCGTTAACCGATAGGCGTAATTGTAGATAGCGCTTTGATACCGATCGAAGATTACCTCAAATGCTTCATGGTCTCCTGCTTGTGCGCGAACTATAACTTCAGGTGTAACTTCCACAACAGGTATGTTTTCAGGTCTTTTGCTTGTCCACTCATAACTTGTTACTGAACCATTTGACCCTGCAAAGACGACTCCGTTGGACTTTGTAATCTGTGTCGTGCCACTCCGTCTTCCTGGTTTTGCCTGCTCAGTGGACTCAACCGCTTGTTTCGGCGTGGGTTCAACCTCTTTTTTGAGAAATGGCCGCAAGCGCTCGTCAGCCAGTAATCGAGCTTGTGCGTGCTTGATATCCACTGCTGGCAATGTAGTGACTGTATATGCTGTTCCGTCACTACGTCGACCTATGGCAACTGGCACCAGAGGTATACCAGCTTCTTGAACCGACTGTTCAAAGATTGGGGGGACATAAGCTTCAAAGTCACGCCCGGCTATTGTAGACAAAGCAACAAGTTCACCCCTCGTCTTATAGAGAGCGCGGCGGTCTGCTTCTACAAGTCTTGTACAAATTAAAGATCGCTCTTGGAGTGTAGATGCCTTGATTTCTGTAATAATAGTGTCTAGTTCTATTTGCCTGGCACGAGTGGCGCGCGGGGCTTCTACTGTTACTGCCATGCCCCATATATTATACAAATTTGTTTGTATTGACAAGACCCACCTATTTTCCGTAGAATATATCCCTGTAGGGGGGATATCCATGTACAGACCAAAAGACACACAAGAGCGAATAGTGCACAGACTAAAAATTTCCATGGGCCATCTAAAAAAAGTTGTACAAATGGTACAAGAAGACAAGTACTGTGTTGACATCATCCACCAATCCCAAGCAATACAAAAAGCACTTAAAGAAGTTGACAATTTGCTTTTAGAAAATCATCTTAAAAGCTGTACTGTTGATAATATAAAAAGCGGCGAAGACAAAAAAGCAATAGAAGAAATTGTCAATATTTTTAAACTTAGTCGCTAACAACATGGAAGACAAAAAACTTTTTATAGGAATAGGAATTTTTACAGTTCTTATATTCATCTTGGCAGTAGCTTTATTTAAATTTTTACCCTCTCGGGCCCGGATGGCCAAAAATTCTGATGCCAAGATTGAGTTTACCGAAACAAAATTCTCATTTGGCGACATACCTTACTCCGGCGGGAATGCTCAACATGTGTTTAAAGTCAAAAATACTGGTTATGGTCCTTTAACACTTGCAAATTTCTCAACTTCTTGTATGTGTACAAAAGTACTGTTTCAGGGCACAGGAGGCAAAAGCCCTGAATTCGGAATGAAGGGAATGTCCCAACCCTCATCTTGGAAAGGATCTTTAACCCCCGGCGAAAGTGGAGAAGTAGTAGTAATTTTCGACCCAACAGCACACGGTCCGCAAGGAGTTGGCCCGATCTCAAGAGTTGTCAGTTTCGAAACTAGCGATCCGAACCAACCATATGTTGAATTTGCTTTTGATGGAACAGTTGTAAAATGAAATATCAGTCCAAGTCTAAGTCTAAGACTAAGAAGGTATTAAAGTTTGTTAAAAAGCACGGCTTCTTGATCCTTCTCTGTTTTAATATTGCCATGGCTTCTTTTGTGGCTGGTGTTTTTGTAGACCAAAAAGTTGTTGGTAAAAGAGGAACAACTGTCGCAAACTCTCCCAAAAGTGACATCGATCTGACCAAACTCCAGGAAAAAGTCTTATCTGCCTCAGGTTATACTTTCAAGATTAAATGGGGAGACTTGGGCCAACGTATGATTCAAGACGGAGTTATTGACGAGAAAAAACTTGCTCAAGCAGTCTCGGGACAAGACCAACTCCCCCCGGAGTTTAAAAAATATTTCGACAGTTCTGACCCGCAACAAATAGAACTTACCCAAGCTAATGCCCACTTTTGGGTAGATGTTTTATGGGGTTTAGGACTTGCAAACAAAAGTGTGATTTTGGACAAAGGACCAATGGTAGAAGGAGGAAAAGCTGCTAATTTTGCCTCAACTGGCGGGTGGACACTCGGCCGCAAACAACCCATGCAAGTTTATAGCAAGTTCTCTTATACAAACCTAACCCCAGAACAAGAAAGCATTGTACAAGAAATCGCAGGAAATATTTATCGTCCTTGTTGTGGAAACTCCACGGCATTTCCCGACTGTAACCATGGTATGGCAGCCTTAGGCTTAGTAGAACTCATGGTCTCGCAAGGATTTTCCAAAGAAGATATCTATAAAACAATCCTAGCCTTTAATGCTTACTGGTTCCCGAAAACCTACCTTGATATTTCTTATCACTTTGCTAAAAATGGAAAGGATTACACAAAAGTATCTGCCCAAGAAATCCTTTCCAAGACTTTTTCTTCCGCAATGGGTTACAGCGCAATAAAAAATCAAGTTGGCACCATAGAATGGCCACTACTTAAGCAGTCAGGTGGTGGGTGCGGAGCATGACAGAAAGCCTCCTTTTCCAGACATCTTTAGTTGCCGCATTTGTCGCAGGGCTTGTTGCCCTTTTTGCTCCCTGTTGTATTACTTTTCTTCTACCAGCTTACTTAGGAAGTGTTTTTAGGCAGCGAGAGAAAGTTCTTTTAATGACTCTCGTTTTCGGGTTGGGTATCTTTATCGTCCTTCTCCCGGCGGTCTTGGGCATTGCTTTTATCTCAAAAGTTCTTTTTGCTTACCATGAATTTATATACATATTAGGTGGAGTAATAATGCTTGCCGTTGCAATTATTTCCTTTTTTGGCTTGAAATTACCGATGCCGCACTTGAGCAATAAAGTAGAAGGGAAAACAGATATTTTGTCTGTTTTTACTCTTGGGATTTTTTCAGGAATAACAAGCGCTTGTTGCGCACCTGTTTTAATCGGAGTTTTGGCGTTCACTGTTCTTTCGCCTAACTTCTGGTGGGCAATTGCAGTGGGTGCTGTATATGTCTTAGGAATGGTTTCCCCCCTTTTGTTTATCTCTCTTTTTCTTTCCTATAAAATGCCCGGCCTCTCTCTTTTTAGAAAACCCCTGAGGACACTTAAAATTTCTGGTAAGGAATACCCTTTAATGTTAGGGAACTTAATAGCATCTGGAATCTTCTTTGCAACAGGAATATTAACTTTGTTTTTAGTTATTACAGGACGACTTTCTATGGGCAAATCAGACATAGTTACAAAAAATATCCAAAAAGCAGGCGAGCTTGTAAACTCTGTCGTTGGAGGTAACGTTATTTTTGATATACTTTTTATAGGAGCCATTGGCTTTTTGCTCTACAAGATTTTTCGAAGAATCTAGTATGGAAACAGACAAAGTAATAGTAACCATCCTCGGTATATTAGGAATTGCATTTACCTACTGGTTTTTCTTGGGTAAAAAAGAAAGAGAAGTTGTGGCTTCAAGTGATAACGTTGAAATCACTGTTGAAGGAGGTTACTCGCCGGAAGCAGTTGTTATACCCAAAGGCAAAACAACCAAAATAACTTTTATCCGAAAAGACCCGAGTAGTTGTTTGTCAGAAGTTGTTCTTGGGGATTTTAAAATCAGAAAAGAGCTGCCGCTAAACACACCAGTGACAGTTGAAATTACTCCCCAAAACCCCGGGACTTTCGGCTATTCTTGTGGGATGAACATGTATCATGGGAAGATAGTTGTTAGGTAGTAGGTTGTAGTGAGTAGGTTGTAGCTTAAGAGCGAGAGGATGAATTCTTATAAAGATTTAACAGTATGGCAAAAATCGATTGATCTATGCATTATTGCATATAGAATTACAGAGAGTTTTCCTAAGAATGAGTTGTATGGATTAATTTCTCAAATAAGAAGATGCACTGTTGCTATTCCTTCGAATATTGCGGAGGGTCAGAGACGGGGACATAAAGCAGAGTACATCCAATTTCTTAGGATATCGTTTGGCTCTGGTGCTGAGCTAGAAACACAGTTATTCATAGCATTGAAAATTGGTTACATCAGTCAGGTAGAATTCGATAGTGTAAATAATTTACTTCAAGAAATAATGAAGATGCTTAATAAATTAATCAATGTGTTACAGAAATGACCTACAACCTACAACCTAAAAACTACAACCTACTCACTACAACCTTTCTCATTAAAGGTATGCACTGTGCTTCTTGCGTAAGAGTTATTGAACGTGCTTTGGAAAAAGTAGAAGGGGTGAGGGAAGCACAGGTAAATTTTGCAACAGAAAAAGCGAATATTTCTTATGATCCCAAAAAAGTCACGGATGAGCAAATAATTACTACTGTTTCTCAAGTTGGGTACAAAGCGCTCTTGGAAAAAACAGCAAAAGACACAGAAATAGAAAAAGAACAAAAAAAGAAAGAGCTTGATAATCTTAGAAAAAAAGTTGCTTTCGCTTTGGCTACTGGTGTTTTGATTCTATGGGGTAGCTTCCCATTTTTGATGGATTTTGCACCCTCTGTGTTAAAAAACTTTTTAGTGCAACTAGTTCTTGCCTCAATAGTCCAATTTTGGGTTGGACTGGAATTTTATAAAGCCGCAATCCCCGCTCTTAAACATCGCACAGCAAACATGGACACCCTAGTGAGCCTTGGTACTACAATGGCCTACAGCTACTCAGTATTCGTGACTATTTTCCCCGAAACAGTCGAAGCACTGGGAATTAAGCCTATGCCATATTTTGATGTTCCGGTCATAATTATCGCCCTAATTCTTTTAGGTAGATATTTTGAAGCAAAAGCCCGCGCTGGCACTTCAGAGGCAATAAGAAAACTCATTGGTCTCCAAGCCAAAACAGCAAAAGTTCTTAGGGGAAAAGTTGAGGTCGATGTACCAATAGGAGAAGTTGAGCTTGGTGATATTATTCGGGTAAGACCGGGCGAAAAAATACCAGTTGATGGAACAATCTTAGATGGCGAGTCCTCAATTGATGAATCAATGGTTACAGGGGAAAGTATTCCTGTCGACAAGTTAAAAGGGGATACAGTTATCGGAGGAACTATAAATAAAACCGGAACATTTACATATAAAGCCACTAAAGTGGGGATGGAAACCATGCTTTCGCAAATCATAAGACTTGTTGAAGAAGCTCAAGCAAGCAAAGCTCCTATTCAAAAACTAGTTGACCTTATTTCTTCCTACTTTGTACCAGTAGTGATAATACTCGCAACTACCACGTTTGTGCTTTGGTATGACTTTGGCCCTCAACCTGCACTTTTATTTGCACTTCTGAACACAGTTGCGGTTCTTATTATCGCCTGTCCTTGTGCAATGGGTCTTGCGACTCCTACTGCTATTATGGTTGGCACTGGAAAAGGTGCTGAACAGGGAATTTTAATAAAAGACGCGGAAAGTTTAGAAACAGCCCATAAAGTTAAGACAATTATTTTTGACAAAACCGGAACTTTGACACAAGGAAAGCCGAAGGTGACAGATGTAATGCCCCTACAACCTACAACCTACAACCTACAAACTATCCTACAGTTAGCAGCATCTATCGAAAAAGGCTCCGAACATTCCCTTGCCGAAGCAATTGTTACTAAAGCTGAGGAAGAGAATCTTGTTCTGAGTAAAGTCGAAGGGTTTAGGGCCATACCTGGGCACGGCGTAGAAGGCAAAGTACATGGGGATTGCGTGCTACTGGGGAACACCCGGTTAATGGAGAAAGAAAAAGTCGACACTAGCCCTGCAAGGCGTCCCCTTGCAAGGCTGGAAAGTGAAGGAAAGACTGTTATGATCCTAGCACTTAAAGGAAAAGTTGTAGGATTGATAGCAGTTGCTGACACACTGAAAGATTCTGCAAAAGAAGGAGTTAAAGCCCTTGAAAAATTAGATATCGAGGTTGCTATGATTACGGGAGATAATAAAAGAACTGCCACGGCTATTGCAAAAGAAGTTGGAATAAAAAGAGTCCTAGCGGAAGTATTACCGGATCAAAAAGAAGCTGAAGTAAGAAAGATACAATCTGAAGGAAAGGTTGTTGCGATGGTAGGGGATGGTATTAACGATGCACCAGCATTAGCTGCTGCTGATGTTGGCATCGCAATGGGAACTGGCACAGATGTTGCCATAGAGGCTGCAGATATTACACTTATTAATAAAGATTTAAGATCAGTAGTAGGAGCAATAAAGCTTTCTAAAAAAACAATGAAAACAATTAAATCTAATCTTTTTTGGGCTTTCGGGTATAATGTTATACTCATACCTGTTGCCATGGGGGCTCTTTACCCAATTTTTAGAATTTTATTAAGCCCAATTCTTGCCTCAGTAGCAATGGCCTTTTCGTCAACATCTGTGGTGGCGAATTCTTTGCTTCTGAAAAAAGCTAAAATCTCGTGAGTTTATTTGTAGTTTTCCTAACCGGTTTAACAGTCGGAAGTCTATCTTGTATGGCTGTGCAAGGAGGACTCCTTGCATCCGTTATAGCTACCGGAAAATCCGACAAAGTTTCGCGATTGGGAACCACCATTTGGCCTACCTTAAGTTTCCTGCTATCTAAACTAGTCGTTTATACAATACTTGGATTTATTCTCGGACTTTTTGGCGAAAAACTATCTTTATCACAAAGCACAAGAATCATAATGCAGGCACTTGCTGGTTTGTACATGATTGCCGTAGCACTTAATCTTCTTAATGTACACCCCATTTTTAGATATACCGTGATCCAGCCACCAAAGTTTTTGGGCAAACTTGTTCGGAACCAATCAAAAAGCGAAAAACTCTTTGCTCCAGCCTTATTAGGAGCAATGACTCTATTTATTCCTTGTGGAACAACTCTTGCCATGGAAGCTTTGGCAATCTCAACAGGCAGCGCAGTAAAAGGTGCTCTTGTAATGAGTGTGTTTATCCTGGGCACAATGCCACTTTTTACAGGATTTGGATTTATCACATCCTCCTTAAATGGGTTGTTCAAAAAAAACTTTTTGAAAATAGCAGCTTTTGGAGTTTTATATATGGGTCTAACTAGCATAAACGGTGCCTTAAATATTGCTGGCTTACCATTTACAGCTCAAATGCTAACATCAAGTGCCAAGGATATTCTGGCAACTGCTATAAATCCGGCAGGTGGCAGTGTATTGGCTGCAAATTCTAATGTACAGCTGATCAATGGTGTTCAGGTGGTTGATATTTCAGTTAACCCCACAAGCTACGACCCTGAGTATATTCGGGTAAAAGCTGGAGTACCAGTAAAACTAAATTTGAAAACAAACAGCAAACTTGGTTGTACCAGGGCATTTACAATACCCCAGTTTGGCATTACAAAACTTTTAAATAATAACAGCACTGATTCTGTAGAATTCCTCCCTGAAAAACGAGGGAAGTATTCCTTCACTTGTTCTATGGGAATGTATGGTGGGATAATAGAGGTCATATGACAACTATTGTTAAGAAAAGATTCAAAGTTGATGGGTTAAACTGCACTGCATGTGCAATACTAATTGATGGTGAATTGGAGAACACGGAAGGAGTTAAATGCGCCTCTACAAATTATGCAAAAGCAGAATGTGAGGTAGAGTTCGACGAAACCAAGGTAGAAGAAAAAGATATAAAAAAAATTATAGAGTCACTTGGATACACCGTGAATCTGGACGATAATAGATAATATATGAGTACTATGGCCAAGCGCTGTTCTCTTGATATCATGATTCGAATCATGATATTAGATAACCACAACATCATACAGTGTAAATTTATCAGGCTTATACTTAATCAAGTTGTATCTGCTTCAGTTTTTCCGCAAAAGGATCAGAGATTTTAACTCCCACAAAATCAATTTTAGGAAACCGCCTTCTTACCTCAGCTCGGAACTTTTCCGAGAGACTTGCCGAGTATTTGCCATACATACCACTTTCTGTGCGCGAGCAAAGTCTGTTCTCAAACTTGCGAATAATCTCTAAAACCTTTCTTCCTTGCTTGTTAAACTCATCCTGCCATTTTTTAGGATCTTTTACATATTTGTCATGAATCTCTTGAAACGCGGAAAAAAGCTCTTTGTTTTGCTCCATCATCTCTTTGAAATAGAACCTGTATTTGATCATCACAGATTATTGTATCATCATTCGCGAGACGATTTCCTCTACCATCTCTATTGCTTGTCGTCATATAAAGCATATTGTCTGGACCAACCACAACATCTCTTATCCTACCGAATTCTTTTTTAAAATGCTCGTTAATTCTCTCTACCTTTGCTAAATCCGAATCAAAACGAAAATATAAGATTGCCATCTTTATCAATTATCCTTACCCGACCCGGACGTTCTGTGACCAGTATACTTCTATCAGGAAGAAACGCAATCGCCCACGGAACCTCAAGGTTTTGTGCCACAACAGAAACCCCAGGAATATCTAAAGCTGGTGAAGCCTGTTCTCCTTAAACCCATCAATCCTGTTGCGATTTTTGCCATATTGGTAAATTTAAAAAAGTAGTGTGAATTGTCTGTAAGGTTCTGATAAATTATTACAAGGTTCTTACACCATTCTAAATAATCATTGCAATTGCTACATCATGCTTATCTATAATATACAAAAGCAGAAAGTGAAAGATGACGTTAGAAAAAGCAACGACGACTTGTACTTTAAGTTATTTATCTCTGGTGTAGTACTAACTATTCTCTCTTGGATCTTTGCATGGGGAAGGTTTGCTAGTCTCTATGAATACACATTCTTCCCTCTTTGGTTAGGACTTATCATAACCATAAACGGTTTTTCCGGGTTATTGCTCCACGACTCGCTTCTCTCCAGAATGAATTCAAATTTTCTATTTCTATTTTTAGTCTCCATACCTTTTTGGTGGTTTTTCGAGCTACTAAACTTACATACTCAGAATTGGAGATATATAGGCCCCGAACTTTTTAAGCCTACGGAATATTTTTTACGGGCCTCAATAAGTTTTTCAACAGTAGTTCCAGCAATACTCTCAGTTTCTTTTTTGGTCTACGGAATTTTGAGAAGGATCAGACCCATTACAGGTAAAAAGATAAAAATTAATCCATTTTTCCTTTTTACACTAGGAATCATAGCATTGTTACTAATTTTCTTTGTGCCGAATTTAAGCTATCCCCTTGTTTGGGTAACACTTTTTCTTCTAGTTGATCCCTTAAATTACAGTTTGGGTCTACCTTCATTTTTAAACTTAATCCGACAAGGTAAATGGACCATACCCATTTCCGTTGCAGCAGCCTCTTTGTTTACAGGATTCTGGTGGGAACTTTGGAACTTTTACTCCCTACCAAAGTGGACTTACTCGGTTCCTTACCTTGGATTTTTTAAAATTTTCGAAATGCCCATCCTAGGATATATAGGATACCTCACTTTCGGGTTAGAAGTTTATAGCTTCACCAGTCTTAGCTTTGGGATTTTAAAAAAGCTTTTTGGTATCAGGCTTAACAATGAGTTGTACAATTTGGAGCATGAGGTTTAAGAATAGAAGTACGGCTGGCCGACTTCTTGCGCGAAAACTTGGAAAGTACAAAAACAAAAATACAATTGTTCTCGCGTTACCAAGAGGTGGAGTTCCAGTAGGATTTGAGATTGCAAAAGTTTTGCACGTTCCCTTTTCAGTGATTGTTGCGCGGAAAATAGGCATGCCTGGCAATCCTGAATTTGGCATAGGCGCAATAAGCGAAGGTGACGTAGTTGTTTTAGATATACACACTATCAAACAGCTTGACGTTTCAAAAGAAGCTATAGAAAAGGCAATAGAGAAAGAAAGGAAAGAGCTTGCAAGACGTGTCCAGCTATACCGAAAAGGCAAACCATTACCCAAACTATCCGGCCATACAGCTATTCTTGTTGACGACGGATTGGCAACCGGAGTTACAGCAAGAGCTGCAATAAAAGCAATTCGAAAGATGAACCCTCGTTGCATCGTAGCTGCATTTCCGGTTTGTGCTGCAGACACTGCTGGCAACTTAAAACAGCAGGTTAACAATCTGGTTTCTCTTCTAACTTCTGTTGAATTTACCTCTGTTGGTAGCTGGTACGAAGATTTCCAACAAGTGACAGACAAGAAAGTAGTGGAACTTTTAAAAAAATTCAGGAAGGTATCCACTTTGCCATGAACCCCAAATTTTTGACGGACGCAAATGCAGCAAAGAACTTGAAGATAAGAAAAGTTAGAGATTGGGATAAAATTCCAGGTGCAGTATCAAACGGCGAACCAAAAGAAAACTTCACTAATCTTACTCCAGATATTCCCTCAGATGCCAAATCGTAGGTAGTTTTCTCAATTTTGTCAACGCCTCGTCTTCAATTTGTCGCACACGCTCACGCGTTAAATCTATTAATTTCCCAATTTCTTCTAAAGTAAGAGGAGGTCGAATCTCTCCATCCCACATCAAACCATGACGAAGTTTCATTATAGTTTGCTCTCTTGGAGAAAGGTGAGCTAATTGTTTCAAAAGGTCATCCCTAAGAAAGGTGTGAGAGGCTTCTTTTTCAACATCAACATGTTCATCTGGGATCACATCTCCCAGTTCCATATCATCTTCCTTTTTATCACCTTTAATTCCCCACGACATCGGAATAGGTTCGAGTTTAAGGGCTTGGAACAAAAAGGAAACACTTTCGGCAGTATAGGGACGTTTGCCTTTGCGAAGATGCTTATTTAATCTGTTAGCAATTTGCGCATGTGTTGGTGTTTCACCTAATTCTTGAGTAAGGGCTAGTGTTGCATTAACTAAGCGACCTTTTTCTTCTCCAATATGGACAGGTAAGCGAATATTACGACTTTGGTCACTGAATGCTCTTGTAATTGCTTGTCTTATCCACCATGTGGCATACGTGGAAAACTTGTAACCTATTCTTGGATCAAACTTTTCTATCGCTTTAAAAAGACCTAAATTTCCCTCTTGCACAAGGTCAACAAGAGGAAGACCCTTGCCCACTTTTCTTTTGGCAATAGAAACGACTAGTCTTAAATTTGCTTTAATCATGTGCTCTCTTGCTTCTACTCCAGCTTGAACTATGGGTAGCAAAGAGGGTTTTTCTTCTGCTACCTTTCTAAGCAGAGCTTGACCAAGAGGAATGTCTGATGGAAGTGAGGGCATGTTTTTTACCAAATATGTTTTGGCAGTTTCTATTTGAAGAGCAAGTTTAACCTCTTCTTGGGCAGTCAAAAGTGGGGTTTTGCTTATCTCACGGAGATATTGATTGAAGGTATCGGAAGGCCTTTTTTCACCATTAGTTGGATGTATATCGGGGTTAGGAAGTGCAAGGTCTAATTGTTCAGGATCTTCATCTAGAAGCGCTAACCCACCTTTTGTATCTAGGTAAAACAGACTCCCTCGCTGTTCAACTGTCATGCTTAAACCTTGCCATTGGTTTGGATTGTAGGCTTTTTGCCTCAGAAAGGCAAAAAGGGGATTTACAGCTCCGCAAGCCTGGTACTTCGGCCTGCTGATTTTCTTTCTATAAATTCCAAGTAGCGTTCAGTTGTTGATAAACGTTTATGTCCTGCTATTTTTGAGATAGTAACAACATCTACGCCACTTCTTAACTGATGAGCAATAAATGTTGAACGAAGATCGTTAACTTTGGCATTTTCTATACCAGCCTCACGGAAATAGCGATCAATTGAGCTTCTTATGTTTCTCACAAGAAGAGGTCTGCCGCTTTTAGTTACAAAAACATGGGAGTTTTGGATACTAGAACGTTCTTTTAGATAATCCTCAAGAGCATCCTTCGCAGGCTTGTTTAAAGGAATCTCGCGCTCGGGCTGTGATGCATAAGCAGAGATTTTTATCTTTTCGTTTTGTACGTCTTCTAATTTTAGATTTGCTACTTCACCAATTCTAAGCCCAGTTTGGAGCATAAGCTCGATAATTGCTGATATCCTTTTATCATCTTTTGCAGCATCTCTTAAAGCCCTGTACTCCATACGGTTTAATAGCCGAGGTGGGGGATTGTCATATTTAGGATGAGCAACTGGCGCTGCAGGATCATTTTCTAAAATTTTATTAGAAACAATCCAACGAAAGTATGCTTTAATTGCATTCAACTTCCTTGAGATTGATTTTGCTGTATAGCTTTTCTCTTGAAGATGGTTTCGGAAAGTTTCAATGTCTGAAGGTGAAACCTGATCTGGTTGTGTTTTTTCCTTTTCTCCCAAGAATTGGACAAGTTGCTCAATATCTTTGTTGTAGGCTAGAATAGTAGCAGAGGACCTACTTTTGAGCTTGAGATCCTGAATAAATGCCTGTTGGAGGCTATTTAGAGTTTGTATTTCTTGTACAGCCATACATGGCCTATGTTGTAATCGACTCAGGCTAAATTCTGATTTAGCCTATGTTGTAATCGACTCAGGCTAAATTCTGATTTAGCCTATGTTGTAATCGACTCAGGCTAAATTCTGATTTAGCCTATATTATCATAAACTATCCACATTTGCAACACCATAATATCCAACCCATGAAATTGCCCATATCACTACTCAAGTTTTTTAAAGGACGCATCCTTATAGTTCTGGTGGTCCTGGCAACTATTTCAGCCGTGCATTCTACAACCCAACTTTGGGGGAAGGGAAATGCCATAGAAGAAGCAAAGAAAAGACTTGCTGAGGCCGAACGCGAGCAACAGGTCCTTCTGGAGGCAAAAAAGAGCATAAATTCGCCGGGATTTGTTGAGCGCGAAGCCCGAGAGAAGCTCGGATTAGCCCGACCGGACGAAACCATTGTGGTTTTGCCCTCAGAAGATGTTTTAAAAAAACTTGCCCCGAGAGAAGATTCAGAGGAGCTCTTTTTGGAAATCTTGCCTATCTGGAGGCGCTGGCTGGCATTCTTCGTGCCCGAACTCGAAAAATCTTTGCCCTGAATTTAAGAGTGTTTACACTGAGCTTGTCGAAGTGTGGCTGGGGAGAGACTTGAACTCTCAACCTTGCGCGTATGAAGCGCCTGCTCCGCCATTGAGCTACCCAGCCATGCCTCGGGTATTGGTAGAATTATATCAATTTTTCTACATGAAGAAAACCAGCTTCACTATCTGAATCTGACATAGTTTTACGCGATGACGCAAAACTGTGTCAAGTTCTAATCCAAGGATTAATCATTTTTTATATATTAAAGTAATCTCTGTACGCCTCTTCGTTCTCAAGGTATCCGACCGTTAAAAGCGTTACATGTTCTCCTACACCATAAACTTCCCTCAGGAACTCTATGGCATCTTCGCACGGGTATGGATAAAGATACACACTCTTTTGAAGCTGGTAAAAGCCCAATTTTCGAAGCATGTGTCTCAATGCATCTCTGGCTCGAGTATTTTCTTTAGGCACATCGTAAGCAACAATCCTCCATTTTCTATCCCACTCCTTTGGTTGTGGTATAGACAACTCTGTAATCTTATACCTAAGTAGATGCCTTTTGCCTTTTTTGGTTAGCTGAATTGTGTATTGTTCTCCTGACTGGTATATTTTTACAAGTTTAGCATCGTGCAGCGCCTTGAGCTTTTGCCTCAGTCTGCGCTCGTCAAACTCCTCCCACTCATCTTCTTCTAAAAAACCGTCAAAATTGAACCTCTTTCCTTGTAATATACGCGGCAAACCAGGCAAAACAAGGGTCCCTGCTATGAAAGCCCCAATTCCCACAAGCAGCAATACCTTTTTTGTAGTAGGGGATAGTTTTATTAGTTTCTTGCGCATAACACCAAATATCCTAAATATATATCTGACACAGTTATACGTCATCGCGTATTTCTGTGTCAAGTGTTGTTGCTTGCTCTGGGGATGAATAAATGGTAAAATAGAAGTGTACTCAAACATGCGGGGTAGTGTAGAGTTGCACAGGAGGCTCAAATGAAGTATGGGCCCCCCTAGCGGTAACGTTAGGGTGCGCACTTGGCTATATCGGGGAAACCCTTTCATCTGTTAGGGCAATCCCGAGGGAACCCTTTGACTATCGCTCAGGGCGAGGTCGCTTGGGACTCCGTAGACACCATACGCCAAGGTGCGTTCTTAAATGAACGTACATGAGATGGTGCGACACTCCAAGTAATTGGAGATTACAGATTACATAATCTCCTAGGCCGGGCGCGACTCCCGGCCCCGCAACTGAGGTCATTAAAGAAAATACGGCTCTCTATTAGAGAGCCTTTTTTCTTCCGACCTCATGGGGTTGGTGTGAACGAAGTTCACATAATAACCCCAAGCGTGGCCGTTTTCCATTCAACCCTCAAAGGAATATTATTAGTTTGTGCATTACGTCTATATTTTACAATCTTCCAAAAACAAAAAATGGCTTTACAAAGGCTCTACTTCTGATCTAAAGAGAAGGTTAAAAGAACATAACGCCGGAAGAAACTTTTCTACAGCACCACATGCTCCGTTAAGGCTAATCTATTGTGAAATTTATCTCCTTAAGTCTGATGCTGAAGCCCGAGAGAGGTATTTGAAAACCTCAATGGGGAAACGAGTAATCAAGAAACAATTGGGTAACTATTTAAAATTAACGAGGTCGAAGTGAGTACAACGCACTTAATGACTTCAACAAAATTCTCTGAGGGCAAACAGAAAATTTTAGTCCCATAGTCTTGACTTTTAACTTCGGAAGTGGTATAGTATGCCACGACAAAAAGACAAATTTGCACTTTGACAGTTTTTGCAGAAAAGAGAGACCATAATTGGTGGCGCTTTGTGTATCTAAATTCAGGTATACAATGCGCCATCAATTGATGGCAAGGTCAACCACAAGATTACAGGAGAATAGAATGTCTACCGTCAACACGCAGCTTCGTGTCGTCGAGCTCGCAGAGCTCCTCATGCCGGGTACCTTGTTCAGCGAATCCGACGTTGTCGAACTCCACGGGAGGTCTGTCGAGGAACTCGCAAGGACTGTCAACAACAACGTCTTCGCCATCGTGACCTACAAGGTCCTCGAGGGCACATTCGAAACTAATGGCAAAACCGTCAAGGTCACCAGCGAGCGCTTCGATGTCTCACCACGCACGTACATCGGTGGCGAAGTCTACAACCTCCAGCAGGTCAAGGCGATGAGCGTCGATGAGACCCTCGTCAATAACATGGTAGTCAACAAGTGGCCGCAGGTCATAAAGTGCCGCACAGGCAACTGGCAACCGTTCGAGCCCAATAAAGGCGAAATCCTACTTGCTGTCAGCTAGCACCGAGTGCGCACACGCCCCCGAGGGGTTCGTCTAACAAGACAACTCAAGGGGGCTTTCTTTTGCCTAAAACTAAAAGTGGGAGTATATACCACAAAAGTGTGGCCTTTTTATGTGGTGATATAATGTAAGTTAATGGGTATAACTGAGTTGGAGCTAGAAGTTATAAATCCTGCAAACACGAAGAAAAAAGAAAAGGTCAAGTTTTTAGTTGACTCTGGTGCAGTGTATTCTGTTGCTCCAGAAGTAGTTCTTAAACGACTGGGTGTGCGTCCTCATTCTAAGGAGAAATTTATTTTGGCGGATGGTTCAGAGATAATAAGAGAAAGAAGCGATGCTTTATGAAGCTGTTTCAAAACAGCTTCTCCAACCTCGTTTCAAAAAATTTAACAAGACTAATCTATAAGTTTTGAAACGAGTTGTATTTATCCTTGACGGAAAGCGTGGTGCATCTCCTGTAGTTTTTGGAAAAAAGGGAGATGGCACGCTACTTGGGGCAGTAACTCTTGAATCCTTAGGCTTTGTTTTGGATCCAATAAGGCGCAGACTCCTTCATCTTCCAATGCTGCTTGCTTAGCTTCAGCATTAGCCCTATGGATGGTTTTCTGTTAAACTACGTCTTGTATGAACAAGAAACGGGTGCTTTCCGGTATTCGTGCTAATGGAAGGTTGCACCTCGGGAATTATCTTGGGGCTGTGAAAGGCATGCTTGAGCTACAAAATAACCTCGAGTATGAGACTTTTTCCATCCCCAGAGGGAATGATCTGTTACGTCAGTTGAAGACAAATCAGTATGATTTGTTTTATATGGTCGCAGATCTCCACAGCATCAATGTTCCATATAATCCCAAGGGTTTTCAGCAAGCTGTCCGCGAAGTTGTTTTAGACTATCTAGCTGCCGGATTAGATCCGCAGAAATGCACTTTGTTTATCCAATCCCATGTTCCGGAACATGTCGAGCTCTCCTACCTTTTCTCAACCACTGTAACAGTTGCCAGAATGCTTCATCTCCCAACTTACAAAGAAAAGGTTAAACAACACCCGGAGAACGTTAACATGGCCCTTCTTTATTACCCTGTCCTCATGGCAGCAGATATCCTAGCTTACAAATCAAACCTTGTCCCGGTTGGCGATGATCAATTGCCGCATTTGGAGGTTGCGCGTGAGATTGCGCGAAAGATGAATGACACTTATGGTTTGGATTTTCCCGAGCCTGAGCAGTTTAAGACAAAGGGGAGCAGAGTGCCGTCCTTAACTGGTGAAGGAAAGATGTCAAAGTCGGTTGAAGGAAGCTATATAAATCTCACGGATGATATAAAAACAATAAAGAAAAAACTTGCTGCTGTGCCGACTGATTCGGGGCAAGGAGAAAAGGTTCCGGAGACAGGTGGGGTTGCAGCACTTCTCCAACTTGTAGAGCTATTTCAAGGATTTGCCAAAAAGGAAGAGTACGAGAGACAGTACGTAGCATCAGGTGTACAGTATAGAGTGTTAAAAGAAGAGTTGACTGAAGCGATCTACAAAGAGCTTGAACCGATCCAAGAAAGAAGAAGCGAACTAGAAAAAGACAAGGGAAAAGTGGACAGGATAATAGAGGAAGGTGCGAAAAAAGCTCGTGAGGTTGCTTCACAAACGCTTCAAGAAGTAAAACTGGCGATGGGGTTGATTATGATACACTAAAAGCATGACTGAACAAGGGACAGAACTTGGACGGGTTCTTCCTTCGGAAGGGCGGATTAGAGAACGGCTGGTAAGGATTGTAAAAAGCCGCACTGGTCTTGGGCGCAAGAAAGAACAAGATCGAGAAGTGCTTCTGGTTGATCCAGAGCAAAAGAAGAAACATCTTGCTGATGCCCAAGAAATTGTTTTGAAGAGAGCCGGATTTTTACGCGATCTTCCAGCAGCTTACAGGAAAGAGGGCGAAGACTCTAAAACGTCGTGGAGTTGGGTAAATCCTTTCGAAAACTATTGGAGAGAGAGGGCGAGGTGGGGAGACACAGGGCGTTCCTTGGAAATTATCAGGTCGCTGGTGGGAAGTCCTATTAAAAGCAAAGGAAGCGTATTTGTAGAGCTGCTTTCGAGTTGTCCCGATACAATCATGCGAGGCCTTTCTAATCGTCCCAATAAGCGCAAACTTGCTCTTTATGAAGCTACAGTACTGCACGTTCCTCGTGGGCATGAGTTTTTGGAGAAATACAAAGACGTTTTGTTCGGTGCTTGGTGGTCCATAGATATACTTTGGAACGATTACATAGATCCTGAAAAGCCGACTGAGAGGTATCAACAGGGAGACAGGTACAGTCATGTTGTTGCAAATACATTGAGAAGAGGAGAACAATGGTGGAGAGTCGCTTTCGGCGATCCGAGAGCGCCTGGTGGGGTTCCTACTAGGATTATATATGCTACGAGTGAGGTTAGGCCTGACATTGTTCACAGTTTGCCCTCGCCAAACAGACAAGACATTGATATTGATTTAGTCCAGGGCACAGTGGAAATAAGCACCTACCAAGATCCAGAAACTTACAGTGTGTACATGAGCAGAGAAACAGGACCCAAGGTAGATAGAGTAACTTTTAAATTGACTGCTGACGGATGGGCTTCTCCGACATCAGGCGAGAATGATGCTTTTCCTTATGTTCCTTTTGTCCGTGAGATTGCCGAGACAATTCCGAAAGAAATGTTTATCGGCCCGCGCAGTGGATGGGGTTTCAGTTAACAGCTTCTTTCAATTTCTTGTCAAATTTTCTTCCAGCATTTACAAGCGCCCTGTAATTAATTTTTCCTTTTACATATTGTGCTGTCAAGGGAACATGCCTCCCAATCTCCCTTTCATATAAACCGTAAATTCCTGCTCTATCTGTTCTGGGGTAGTACCACCCTTGCCAACAGTTGCCAGCATAGCCCGTAGCGCTTGCCAGTTAATTTCTCTTTGGCCAACACCGGCAACTTTTACACCGTCTTTTATAAGCTGTTTACCGGTCTTTCCATCGAAAAGATTTTGTGAGCAAGTCCTTTGGTAGAAAGCAAGGTAAGCATCAACTCCGAAGTGAGTGGCAACATACTCTGCCAAGAAACCTCCGAATCTGTAAGCATATTCGTACTCTGTTATACCAGCCGGCAAGTTGCCCCGAGCGCCTGCCTTCTCAAGAAGTTGTGTGTGTGAGACACCCAAGGAAGGATCAGTCTGCAAAACATGTGCCATTTCCGCTTGCCCTATTGGGAAAGTTGCATAATCATTGAGGGGATCCCGAGGATGTACCTTTTTAGCAAAATACATCGCGGCACCCTCTGCTGCAGAAGCACTACTACTGTAACCATAAAGTTGAGCAAGCTGGGAGTGTACAAGCTCGTGAGCAGCATTTCGATATATATGTTCCCCTGCACGCAAGATTACTCTCGTATCAATTGCTGCCCCTCGCGGACTATATTTTTCCTCAGGAGGAATAAGTATGTGAGTCCGCTTTCTTCTCTCAAGCTTGTTGCCCATTAATTGTCTTATCTGTCCGTCAATCTTGACGATCTCCTCAAGTATTTTGCGATCATACAACTCGTTGCGAGATTGGAGAAGCTGTTTTGAAACAGCTTCATAAGCTTGTGGACAGTAGAAAACGAGACTTCCATACTCGACTCTTTCAAACCTGTATCGGGCAAGCATCTCATCTTTTTCTTGAAGTGGTGGTCCTCCGGCTGCCGCAGGAATATTTGCCCAAAAATTTATCTCTTGCCATACAGGATGACGTTTGTTTAAGGTCACATAAGGGCGAATTGCATCAAACAACTTGTCTCTTGCAATCCTGTATCTGGCCGAGTCTCCGAATAAATTTCCATAAAGTGGCTCACCCACCCTACCAACCTGGGTAAATGCTGTATCAAAGGCGCGCAAAAGTTTTAGCTCCAGCCAACTGTTGACCTCATTTAGATTGATAAAATCGTCTGAATTTGCAACCCAGGCAACAACATCCGACACATCTTTTTGTGTAAGCTCACCAACCTTCCGTGTGCTCGGTAACTCGTAAATATCTTCTTCCCAGTTTTCCATTTTTCCCCTAACGATTGTTACAAGTCCCCTTGCAAATTTGTCGCTTTCAACTAGTTTCCACGTCTCCTTCGCAGCAAAAGCATACGTGCTTGGGTTTTCAGGTGTCGGCCTTAGGGCTCCCGAACCAGCACCCCCATCAATTTGTTCCGCCATATACCCTCAGTATACACCAGAGAAGAACTCCTAAGTATTTAGCCACGAATTTATGGTATAATCACTTTGCTCATATAACCATTAGATAATGGCTTCATTGCCAAACTGTTAAATTGTTAACAACAATGAAACAATATAATATATGGCAGTACGCAAACAAAAAATAAATAATAGACCATTAACAAACAATCATTCTGCGGAGCGAAAGCCGAACGGTCGCCGGTTCCAATTTAAATTCCGTATAAACTTCCGGACAATCTTATTGGTCTTACTCCTCTTCTTTTTTATAGGCCCCTTTCTTTTTTCCTTAACTAACAATAGATATGGCGATACCATTCCTCTCTCAACAGCTATCACCGATACCAAAGCAGGAAAAATAGACAAGATTAAAATATCTGGGGACAAATTAATTCTCACATACAAAGCCGGAGAACAAAAAGTTGCCATAAAAGAATCTTCTGAAAGCTTTACAGATATCCTTAAAAATTCCAATATTGATCCAGCAAGTGTTTCTTTCTCTATCGAAGATCAGCTTCTTTCGCGTATCTGGGTAGATGTATTAGGAATCCTGCTTCCTTTGGCAGTAATGGGTCTTTTCTTCCTTTTTATCTTTCGTCAAGCAAGAGGTGCCCAAGACAGTCTCTTTTCTTTCGGTAAATCCGGTGCCCGTATTTTTGCAAAAGGCAAACAGAACGTAACATTTAAAGATGTGGCAGGAGTAGATGAAGCCAAAAAAGAACTCGAAGAAGTTGTAGATTTTTTGAAAAACCCTGGAAAATATAAAGCAATTGGTGCACGTACTCCAAAGGGTGTTTTGATGGTAGGGCCTTCTGGTACAGGGAAATGTATTTCTGGGGATAGTGTTATTTGGACGAATAAAGGTTTGATGGAGATTAAAGATGTGCCCAGGTACTACTATGTTAATTCTTTGACCCACGAAGTACACGGAGCTGCTTTAGCAAGTGTTGATGTGGATAATATTTGGTCAGAGGATAAGTTTGCTTCCCACTGGTTTGATCTTGGTGAACAGGAAACAATCAATATTGACTTAAGGAATGGATTTTCTTTGGAAGGAACACTAGAGCACCCTGTTGTTATGATGGGCAAAGATGGAAAGTTACGATTTAGGAAGCTGGATGATTTACAGGTTGGAGATTGGGTAGCGCTTCAATATGGAAGGCAGATGTTTGGCAATTTGCAAATTGTCGATAGAGATACTGCTTATTTAATGGGGCTTTTGACTGGAGACGGGAATCTGAGCCATGCAAGTCGAGTTGGACTTACCAGTGTTGATCCCGAAATAATCGACTTTTTCCGCAACTATGTGACAACTCGTTACTCGAAAAGTGCAATTACCGCTAGAGAGCAATCATATCTCGTAGCAAACTGGGACTTTAAGCGCTACTTATATCAAATGGGTATGTCGTATCTATTGTCGTTTGATAAGACGATACCCCCAACAATATTGCAAGCTACCAAGGAAGTTCAGGTAGCTTTTTTAAGAGGGCTATTTGATACTGATGCTTCGGTGGAAAAGACCAGACGGACAATTGAATATACCACGGTTAGTGCACAGATGGTTCGTCAGGTGCAAATGATGCTTCTTAACCTTGGAGTAGTAGTAAGTTTGACTGTAAAAGGCAAACCAGAGAACGGATATTATCGAGATGTTTATAGACTTACTATAACGGGTGCGGCATTGACTGTTTTTGCGAGAGAGGTGGGTTTTGGTTTAAGTAGAAAACAAGGGAGATTGGAGGACCATCTTAGGAGAGTGAAGATGTTCAATACTAATGTAGATGTTATACCGGGAGTAGGTTCAGTCGTGGAGTCTTCGTGGAGAGAACTGTCTAGACGAAAGCTTAGCAATAAAAAATTATCTAAAATGATTGATAAAGTTCGAAGAAGGACGCGAATTTCTCGCCAGGTTCTCGGTGACTATATTTCCTATGTGAGGTCTTTAGATGTTGAAGTACCGCATATTGAGTATCTGCGAAGCCTTTTTGAGGCAAACTTCTTCTTTTCTCCGGTGGTAGAAAAAAAGGAAAGTTTTGCTCGGGTGTATGATTTTACAGTCCCTGAGACACACAGTTTTTTGGGTAATGGATTTGTAAATCACAACACTCTTCTTGCAAAGGCAGTAGCTGGCGAAGCCGGTGTACCATTTTTCTCCATGGCCGGATCAGAGTTTATGGAAATGTTGGTGGGTGTTGGAGCATCTGTAACAGGAGACACACCAATCCTTATTAAAAATGAGCAAGGAACAGAACTTCTGCCAATAAGTCGATTTGTTGATTCTTTCTTTAAAGAAGACAAAGAAGGTCTTGTTAAAGTAGAAAACATTCAAACACTTGGTTTTGATAGTCAAACTAGTGGGTTCTGGGGATATAAAAATGGCAAGATGCTAAGGATTGTTAATTCAGCGTTTAAAAATATAACCGCTGTTTTTCGCCATAAAGCTCAAGAGATTTACGAGATTCATTATTTAGGGGGAATAGTCAAGACAACAGCGGATCATAGTGTGTTTATAAGAAGTAATGGTAGAATATTACCCGTTGCCACAAAAGATATAAAGAAAGGAGATCTTTTGGTTGAGTTGCCTCTTAATATCAGGCTTGCTTATCAGCCTGACACTCCGCAAAAGCACAAGATTGTGGCCCACAAGTTTTTGGATAATACTTCGGAAATTGAGCTTGATGTTTGGAATGATAACCAAGAGTTAGTTGAAAAATATCAGTTTGCTTTGGCAAATTCTGGAATGATGAGTCAATACGCAATTGCTTCACAAGTTGGGGTTTCTCAAGCAACGGTGGGGAATTGGCAAAGGCAAATTCATTTACCGAGGCTTCTTAGCAAGAAACGTGTGAAGTTAAGTCTTCCAGAAAAGACAAAAGTAACACCCTCTCTTTTGAAACTTTTTGGCTACTATACAGCCGAGGGTAGGGGAACGACCAGTTTAGAGTTTACTTTTGGAGTGCACGAAACAGATTTACATAAGGATGTTGCAACTTTAATGTTAGAAATCTTTGGTGTATATCCGAAGTTTGAGAAAACACAAGACAATACCTTAAGGATTAAATATTATTCAGCTCATTTAGGAAGATTTTTTGCCAAGTATTGCGGAAACGGCAGCCATAATAAGCATGTACCTGAATTTATTTGGGATCTACCTAAGGAGTATTTCTTAAGTTTCTTGGAAGGTTATTGGGAAGGTGATGGATATCAGAGCAAAAGCGGCAAACTTTGCGCTTCTTCTGTCTCTAAACGGCTTATTTTGGAGCTTTCGTGGTTGTGTAGTATGCATGGTATGAAGGTTGGAATTAAACACGAAAACGTTAAGGGCGGGAGAGTTATTAAAAATAAACCGCTTCCAGATTATGAATGTTGGACTCTAATAATTGGTAAAACCACGAACCCTTTCTTGAGCGAGAAAGAAGAAAAGCCATTCCAGTTCAAAAGAGCAATAGTCCAAAAAATAGTTAAGAAACCATATAAAGGATATGTGTACGATTTGTGTGGGATAGAAAATGAGGCTTTTTTTGGCGGAGAGAAACCTGTCCTTCTTCACAATTCCAGAGTGCGAGATTTATTCGCCACCGCAAAAAAGGCTGCTCCATCTATAATTTTTATCGATGAGATTGACGCGATCGGTAGACAAAGAGGTTTTGGTCTTGCCGGAGGACACGATGAAAGGGAACAGACATTAAACCAGATACTAGTTGAAATGGATGGGTTTACACCAAACGACAATACAATGGTTGTGGCAGCCACAAATCGTGGCGATTTACTTGATCCAGCACTACTCCGACCCGGAAGATTTGACAGAAGAGTAACTTTAGACATGCCAGACAAAGAAGGAAGATTGGCGATACTTAAGATTCACGCTAGGGGCAAGAAGTTTACAGAAGACGTGAACTGGGAGCGGGTTGCCTCACGAACTGTTGGTTTCTCAGGAGCAGATCTTGAAAACATGCTTAACGAAGCAGCAATACTAGCTGCACGAGAGAACAAAAAAGGAATATTAACCGAAAACATCGAAGAGGCAGCAACCAAGGTCAAACTAGGTCCTGCAAAAAGAAGACTCCAGTCCGATGAAGATAAAAGAATTACAGCTTACCACGAATCAGGCCATGCTTTAGTTACCCATAACCTCCCTCAAATGGATCCTGTACACAGGATCTCTATTGTTGCAAGAGGTATGAGCCTTGGTCATACCCTCATTCCTCCTGCAATGGACAGAAGCCATGAAACCAGAACCAGGCTTCTCCAACAAATAACAGCAATGCTTGGTGGGCGCGCTGCCGAACAACTTATTTTTGGAGAAATGACAACAGGTGCTTCAAACGATATTAGCAATGCAACAAATGTCGCAAGAAGAATGGTAATGGATTTTGGGATGAGTAAGCTTGGACCTGTTAATTGGGGACCACAATATGACGCAGATGAATTAGGCAGAACCAGATTTATTGAACCACTTCAGGTCAGCCCAAAAATGCAAGAGCAAGTAGATCAAGAAGTCAAAAATATCATCGAGGCATGCTACACGGAGGCTGTGAAAATTCTCAAAAGAGGTAAAAGAACACTTGATGCTATTGCCGATACACTGGCTAAAAAAGAAACACTGGATAGAGAGGATTTCGAGGAAATAGTTGGGAAAAAACCCACAATTACCCGACCCGCCTTTAACACACTAAGGATCTAACATATGAGAGCCGAAAGAACTGGGAACAAGGCCTCGGTAATATTGAAAGAGCAATTGGAGCTGTGACTCGAAATTATTGGCTTACCAAAAGAAGTAAAAGGCACAAAAGTTCCCAAATACGCATGAAAAAACTAGTTCTTCTAGATGGTCACGCAATTATCCACAGAGCTTATCACGCTCTTCCCGAACTAACTACTCGTGAAGGTCAACCTGTAAACGCAGTCTACGGCTTTGCAAACATGCTTCTCAAGGTAATAGATACCCTCAATCCTACTCACATGGTAGTTGCCTTTGATCTTCCCATTGCAACTTTTCGGCACGAAGCCTATATAGGCTACCAATCCCACAGACCAACTACAGACGACGGCCTAAAAAGCCAAATTAGCCTTGTAAGAGAGCTGGTAGAGGCAGCAGGAATAAAAACCCTTTCCTGTCCTGGTTTTGAAGCAGACGACATAATAGGCACCCTGGCTGTACAGGCTGAAACAGATGAGGTAATCATAGTAACAGGAGATAGAGACATACTCCAATTAGTAAGAGACAAAGTAAGAGTAAGAGACGGAAGGGAAAAAAGTGTGAAAGTATATATGCTAACAAGTGGGCTGTCACAAGCAAAGGTATTTGGTGAACAAGAGGTCGAAGAATACCTCGGCGTTAAGCCAAGTGAAATGGTAGAATACAAAGCTCTCGTAGGCGACCCATCTGACAACTATCCGGGTGTTCTTGGAATAGGACCAAAGACAGCAATAGACCTGATTCGTAATTTTGGCACAGTAGAAAATCTTTACAAAAGCCTTGAGCAAAGAACTCCTGAAGCAAAAAAGCTTGGTGAGAAAGTGGTACAAAAACTTAAAGAAGGATATGAAAGCGCTATGTTGTCCCACAAACTGGCAACAATAATTACCGACGCACCAATAGAAATTAATCTTGAAGATGCAAAAATAGAAGATGTAGCGCACCGCAAAGAATTCCTAGACAAACTTCATGAATTCGGCTTCAAAAGCCTTCACAAAAGACTAACAGGCGAGGAACGAGAAACAGAAAATACAAGGCCAGAAAAGAAAAGAAGTAATGGTCAAATAGGGCTTCTTTAAGGTGAATCTTGACACACTGTAGAGAAGAGGATATATTTAACCTAGAGCCTTACAAACTATACTTTATAAATGGCAGCAACCGCAGAGGCAATCGCAGAAATAAGGCCCACACTTTCTCAAACTTCTGATGGAAGTAAGTTACCTCTCAGACCTTTGGAAGAGGAGTCCCTAGGGATAAAAGAAATAGATGTTGTTTTGATACTTACCCACCAAACTGCAAAGCGTGACGTAGAGGATCTAGAAGAGTGGATGCGCAAGGCGTTTGAAGGTACCGGTGTCCATGTGCAGGTTGCAGAAGCTGAAAACGTTATGGTGCTTGTCAGTGATAGGCTGAGTAGGATTATAAGGACAGCAGGGGGAGCAAAGAAGGTTTTCGACTATGAAAATCCTTTGTGTGTCCTTTCCGAAAAAGTATGGCATGGTGATTTTTACGAATTCGAGCATTTTCTCAGAGAGTTATTGCCCGATTTACCTGTTTTGGTGTGTGATGAAAATGGAGTTGTGAAAACTCACTACTTAATGGAAGAGAATATCTTTAGACAGCCAAGTGAGCTTTCGGGCTGGTTGATAGGATGCCCCAACCTCAGATTGAAACCACTTCAAGAATCTTCTTAGATAAGCGCTCATTTTTGTTCTGGTTCGTTGTATACTACGATTAGTGAAAATTGCCCTAGTGCACGATTCTATCTCAGAGTTTGGTGGTGCGGAAAGAGTTTTAGAAGCATTGTTGGAGATTTGGCCCAGAGCTCCCATCTACACTGCTTTTTACAAAAAAGGCCCCGCCTGGGATAGGTTTAAGGACAAAGAGGTTCATGTTTCTTGGGCAAACTCCATCCCTTTTTTTGCAACTAAACTCCACAGCCCATTCCGCTTCCTAGCTCCATTAATCTGGAATAGTTTTAATCTCTCAAAATATGACATTGTAATAAGCTCCAGTTCTTGGTATATAACTAAGGGGTTTGGCGGACGGCGAGACGGGCCGGTTGAAATATGCTATTGTCATACACCACCCCGCTGGCTTTATGGTTACGAAACTCCAGTCAAGAAAAATTGGCTTGTCAAAAGTTATATTTTGGTAGTTGCACATTTTGTAAGAATGTATGATTGGAAAGCTGCCCAAAAAGTAAATTACTTCGTCGCAAATTCCGAAAATGTAAAAAAGAGGATTCAGAAGTTTTACAAAAGAGAAGCTGTGGTGATATATCCGCCGGTGGAGGTGGGTTGGGGAAATAAGGGAAGTGGGGGAAAGAAAGGAGATTACTATTTGGTGGTATCAAGGATTACTGGGGGAAAGGGAATAGAGATGGCAGTGAAGGCCGCAAACAAACTTAAAGTGCCACTTAAAATTGTGGGAGTGGCTTCGGGATATTCAGACACTTGTGAGTGGGTTAAAAAGAATGCTGGTCTCACAGTGGAGATGTTGGGATATGTTAAAGACCCCGAGCTTGCAAGGCTTTATGTGGGAGCAAAAGCATTTTTAGCTTTGAGTCCGGACGAGGATTTTGGCATCACACCCGTTGAGGCGATGTCCTATGGAACACCCGTGATAGCATATAGAAGTGGTGGGTATTTAGAAACGGTTGTGGAAGGGAAAACTGGGATTTTCTTTGATGAGTATACTGTGGAAGGTCTAATTAGAGGGATTAGAGAAGTAGGGAAAATTAGGGTTAGAGAAGAAGACTGCAGAGTGCAGGCGAGAAAATTTTCAAAAGAAAGATTTAAGAAAGGGATGAAAGAATTTGTTGAAAAAACATTTAAAGAAAGAAAATGACTATTTTACCCCATCTTCTTGTTGGTAACTTTACCGACGAGGAGATCTGAAAATCTAATGCCAGAGTTGCCTGAAGTCGAGACTATTCGAATGGGTTTTGAGAAGTACTTGGTTGGAAAGACTATAGAAGATGTCGAGGTACGATTGCCCAAAATTATTCAAAGTGGCAACATTAAAAATTTAGTAGGTGGAAAGATTATAAAAATAAGGAGATTTGGTAAAGTCTTAGTCTTAGACTTAGACTATAAACTATCTTTAGTTGTCCACATTAAACTAACCGGACAGTTTATCTATCAAGGCCCCGATAGACCAAAGGAATCCGAAATTTCTAAAAAGTATGTAGGCAATGTGCCAAACAGGTTTACCCATGTAATAATCAAACTCAAAAGTCAAAATTCAAAAGTCAAAAGTGGACAGACCAGCTTTCTGTACTACAACGATATAAGGCAATTTGGGTGGATTAGAGTTGTACCAACCGATGAAGTGGAGAAGTCGCCTTTCATAGATAAGTTGGGACCTGATCCCATCCGACTCAGTTCACAAGTTACTTTAACCTTAGATAACTTTCGCCAGATTCTAGAGAGTAAAAAGACAGCGATCAAAGTGCTTTTAATGGACCAAAAAAAGATTGGTGGAGTAGGGAATATTTACGCAAACGACGCACTTTTTTTAGCTGGCATTGACCCAAGAAGGCCTGCGGGAAAGCTATTAAGCCATGAAGCTATGAAGCTATATTGGGCAATAATAGAAGTTTTAAAAAGGGGTCTGAAATATGGCGGAGCAACGGAAGCAAATTATGTTAACATCCTCGGCGAACCAGGAGGCTATCAAAAGCACTTCTTAGTTTACGGAAAAGAAAACCAACCTTGCCCAAACTGCGGCGGAAAGATTATTAAAACCAGAATCAATGGCAGAGGAACCTACTTCTGCCCGCATTGCCAAAAGTAAAAGGTTGGTATGGAAGTATGTTATTAAACGCACTACAATTACAGAATTTCAGAAACCTCCAAGAAAAGAACCTAATCTTTAATCCCAACATAACAATTATTGTTGGCCCCAATGGCGCTGGCAAAACAAATATTCTTGAAGCTATCTATCTTCTTTCAAGTGGTAAATCTTTTCGGGCCGATCTTGAGCGAGAAATGGTAAGAGTTAGAAGTGATTTCGCAAGAGTGAAGGGAAAGATAGATATATATAAAGAGAAGTTAGAATTGGAAGTGCTCTTGGCAGCAGAGAAAGACGAGAACATTGGTATCTCAAAAAAACTTTTAGTAAATGGAGTTTCTCGCCAACTTCATAATTTTGCAGGGAGTTTTAAAGCAGTTGCTTTTGGTCCTTCGGATTTGGAATTAGTTACCCACACCCCAGGCAGAAGAAGAAAGTTTCTAGATAGTGTAATTTCGCAAGTTGATCGAGAATACAGACGCAGTCTTCTTTCTTACGAAAAAGGTTTGCGCCAAAGAAATAGAATTTTAGAGCAAATAAGAGAAGGAGAAGCAACACGATCTCAACTTTTATTTTGGGATAAATTAGTTATTAAAAATGGAAATTATCTAAGTAACGCTCGCCGAAATTTTATCGATTTTGCAAATGAAACAGGCCCCTTAGGAGAAGAATTATTTAGTGTTGAATATGACTCAAGTGGAATCTCAGAAGAAAGACTTGCCCACTACGCAAGAGAAGAGGTTCAAGCAGGTGCAACTCTTGTTGGACCACATAGAGACGATATTGTTTTTAGAAAGCATGAGACTGAGACAATACGCAGTCTTACTACGTACGGGTCAAGAGGAGAACAAAGAATGAGTGTTTTGTGGCTCAAACTTGCTGAGCTTGCTTTCATAGAAAAGGAGACAGAACAAAGCCCAGTGCTTCTACTTGATGATATATTCTCAGAGCTTGACCCCCAACACCACGAGATAGTTTTAGGTGTTGTTATGGGCAAACAAGCAATAACAACAACAGCCGACCCTAATTTTGCCGAAAGATGGCATGGCGAAGCACAGATTGTAGAACTTTAAGGCTTTGCTCTTGAAACAAAACTAGAGTAAAATCCCCTCAGTGCCCAAAAAAGCTCTTTGACAGCGTAGGAAAGGAGAAGGAGGCATATGGAAGTCTACGTGTGGTTCGACGGTTCAGAGCATCTTGCAAGAACCACTCTCCCACGCCGCTACTGGCGACGGACCATTGCCAATAGGGAGGATATAGAGCTGGCAATAGAAGAAGGAGATTGGTCTTGGAGGCCTTTGGTTATCCTTGGTCTTGGTGTTGCAATCAGGAGGTATGAAGCTGCGCTAGGTGCCTCGTGCCGTCCCCCAACTGTCCTTGTTGTCCTTGCCCCAGGTTGGGATATTCCTTGTCGGTGGCGAGAGGTATTTGACGCCTTCGTTGACGAGGGAGACCGCGACGATCTGCTTCTTGTTCTCTCAGCCTTTACACAAAAGGCTGATCCAAGACTACAAGAGCAAATGTCCTAGATGGGGGAGCCCCCGGTCGCCTGACGACCCTGGCGCTAAGGTAAAGTGAGAACAAAGAGTCTCAAACTCTTCCTCACTTGCCTTAGCGCCTTTTTTGTTTGCAAAGAAAACATACCACTAAATTACTAAGCTTACGCTCGCAAGGCGCTCGCAAGGTCTCACCTTGCGAGGCTAACCTTGCGAGGCTAACCTTGCGAGGCTAGGCGAACATTTACCTGACACAGAAATACGCGATGACGTAACTTTGTGTCAAATGTTTTAGGTAGTTTGCAAAGAGAAAAGTTTTAGATATGATTACTGTATTCATGAGAATTTTTGATCCTTCAGAACTAGATAAACTACAAAAAAGATTAGAAACACCAGACAATGGGCAAGTAACAATTATCGGAGGTTCAGACCTTTTCCACGGCGCTCCAATCCTATCTTTAAAAGCCTGTTCGCGAGTTGTTGATATGGTCTACTTCTCATCCCCCGAACCTTCTGTGGGGAAAGTGGCAGAAAACTTGAAGTCCCGACTCTCTTCCTTCATCTGGGTACCATGGGAAGAGGTTGGAGAGTATATTAAAAAATCAGATGCAGTACTAATCGGGCCCGGGATGAAACGTTACAGATCAGAAAAAGACACAGATAGAGATATAGAGGGAATTTTTGATAAAGATGGAACTCAAACGAAATTTATAACTGAGAAATTCTTGCGGGAGTTTCCGGAGAAAAAATGGGTAGTTGACGGTGGTGCTTTGCAAACTATGGATGCAAGGTGGATACCAGAGGGAGCAATACTTACCCCGAACTATAAAGAGTTTCAGATCCTATTCAAAATCAAAATTCAAAATGCAAAATTCAAAATTGCAGTTCAAAATTCAAAATTACGAGAATTAGTTAGTAAGAAGGCGAGAGAGCACAAATGCGTAATTGTCCTTAAAGGTCCTGTGACATATGTATGCTCACCAGAAGAATGTGTTGAGGTACATGGTGGCAATAACGGACTTACTAAAGGTGGAACAGGCGATGTTTTGGCTGGTCTAACAGTTGGCTTGGCTGCAAAGAACGAGCCGTTTTTATCTGCGTGCTGTGCCGCTTGGATAGTTAAGAAAGCAGCAGATTATCTATACGAAAGAGTTGGGACTGTTTATAATTCGGACGATTTGACGGAGGAAATAAGACTAGTACTAGGGAAATATTTGAAATGAGTCAGGGTTCTATTGTTTCATTGTTTCATGGTTAGGCTTTAATCTTGAATTTTATCTAACAATTGAACAATTTAACAATGAAACAATTTACTTATTCCTATTCGTAAATCTCTCCTTAACCTTCGTAAGTTGATATGTAATGGTAACTGCAAGTGCTGTAACAGCAAGGGTGTAGATAACTTGAGAAAGCAAACCCGAACCTTGACTTGCGTAAGGTTTTATATATTCATCTATAAGAGTTTTAATCGTATCGTTCCAAGCCAAAGCCGCAGCAAGTCCAAAACCAGATGTCGCCAACTGAAGCATCTGTCTTATGAGCTCCAAATGAAATTTCTTCTCTTTTTGCGTCATTTGGTTTTTAGTTTTTCTATTAGCCATAATAACAAACTAGATTGTTTTTACCGCAGAATTAACGTAAAATTAATTAGCGTAAAGCTGGAAGGGATAAGGGTAAAGTATATTCTCCCTTTACGCTTCACCCTTCACCCTGTATGTATTCTCCTAAATATACCATAACCAACCAGATTCTTAAAAACATCGCCACAACAGAGGCGTGTCGAGAAGTTATTGAAAACGCTCCCTTAGTCCCAACATATGAAAGAAAGTTCAAACAAGACGCTATTATTCGCACAGTTCACCATGGCACACACATCGAAGGCAATGACCTAACTTTTACACAAGCAGAGCGGGTATTAAGTAAATTCCAAGGAGAAACAGATGCAGGGGAAAACATAAAAAGAAGCGGTGTTGTTGCGCGAGAACGCGATGTCCAAGAAGTTATCAACTACAGGCAAGTAATGGAGTGGCTTGATGGACAATTTGGTAGGCACGAAAAAAAAGGGGAAGACAGTATTTTTTCTTACACAGAAACACAAATTAAACAAGTACATAAATTGACCGTGCACAAAATTGTAAGCATGGAAAATGAAGGAAATTACAGAAAAACTCAAGTCGTACTTCGCGACTCCCGTACGGGGGAAATTACTTTCCGTCCACCCCCGGCAGTTGAAGTCCCGTACTTAATGGAAGACCTACTAAGATGGCTAAACTCTGCAACCGGCCGGGACATCCACCCAGTGTTGCGAGCCGGTATTGCGCATTATGCGCTCGCCGCAATCCATCCTTTTGTGGAAGGAAACGGAAGAACAGCACGCGCATTTGCAACCCTGATCCTCTTTGTCGAAAGGTTTGATATAAAGAAACTCTTTTCTTTAGAAGAATATTTTGACCGCGAGGCAGAAGCTTATTACAAAGCACTAATGCTCACCTCAGATCAGTCAAGAGAACTCAACGATCGCGATCTAACATGCTGGCTTGAGTATTTTACACACGGTTTATCTTTAGAACTAGGTCGTGCCAAAGAAAAAATACGCAAACTATCTGTTGATGCCCGAATCAAAAAGAAGCATGGTGAACAAATTTCTCTTTCTGATAGACAAATTCGCATTATCGAGTATTTATCTGAAAACGGAAAAGCAGCAATGTCTTCTTTGAGAGAGCTTTTCCCAGATTACTCGGAAGACACGGTTTTGCGGGATCTCCAATCACTGGTCAAGAAGGGTATACTTATTAGAACAGGGCATACTAAGGGAGTGATGTATGAACTTGCAACATGAGTCCTACTGACCCACAATTCTTATATATGGTTTTGATTCTGCCCGCTCTTTTTGGGTTAACTTTAATTGGCGAAGGTATAAGCAAGTTAATTCATGAAGAAACAGGAGGATGGATAAGTTTAGTTTTCGGCTTTCTTTTTATTGTCATAGTTGCTTTTGCGTTTTTGTTTTTCAAAACATTGCTGTCAACAGCGTAAAACGTGACACGCAAAACGGAAAACGTTAAAATGCTTTGTAATGAGATTTTCAACACTTGCCTTGTATCTTGAGAAACTTGAGCAAACTACCTCTAGAAACACAATTACAGAAACTCTAGCCCAAGTTTTTAAGAAAGCAGAACCTTCCGAGATAGACAAAATCTGCTATCTTCTTTTAGGCCGAATTGCTCCGGCTTACAAAGGTATAGAGTTTAATTTTGCGGAAAGGATGATGCTTAGGGCGATAGCATCTGCGTATGGTGTTGATCAAGCGAGGGTATTACGGATGTATAAGGATAAAGGTGACTTAGGAGAGGTAACGCATGCTATCGCAAATTCAAAATTCAAAATTCAAAATTCAAAATTAAGTGTAAAAGAAGTTTACAAAAAGTTTTACGAAGTAGCAACTGAAAATGGAGCAGGAAGTCAGGAAAGAAAACTCAAAGGAATTTGTGAACTTCTTGAAAACTCCGATCCCTTATCTTCTCGTTATATTACAAGAATTCCTGTTGGAAAACTAAGGCTTGGTTTTTCTGAAATGACAATCTTGGATGCCCTTTCGGTTATGAAAGTTGGCGACAAGAAAGCAAGAAAAAGTATTGAGGCAGCATATAACGTAGTTGCGGACATAGGCAAAATTGCCCACAATGTAAAGGTCGAAAGTATACAAGAGTTAGAAAAAACTCGTGCAATACCCGGTATACCAATCCGCGCTGCATTAGCCGAACGTCTTGAAAACGCAGAAAAAATTATCGAAAAAGTTGGCCCGAAAGTGGCAATCGAACCAAAATATGACGGACTTAGGATAGCAGTGCATATTTGGGGTAAAGGTAGAAAAAGGGAAGTTAGGCTTTTTTCCAGAAACCAGGAAAATGTGACCGAAATGTTCCCTGAGATCTGCGAGGCTGTAGTCAAACTGTCAGCAGAGAGTGTAATTTTCGACGGCGAAGCAATAGGCTACAACCCCAAAACTGGTAAATTCTATCCCTTCCAGGAAACAGTACAAAGGAAAAGAAAATACGGCATCTCAGAGATTCTAAAAACAATACCGCTTAAAGTCTTTGTTTTTGATGTACTTCATTTAAACGGTCAATCGTTGATAGAAAAACCCTTTGAAGAAAGGCGTGAAGTTTTAGAAAAAGTTCTAGGTAAAAAAATGAACACCATTGTATTAACCGAGCAGCAAACTGTGGACAACGCCTCTGACTTTAGAAGAATTGCAAACAACTATCTCGGTGAAGGACTCGAGGGCGCTATGGCCAAAAAACTTGATGAACCATATCGGGCAGGAGGAAGAGGATTTCATTGGGTCAAATATAAAAAACACACAGAAGGCACTCCTGCGGACACAATTGACTGTGTTTTAATGGGCGCATACGTGGGCAGAGGCAAACGCGCTACTTTTGGTGCCGGAGCTTTTTTACTCGGCGTAGTAGGTGGAGAGAAAAAGTATTACACAATCTCAAACTTAGGCACAGGATTAACTGATGAACAATTCCGAGAAGTATACAAAATAGTTCAGAACTTAAAAATCGAGAAAAAACCAGACGATTATGTCGTCGACAAAACCATAGAACCTGATATTTGGTTAGAGCCAAAAGTAGTTTTGGAAATTTTAGCTGATGAGATCACACGTTCTCCTCGTCATACAGCCAAGTATTCCTTAAGATTCCCGAGGCTTATCCGTGTTAGGGATGACAAAGATCCTGACCAAGGAACTTCTGTTAGCGAAATAAAATCTTTGTACAAGATGCAGAAGAGGTAAATGTTAATCATACTAATCATCCTTGTAATCTTTCTTTTTGTAATTCTTCTTAAATCCGCAGAAGGAATGGTTGGATCAGTTAAAAAACTATCTGCTGCAACAGGAGTAGGGGATTTTACACTAGCCGCTGTTTTAGTTTCACTAACAACCTCCCTGCCTGAACTTTTTGTTGGAGTAACATCTGCATTTTCCGGAGAATCAGCATTATCCCTAGGTAACGTGATCGGAGCTAATATACTTAATGTCTCTTTAGTTATTAGTTTGGCCGGAATTTTTGGAGGCACCGTATACCTAAGAGAAAAAGCAGTCCCAAACAGAGAATTTTTAGTTGCACTTTTGGCAGGACTCATGCCCTTCTTGCTTTTATGGGACAGAAATTTATCTCGAATGGACGGATTAATACTAGTTGTTCTTTATATTCTTTATACTGCCGGAGCCTTCCACGGAAAAACTGTTGACAATTTTTGGAAAGTTTTAATAGAGTGGGCGAAAGCTGATGGAAAGCATTCACGGCGCGATATTGTAAAGTTCCTTTTCTTTTCTTTACTTCTTTTGGTGTGTTCATATTTTATAGTTACCCTAGCAAAGCAAATTGCGATACTTCTCGGAATCGATATTTTTATTATTGGACTTTTGCTTATTGCAATAGGTACCACAATGCCTGAGATTGCACTTTCTATAAGGTCTGTCAAAGATCATGACCCAAGGCTAGCTATTGGAAATAGATTAGGGTCGGTGATCGCAAACGGGACCTTGATCTTGGGGGTCGTAGCTCTATTAGGACCATTTAAAATTGCAGCCCGACGCGAATATCTATTTTCAGTTGCCTCCTTTATTATCTTATTCTTCCTTTTTTGGAGTTTCCTTCGAACCAAACATTCTTTGTCACGCTGGGAAGCCGCGGTGTTGTTTGGAGTGTATATAATTTTTATATTATTCACTCTCCTGTGAAAAACCAATTCGTTTTAATTTTCAAATTTAAAATTAAGTTATTAAAAATTGAATAAAAATTAAAAATTTAAAATTGAAAATTATTTCCGACTTACATCTCCACTCCAAGTATTCCCGCGCAGTCTCAAAATCAATGACACCTTCGGAGATTGCCAAATGGGCAAAAATTAAAGGAATAGGATTAGTAGGAACTTCAGACTGGACACATCCTTTGTGGCTCCGGGAACTCCGAGCAAGCCTAGAAGAAGCAGGGCAGGGTGTCTACTGTCTACGGTCTACGGACTACGGATTAGGGAAGGAGAGAAACAGAGTGTGGTTTATCCTGTCTACGGAACTTTCCTGTATCTACAAACAAAGTGGCAAGTTAAGAAAAGTACACCTCCTTGTTCTTGCTCCATCTTTTGAAGTAGTTGAAAAAATCAACAAAGAACTTCTTAAAAAAGGATTTAACCTAACAAGTGACGGAAGGCCAATAATGGGTATTTCTGCAAAAGGTCTTACAGAGATTATTTTGGGTGTTGACGAAAACTGTTTAATTATCCCAGCTCATTGCTGGACCCCACACTTCTCGGTTTACGGTTCAATAGGAGGTTTTGATTCTATCGAGGAGTGTTTTGGCGAATATGAAAAATATATTTATGCTGTTGAAACAGGTTTATCAAGTAACCCTTCTATGAATTGGAGAGTCAAAGATCTTGCTCAACGGAATGTTGTTTCTTTTTCAGATGCACATTCTGCGGCGAAGATGGGGAGGGAAGCGACGGTATTTGAATTGCCGGAGGTAAGTTATAAATCGGTAAGAGAGGCCTTGACGGGTCCTGTCGAGACGAGCTCCCGACACCCGTTTATTGCTTACACAGTAGAGTTTTATCCCGAAGAAGGGAAATACCATTACACAGGTCACAGAAATCACAACATCCGCTATAGCCCGGAGGATGTAAGTAAAAAAGGTACAGCTTGTCCGGTTTGCGGAAAAGAACTTACTGTTGGCGTAGCCAATAGGGTTGAGGCGCTAGCTGGTGAAACGGAAAACGTCAAACGAGAAAATGATGAGTATGGGGTAAGATGGGTATGCGATCCAGATAATAAGAGACCACCGTTTGTAATGTTAGTGCCACTTTTGGAAATATTGTCTGAAGCTTTAGAGTACGGTACATCAAGCAAAAAAGTCGTTAATGAGTATGAAAACATAACAAAGCACTTGGGCACTGAATTCGACATTCTACTCCGAACAAAAACCGAAGAGATCGAAAGAGTTTCTGGACCAAAAGTACGAGAAGCATTAGAGAAAGTACGCGCTGGTAAAATATTTATAGACCCCGGCTATGATGGCGTCTTTGGAATAGTAAAAATCTGGGAAGACCAGGGCAAAAAGCTCGCTGTCTCCAAAGACGAACAAATGGGGTTGTTTTAGATGATGTATACTACTTTTAATGAAACTTCTTGTTGGGCTAGGAAATCTTGGCGAAAAATTTAAAAACAATCGCCACAATGTGGGTTTTATGGTAGTCGACAAACTGCGGTCCACGATCTGCTGTGACGCAGAATGGGTGGAAAACAAAAAACTAAAAGCTGTAGTCTATAGAACCGAGACCGCAGACCTCGTACTCGCCAAGCCCCAAACATTTATGAATAATTCAGGGGAAGCTGTTTCAAAACTTATAAACTGGTTTAAGGTCAACCCCGAAGACCTGTATGTAATTCACGATGATCTAGATATCAAGTTAGGAGAATACAAAATTCAAAAAGGGAAGGGACCAAAACTTCATTATGGCCTGCAATCTATAGAAGACACATTAGGTACTGGAGACTTTTGGAGGGTGAGAGTTGGAGTAGACAATAGAGCTTCTGACGACAGGATAGCTGGCGAGAGATATGTGTTGGAGGATTTAACTGAGTATGAGAAGGGGGTTGTAGATAGAGTGGTAAGCGAAATCGTAGAAAATTATTCTCATGAGCGATTTTGACCCCATAAAAAACGTACTTAAACGATTTGATCCAACGCAAGATAGGTACATATCGCGCGAGTTTCAAAAGTACGCTTATGATTTGGCTCAAGAATTAGGCGATATAGAACACAAAAGTCTCTATATGCGACTTGCAAAAAATACTCCCAGACAACTTCTTGAGCAAGCAAGATATTTTGTCAAAGACTCAAAAGCAAACCACCCACCCAAACTGTTTATGTGGAAGCTGAAACAACTAAAAGATGAACACAATAAGAAAATTAAAAACCAAACCTAAGCTAATTTTCTCATGCCAACCCTAAACGGTAATTACATCGATCTATTAATTATCATTGTTCTAGCTCTCTATATTGCCGAGGGGATAGAACGCGGATTCTGGGTTTTGATCGGAGACCTTGTTTCTTTTTTAGGATCTTTTGCTATCGCTCTACGCAGTTATTCAATTGCCTCAAGTTTTCTAGTTACAAACTTTAATCTACCCCATTCTTTCGCAAATGCCCTAGGTTTTATTCTTGTTGCAATGATTTCTCAAATTATCCTGGGAAATCTAATTGGACGGGCAATCGACAAAATTCCGGAAAAGTTTTGGAAAAACTGGTTAAGCCGAACTCTATCTATTGTCCCGGCAATAGTTGACGGCAGTGTTTTAGTCGGAGCATTCTTAATTCTTCTTGTCTCTATACCTATCTCACCAAGAGTCAAAAATGACGTTATTGATTCAAAAATTGGAGGTTTTTATATTAACCAAATAAGCACCATCGAGAAAGAGCTGGCCAATATTTTTGGCGATGCCCTACAAGACACTTTGACATTTTTGACTATTAAGCCCAACAGCCAAGAGAGAATTGATATTCCCTACAAGCCAAATAACTTAACAATTGACGAATCCTCAGAAGCCAAAATGTTCGAACTTGTAAACGCCGAGCGAGCAAAAGTTGGAGTAAAACAATTAAAACTCGATCAAACCATCATTCCTATTGCAAGAGCATACTCGCGCGACATGTGGGAGAGAGGTTATTTTGCCCATGTCAACCCTGACGGCAAAGATCCGTTTGATAGGATGGAGGAGGGGAGAGTTGTTTTCTTGGTTGCCGGAGAAAATCTCGCACTTGCTCCTACTGTAGGGCTAGCACATCGTGGGCTAATGAATTCTACGGGACACAGAAGAAACATCCTCGACCCGAGCTTTGGAAGAATTGGCATCGGTATAGTCGACGGAGGAATTTACGGTAAAATGTTTACTCAAAACTTTGCGGATTAAAAATGCTTAGCCTGAGCACAACAAGAAGCTATCTAAGTCGTTCTCAAACTAGCTGGTTTTTTTAGCTCAAGAAATGCAAGGAGTGCGGCTCGTGTTTGAGATGTTAACTCGAGAGTGAGAGCTTTCTGTGGCGTGATCCAGCAAAAATCGTCGTGTTCTTTGCTCCGTACAAAAGTTCCGCCTGCGGCTCTTGCGGCGCAGACCTGAAGTTTGTAAGTTTTTCCCGCACGCGGGCCTTGTGTTAAAAATATTTCTTCCTCGTAAATTAATCTACTGGGTACTATAATCAACCCTGTTTCTTGGAGAATCTCACTGACAAGAGCAGCTGTGGGTGTTTGATCTGGTTCTCTTTTACCACCAGGAACTTCCCAGGAAAGAGGATTCCATCTGTCATTTACTGATCTTTGTCCTAAAAGAATTTCTCCATTTTCGTTAAATATAATTGCTCTATATACCTCAATAATAGGTGGGCGAGTTTCTGCCCTTTCTGCATCCATGTCGTGATTCTAGCAGGAGGAAATATAGTTTAGCAAATAATTGAGAGCAAAATATGGCTCAAGGGGAGAATGGTAGTTTGTATACTTGAAGATATGAGGTACCAAGACTTTGTTTATACGAAGTTGAAAACAGCTTTGCTGGTTTACGATGTGGTTAAAAAGATTCCCAGAGGGAAGGTGGGGACTTATGGCCGCGTAGCGGCTACGGTAAATAGTCTAAGTCTAAGTCCAAGAATTACACCGAGAATGGTTGGAAGGGCATTGCACCTTAATCCTGATCCAGAAAGTGTGCCATGTCACAGAGTTGTAAACAGCAAAGGGAGAGTGGCCGATAACTTCGCTTTTGGTGGTTGGAAGGAGCAGAAAAAAAGGTTAGAAATAGAGGGAGTGATGTTCAAAAACGAAAGGTTTGTAAACTTAAAAGAACATCTCTGGTCTGGTTTTAACACTTGACACAGAAATACGCGATGACTAAAAACTGTGTCAATTACTTAAAGAGATTTCCGAGCGGCCACTCCCGAGGTGCCAACGTCTAATCTTTTGGCCCAGCCACGAAGAAGTGAGATTATCTCAAACCGCTAGGTGGTACGATCGTTTGTAGAACTTGCGAGTTATGCTAGATATGGTATTGTAGGAGTATGACCTGGGACTTTTTATGGTTTTTGATCCCCATAGCAGGAATTATCTTTGCATTTTTATTAGCTTCTCGCAAAGGAAAGAATAAATTGATCAAGATGAATATTGGAGAAGTTTTAGAGGACTATGGAAATTTTAGTGAGTTGCAGGATCAGCAGCTAGGGATATCTTCTGATCAAAACTTAAGGCTACTAAAGTGCAAATCAAAAGAGGGCATTATTTATGTTTTAGAAGCACAACGAGGGTAAAAAGGAATCTTAGGCTATCAAAATGATGTTCAGTGGTACAAGCTTAGTAAGAATGATTTAGAAAAACTTCAGAAATTACTCAACGAAAAAGTACTGCGAGGTGATTAATATTATTAAAAAGAATGCACCTACTTGGAAAAAAGTTACAGCTTTTATTATTGACCTAGTTCTATCCTTTTATGTCTTGGGGTACGTAACAGCATTGGGATTTGGCCGTACTCAAGGATCAAGTTTTGAAATAGAAGGACTTCCAACTATTATCGTGTTTCTAGCAGTATTTCTCTATTTTGTATTAATGAATAAATATTTTAGCGGAACTATAGGAAAGAAGTTGCTAAGGATTTGAAGGTAAGAATAAGAGTCAAACCAATTTTGAAGTTAAATGCTCGTTTTCTAATTCTAGCTAAAACCTGATACAATTATTTTTGATGAATCAAAAATCAAAAGAATTAATCGAAGTTTTTAAAAAAGGCGGTAGAGAAGGTGCAAAGAAAGATTTTTTAATTTAGTTAAGAAGTCTACACAGAAATTAAGACCCCAATCTCAGCTATTTGTCTTAATAATAAATCAAACATTTGTCCGTTATATTTTCTATGATTATATCTCCAAACATACTCATCAATGTAGGCTTGTAAATATTTCTTAGATACTACTCTATGTGTATATGTAATGGAACATCTCAATTGTCGTAGCACTTTGACATCTCAACTGTTGTAGATAAAAACGGTGTATGCTCATCTTCTAAAAAAGAGGTGGGCAAATGAGACAGCCGATAGAAAAGCGTCTTAATGTAATAAAAGCATTGCTTTCAGGAGCAATTTTAGTATTTTTTACTAAAGCAACAAAGCCTTTATCCTGTTCGAGAAGAAATATAGAGAGATATCGAAAGGTATTTGTCCAAAAAGGAAAGGATGGATTAAAAGATCACAGATATAGTAATTATCAAAAACTCTCAGGGAAACAGAAAAAGACATCGATGACTAAAAGATGACTAAAAACTGTGTCAATTACTTAAAGAGATTTCCGAGCGGCCACTGAGCTAAGCTTGGAGATTGACCAGCTGAGCTGGCCCACTCCCGAGGTGCAAAGCTATTCCACCTCCCAGGTGGAAGAAAAGTGTGGAAGACTTATTTTAACTGCTCCGGGTAAAGCTCCCTTAGCAAACTAAACCAACTTTCGTGCACTCCAAAAGCTAAGCTGAGGAATTGGCTAGAATTGAAAGGAACACTAAAATTTAGCCCTCTCTTCTTAGCCTCTAAATAGACCCTATAAAGGTCAGTTTTTTGTATTCCACTACGTTGCCCAACAGGTCCTTCCATCACTCTTGTAAGATAGGGCCAAACAGCCAGTATGCCTGCAAAATCAAAAGCAACTTTATAACCCTGATTACCTGTCGAGAAAACGATCCATAATGAATCATTTACCACCCTATCATCGATATTTGGATCAATCTTTTTAACCCTGACAACCCGTTCTGCTACTTGCCGACCGAATTTGACAACCTCTGGCCACATTAGAAGATGCGACGCCTCCTTCATCATCACCAACCATTGAACGTTTTCTGAGGATTCGTTTAACCAAGCGCTAGACAACATTATCTGTGGGCTTATTTCTTCATATATTTGATAGAAAACTGTTTGTTTACCATCATGAGTCTCAAGCTGAAATTTTTTGTCAGGCGACAAACTATAGGCATTAAGCATAGCTATCCTGGAGTATCTGGTATCATCTATTTCCACACTACAGACAATTTTCCAAAACTAGGAGAGAGGGTTGATAAGGATCTTTGGCCCAAGTAAAGCTGGGCAATATCATAAGGGAATCCTTGCTCTCTACCCAAATTAAACCGAGCTATCTTCTCTATAGCGCCTTGAATTTGTACTTCTAGGCTATCGAGTCTTTCTACAACTTCAGTTCTTGGTGTGGCATAAGGATTTTGCAGTCTTACTGCAAGGGGCAAATTTTGACCAGTCTCACCACAAGCAACAAATGTTGTAGATGTCAAAATGCCGCCTGTTCTTAAAAACTCTTTCCTGGTTAGTACGTTTTTTATTGCTTCCATTGGAGTTTCAGCGTATTGTGAAGTTTGCAATGATGTTTTCTGCAGCATCTAACTCGCGTTTTGCTTCTTCGTTTCTTCCTTGAACCAAGAAGCGTGCACCAGCCCACTTGTGTGCTGCGGCGCATGCCAGCATAATACTCTCTTCGTCAAGACCAAGATTGGTTGCCGCCTCAATTACCTCTTTGGGCTTTCCTTGTATTATTGCCAACTCTAGACGGACTTCCTTTCCAACCCAAGAAACTGCTGTGCGAAGAGTCGATTCGCGTCGTTCAGTTACCATTAACCAGTATTTTAGCACACCAGATATACATATAAGTTCCAGCGTGATTTTTCTAAGCGGCCACTCCCGAGGTGCCAGGCTAAGGCTATTTAATCTTTTCAAAAATTTTACTCTTCTGAAAAGTGTAAATAACTATGACTGCTCCAACTAGAGTAACTATTGCAATGTGGGTATTTAATTCATACAGTTTTCCTCCGGCGTAGAAAACTATGCCGTTAAGAGGTAAGAGTATTACTGTTGCGGCGAAGAACTTCTTAAAACTTAACCTTGAAAGCCCTGCTGCGTAGCTTATGAAGTCTGAAATGTAGGCTGTTACCAGCTTAATTCCCACCAGGGCAAGAAATTCTGTTGTTCCAGAAAGTCTGGATTCCCACTTATGCAAAGCTTGAAGTGGAGTGAAGCGTTTTGCCAGAGGCTCTCTAAACTTTCTTGCGAGCATGAAAGCGAGCGATTCCCCAACCAAAATTGCAATTGCTGAGTAGAGGAAGGAGTAAAACCAACCGAAAACAGGAATTAGAGCGTAGGTCACTATTGCTCCAGGGACAGGAGGAATAACTATTGCTAGGATTCGCCAAATAATCATAATTAGTGGAGCAATAATATGGTGTTTTTTGGCAAGTTCAGTTATGGTGTCAAGATTACTGGGTACCCACAAAGCGAGTGCCAACATAAGCAACAAGGGTAAGATAGCGGTTATTGAAGCGATGATTTTGGTTTGGCGGTCCACTGGTATATTATCTCACAATTGACCTAAAGGAAATATTGAGATACAGTAAGAGGCAAAATGAAGAAAAACATTCTATCACTTATCGTCATCTTGTTGGTTGTTGGAAGTGGATGGTGGATTTGGCAAAAACTCTCAACACCACTACCTGGAGAATCCGTTCCTGACTTAGGTAGAAACCATGTTAGCGATGGCACACAAGTTCAATACAACTCCAATCCTCCAACCTCAGGACCACATTACGAAGAATGGACAAAGGCAGGAGTTTATGATAAGCAGTTTTCTGACGGCCATTTAGTGCACAGCTTGGAGCATGGATACGTGGTAATCTCGTACAACTGTACGAAACAAGTTTTCAGTTTTCATTTGCCATTTTTCGTTGCTTCTGCGCACGAGGAGAACCCGGATGCTTCACCTTCGGCGCAGGCGAGTCCAAGTGCAGAGTTAAGTGGTAGTCAATGGGAAAGCGAAGATTGTAAAAAACTAATTTCCCAACTGGCAGACGTTTACGAGAAAGAAGGAAAAAAGAAGATTATTATTGTGCCAAGACCTTCTCTTGATACAAGAATTGCGCTTACTGCTTGGACAAGAATTGATAAATTTGATAATTTTGACGAAGGCCGAATAAAGAAGTTTATAGAAACCTTCCGAAATAGGGGACCTGAAAAAACTGTAGAGTAATATGTTCAAAACTGCTCGAGAAGAGTAAAAAAAGAAAACCCTCCGAAGAAAAGAAAGATTCCTCCCATTATAAAAACACGAACAAAAGAAGGTCTAAGTGATTTTTCAAGCGAGGTCAAGTTAAGCCACAATATAAGTCCTGTATAAACAAACATTGCAAATGCGTTCAAAACCGCGCCAATAAGAACAAGGGTAAATGGCTGGGCAACACCAAGAAGAAAAATAATTACTCCCAAAAGAATTTGAAACCAAAGAAAAAAGAAGAAAATTTGTCGGATCTTAGACGTTGGGAAGTATTTTTTAGAAGTAAGACACAGGTTTTCAGTCAATATACGGGAAGTTGTATCCAATACGCCAAGCTGAGTTGTAAAACGCATCAAACTACCAAAGATAAGAAAAATTACAGAAAGTATTGGTAAAGTTCTCGCCCCAATTGTCTCCGCCTCCTGAAAAAGAAAACCAAGAGTTGCTCCCTCGCGGGTTTCGGTAACAGTCAAATATGCAAGAAAAGAAAGCAAAATTATAGTCACCGCTCCTGTTAACAAAAAAACAATCGCATGCTCAATATTTACAAGTTTCCACCACTTTCGAAAGTTTTTTAAGTTCTCTTGATTTGTCTCAAAAGTCGCCCCTTCAAGCTCGATGTTCTCCTGTTTCCCAGTCAAAATACTTGTCAATCTTCCTGAATACTTCCCCATACCATAACCTTTTTCTTTAATATAAAAAGATTGAGCAAGATTAAGATTTCCTCCTGCGCCAGCATAGGCAAACGCAGCAAGAAAAGATGCAATTGGTAATGCTTTTGGCAAAAACCAATAGCCATCACCCATGCCAACTATTCCTATTGCTAAAGCCTGCCAATCAGAAAACCTTGCAATATACAAAACTAGTCCAATGAGAAAAGGGACAGTAACTATTATTAGTGACTTTTGCACATACTCTTCTGTTTTGTAAAGTACTGGGCCAAGGGTTAATATCGCGCCCACCATAAGAAGAAGAGCAACTGGCAAAACTCGAACACTTTCAACTCCAATCACTTTTCCTAAAAGAACTGCGCTTGAACCTATTATCCCGGGCCACATCCAAGGCAAAATAGTTGAAATAATAAACCAAACAGGAAGAATTGAGAGTTTTCTTGACAATCCAACAAAAACTGACTCGCCAGTTACCAAAGCATAGCGTTCAATCTCCATATTCAAAAAAAACTGAAAAGTTATTCCCAAAACCGCTCCCCACAGAATTCCTAATCCAAAGTTCACTGTTAAATTAGGCCAAAGAATAAGCTCTCCTGAACCTAAGCCAAGTCCGAGTATAATAAAACTAGGACCAAGAATTTTTCGAAATGTGGGAGCAGGAGGTAGATTTGCTCTCTTGTGTGGCTGCAGCATAATATAGAGTATACGATATGTTAAATCCTCTTGTCGTCTTTACCGCTTCTCTGGTTGATTCCATCAATCCTTGTGCAATATCTGTTTTATTTTTAACAATCGGATTTCTTTTTAGTTTACAAAAGACAAGAAAAGAAATTTTACAAGCTGGATTTGGCTACATCTTAGGAATTTTTATAATTTATATTTTAATCGGTCTTGGGTTACTGAGAGCCTTAAGTTTTTTTGGGGTCCCCCATTTCTTAGCAAAAATTGGGGCCTCAATTGTAATTGGCGCAGGGACTTTAAATCTATTGGACTCTATTTTCCCCAACTTCCCAATTAAATTTAAAATTCCGCAGTTTGCTCACCCAAAAATTGCACAGCTTATACAAAAAAACTCCTTTCCAGCTGCCCTTTCTTTAGGCTTTGTAGTTGGTATGTATGAATTTCCTTGTACAGGAGGACCATACTTGATGATTTTGGGTCTTCTTCATGACCAGGCAACTTTCTGGTCTGGGCTTCTTTATCTTATTTTTTATAATGTTGTTTTTGTTTTACCTTTGGTTGCAGTTCTCTTGATCGCCAGCAATCCTATTTTGCTAGAAAAAGTTAAAGTGTGGCGAAAGAGAAATTCTCCTCTGCTGAAATACAGCTCAAGTCTTGGTATGATTATTCTAGGAATAGTTATTTTGCTGACAAGCTAGAGCATGGACAAAAATAAATTTCAACAACTCTTAAAAAAAGTAGAAGAAGCAAAAAAGAGTGGGAACTTTGATCTCTCAACCGATGAAGACTTGAGTATTGCCGTGATGAACCTAATTTCCCTTGAGGAGCACTTTTTCTTTACAGCAGAAAAAACAGGGAAGGAAGAGTACATAAAAATGCTTGACCAAGTACGCGAAATGAGAAAAAGTCTTCTTTCTCAAATGATAAAAACTCACGAAGGGGAAACTTGGTGCATCTCAAAGCATCTTTTAGGAACGACAATGCGGCTTATAGAAGTAGGAACCAAATTGCAAACAGCAAAAAAGGGGAAAGAAGCCCAAGAAATGTTTGATAATGCGTATAAGATTTATTCTTTATTTTGGGCACTAAGGCTTAAATTATTAGAGCTTAAGGATGTCAAAGCAACAGTCGGCGACGAACCATGGGGCTACCAAGACTTAGTTTCAAAACTTGTTGATTGCTGCAAAGAGTAAGATAGGTTGTAGGTTGTAGTTAGTAGGTCGTAGTATGGGAAAGCCAATAAAAAAATATATTCTCGCTATTTCTGTGTTAGTCGCTGTTTCTCTTGGAGGATTCTACTTCTGGACCCAGAAAAGCAGTGGGCAAAGAAACCAACAACTAGACTCTTTTGCACAATGTTTGGCTGAAAAGAAAGTAACCATGTACGGAGCATACTGGTGCGCCCATTGCCAAAATCAAAAGAAACTTTTTGGCTCTTCTTTCCGTTACGTCCCTTACGTTGAATGCACGAAAGACGTCCAAAAATGCCAAGAAAAACAAATTAAAGGATATCCCACTTGGATCTTTGAAGACGGCCATCGGATTGAAGGAGAAGTAAACTTAGAAAAACTAGCACAATATAGTGGATGCAAGTTAGAATAAACTAAAGAAGCAGACTACATAACAGGATCTGTCCTCTATATAGACGGCGGCCGGTTAGCAGGGCAAGAGATAGAGATAGAGAAACAGATAAAGTCGAGCGGCCACCCCCGAGGTGTAGCCTGAAGAGTGGGCCCGCGGGTAATGTAGCTCTTGGTGGGTTAATGTTCAAGTTTTCTGCATTCCCGCGGGTTTTAGTTACTGGGGGAGTTTGAGTTCAATCTCAGTTCCTTCGATTGAAGTACACTCCCCGGTTTTGGTGTTCCGCACAATAATTGTAAGCGGACTGTCACCAAGTGCAAGAGTGATTGTTCTTGGTGTTTCTACTCCCTCTGGGGGATTTGGTGGCAGCCCAACAGTGGTTTCTGAAGCCACTGCAGATGTGTCGAGAATTGCTTGGTGCAGCATACTAAGACATCTGTTACCAAACATCCTCACTCGTAGCAACTCCTCGTCCGACACCTCGGCAAGGGTTGCGAAGGTGTCGATATTGCTCCGCAGGAGTGCGTGTAACGCTTGTGTGGCGACGGGCTTGTTTGGCCATACAAGCTCTCTAATGCTACGTGACCCTTGGTTCCTTGGCCAAGGGAATCGGGCCCCTAAAGGACGAATGTCCACCACGGGCATGTCTTGTCTCCTTTGTCCTTTGTAATGTTCTGCTATCTTGCGACAGCTAGGAAATTATCTCATAGTCTCAGCTAAGAATCAACGATACAATTTGCTCCTTGACCGACGGATATGTTTTTAGGTACTCTAGGGTGCAATGGCGGTACTCGCTATAGACGATAACAATTTCGATAAAGAAGTTTTGGAATCTAAGGTGCCTGTTTTAGTAGACTATGCAGCCGAATGGTGTGGTCCATGCAGACTTGCAGGACCGGTTTTAGACGAACTAGCTAAAGAATACGAAGGCAAGGTCAAGATTGTAAAAATCGACGTTGACCAAAGCCCAAAAACCCCTGCTAACTTTGGCGTTATGTCTATTCCTACAACGATTCTTTTTAAGAACGGAAAAGAAATAGGCAGACAGGTTGGATTTGGAGGAAAAAAGCCATTTGAAGAGTTAATTAACAAAGGTCTTTGAAAGGAGGTGATTATCATAGAACCAACAAAACCACAAAATCCAGCAGATTCAGTACAGACCCCTCAGGGCAATATGCCCCAAGGCCAAGTTCCTGCGTCACCTCTCGGTGGTTCTCCTCTACAGGAAGTTCCGCAAGAACAGGCAGAAGCGCCAGTAGCTCCAGCGCCTGCTGAAACTCCAGCAGTGCCTTCGGAAGGGTTGGCTACACCTCCGGCAGGAGAAACTCCTCCCGAGGTGCCAGCACCAGCTGATCCTGCCGCGGCGGGTGAAGAGCAGGGAAACCCAGGTCAAACGCCACCTGCCGGCGTTTAGCGTTAACGCTAGTCGGTAACGAGGCCGGGTTCCAGACGGCACCCGGCTTCCTAACCAAAGGACGTTCCACCATGAACGATATCTTTGACGTAATCATCATAGGTTCAGGCCCAGCCGGCCTAACCGCCGGAATCTATACTACTCGTGCTAGCCTTTCTACCCTAATTATTGGTGGAACCGCCTGGGGTGGACAACTCATGCTCACAACAGAAGTCGAAAACTTCCCCGGCTTCCCGGAAGGCATAATGGGGCCAGAGCTTATAGGCAAAATAAGAAAACAGGCGGAGCGTTTCGGGGCGGTATTTAAAGAGGAAGACGTAGAGTCAGTAGATTTTGAAGTAGTGGGGGATTTTAGGGTGGTTGGAGATGGTGAACAATACAAGGGAAGGTCGATTATTATTGCAACCGGTGCTCAAACACAGTGGCTCAATCTTCCTACGGAAAAGCGCCTTATCGGGCGAGGGGTTTCTTCCTGCGCTCCTTGTGATGCCCCATTTTTCAAAGAAAAGGAAGTCATTGTTGTTGGAGGAGGGGATTCTGCAATGGAGGAGGCGCTGGTTTTGTCTCGCTTTGCTACTTCTGTAAAGATAGTGCACAGACGAAACGCATTTCGGGCTTCCGAAATTATGCAAAAGAAAGTATTTGACAATCCAAAGATTTCGGTTATTTGGAATAGTGAAGTGGTCGATATTTTAGGTGAAGAGAAGGTAACAGGGGTAAAACTGAAGGATGTGGGAACTGGAGAAACAAAGGAAGTAAGGATAGACGGGGTGTTTGTCGCTATTGGGCACAAGCCGGCAACTGAAATTTACAGCGGGCAAGTAGAACTAGACGAAAAAGAGTATATTAAAGTGTACGACCATACTAGAACAAGTAAAGTTGGGGTGTTTGTCGCAGGAGACGTGCACGACTATCGCTACAAGCAAGCAATCACTGCCGCCGCATTTGGGTGTATGGCTGCAATGGATGCAGAGAAATGGTTGGAAGAAAGGAAAAGCTAGGTTACCTTAAAATAACATGTCTGTTAAATCTCAAGTTGATAACCCACTTTCTAAAATCGTTGTCCCTATTCTTGTGGTTCTTCTCATTGCCTCTGCGTTTCTTATCGGAGTTTTATGGACAAAGATTTCTTACCTTGAAAAGGGAGCAAGCGGCAATAGTCCTCAAGCTACTGCTCAACCCGCAACCGCACCTGTAAAAATAAACTTATCTCAAGTCAAAGACCTTTTCTCAAAAGACGTCATAAAATTTGGAGACCCCACTCGTAAGGTCTTGTTTGTTGAAGTTGCTGATGCAAGCTGTCCATTTTGTCATATAGCAGCAGGCAAAAACCCGGAACTTAATCGCCAAGCGAGTGGGGGTAGATTTAAATTGGTTTCCGACGGAGGAACTTATGTAGCTCCTGTGCCAGAAATTAAAAAACTGGTTGACCAAGGTAAAGCGTCTTTTGTCTATCTCTATTCTCCGGGACACGGAGCAGGCGAGGTTGGAGCCCTGGCTCTATATTGTGCAAACGAAAAAGGTAAGTTTTGGGAAGTACATGATAAGTTGATGAGCAAAGAGGGGTATGATTTTATGAATAAAAACCCTGTCAAATTTAATCCTACACAAGTCGATATTTCGAATGGTTATAAAAAAATTGAGAATCAAGATTTTACCAAGATGGTTAATTTCTTAACGGGTATAGAAATAGACAAAAAACACATGGCAGATTGTTTAATGGGGCGCAAGTACTTTGAGAGATTAGCAGAAGACGAACAATTGTCAGCAAGTCTTGGGATAACCGGTACCCCTGGATTTTTTGTAAATGAGAATAAATTTGCAGGTGCCTATTCTTGGACAGAGATGAAGCCCACGGTGGACACAGCCTTGAAATGACTTCAGAAGAATTCAGTTAGGGTTCTTCCACCTGGGAGGTGGAATACGTTGGCACCTCGGGAGTCCACCTTGGTCCACACCAGGCGAGACAGGTGGCCACTTGAAAATCATGGCATCTTGAGTCAGGAGTCACTCTTAAAAGCTGATCTATCTTAAATATATGCTTAAACTTAATGCTAAAGAATTACGAGGCCGAAAGCCGACAGAAGAAGAACTAGCCTCGATTAAAAGAAGACCTATATACATAGTACTGGACAATGTCTTGGATACCTACAATATTGGTGGCCTTTTCAGGCTTGCAGATAGCGTTGCCGCATCACAAGTGATCCTGTGTGGGCAATCAGAAACTCCTCCTTCCTCCCGGATTCACAAAGCTGCAGTTGGAACCGAAGAATGGGTAGCTTGGAGATATTCTCCAACTGCGTTGGAGTATCTCCAAGAATTCAAAATTCAAAATTCAAAATGCAAAATTGTTGCGGTGGAACAAAGCAAGAAGAGTATTTCGTATACAGAAATTGATGAATCACCCATCACCAATCACCCATCACCAATCACCCATCACTCATCACCAATCGCTGTTGTTGTTGGCCATGAGACCGAAGGAGTAAGTAAGGATGTGCTTGATGTAGCTGACGTGATTGTTGAGCTCCCAATGTTTGGAGTGAACAAATCCTTAAACGTTATTGTCTCGGCAGCAATAGTTTTGTACAAGATATTGGAACAGTGGGAGTAGAATTATCCTAGAGTGCGAACTTGCTCTCCGATATGGGCTAATGTTTCAGGGTGGACATCTTCCGCTTCGTAGTCTAATAAAACATTTACAGGCAGATCCGGATCTGATTCCACCCTTACTTTTAAACGGTAGGGTAGAAGTTCATGAACTAGGTGTAAGTCTTCTAGCGGTCGACCGACGGAGTTCGGAAATCTTTCGTCAAATTCGCACGGAAAGTTAACTCCGAAAACATTGGTTCCAATGCTACCTTCCGTGAGTGCCACAAAAGGCCAAAGTTTTCCCATTCTTGTGGGGTAGCGCAGCTTACGTATTGCTTTTGCTTCGATTTGGCGGATGCGCTCTCCGGTAACCCGATATATACCGCCGACTTGATCGCTGGTCTTTGTTAATCCACTATCTAGTCCAAACCTATGCGCAAGTATTTCTGCTTCACGAGGTTGGAGTTTGCTAAGCGCAGCAAGAACTGCTGCGCGCTGTTTGCCCTCAAATCTTTGGGGAATTGGTATTTTAGGACTTGAGAAAACGGTTGCAATTAAGGATCCATCAGGTCCGAGAGCAAGGTCTTCCAAATACCACAAAACACGGTCTTTTACCAATTTTACCGAGCGTTTGCCAAGTATCACATCTAGTTTTTCAGCGTCAGTGGCCATTAGCTCTGCAATCTGAGTAATACCATTTTGTCTAAGCAAAGCATGTTGGCGTCTGGTTGCTGCAAACCGTTCTATAGATACGGCCAGGGTTTGAGAGGGTCTTTCACAGCCCTCAAGAGCCGAAGGGAAAATTACACTACCAAACGAGGTTGGTGGAAACATGTCTTTTTTCCAAACAATGGGCAAAATTCCTTCTGGAGTCTGGCCGGCTTCTGTTCGCTCTGGCGTCATGTGAAGCCTATGATAACAAACGGACTCTTGCCAGTCAAATTTGTAGAATACTGAGCGAAGTCGAATGTAGAAAACTTTGGTCTTGACGGTTGGGGTAAGTTGTGGTATCTTTAGTATACTGCAGATGAGATACAACTCGTTTCAAAGCTCAGAGATTGACTTTGCTAAAATTTTCGAAACGAGCTTGGAGAAGCTGTTTTGAAACAGCTTCATAAGCTTTTTTACAAATAGTCCCGTCAGTTGATGGGGTTATCACCAAAACAAGCACTCCGCCATCTGGCGGATTTTTTTGCAGGTACCTTGACAATCAAAATGTGACTGGAAGCAGTAGTTGAGTTTTTGCCCGCCCGATCTTACCTCTTGCCTTAGTTCATTCGAACTGCGGCTCGAGGAGCAATCTTAGGCGGACTGCAAAAATTTGACTACGTCAAATTTTTTTGAGGGTTTGATCCTGGCCCAGGACGAACGCTAGCGGCGCGCCTTAAGCATGCAAGTCGAACGCTTGTCTGTAGGACAAGATTTTCCATTTTCCAAATTTCCATTTTTCATTGATTTAACAATTGGATAATTTTTCAATGTGAAAATTTATCAATAAATAAGTGGAAAATGACAAATGATTAAATGGACGATCTCGCCCTACGGGCGAGAGTGGCGGACGGCTGAGTAACACGTCGGAACGTACCTCGAAGTCAAGAATAACTCCGCGAAAGCGGGGCTAATACTGGATAATACCTTGTGTTTTGCACAAGGACGCTTACGGACTACAGTCTACGGTCTACGGCAATTGCTGTAGTCAGTAGTCTGTTAGCTGTAGACATCCTCGTGCAGGGCGCGAGGTCAAAGGGCTTAACTGCCCGCTTTGAGAACGGCCGGCGGCCTATCAGCTTGTTGGTGGGGTAATGGCCTACCAAGGCTATGACGGGTAGGGGGTGTGAGAGCACGGCCCCCCAGAGTAGGACTGAGACACGGCCTACACACCTACGGGTGGCAGCAACTGGGAATCGTCGACAATGGACGAAAGTCTGATCGCGCGACGCCGCGTGGAGGATGAAGGCCTTCGGGTTGTAAACTCCTTTTGTTCCGCCGTCAAGGCGGGAAGAATAAGCACCTGCTAACTCCGTGCCAGAAGCCTCGGTAAGACGGAGGGTGCAAGCGTTGTCCGGATTTATTGGGCGTAAAGGGTCTGTAGGCGGTTTGCCAAGTCTTCTGTTAAAGCCCGGGGCCCAACCCCGCGGATGCTAGAAGATACTGGTAGACTTGAGGTCTTTCGGGGGTGCCGGAACTGCCGGTGTAGGAGTGAAATCCGTTGATATCGGCAGGAACACCGACGGCGAAGGCGGGCACCTAGGAAGAATCTG
>JACPEJ010000003.1 GCA_016183565.1 Candidatus Blackburnbacteria bacterium | reverse complement strand
TGAGAGTTTGATCCTGGCTCAGGATGAACGCTGGCGGCGTGCCTTAGGCATGCAAGTCGAACGCTTGTGCGGAGCACAAGCACTATGAACAAAGAACCAAGAACTAAGAACAATAAGGAATAATTTATTTTTATTCTTTGTTCTAAGTTCTCAGTTCGTAGTTCTCGTGCTTCGCACGAGAGTGGCAGACGGGTGAGTAACGCGTGAGAACTTACCTTAGGGAGAAGAATAGCTCGTCGAAAGACGGGGTAATACTCCATACCACTTGTGCATAGCACAAGTTAGCTATGTATCAATGAAGCTATGGAGCTATGAAGAAAAGACATCATAGCTTTATAGCCTAATAGCTTTATACGAAGTTGAAGACAGCTTTGCTGTTTTATGGCTGACTCGTGCTGTGCGTGAGTAAAAGCGCTTAACGGCGCGCTTAGGGAACGACCTGCGGCCTATCAGCTAGTTGGTAGGGTAACGGCCTACCAAGGCTATGACGGGTAGGGGGTGTGAGAGCACGACCCCCCAGAAAGGAACTGAGACACGGTCCTTACACCTACGGGTGGCAGCAACCGGGAATCGTGCGCAATGGACGAAAGTCTGACGCCGCGACGCCGCGTGGGGGATGAAGGCCTTCGGGTTGTAAACTCCTTTTGTCCCGACACACGTCGGGGAGAATAAGCACCTGCTAACTCCGTGCCAGAAGCCTCGGTAATGCGGAGGGTGCAAGCGTTGTCCGGATTTACTGGGCGTAAAGAGTTCGTAGGCGGCGTGATGCGTCTTGTGTTAAAGATCTCGACTTAATCGGGATTGGTCGCAAGATACGATCATGCTTAGAGATCTTCCGGGGGTGCTGGAACTGTCGGTGGAGGGGTGAAATCCGTTGATATCGACAGGAACACCAACAGCGAAGGCGGGCACCTAGGAAATATCTGACGCTGAGGAACGAAAGCTAGGGGAGCGAAAGGGATGGAGCTTGTCTCTAGTCCCCCGTAGTGGTAACACTACGTGAGAAAATCCAACTGTATCGGTGAAGCCCTGAACAAAGTCGAAGGGTAATACCGAGGGAAGTCGGTTATGTTGAGGTTAGACGATGGAAATTAGAAGTTCGACCTTGAAGTTAGAAGGTCGATGCTTGATGATAAAAGACGTTTCGTGATTTAGAAGTTTGTAAAGCACCTACTAGGCTCAAACATCTAGCATCAAGTTCTAACATCTAGTTTCTACTGTCTAGCCTCAATAGTAACTTGACCCCGTAGAGACTACACGTCGGCTCCCGAGCTTAGCTCGGGATGAAGATATAGTCCGACCTCCATGGCAACATGGAGAGCTGAGCAGAAATGTCTTAGCCGAAACTTTTTCAACCTTTAATTTTAAAATGTAATTTTGCATTTTGAACTTTAAATTTTGAATTTAAGTTTGTGCAACAAACTTGTAGAGACCCCTGTAGTCCTAGCCGTAAACTATGCTCGCTAGGGATCTGTTACTTGTGCATAGCACAAGTTAGCGATGAAGCGATGAAGCAATAGAGCTATGAAGAAAAGACATCATAGCTTTATAGCCTAATAGCTTTATACGAAGTTGAAGACAGCTTTGCTGTTTTATGGCTGACTCGTGCTGTGCGCGAGTAGTGGGTTCCATAGCTAACGCGTTAAGCGAGCCGCCTGGGGAGTACGGCCGCAAGGCTAAAACTCAAAGGAATTGACGGGAGAGCGCACAACCAGTGGAGCATGTGGTTTAATTCGATACGAACCGAAGAACCTTACCCGGGTTTGACATCCTGCTGCAAGCCCCAGAAATGGGGTCGCCTTCGAGGGTGCAGGACAGGTGTTGCATGGCTAGTCCCGCAAGGGATGATGGCCGGTCCGATGGTAACGTCGGACAAAAATAACCAACCCAAAACGGTGAAGCCCCACTTGATTTTCGGTTAACCTTCGGGTTAAGATGAAATATCAAAGGGTAATACCGTGGGAAGCAAAGTGTGGCCGAAAACTGCTGAAGATTTCTATATTTTAGGTCTTTGGCTTGCAGATGGTTATTGGTGGTCAAGTTCTATTGGTCTTTCTTCTACCGATATGCGACTTATAAGAAGGTTCGAGTCTTTTCTTAAAAGACACCTGCCAAACTGTATTATAAAATACAGGCTTTATAAGCCAGTTGGGAGAAAAAGAAAACAAGTAGCATATCATCTTTACGTTAACAACAGAGCGTTTGTAAGGTTTCTTCTACCTTTTAAGGAGAAAAACTTTACTGTTCCTGATAAATTTCTACCAGCTTATTTGGCTGGCAGGATAGATGGAGATGGTTCTGTTGATAAAGGAGCACGTTTGAGAGTACGTATAGCCTACGGAAATCAAGACGATGCGATAAGAGATGTGAGTTTGTTTGGAAAAACAAATGTTAGCTTGTATCACTACGATTCTGCAGGCACTTGGGTTCTTTATCTTAAAAGAAAATTTTGGGATGAAGTTTTACCTGAGCTGCAAAAATATTCGGTCAAACTTTTGCCCCGTAGAGACTGATCCCCGCATAAGGGCGGGGTGAGAATGGAAACTTTTAAAGTACCATTCATACGGTTGGCCCCCGACGTAACGTCGGGGTGAAGGTATAGTCCACGCTACTAGTAATAGTTAAATAAACGTGGTCGTCAGCTCGTGCCGTAGGGTGTAGGCTTAAGTGCCGCAACGAGCGCAACCCCTGCCATATGTTAAATTGTTCATATGGGACTGCCCGAGCTTAGCTCGGGAGGAAGGAGGGGACGACGTCAAGTCCGCATGGCCCTTATATCCGGGGCAACACACATACTACAATGGGAAGGACAATGGGTTGCCAAGCCGCGAGGCGGAGCTAATCCCTCAAACCTTCTCTCAGTTGGGATTGCAGGCTGCAACTCGCCTGCATGAACTTGGAATTGGTAGTAATCGCGGGTCAGCTAAACCGCGGTGAATACGTTCTCGCTCTTTGTACACACCGCCTATAGTATTCAGCTTGAGTACTAGAACGCGCGTGGCAGTTATATCCTCTAGTAGGTTGAAGTCCTACCTTTGCATAACGTCTGTGCAAACGTAGTCAAAAATGGCAGACCAGATTGGGTAACTAATTTGGTTGGAGGGCCTGAGACAAAGAACAGGGATGACACAAAAGAGGATTGGCGACTTTCGCCGGGCGGTCGGAAGGAAGTCAGCTAAAGAAAATCCGTCATTCATGTTTAGAAGAGAGAATATAATGACCCACGGAGATCCTGTTAGGGTGGAGGTAATTACCTTACAGGAAGTCAGCAGATTCATAGTAGGTATTGACAGAAGGTAGATATTCACATAAGCTGGATATATACCCGAATCAATACCGAAGGAATCTACGGAATGCTAACTGCAGACTATATTGTTGGGTTAACTGATGGCGAGGGATGTTTTCTGGTTCAAATAAGGCCAGATTGTCGAATCGTCTTAAGATATTTTATTACGCAACGCTTTGATAATAAGGAACTTTTAGATAAAGTTTTTGAATTTTTTAAAGTTGGTTATGTATATAGAAAATTTCAAGGCAACGACAAGCACAAAACAACCTTCGTTTATGAGGTAACTCGACAAGCCGAGATCTACGGCTCAATAGTTCCATTTTTCCAAAAACACCACTTACAAGGTGTCAAAAGGGAATCTTTTGAAAGGTTTGCTCGTGTTGCTCAGATCGTTCGTGGTCGGCAAGATATACGCAAGCTTACAAAAGAGGAATTAAATAAAGTTTGGCAGTTAAAGCTCACAATGAATACACTTCATAACGAGCTTCAAAAACATTTCGGCTCGCCCGGTGCGGGAAATCCGCTCGTCGGGTGGGAACGCACTACAACCTCAAGTAAAGTGCAATCCGTCAAGCCAGCAAAGTTGGGGGCACCCGAAGTACCCGCAATTAAGTGGGTCCTAAGGTGAACTCAGCGATGAGGACTAAGTCGTAACAAGGTATCCGTACTGGAAGGTGCGGATGGATCACCTCCTTTCTAAGGAGTATATACGGCAAGGCCGTAGGCTATGAAGCAATAGAGCTATTGAGCAATTAAGCTTGATAGCCTCATAGCTTAATAGCTTTATGGCCTAACTATTACCCCGAGCTATACGAAAACCGTTGCTCGATAATCTAACGGAATCATAAGTTTCCAGTCACGTTTTGATTGTTGAGGACTTTTAAAAAAATTTTAAAATAGTCCGAAATCCTCCCAAAATCGCAGCACGAGGCGTGTATGAATAATACTGACCCGCCCGCCAAAGCTGCGCTTAAGCGCTGCGGGCGGGAAAGCCAAGTGCTAAGATTGGGAAGATCAAGACACTAAACCCACCTACTACTAGATGGGTTTTTTGTATACCCACAGCCTCAATTTGTGATACACTTTTTGTGATATACTTTTACAAGATTTGGGTGCGTAGTTCACTGGCAGAACGCTAAACTGATAATTTAGAAGTACATGGTTCGATTCCATGCGCACCCACAGAAATGGAGAATTCTGCGAGTCGGGAATGGCGCTCGCCACATTTTTCAATAAATATCTCCTCGGTTTTCTATAATCCAAATCTTAATTTCTTTTTTCAGTTCATTAACGGTGAAAAGAACCCTTCTTGATCCAACTCTAAGTCTTAGCATATTTTCAAATTTTCCCTTAAGAGGTTTTATGTCTAAATTTTTTGTTTCATGAAAGTGGGAGAGTTTCTTGATGGCATTTGAGACTATTCGGTAAGTTTTTGAGTCTAACTTGGAGAGAAATTTTGCCGCCTTCTTTTCGATGAAGATCTTGTACATTTAGGCAACCTTTTACTTTTTACGTTGTTTGTTGTCAAATAAGTCAAAATCAATAAACTTTCCTCCTTTTTTAATTGCCTTCTCCAATCTTTGTACTGCTTTTTCTTCTTCTAGTTCTTCAAAAAGGTGAATAATTTGTTGATATTGGGTGGGAGAAAGTATAACTGCGATAGTGTCATTATCTCTTGTCACTACTACGGGCTGGTTTTGCTCTAAAAGCTTTATAATATCTGCGGTTTGATATCTAAGATCAGTTACCGATTTGATGGTTGGAATAATGGGTAGATTCATACATCATAATTATGACTCAATTATAAGACATTGTCAAGATGGCCTTCGGCCTCCGAAAAAGTCGGCTCGGACACCGCCCTTGGCGGAAAAGAAAAATGCAAAAATTATTAATGTTCTAAAAACTTAAATGGCCGCACTGGTTGTAACCAACTCGATTGCTCAAGCTGTCCAATGCGGCCATCAAAAAAAGCAATCGATTAAGTTGGTTACAATTCCAATATACCAACTTTTAAAAGAAAATGATATACTTTTTCTTGGAGATAAATATGGAAAATAAAATTAATGTGGGTAATCAAAATACCCAACCAGTCGGCCAAAATCCAGTTGCTCAACCAACTGTTCCAGATAAGCCAAAAACTAATCTTACTGCAATTATTGTAGTTTCCGTTCTTTGCTCACTAGTTTTTGGCGTTGGTGGTTATTTCTTAGGAAAGCAGAACAGTAATCTTTCCGGACAAAAGCCATTGAATAATGATACAGTTCTGCCATCTACAATACCATCTACCACCCCGCTTTCTCAAGAACAAAACCTAATTGATACAAGTGACTGGATCGAATCAGGATCACGAGCTGACGGTTTTACAGTAAAACACCCTAAAAATATTACATATGGTGAAACGAGTGATAACTATGCACATTTTATAATGTTTGATGAATCAAATCTTGATAAATATAAAATTAAAGAAATAGAAGGACTTGAGTTTAGAATAAAAAGAGTCCAGTATCCCACAACTCAAACTTTGGAGCAGGTTGTTGAAAAGGAAGTTGCAAATTCAAAAGAAGTTGGAGATGTGCTAGAAACAACAAAACCAATTTCTATAGGTAGTTACTCAGGGTTTACATACAAATCAAGAGGTCTTGGGACTCATAAATATTATTTTCTTGCTATTGATCCCAAGGATTATGTTTTTCCAAATCAAAAGGATTATTTTTATATAATTAATTCCTCAACAGAACAAAATAATATTCTTGTTGAGACAATCTTATCGACACTTAAGAATTCAAGAATTTGATGTTTATTGCTCGGCCTCAGCCGAGCAAAAAATCGCGCGCGCAAAAAAGCGGAGGCCACGCGAAGCGGGGCCGGAGCTACGACGTTCGTATTTTGAAATCAGTCCGAATTTGTTCGTAGAGAGTCCACCAATATCAAACTTTGGGACCAAATCACCTAATTGCTCACTCGCCAAAAGAAGCGTTGAAACTTTTGGGTCAAAAGAAAATAACTGATACTGATAACGAAATTCAACTTCATTACCAAGTTTTGAAATAACATGAACCGGAAAACTTATAACAAGCTAATAAGGGATAGAATTCCAGAGATTATCAAAAAGAATAATGCTGTCCCAAAAGTTTCAGAATTGAATGACGATCAATTCAAAATTGCCTTAAAAGAAAAGCTGGTTGAGGAAGCAAAAGAATTACTGGAAGCAAAAACTGACGAGGAAATTTTGAATGAGTTATCAGATGTTCTTCAGTTGTTGGAGTCAATCGCACTAAACAACAACACGACGATTGTTGAGGTTGAAAAACAAAAAGAGAAAAAGAAAATAGAACGAGGTGGTTTCGAGAGAAAACTTTTTCTCGAATATGTGGACGAACCATAACTTTATGACTAAACGAGCTTTCATAATTCACGGCTGGGACGGCTACCCTGATGAGGGCTGGTTTCCGTGGCTAAAAACAGAGCTTGAGAAAAATGGTTTTCAAGTTCATGTTCCGGCTATGCCGGAATCGGAGGAGCCGAAAATTGAAGCGTGGGTTTCGCACTTTTCCAAAATTGTCGGCGATGTTGATAAGAATACTTACTTTGTCGGACACAGTATCGGTTGCCAAACCATTCTCCGTTTTTTGGAAAGTCTGCCCGCCGACAAAAAAGTTGGAGGTGCGACTTTTGTCGCCGGTTGGTTCACTTTAATGAACTTGAAAACCGATGAGGAAAAAGAAATTGCCAAGTCGTGGTTGGAAACGCCGATTGAGTTTGCTAAAGTGAAGCAACATACCAAAAAGTTTTTTGCGGTATTTTCCGATGACGATGAGGTTGTGCCGCAAGAAAACAAAAAACTTTTTGAGGAACGGCTTGGCGCGAAAACGGCGATTGAACACGCTAAAGGACACTTTAGCGGAAGTGATGGAGTGAAAGAATTGCCAGTTATTTTAGAAGCAGAATTCCGCCGCGCCCGAGCGTTCCGCCGGAGCGCCTGCCCGCCGAAGCCTCGGCGCAGGCGGGAAGCGGAGGCGGTCAGTTCCGTTCAAAAAATGTTCGAGCAGAGTTGTATAATTCCACAGAAATGGAGAATTCATCTTTCCCATTGACAGCAAGCTCAATTGAGATTAAAATACACTAAAGCGCAAGAAGCAGCATAATTAATGAGAAGTTCCCGACTCTTTTCAAACATCCCGTCAGGGACATACTGCCTCAAAGTATAGTCCGTTGATTTGTACAACTTCTCATAAGAAAGCTGGCTCTTGCCAGCTTTTTCAGTTTTTACGGGCCCGAAGTTTAGTTGGTTGAACACCTCATTTGCAATGAGGAGGTAGGCGGTTCGATCCCGCCCGGGTCCACACTTCGGCACGCTTCGCTTGCTCAGTGCAAGCCATACTTTGCAGGGTCAGTTTACCCTGAGCGAAGCCAAGTCTGACTTGGCGAAGTCGAAGGGCACTTTAACAATTGAAATTTTAAACAAAGTGATAAGAGATTTGAACACAAATTTTCTTGTCGCTTTGCTCATTTAGGCCACGTTCAGTTTACATGAACGTGGCAAGGGTTTTTGTATTGTCCTAAAGAACGCAAACAGTGAATGCCTTGGTGCAAGTTGCCGAAGAAGGACGCAGTTGGCGGCGATACTCATCGGGTAGGAGCCAACATCCATTTATCCGATGGTTTCCGAATGGGGAAACCCCTCCGACTTCATCGTCGGAGACTCTGTGGTAAAATTTTCGATTTATCGGAATATAGCCGCAGCAGGGGGCACCTGGGGAACTGAAACATCTAAGTACCCAGAGGAAAAGATACCGAAGTAGCCCGCCTGCAACGCTATGCGTAGCATTGCGGGCAGGTATTCCGTTAGTAGCGGCGAGCGAAAGCGGAAAAGCCCAAACCTGCTTGTGCGTTGCACAAGAATTTTAAATTTTTAATTTTCAATTTTTAATGAAATCTCAATAAAAATTCATTTCAAATTTTAAATTTCAAATTAGAAATTCTCGCGCAGCGCGCGAGTGGGGGTTGTAGGACTCCAATGTGGGATTTCGTTAGATAGTAGAATGACATGGAATTGTCGACCAAAGAAAGTGAAAGTCTTGTATACAAAATCTAACGGGACTCTAGGATGTTCCTGAGTACCACGGGACACGAGAAATCTTGTGGGAATCTACCCAGACCACTGGGTAAGGCTAAATACAACTTGTGACCGATAGTGAACTAGTACCGCGAGGGAAAGGTGAAAAGATGGGCGGGACGCCCAGTGAAATAGAACCTGAAACTGTTTGCGAACAAACCGGTAAAGCTTGTCCTTCGGACAAGTTAGCGATGAAGCAATGATGCAATGGAGCTATGAAGCCTTTTACTTCATAGCCTAACAGCTTAATAGCTTTATAGCTGACTCGCCCGGAGGGCGAGTGATACCGTGCCTATTGAAGAATGAACCGGCGAGTTGTCGTCATGCGCAGTCTAAGCCACTCCGTGGTGAAGGCATAGTGAAAGCGAGGGTGAATAGCCCGATCCGCCAATCGGCGGAAATGCGCGTGGGGGCAGACCCGAAACCAGGTGATCTAACTATGAGCAGGGTGAATCCGGCAGAAATGCCGCGAGGAGGCCCGAACCGGTGTACGTTGCAATGTGCTCGGATGACTTGTGGTTAGCGGTAAAATGCCAAACGAACCTGGAGATAGCTGGTTCTCCCCGAAAGGTCTATAGGGACCGTCTTTTAAAAAAACTCAGTTGGGGTAGAGCACTGGATGGGGTATCAAGAGGTAACTTAAGATATCTCAACCAAACTCCGAATACAACTGTGGAAAATTAAGGGAAACAGTCATGCCGGGCTAAGCTGGTGTGACGAAAGGGAAACAACCCAGACTCTCAGTTAAGGCCTCTAAGATCTTGGCTAAGTTGCAAAGGAAGTTGCCGTCCAAAGACACCCAGGAGGTTGGCTTAGAAGCAGCCACCCTTTAACAATGACGCAATGAAGCTATGAAGCTTTTTACTTTATACGAAAGTTGAAGAGATTTTCGAAGAAAATCTTTTATAGCCTAATAGCTCAATAGCTTTATAGCTGACTCGCCCGGAGGGCGAGTGGATGGTAGCGCCGAAGATTTATCGAGGATTAAGCCAAGCGCCGAAACTAGAGATACTTGTCCTTCGGACAAGTTAGCGATGAAGCAATGACGCAATGAAGCTATGAAGCTTTTTACTTTATACGAAAGTTGAAGAGATTTTCGAAGAAAATCTTTTATAGCCTAATAGCTCAATAGCTTTATAGCTGACTCGCCCGGAGGGCGAGTATGGTAGGGGAGCGTGCTGTATGCATTGAAGCTCTACTGGAAGGTAGGGTGGAGCGTACAGTAGTGAGAATGCCGGTATGAGTAACGTACAGTCCGATGAAAATTCGGACCGCCGTATGCCCAAGGTTTCCGTCGCTACGTTCGTCGTCGACGGGTTAGTCGGTGCCTAACCTAAGCCCCCCGATTTAATCGGGGGAGTAGGGGATGGACAAGACGTTAATATTCGTCTACTTGTTTTGAGTCGTTATAGCTGGGGACTGACTGAGTTGGAAGTCTTAGGCCCACCCATGAACATGGTGGGTGTAAGCTGTTAAGTAGTTCTGATTGGAAAATCCGTTAGGATGTTTAACCAAGCAGTGATACAAAGCGTTCCGCAAGGGATGCAATCTAAGCGCTTTCAACTTACAAGAAAAGGTTCGCAGCAAGACACAAGGCAAGCCGTACCGATATCCGACACAGGTGGGCTGGTCGAGAAGACTAAGGCGAGCGAGAGAAAGAGGTTTAAGGAATTCGGCAAAAAAGCTGGACGTAAGTTTTTCAAGATGTCCTGCCCGCTTGTGCATAGCACAAGAATTTTTAATTTTTAATTTTCAATTTTTAATGAAATCTCAATAAAAATTCATTTCAAATTTTAAATTTCAAATTAGAAATTTTTGCGCTGTGCGCGAGTGGGCCGCAGCTAAAGATTGCCAACCGACTGTTTATCAAAAACACAGGTCCCTGCAAAGCTGAAAAGCAAAGTATAGGGGCTGACGCCTGCCCAGTGCCGGTAAGTCAAGTGGATCGGTGGCGGGGCGCAAGCCTCGGTTGCTGAGAAATGAAGCTCCGGTAAACGGCAGCAGTAACTATAACTGTTCTACGGTAGCGAAGTTCCTCTAAGGGGACCCAACAACCATATGTTGGGAAAACTTGGCTATATGCTGGAACGTCTGAGTATCTTGAGCTAGTTGTTGACTTTGGGTTAATTTCGGTTAATACTGGAATTAATGCCAACATCTTCAACTGACAATGCTTCAAGTGCAGATAATCAGCAGGCAACGAATGAGTTTAGTAAGTTCTATTACACAGGTTTTTGTGTTGGAGAATTGAGTTGTTCGATAATTCGGGCTACTCATAAAAAAGGAAAAGGTTTTTACTTTACTCCTGATTTAACTGTTTCCAACGCAGACCGATTTCTTCTGGAAGAAGTTAATCGGGTAATTGCTTCAGAACAAGGAATCATCAGCCCAATTAAGGGAGGATATAACCTCAAGTTTAGAGGTAGAAGAAAAGTTGAATTTGTTCTCAACTTTTTTCGAGATTATCCGGTTCTTGCGGGAGATATAGCAATCAAGAAGCTTGAATTTTTAGGAAAAGTCTTACCGTCAATCGGTAAGTACTCAAAAGTTCAAGACAAGATTGAAGTAATAGAAAAATGTCGTAAGGGTCTTAAGAATCTTAAACTCTATGGTTTTGAGATAGAAGGCTCGGTAAATCGCCACAATAGCGATGCAACTGGCTTTTTCTTATCTGGGATCATGGATGCCGAAGGTTCATGTGGCCTAAAGAAATCTGGTTTATACCAACAACCGTTCTTTGCTGTAGCAATGAAAGATCGCAAGATTATCGAGTTGGCGAAAAGCTTTCTCGGTTGCGGTTATATTCATAAGCGCAGCGATGATGGTTTATTCCATTGGGAAGTTGGTAGTAAGAAAGAAGTTCTTAGGGTTGCAAAGATTTTTATGAATCAGTATCCTTCCCGATTGTCCAAAATGAGGGAGAGATTGGAGAAACTTATTCGGAGCCTCAACGACTACACGCTAAGCTCTGAAGTAAATTCGGAGATAATATAGTCTGAACTGCATGGCGACATGCAGATCTTGATAGAAATATCAAGACGCCCTACTTTAAGTGGGGTCAGAAAAAGCAACAGATTGTGTCGGGTAAAGCTCTAGTGTGCAGCTAGAATTGCCCATGTTAGCTATATCGGGGAAGCCTAAATCCGCCAACAGGTGGACACGGTAATCCCGAGGGAAGTCGCCCTGAGTTAATCGAAGGGTTGACCCCGTAGAGACCAAACGCTGACCTCCCGACGTAACGTCGGGGGAAGAGAGAGTCCATGCTCCGCGAAAGCGCGAGAACAAACATGAAGTTCCGACCTGCACGAAAGGCGTAACGAGTTGGCAGCTGTCTCGAACCTCTACTCGGTGAAATTGCAGTGGCCGTGAAGATGCGGCCTACTTACACCAGGACAAAAAGACCCCGTGGAGCTTTACTGTAGTTTGACATTGATTTGGATTTACCAATTGTTTAGCGTAGGAGGGACCCGCCAACATTCTTTCGCAAGAAAGTTTGGGCGGGGCCAGTGAAACACCTCTCTTTGGTGAATTTAAATCTTACCTAAGGGCCCTGCAAACGGGTTCGGGGACAATGTTTAACGGACAGTTTTACTGGGGCGGTATCCTGCTAAAAGGTAACGCAGGAGTACAAAGGTCGGCTTAGCACGGATGGAAATCGTGCTGTAAGTGTAAGGGCATAAGCCGGCTTGACTGTGAGGCCGACGGGCCGAGCAGGTGCGAAAGCAGGTCCTAGTGATCCTCGATAGTTTCGTGGGAGACTACGAGCTTAACGGATAAAAGCTACCCCGGGGATAACAGAGTAGTCGCGCCCGAGAGTCCATATCGACGGCGCGGTTCGCTACCTCAACATATCGGGGTCCTCCGACGGCAACGTCAGAGTGCTGTTGTTCAAACACTACCCAGTGGTTTGAACGAAATATCAACTCATAACGGTGGAGCCCTTAAGGTCAAAAACAGACTTGACTTTGGATTTGGTTCAAAGTTAAATAATGACACAGGGTAATACCGTGGGAAGTCGGTTAGTGTGGACGGTAGATGATAGAGGGTAGAAGATAGTAATTTGAAGATAGAAGATAGATAATGGAGATATGATAACGAGCTTCAAAGATTTGGGAGTGTACAAAGAAAGTTATGAATTGGCAATTATTGTCAACAAACTTTGTCAAAAACTTCCAATGTATGAGAAAAATGATTTAGGTTCTCAACTGAGAAGATGCTCTAAATCACCTCCAGCAAATATTGCAGAAGGGTGGGCTAAAAGGAGATTTGAAAAAGAATTTAAGGTCCACCTTGATAAGTCCTTAGGCTCTTGCAATGAAATGGAAGTTCATTTAAGCATGGCAAGAGATTTAGGTTTTATAAATAAGGATGTTTGCAACGGGTTAATTACAAGGTATATTGCTTTAGGTGGAAAAATTACCAACCTAAGGAATAACTGGAAAACTTATTAATCCATTGTCTATTTTCTATCATCAAAGATCTATTTTCTATTTTCTATCATCTATCGTCTAATTAACTTGACCCCGTATCGACTTGTCCCGAGTTACATCGGGACAGATGAAATGAGAAACCTCATTTCATAATACGTTGACACCCATTTTGTTTCAGTGGGTGAAGGTATAGTCAGGCTACCATGAAAATGGATAGGTTTAAATGCGATGTCGGCTCAATGTATCCTGGGGGGGTAGTACCTCCCAAGGGTTGGTCTGTTCGCCCATTAAAACATTACGCGAGCTGGGTTCAGAACGATGTGAATCAGTTCGGACTCTATCCGGTGTAAGCGAAGGATTCTTGAGGGGAGCTGTGCTCAGTACGAGAGGACCAGCATGGGGGAACCCCTGGTTTACCAGTTGTCATGTCAATGGCACCGCTGGGTAGCTACGTTCCCATGAGATAACCGCTGAAAGCATCTAAGCGGGAAGCCCACCCCAAGATGAGGAATCCAAAACACTTGTGCATAGCACAAGTTAGCTATGTCGCAATGAAGCAATAGAGCTATGAAGAAAAGACATCATAGCTTTATAGCCTAATAGCTTTATGGCTGACTCGCGCTGTGCGCGAGTGAGACCCGTTGGAGAATACAACGTTTCCCGATATCATTCGCCTTCGGCAAACCATCGGGACTCCCGCATTAATTTGCGGAAGTTCTGGTTGGCTTGTCGATGGTGGAGAGGGAACCCCGACGGTGCGAGACGAAAGTCGAGCATGATGTCGGGGGATAGGCAAGTGGTGTAAGACCCGTAAGGGTTTAAGCCTACTTGTACTAATTGGTCGATTGGACAATACTTAAACCCTTTCCCGTTAAATCAAAGATTTAACGGAGCAGATGAGCAAAGCGACAAGCAAATTTGTGCATTCTAGCCTTTCGGTCTCCTGAGCTGTACGGAACCACCCTTATCTCGCCTCGCTGAAGCGATTCGGCGAAGCGGGCCATTCCGAACAAGGAAGTGAAACGTACAAGCGGTAACGATAGTATAGGGGCAACTCTATGCGAAAATAGCTCGAGGCCGGGGGACTAGAGTTCACAACCACTGTCCTAGACTACCTCAAGTTCATTCAACCCTCCAAAACCAAATAACCAAGTTTTTCGCTGTACCTGCAGTGTTTCCCGCTATACACGAGTTTCGCACTTCAAGTATCAAAATTGACAGTTCATATACAAGTTGTTGGGAAATTGCTGATTTAATGGTGTTCCGCTTTTGTTGGTAAAATGTTTGTTGACATAGTCTTCGGAGTTGCTCCCGCAATCCGAGCCTCCAAACTCGACCCAATCCAAGCCTTAAAGTATGAGTAACAACTTCTGGGCCTGCTTGACAACTTGCTTTGCGGGTTATAACATTGTACTAATATGCAACAGACAGTAATTAAAGTTGGCAATTCGTTAGCAGTGACAGTACCTCGCCACTTTGTAAAAGGGCGTAAATTGCGTCCTGGCCAAAAGGTATTTGTTGAAGCAGACCCTGAACTAGACTTAGTTCAAATCAGGACACGAAGTCGCATTTCCAGTTTGACTGGAGAATTTAAAGAGTGGCTAGATGAAGTTTCTAAAAAGTACGAAAGTGCAATTAAAGAACTAGCTAAAAAGTGAAATTTGTTACCCTTGACGAAGTCTTGGCCATTCATGATAAGATGCTCCAAATAGGTGGCGGAAGAGCAGGGATACACAATTTCACTCTATTGCATTCTGCGATTGAACGACCAAAGGCGCAATTTGCAGGCAGTTACCTATATACTTCTATTTGGCTGATGGCAGCAAGTTTGCTCCACTCACTTGTTAAAAATCATCCATTTCAGGATGGCAACAAACGAACCGCTTATTTTTCTACTGCGAGATTCTTAAGAAAGAACGGTTACGTGTTAAAGCCCGCAAAAGAGAGAATGGTAGATTTTATGGTAGAAGTTGCCACTAAGAACAGATCTCTCGAAGGAATCTCTTCATGGCTCAAGAAAAACTCTAGGAAAATTTAAACCGAGCCAGATTTTTGAATCTGACACTGTACATCAGTAAATCCTCTGCAATGTCTTCTGAATTTTCCTCTAGAGCCTTTTTGGTATTCGCGGCAAGTTTCTGGAGATGTTGATCTGACTTCAGGAAGGGTTCTAACTCTGCACTTCTTTTTAGAGCCTCCTCTTTAAATCTTTCTGCTGTGGAAAATGAACCTCTATGTAATGCCAATGCAGCCCTAAGTAAATCCATAGACAGGGATTCAATGATTACTTTTGGGTTCATAGAACCTCCTTGAAAAAGTGTTTTGTAAGTCTTTCGTATTCCTCCCTAACTTTAGGATCTAGTATCTCATTACTATTGTTGTTGTCATTCGGACGAATATTGATAAACGAATTAAAATCAATGGCTTTGCTATCTATGTCTATCCCCCCACCCCAAATATCAGATTGCCTAGAGCCCATATCTAATAAAATTTTTTCTCCCTCGAAGTGTCGATCCATCCCAGCAGAACAAATTCCGTTTTCCACATCAATCACGGTTTTGATATAAGTATCAAAAAGCTTTCTCAATTTTACTATCTCGTTATTATCAAATGGTGTGGACTTAGTAACGATCATGCATGCATTTTAACATTTTCTCCACCAAATTGGCTTTTCGCGCCTGTCTGGACCATTCTTTATGTTTTGATGGGAATCTCCTTATATCTGGTTTGGACTACAAAGAGCAAGTTAAAGCAACGTGCTATCACCATATTTTTTATTCAACTAGGACTTAATACAGTTTGGAAAAAATGCTAAAGTGTATTTATGGCTTCTGAGAAAGGATTTGCTCATATTTTTGTTTTATTAGGAATCATCGGGATATTAGTGCTTGCGTTTTTGTGGCAGACTAACAAAATTAAAAAGGAAGCCCGTTGTGCAAATTCTATTAGCTGCGCTGAAAGCTTAAAACTAAAAGTGGAGAACGATGCGGTGGGTATTTTCAACAAACAGAAGATAACTCCACCCAAAATTGACCTTTCCCAAAAAGAACCCGCAACACAAGTTTTAGGAGACTCCGCCTCAGCAGGGGAAAAACGAGTTGAAGTTGACCTTACAACACAAACACTAACTGCTTACGAAGGGGACAAAGTTTTTATGCAAACCTTGATCTCGTCCGGCAAATGGTTCCCAACACCGCCAGGTGCATATGTTGTTTGGGTAAAGTTAAAGGCATCAAGGATGACTGGCGGAGAGGGCAGCGACTATTAAGATCTTCCCAATGTTCCTTATGTTATGTTTTTTTATAACAAAGATATTGCCAAAAGCAGAGGTTTTAGTCTCCACGGGGCGTATTGGCATAACAACTTCGGTCATCCAATGAGCCATGGATGTGTCAATATGAGAATCGTTGACGCCCAGAAACTCTATAACTGGATAGACCCTCCGACGAAAGACAACACGACATATGCTGACAAGGAAAATCCCGGAACAAAAGTAATTATCTATGGCGAAGCTCCTTAGTTTGCTAATACTATTTTTTGTGCTCATTACTGGCCTTTCTGTTTTATATGGAAAGAAAAGCCTGCCCTTGTCTCTTCGACCGACTCCCGTATCGGTCGTTACCCCCAGTCCAACTCCTGTGTTACCAAAAGTTGTGGATACTATAGCTCCGGACATGAAACAAACACTTATCATGAAAGAGGAGCAGAGCGGAAACTCTGTGACACATACTTTCTTAACCCAAGGGGAAAAAGACGAAACCGCAAAACAAATATTTGCAAAAACAGTTAATTTACCTCAAACGATTACTATTCCCTTTAACACATGGTCTCCCGGAGGAAATAAATATTTGTTCCTGAAAGAAACAAGCGAAGGGGAAAATAGCTATATTGTCATAGCTCTGGAAAAGCTCTTCTCGAGCAATCTTCAATCTGTGAATGTAGGAGAAATGTTTATGAAAAAATATTCGGATTACAAGATCACCGACGTGACGGGGTGGGCTGCTCCCACACTTCTGGTTGTAAATACCGATAACATGGACGGAACCGTCGGACCGTCCTTTTGGTTAGATGTTAGCTCGTTATCATTTATCAAACTTTCCACACGTTTCAATTAACAAATTAAAATTAGAAAGCTCTAAACAAACGTCAGTGCAACACCTCTTTTATTAGCTCTCCCTGTTCTGCCTATTCTGTGAATGTAATGCTCATAAGTTTTTGGAAGTTCATAATTAATAACATGGGTAACGTCGGGAATATCCAAGCCTCGGGAGGCAATGTCGGTTGCTAGAAGCACTTGAATTCTACCTTGTTTAAACTCTTGAACTACTCTAAGTCTCGCACCTTGTGTCTTGTTTCCGTGAATTGCAGCTGCCCTAAAACCTCTACCCACAAGCTCTCTAGTTAGTCTTTCTACATTCCATTTAGTTGCTCCAAAAACTAAAACTCTATCAAACCCCTTTTGAATTAAAAGCTGGTGCAATTGGTCAACTTTCTTGTTTTTGTCAAGAATATGTACAACATCTTGATCTACAAGATCCGTTGTCTCTCCGGTTTTGACAGATACAGTGACCGGATTTCTAACAAAAGATTGAAGGATGTGATTTACTTTGGCAGAGATCGTGGCGGAGAAAAAGAGAGATTGACGCGTGCTGGACAAAAGAGAAATGAAATATTGAACATCCCGGATAAAACCAATATCAACCATCAAATCCACCTCATCAAGAATGATGTTTCCAAAGTTCGAAAGATTTAGATAGTTTCTTTTTATCAAGTCTTTGATTCTCCCGGGAGTCCCAATAACAAATTGGGGTTTTCTGTAAAGCTCTTGGATCTGCCTATTAAGACTTGCTCCTCCAATAAGTAAGCTCGAATAAATTCCCAGATTTTGAGCAAAAACTCTTAATTCTTCATCAATTTGCAAAGCAAGTTCTCGGGTCGGAGCAATAATAAATACGCGCTCGTTCCTGTTTTTGAAAACTTTATCAATCATAGGAAGAAGAAAAGCCGCAGTTTTGCCTGTTCCTGTATTCGCAAGACCTATTAAATCTCTGCTCTCTAAGATAGGAGGAATAGATTGGTCTTGGATTGGAGTAGGGGAAACATAGCCTTTACTGGCAATATTTCTTACAATTTGTGGGCTTAATCCAAATCCATCAAAAGAATTTCTTGGGGTGTAAGATTCTACAACAGGAGTGTCTGCCGCTTTGTGTATAAAACGATTGATATCCAGTCCAACACCATCGAGAGAACGATTTTTGCCATGACGAAACCCACCTTGCTGATAGGAAAAACCATTCCGCTTGAGTTGTCTGCCGCGACGAAAGCCCCCTCTTGAAAAGTTGTATGACATAATTTTAGGTTTTGGTTATTAAGAGTTATTAACGAAGGGGCTTTTTGCTAGAAGCGCTCAAGTTAGCAAGCTATCAAGTAGAAGAATCTAAATACAGCTCGAATCTTTAACCAACTAATATAGTATACCACAAACCCCATAATTTTTCCAATTACCATTGAAAATGTTAAATCGAGTTGTATACTGGATACATGAGTGATACACAGAAAATGCTTCGGGCTATTATCAACGGACAGAGCGCACTAAAAGAAGAACTGTTACAGAGAATAGATGGAGTTGAGAAAAAACTTGACAAGAGGATCGAAGGCTTGGAGAAAAAGACCGAAAAAGGTTTTGAAGAGGTAAATAAAAGATTAGATAAAATTGGTTCCCAAGTTGCATATCTGGAGGATGACGCTCCGACCAGAGAGGAATACGACAAGTTAGAAAATAGGGTAGGTAAGTTAGAGCAAAAAACCGCCTCGACGTAAAAATCCCTTGTTGTAATACCACAGTCAGTTGCCTGTTCGATCCTTAAATTCCAGCGAGAACTCTAGAATTAATTACGTAATATATTACACAACTCCCTATTTCTGTTACAATTCAATCCATGAGCCTTAAGGTTGGGATTGTTGGATTACCCAATGTAACGATCTGGTTAGTGTCATAATTGCCTCATGAAAACCTATGCTTTTATAGATAGCCAGAATCTAAACCTAGGAACGAGTAAGGATATAAGGAAAAAGGGAAAATTAATTTATAGGGGTTGGAGGCTGGATTTTAAAAAATTTAGAAAGTATTTAGCTGATAAATTTCGTGTAGATGAAACGTTTCTGTGTATAGGATATATCAAACAAAATGAGAAATTATACGACCAGCTCAAATCTTATGGATATACCCTTGTGTTTAAGCCAACCGTTAAAGATAGTCAAGGGAAATCAAAAGGCAATGTTGATGCGGAATTAGTCTTGCATGCAGCCGCAATAGAATTTCCTCAATACGATAAAGCTGTTATTGTTTCTGGGGATGGAGATTTTTATTGCCTGTATGAGTTTTTAGAGAAAAATAAAAAGTTATTTAAGATCATAATCCCCAATAGGAAGTCAGAATCTTCTTTGCTCAGGCAGTTTCAAAATTATAAAGTATTTTTAATTAGAGATAAGGGTAAGGTTGAAAGAAAATCTTGATTTCTCGAAAATGGGAAATTAAGCAAAATAAATGGGAGGCGTAGCAATATGACACGTAGTCATATGGTCGTTTCTCCCTAGTGATGCAAGTATTCTACCACTGATTATGTTGAAAATCAAGACCAAAGGACGTTTCGTATGTCTTTAAAAGTAGGGATATCAAGCACGCTATTCCAACTATACAATTTAAGTTGAAATTTGTTTTGCCAGATCTAAGAAGTAAGAAAGGAAAACGCTTTATATTAAATAACTTATAACAGAATCCGAGAAGACAGCGAGCTTTCAACCCAGTTATGAATCGGATTCTGATATGTCGTTCTCCTTTAGAGGAGAAACCGCGAATTGAAAGGACGCGGAGAACGTCATGAAAGAACGAAACACAGGAAATACAGTTGTGGTTGTTGATGGTGGTGGCCGTGGAGCTACTTTAGTAGATAAATATGCTCAAAGCAAACATGTTGAGCGGATTATTGCTGTACCAGGCAATGATTTAATGAAAATAAATACCGATAAGCCAGTACAGATTTATCCTCAACTAAAAACAACGAGTATTCCAGAGATTTTAGAAATTTGCGAGCGAGAAGGTGTCGATTTGGTTGATGTAGCACAAGATAACGCAGTAGAAGCTGGACTTGTTGATGCCCTTACAGCAAGAGGTGTGCCAACTGTTGGTCCGACTAAAGATGCTGGTCAAATTGAATGGGATAAAGCATGGTCAAGAGAATTTGGTGAAAGACATGGTATCCCACAACCATTTTTCATAATTTGTCTTAATCAACAGGAAGGTTTTTCCTTTATCCAATCACAACCAGACCAACCTTGGTTCATAAAAGCTTCAAGGTTGGCAGAAGGTAAAGGTGCACTCCCTGCCAAAAATAATGAAGAAGCAGTAGAACGAATAAAAGAAATGGAACGCTTCAAAGAGGCGGGAAAAGTATTTTTGATAGAAAAGTGGTTAAGAGGCGATGATGGTTCAGCAGGTGAGGAATTTTCAACTTATGTCTTTAGTGATGGTAGAAATTATAAAGTTATTGGGAATGCTCAAGACCATAAGAGAGTGAACAATTTCGATGAAGGAGAAAATACTGGTGGTATGGGATGTAGTACTCCACCACTAGTTTTAACTCCTGAATTGATGAGAGACGTTGAAGTAGGGGTAATAAATAGAGCAATAAATGGGTTGCATGCTGAAGGCCGTCCATATCGAGGAGTCTTATACTTAGGTGGAATGGCTATTAGAAAAAATGGTAGCCTGTCACCATCAGTAATAGAATTCAATGCTCGTTGGGGTGATCCAGAGGTACAAGTAGTTTTGCCAGGTCTAATAAATGACTTGTTTGAAGTTAGTATGGCGCTTGCTCAGGGAGACATAAGTAGCCTTCAGCTTCAAATGGATAATAAAGCAAGAGTTGTTGTAACAGGAGCTTCAAAAGGTTATCCAGGTGATTATAAAGAAGTACGAGGTAAACAAATTTATGGACTGGATGAAGCAAGAAAAATTGATGGAGTAAGACTTTATGGAGCAGGTATAAAAGAAGAAGATGGGAGACACTACGCTAGTGGAGGCCGATTATTTTATATAGTTGGTGAAGGTGAAACTGTTATTGATGCAAGAAGGAAAACATATGGGGCGATGTCAGTAGTAAGCATTGATGGAAACAATCTTCATTTTAGAACTGATATTGGCTGGCGTGATGTACAAAGATTAAGGAAAGGATTATAAATATTATGGCTATCCATGAAATAAGAGTTGGATATACAGAGAAAGACATTAAGGGGCAAGAAGTTGCTTCATGTCTTTGCTCCCAATAAACGCTATTCAAAGCTTTTTAAGAAGTACTCAAGTTTTATAGTACGGGTGGATTGGCTAAGAGGTAGTTTAGAATTCAAAAAGACTGGCATCAGCGGTCGGTCGAAACCTTAGGCCTATCCAGTCATCGTGATAATATGTATATTATCACAAAAATGCCTAAAAATCAAGAAAGATAGTTATGAACTTACGAGTAGGGATTGTGGGTCTTCCAAATGTGGGGAAGTCGACGCTTTTTAACGCGCTTCTCAAAAAGCAGCAGGCTTATATTGCAAATTTTCCATTTGCGACAATTGAACCGAACATTGGGGTAGTTCCTGTGCCGGACAAACGGCTCGAAAAACTCGCCGACGTAGTTGCCATGGAGCTATTAGGCTATAAAGCCATGAAGCATAATAGCGACATAGCTTCATTGCATCATAGCATTCCCATAGTTCCAGCAACCGTAGAATTCGTTGACATAGCAGGCCTCGTTGCCGGTGCACACAAAGGCGAAGGATTGGGTAATAAATTCCTTGCTCATATAAGAGAAGTGGATGCTATCGTTCATGTTGTCCGCGCTTTTCAGGATTCAGGAATAATTAGGGCAGGATCGGTTGATCCCAAAAGTGATTTAGAAACTGTAAAGACGGAATTGGATTTGGCGGATCTTGAAACCATAGAAAAATCAAAAATCAAAAAGCAAAATGCAAAAATACAAAGCAAAAATGAAAAAAGTGTTGAAGACCAGCCATTTCTCTTTAGGAATAAACCATTTTTGGTTGTGTTGAACGTGGATGAGGAAGAACTGAAGAATACAAACACTGTGGAAGAAAAATTTGCTGAAGAGAACGGACTAGAAAAAGACCAAGTTATAGCCATTTCAGCAAAAACAGAGGCAGATCTGGCAAGCTTGGGAGGGGAAGATGCCAAAGCATATCTTGCCGAGCTGGGAATCAACCAATCCGGTCTTGAGCGATTGACACAGAAAGCATTTGCCACTTTAGGTCTGATTACCTTTCTAACTGCCGGAGTAAAAGAAATCCGAGCTTGGACCATCAAAAACAACATAAGTGCAGTTGAAGCATCAGGTGTGATTCACACGGACTTTGTGAAAAAATTTATAAAAGCTGAGGTTGTACCGTATGGAACTTTTGTCGAGTGTGGTGGTTGGTCTGGTTCCCGCCGATCTGGCAAAACACGGCTCGAGGGGAAGGATTATATAATGCACGATGGTGATGTGGTGGAGTTTAAGATTGGAAGTTAGACATCATTTTTACCAGATGTGTCAACCTAACTCCACCTCTAAGGTGTCCTAGCTGGTTCGTAATAAACCCCCTTCGTTGCCCCACGTTTCCTTATAAGCCCCATGTCAGTAAGTTTTTTAAGATCATACCGCAGTGTGCGCTCATTAACAACCATAAACCGCCTTCTTATAATATCAAAATTAACAAGTCTATGATCTTTTATGATATTAAATATCTCTGCTCGTCTGGGAAGAAGTATATCTTCAATTTCCACCTTCTGTTTTTCCAAAACCATTATTTTTGTCTTCTCCGAAGTCTCAGAAATTGCCTCAAGCAAAAATTCCAAATATCCGGTTACGTCTCGTTCGGTCTCATCCAAAGCTCTGTAATAAAGACTTCGATTACTATCCAAATACTCCTCGACAGGTACAAGCCCCTTCATCCCATATCCGCCTTTCTCCAAAACTGCCTGGAGAATGAGCCTTCCCACACGGCCATTACCCTCCAAAAACGGATGGATTTTTTCAAAAGTATAATGAGCAAGACAAGCTCGGACCGGAACAAAAGGTTCTTTATTGCTATTGGCAAACTTAAGAAAACGATCTATAAGAGAAGATATTTGCCGAGGCGGGGGAGGGAGGTATACAGCGATTCCTGCAGTATTAAATATAGCGTTTACCTCTCGCCTGAACTTTCCCAACTCCTGTCTTTCAATAAGTCCACCAAGAACAGTAAAATGAAGCTCGAGTATGTGCCTTGTTGTCAAATCTCTATATCTTCTTTGATAAACCCAATTCAAGGCTTTTAGTATATTAAAAACTTCTGCTTTTTTTTGATCACGAGATGGACTCCTTTGTATATCGTCCAAAGTCAAAGTATTGCCTTCTATGCGCGCGGAGAACAAGGAGCTTTTTAAAGTTGATAAACGTCGGATATTCGTTTCTACTTCAGGAGGAATTGTTATCGAGTTTATAACCTCTTTTGACGCCTCAATTGAACTTAAAAGTTGAGATATTTTGGGAGTAAGTATGTATTTAGGAGGGATTAGCATAATTTTCAAGTATCAATTTTCAATGAGTTTGCAATGACTCAATTTTCATTTTGGATTTTGGACATTTAGATTTGATTGAAAATTAAAAATTGTAAATTGAAAATTTGAAAAGCGATAGCTTTTCCTAATATTACCAGATCTTGCCAAATGCTGCCAGATATTTCCAATTTTCATCCTTCCATTTCGGACATGTCTCGCTTGGCGCGAGCCAAGGCGGAGCAGCTTGCTGGGGACTCATTGATTTGGTATACTTGCATCTGGCGTTTGGAAACGCCGTTTTTCTAAAATATGAGAAATTACGAGTTGACTATAGTTTTGTCCGGGAATTTGACTGAGGCAAAGCAAAAAAAAGTTTTAGGAGAGTTTGAAGCAACCCTGGCCTCTCTAGAGGGAAAAGTTAACAAAACAGAAAAGTGGGGGAAACGTGAATTAACCTACCCCATAAAAAAGCAAGACACCGGAACCTACCTCTTTTTTTACATTACCATTCCTTCCCAAAATTCTGGTAAACTTAAAAGATCACTTGAGGTTAACGACGAGGTCCTAAGACATTTGCTTGTGGTAAGCGAAACGCAAAGCGCAAAACAACAAATCAAAAGGCAAAAGGCAAAAGGCAAAAGTACAAGTAAAAAGTCAAAAGTTTAAGATCCTTATACTTTTAAATTTCTAAAGAGGGGTGGTGATAAACTCAAGAAGTAAGGGAAAAGAATATGGCAAGTAGATCTTTAAACAAAGTTCTTTTGATTGGCAATTTAACACGTGACCCGGAACTTCGCTATACTCCTTCAGGCACTGCTGTTTGTACATTTGGTTTGGCGACTAATAGGCAGTGGACGACTGATGATGGGGGTAAGAAAGAAGAGGCGGAGTTTCACACAATTGTTGCGTGGCAGAGACTGGCAGAAATAGTTACAGAGTATCTTAAGAAAGGCAGTCAGGCCTACGTTGAAGGCCGACTTTCAACAAGAGAATGGGAAGCTCAAGACGGTACAAAGAGACGCACGACCGAGATAATTGCTAATGAAATTATCTTTTTAGGTGGAGGTAGCTCTCGTGGCGAAGATTTTGACATTCCGTCAAGTTTAGACAGTAAGGGTTCAGGGCCTTCACCTGCACAGTCAGCCGAAGCATCTATCACCACCGAAACGCCAGCAACAGAGGAATCAGAAGATATACCCTTTTAACGTAAAACGTTAAACGTACAACGGCAGACGGTAAACATTTCTTCGTCTCGCGTTTCTCGTTTTGCGTATTACGTATCACGTTTCACGAACTATGGCTAGCAAAGAAAGAAACAAAAAACATAACAAGAAAGAAAACGGCCACAGCCGTAATTACATTAAGGCTAATTTAGTCTGCGCTTTTTGCACAGGAGGCAAAACTCCAAATTATAAAGACTGGGAAACACTTTCGCATTTTTTAAGCGACCGGGGCAAGATTCTTGGCCGGGGAAGAAGCGGAGTTTGCGCAAAGCACCAACGCCGTTTAACCCAAGCAATAAAACGTGCCAGACATCTTGCACTCCTGCCTTTTGTAATAAGCCCACAGTAGTATGAAACTCACTCTGCCTCAGATTAGAAAATTTGCAGTAGTAATTTCCCTTGTTTTGCTGTCTTTTATCTCCGGTTGGGTAGTTAACGAACGAAACTTAGGCTCCGGTGTTATAGACACCCAATTAACAACCGTCGAAAGGCAGCTTCCGCAAAACCGCGAAGACGTAGACTTTTCACTTTTTTGGCAAGTATGGGACAAGGTTGAAAGCGATTACTTTGACAAATCTAAGATAAATAAAGAACAAATGGTCTTGGGCGCGATAAAGGGGATGGTTGAATCTCTCAAAGACCCGTATACAGTTTTCCTTCCTCCTAACGAACAAAAACGAACACAAGAGGATCTAGATGGACAATTTGAAGGAGTGGGAATAGAGATAGGATTCAAAGGTTCAAGGCTTGTTGTGCAGTCTCCTCTTGAAGGTACTCCGGCCTACAAAGCAGGTATTAAAGCAGGGGACTTTATAGTTGGGATAAAAGATGTGCAGAAAAAACTTGAGGTTGCGACAGCCGGCATGAACTTGATCGATGCTGTAGAGGCGATTCGTGGAACAGCAGGTAGCAAGGTTACACTTATTATTGTACGCGAGGGAGAAGAAAAGCCACTTGAAATCGAAATCGAGCGCGCAAAGATCGATATAGCTTCTGTAAAACTAACGTTTGAAAACCCTTCGGCTAGCTCAGGACAAAGCTCTCCTGATAATTCGGGCCAAATTGCAATCCTCAGACTTTTAAAATTCGGTGGAAGTACCGAAGATGAATGGAAGCGGGCAATTAGGGAAGTAAAAGGCAGGAAGATTAAGGGAATGGTCTTAGATTTGCGCAACAACCCAGGAGGATATTTAACCGCAGCAGTAGACATCGCCTCGGAGTTTTTGCCGCGTGGAGTTGTTGTAATGCAAGAAGATGGTACTGGAAAAAGGAAAGAATTTAATGCAAATGGCCGTGCAAACCTGGCAGAAATACCCTTAGTTGTACTAGTAAACGGCGGCTCAGCCTCAGCTTCTGAAATTGTCTCGGGTGCGTTAAAAGACTATAGTAGAGCAAAAATTGTAGGAGTTACTACTTTCGGTAAGGGGACAATACAAGAAGCAAGGCCTATTGGCACTTCCTCGGGTATCCACATAACAACAGCCAAATGGCTAACACCAAAAGGAACTTGGGTACACGAAGTTGGCCTAAAGCCAGACGTCGAAGTAAAGGATGATCCAGAAACAGAAGTAGACGAGCAGTTGCAAAAAGCGATACAATTACTTAATGAATAACTTTCGCAAATTCTTAATTCCTGTTGCTATTGTTGTTGTGTTTTTAGTAGCGATGACTGGTGGTGCTATAGCCGACCGCCTCTTTGGCATACGTCCACTTGATCAATTTTTCCCCCCTAACCCCTCCGGTGAAGCAACCTCAATTACTGAAAGAAAAATTGTCCGGGAAGAATCAGCAGTTATTGATATTGCCGAGCGGGTTTCTCCAAATGTGGTTACTATTTCAGTCGAAGAACCCAAACGTCGTTCTTTGGAGTTTGATCCATTCGGTGGCTTAAGCTTAAGAGAGCAAGGAGGCGAACAAGATCTAGCAACCGGATTTATAGTCGGATCTGACGGTCTTATCGTGACAAACAAACACGTTGTTGGAAATACTGCCCTGAAATACAAAGTAATTACGAAAGATAGTAAAGAATACGCTGTCAAAAACATTTACCGCGACCCATCAAACGACCTGGCGCTTTTAAAAATAGATGCTCCAGCTGGCGGATTATCAACTATCGAACTAGGGGACTCTGATAACTTAAAAGTCGGGCAGTTTGTGGTTGCTATCGGAACAGCCTTAGGCGAATTTAGGCACACCGTAACCACTGGCGTTATCTCAGGACTTGGTCGCGGAATAACAGCAGGAAGTGGCAATCCTTTCGAAGGATATGCTGAACGCCTTGATAATGTTATTCAAACCGATGCAGCGATCAACCCTGGTAATTCTGGGGGCCCACTTCTGGATAGTTCCGGTAGTGTTATAGGAGTCAATGTTGCTGTTGCGCAAGGAGCCCAAAATATAGGATTTGCTCTTCCCGTGAACATTCTTAAGTCCTCAATTGACCAATTTCGTCAAACAGGAGAATTTGTAAGACCGTTTTTAGGAGTTCAGTACCAAATGATAAGTCGCGAAGCAGCAATTGCTAACGAGATTCCTGAAGGCGCATACGTTGGCGATATTGTTAAAGGATCTGCAGCAGCCAATGCTGGGGTAAAAGTTGGAGATGTGATTCTGAAACTAGGTGGCGAGAAAGTTACTGATTCTAATGGCGGCCTCGCCGCATTGGTAAATAAGCATAAAGTAGGGGACAAAATCCAAATAGAAGTTTGGAGAGATGGAGAAACCCTTACTCTCACAACAACCCTTACCCAGTCTCAGGAGTAAGTATCAACAAATAGACAATGAGCGAAGCTTCGGCCGAGGTTCCCCAAGAAACAATCGCATTATTTTAATTTGAGAAATTCTTTTAGTGTCGAATCTGCCTGTTTAATAATGGAATGCAATAAACCTTTTCTTACGTCTTTCGCATGTAGTGGAACAGGAATCGCTCGTTTTAATTCGAGGTGATACATAATCAAATGGCTGCCTGTTTGTCTTTTTTGAATGTACCCTAGTTTTTTGAGGATCGCTATGACTTCTTTAGCTTTGAAAGCGGGCATGTAATGGTTAAATTGTTTGAAGTGTTGGAACGCTGACTTTTGTTACCACAACCTCTTCGGTTTCCCTGGGTACTTCTAAACCTTCTTCTTCAAGTACGGCAATATATCCACCTATTGCATCTTTAACCATAGCAACAGCTTCTTCAAATGTATTACCTTCTGTGACACAACCCGGTAGAGCAGGGACACTAACAACATACCCACCTTCTTCAGCAGGTTCAAAAACAGCCGTATATTTCAAAACCTTGATTTTTTTGTTTGCCATGTCTACATTTTAACACGACGTGTCACCCCAAAGAGGTTTGTACCACTGTTATGAAGCTGTTTCAAAACAGCTTCTCCAATCTCACCTTGCACAAGTCAGGTACCGTCTGGCACCTGACGCGTGAGTTTTGAAACGAGTTGTATTACCTTGTCCAGATTCCCGTCAACTAAATCTTCTAAGTTACCAAAATTTTTATTTACCCTGTGGTCTGTAACCCTGTCCTGCGGAAAATTATAGGTACGAATCTTCTCTGACCTGTCTCCAGTTCCAATTGCGGATCTGTAATCTTGAATTTGGATCTTTCTTGCTTCTTCCTGTTGATGATAAAGCTTAGAACGCAAAAGTTCTAATGCAATTTGTCTGTTTTGTTCTTGGAAACGCTCTGTTTGCGCTGTAACAACCATCCCTGTGCTTTTATGTAAAAGTCTTACTGCGGTAGAAACCTTATTTACATTTTGCCCACCATGACCACCGCTTCTGAAAAATTGCCATTCAAGTTCTGCTGGATTTATCTGTACCTCGCCACCGGATACTTGGGGAATAACAGCAACCGTTGCTGTTGAAGTATGAATTCTTCCTCTCTTTTCAGTTTCTGGAATCCGCTGAACTCTGTGTACACCGCTTTCATTTTTCAAAAGATCAAACACCCCAAATCCGGTTATCTTAATAGTGCTTTCATCTATGCTTATTACTTTCCATCCTTTTCTGTTTGCAAACCTTGTATACATGCGCAAAATATCACTAGCCCAAATCTTGGCCTCATCCCCTCCAGCCGCCGGCCGAGTTTCTATGTAAACTGTTTGTGATTGATAGATGTTCATAAAAAAGAAGTTACCTTCCCCTCACGTCACCAAGTGTAGTAGGTCGAGCTCTCTCTTCCTCAAGTCTTTTTGCAGCCTTGAATTGCCTTTTTACCTTTTTGGAGATTACTTTGCTATCTCTGGTTGCCTCGAGTCTTGCCCGAAATTTATCAACCCTCCCTGCTGTGTCAAGATATCGCATTTGACCTGTATAGAAAGGATGACAATTTGAGCAAACTTCAACACGGATTTCCGGCACAGTTGACCCTACGGTAAAACGGTTACCGCATGCACAACTTACTTGTGTTTCTGGATACCACTTTGGATGAATAGCTTTTTTCATATACTACTACTACTACTACTACTACTTTTGTTACTTTTACTTTTACTACCCTCTTTTTACTACCCTCTGTTATTATATCAGGCTCGATCCTCGTGGGCAAGGCACATTCCACATCGGGAGTGGAATAGCTTTGCACATCGGGAAAATGAAACGTCTTGAAGCGCGATATACAATATACAAAAAAGGGCCCCGGAGAGTTAAAGACAACTGTTAACAACTCTCCGGAGCAGAAAGGAGAAAGGAGAGGATTTCCCTAGGTAGGTGTGTAGATTATAGCTTGGACCATTTCGTCCAAGCCGTAATGACGAGCCGCAGCGTGCAAAACCTCACCCTCAGGCCGCCGGAGGAACTCCTTGGCTGCCGCAGCTGGCATTTTGGCCAACTGTGCCAGGAGTTGTCTGGTGAGCTGTGGGCTAAGTGACTCCTCCGTGGAAGCATCTACCGGTATATCCGTCACGCCATTGTGCGTCCTTACAATACCAGACCATTTCCTTTTTGTATTGGGGCGCTGCTGGAAACGGGACTCCCGTGACCTCGGCCGACCTGTGAACCTACTCACCTCTATCTCCTTGTCCCAAGTTTTTGTCTTCGGCTTTTCGTGTAGCACATGCTAGTTCGCCGCAGACAGTTTATTTTAAACCAACCATAACACTATAAGCAAATACTAAGACAAAACAAAGTGTTTGTACGCTTCGCTATTGCTATCAAGATATATCAAGCAGGAATGTGTTTTCGAAGGAAGAAATAGCGTAGCAGTCGTGGCCGGTATTGCGCAATGAATACCCCAATTGCAATTAGTATTGCACCTACAAAAAACGTAGGGGAAGTAGTTTCCCCAAGCCAAAGTATGGAAGGCGCAGCTGCCCAAACCGGATGCAAATAATTAAAAACATCTGCCTCACCAGCCTCGACTTTCCTAAGTCCGATTTGATAGGCCAAATATCCTACAAAACCAGAAAGAATAGCCATGTACAGTATCCCCAAGATTGCCTGGAGTGGTAAAAGGTCGAACCTGGGAATTTTCCCTGATGTCTCAAAGAACGCTAAAGGAAGGAAGGTAATTGCGCCAACAAAGAAAGCAATTGAGGTTATATGAAACGGTCGTATTTCTTCCTGTTGCCAATGTTTTGATAAAAGTACATACGCCATCCAAGAAAGATTATAGCCCAACAAGAACAAATTTCCTAAAGTTGTATCAATCGCACCCCGAAATCCGTTTCGAAGCAAAGGTTCAACCACCGTAAAAATTGTTCCACCAATTGCAAGAGCAATACCTAACTGTTCTCTTCTTGTTACTCTCTCGCGCAAAAAAAGCACACCGCCTATGGCAATAAAGACAGGCGTCATGGCAGTAATTAAAGTTCCTTGTAAAGCTGTTGTTTTATTAAAACCCAAGAAAACAAAAGAGAGGTTTATGGTTGTACTCAAAAGCCCCAAAGCTACCAAGCGAGGTATAAATTTTGAACTGATTGGATGTTTTTTTATATACCAAAGGAAAAAGGGGAGAGTAATGACTGCAGTTACCAAAAACCGCCAAAAAAGAAAACTAAAAGGAGGTAAGTAGGAAAGAGTGTATTTTATAACCGGTCCTGCAACACCCCAGATCAAAGAAGCTGTGAGTAAAAAGAGGTAGGCAGCGAAGCGTGGACTCATAGGGCAGTGTCTTTAATTCTAGCACAATGCCATTACCCTAATACCACCACTGCCTTTGTGCCAAATTCAATGGCTTGTTTTGTAATTGCTTTCCCGATATTTTCTTGCTTGACAGTTTCCTGCTCTCCACTCTCCATATCTTTTATTAGAGCAGTTCCTTTTTCTTTTTCATCCGGCCCTATTATTACTACGAATGGAATACCCTTTTTGTTAGCGTACGATAATTGTTTTTCCAAAGGGACATTTGGGTCCGGATAAAGGGTGACGTTATTACCGCTTTCCTGAAGAAGATTCAAAACTTTTATAGACTGATCTACTAACTCTAGAGAAAAAACTGTTACAAGTATGCCTCTGTTACCTTCTAACTCATCTCGCAAGAGTCCCAATTCTTCTATTACATCGCATATACGCTCAAATCCTATTGTAGTTCCAGTTGCAGGAACATTTGGCCCTCCCAATTGCGAAACCAGATCATCATACCTACCTCCGCCGGTAATGCTCCCAATTTTGGGTTTTTCCAAGACGGTTTCGAATATTGGACCTGTGTAATAATCAAGCCCTCGTGCCATAAAAGGACTAAACTCCCAACAATCTCGGCTTACTCCAAACTGGTCCAAGTAGGAAAACATTTGAGCAAGATTCTCATCTGGTGTTGCCTTTTTAATTGCTTCAAATAACGACTTAATACCATCTGAGGAAAGCCCTTTTGAAGTTAATTCTTCCTCAACTTCCGCCTCAGCTTTTTTGCCCAATTTATCTATTGACTGCAAAACCGACAGCTGTAACTTCTTATCCCCAATACCAGCATCTTGCAATATCCCAAAAAGCACTTGGCGAGAGTTTATGCGTATCTTAAATTCTAGAAACCCTAATCTTTTTAGAGCTGTATAAATTATGGCTATTATTTCAGCATCAGCCAGGGGAGAGGATACACCGAATGTATCAACATCACATTGCACAAACTGGCGATATCGACCTTTTTGTGGATTTTCTGCTCTATAGGAAGATTGGATTTGATAACGCTTGAACGGAAGGGGAATCTTGCCCTGGTATTGTGCAAGAACTCTGGCGGTAGGAACAGTAAGATCGTAGTTTAAACCAACCTTTCTGCCCCCACGGTCCTCGAAAACATACATAAGCTTATCCGCCTCTTCTCCGTATTTGCCTTGCAAAACCGAAGCATATTCCAGCGTGGGAGTTTGTAAAGGCTCAAAACCAAAAGATTCAAAAACATCCATTAAGACTTCTGTAACATATTGCCTTACCCGCATCTTTTCGGGCAAAAAATCTCTGAAACCCTTTGGAGTACTAGGAGTAGTATTTTGTGATGTTTTTTGCTCCATCCCCCATACTCTAACACTTTTGCAGTTTTTGAGCAATTAAGTACTAAAAAAGAAAGCCCCAGGTTTCGTGTCTGCACTTGGTGTGCAAAACATTCCACCTGGGGTTGTTGTTCATTAAGGCAAGTTCAGAATTCCCACTGCAGTTGTGGTGTCCTGTCTTGCCCTCGTCTTAAGGTACGCGTCTTAGGCCAGCAAAGCTTAGCGAGGGGGGCGCGACGGGATTCGGACCCGTGATACTGGTTTCACAGACCAGCGCTTTAGGCCGCTAAGCTACGCGCCCCTGCTAAACTTGAGACCTTCTGACTGAGAAACTGGCGTCATGCGATGAGCCTTCTGAGCTCTGCTGCGAGCTCGCGTCGTGGGACCAGTCTCTGGTTAGCCGTCTTCATCTTGACCTTGTCGCCGTTTACGAGTTCGGTTCTGAGGTTCTTGATTACGACGGCCTTTTGTGCCATCTCATCTGGGCCGGCGAACACGGCGTATGGTGCACCCCGCCTGTCGGCAACCTGGAGCTGCTTTCCGAGGGTTCCTTCTCCCATGAAAAGTTCAGTCCTGATTCCTGAGTGGCGGAGTTCTGTTGCAATAGTCACGGCGTGTTCAACCAACTCAGTGCTCCGCGTGTCGAAGCTTGCGACAAAAACCTGCACCGGCGTTTTTTCTGGCTGAGCGATATTGAGTATTCTTAGTACCTCAACCAATCGCTCAAGCCCGAAGGAGCTGCCTGTAGCAGGGATGCTTGGTCCGCCGAGGTCTTCGATCAGGTTGTCAAACCTTCCGCCGCCTGTTACTGATCCTACTCCGGCTTCCTCAACGACCGTCTCAAAGATAGGACCGGTGTAGTAGTCGAGACCACGGGCAAGTGTTGGGTTGATGCGCACTCGCTTCTCGGGAACGCCGTAGGCTGCAAGGTAGCGTAGGATCTCGCGCAGGCCTTGGAATCCCTCTGTAGCCAACTGGTTGTTAGGGAAGAGTTCGGCAAGACAATCGATTACCCTGTCGTTCGCAACCGAGGAGTTAGCGATAGCCAGGAGCTCGTCTGTATAGCGGTTGAACACCTCCCTATCGACTCCTGCTACCTCAACTTCCGCCCCGATTTTCTCGCGTGGAACCTTCGCCAGCTTGTCCCAGCCGCGGAGCACCGCAAAGGATTGCTCCTTTGTTAGGGCCCCAATAACTTGAGCCATGCCGTTTAGTGCCCGCCGATCAAAGACATCGGTAACAAACTGGTCGGTGAAACCGAGCCGTGTTAGGGTGGTGTAGCTTAGTGCGATGACCTCGGCGTCTGCTACGGGGCTTCTTGTGCCTACCATGTCAAAGTCGCACTGCCAGAACTGGCGGTAGCGGCCTTTTTGAGGCTTGTCTGCACGGAAGACAGGACCAATTGCGTAACGCCTGTACGGGATGGTGATCTCCCCGAGGTGTTGAGCTACCACTCGCGCCAGGGGCACTGTGTGGTCGAACCTCAGGCCGATATCATCTGGGCCCTTGGAGAAAGCGTAGATAAGACGGTTGGTCTCGTCTCCGCCTTTTCCAAAGAGTGTTTCCTTGAGTTCGATGATCGGTGTTTCAAGAGGTTCAAACCCGAAAAGTTCGAACACTTCCCGGACTGTGTTGATAACGCGGGTTCTGAGGCTTGAGTCCTCCGCCAGCCAGTCCCGCGTCCCCTTGTAGTTTCTCGGCATCTCCGTTCTCCTTGTCTTGTCTTGTCTGCCAGAGATCAGTTGGGTGTACAACGAAATCCACAATACCTGACAACTGTGAGTGTGCCTGGGCAAGCATTGTTGTGATCTCGGTATCCCGCCTGATTTCTGCCGAAGGTGGAGTATAGGGACAGCTGGCTCGCGGGCGAAACTGTGCCAGGTCCGAGAGACGTACTATATTGGCATCGCGCAGAGCCGAGAATATGGCCAGACACTGCTTAAGGCATAGCATCGAGAAAGGAACGGCGTGGCTTTCGGGTATGCTGGCCCATGAGCAAAGCTGCTCTGGCGTAATCCACGGCAGAAGGTACGGAAAGCTGGATGAGAGGTCGTTCTTCATTGCCGGTAGTGGCATGTTGTCTAGCCCCACCACCTTCCCACAGAGGGGTAATGGGGGTAGGAAGTCATGAAGAGGCAGCATGTCTCGGAGGTTTGTTCTGAGTGGATGCCCCACACAGACTTCTATACCACTTCGCTCAAGCGCCTCCTTTGCTTCACCCGTTGCAAAGGCAGCCGCCATCGCCCGAACAGGCAACCTCCTTGTTCGTAGCTGGTTGATGGTGTCGCCGTGGAAAAGCATGTCATCTACGACGATGAAGCTTGTATTAGGATACAGGCTTCGGATCAGGCCGACTTGGTCCGGGATACTTTTAGCGTATGGTCGTGGACCAACGCCGATCTTCTCTCCGGAGGAGTCGACCACTCTGTTGCACTCAACAAATGCATCTGCTCCCGGGTAGTAGAACCTGGAGCAGGAGACAACGGGGAGATTGCCGTGTCGCACCTTGAGCTCTTGGACACAACGAGCAAGCATTTGCTGCACTTCTACAAAGCCTACCCAGATCACGGGGTCATTTGGGTAGATCTTGTGACCGATATAGTTGCAGATGGCAACTCGTGCGCTCGCAACTTCCACCGGGATTTGTTGGGCGAAGAAGCTCTCTGTCCCGCCGACTATGTAGTAAGGTTTACAGTGGTGACCATCCTCCGTTTCGTCCACACCGTTGACAGCATGCACAGGACTCTCCTTCAATACGGGTTAGTATGTCAATGTGCTAACTGGGTACAAACGTAGTATAACACTAATGTCAACAACGTTTTTTGGGTCTTGCAAGCGGACAATAATTTATGTATATTTTTTCTAACCAATATGACCATAAAACGACATCACCATCATTTGCACCATACAATGGACCATAGGGTCTACCGCGCAATTTGCGCTGAGTAATACGCACCGAAAGGTGCGTTTTTTATTAGCATGAAACGCAACCTTGATTGGTTGGGAGTAGCTTTAGGACTTATTTCTCTCCATTACGGGATGGGGTTTTTGTTAGGCACTGGGGAAGCAACTTATATTTCTGCCAAAAGTGGAGCGTTGTATGGACTTTCTGCTGCTACCGGAATGTTAGGCTTAATTTTTGTCACCCGACTGTATTGGCTTGAAAAGAAACCTATATGGATCCTCTTGGGCAAGAAATACGGTAGGAATGTTGAGCATATTGTCAGTCTGTTGTCATGGATTTGGATGATTGGTATAGTTGCCTCTCAAGTTTTAGGAGGAGCATTTGTTCTAAGCACACTAGGGTTACCACCTTTGATTGGTATTTGGGGGTTAGCTGTGGTTGTTAATATTATGGCACTTCTTAATATAAATAAGTTGTCAAAAGTTTTTCTTTGCACTCTTTTTATAAGCACCGTTGCTATGGTCTTTATAGTTTTACGATCTTTTGGGATAGAGGAATATTGGAAAGCAGTTGATAATTTTGCGCCTTTTTCAGCCGGATCGTTCAGTAACGTATTTGGGGTTGCTGTTACAACTATTTTAATTACCATTCTTGGAATGGACTTTCACCAGTTTGTAGTACAAGGCCGATCTGTTGGTAAATCTGTAAAAGGAGAGATAGCGGCATTTATCGCTCTCTCTCTCCTAGTTTTTCTGCCTGTAACAATAGTTTACTCAGGACGTGATTTGATAGGCAACGAATTGCAGGATGCAAAGCAAGCCTTGCCACTTATCTTAATGGCGGAGGGTAACAGGATTAGTGATAGCGCTGGTAGTGTCCTGGTTCTAGGTTTGGCTTTTGCAGCAATGGGTTCTGGGACGGCAGTTGCAAGAATTGTTAATAAAACCCTGAAGGACTTTACCTTTTTGGATGTGCGGTATAGGGGCACCTTGTTTTCTGCAGTTTGTGGTATTTTAATCGTTGGAATTTTAGCGGTCTTTGGCAGGTCAATTATAAGTTTGATAGTTTCTTTTTACGCGATTTACGTAGCCGGAGTTTTGGTTCCCTTTTTAGCCTATGTTATAGAAGAAAAAGGTTTTGCCATATTCAAAAAAGAACAAATATATTATTCTCTGGTAGGAGGAGGATCGGTTGCATCCCTTATTGTGATAACTAAATATTTCTTCTTGCCAACATTAGAAACAAGTACTGAATTTCTAGCTGTTACCATAGGAACAATAGGATCTCTAATAGGGTTTGTATTACCAGTTCTACGAAGAAAAAATATTCTTAAAAGGAAGTTGGTAAGATAGCAAGAGTGTTAAGAGAGAGAAATAGTATCCAAGATGAACATAGAGAGACTACTAAAACACGGTCTTGATAATCTACACTCTGAGTATCAATCTTTCAAAGAGCGGGAAGGATTTTCTCATGTATTAGGTGTGATTGGTGGAAGTAGCACGGAACAAGTGCCAAAATATAGCAATTTTCTTATAGAAGGTTGTCGTTTAACCAAAATCCGTTTAGGTAAGTTTGCTATAATATCTGGTGGTACACAAGGTGGGGTACCAGAGCTTGCACTAGATGTCGCTAAAACCTTAAGACTTCCTACAATTGGTGTTTTTCCACAAGCAAGTGCTAAGTATGCAGCGTTGAAGAAAATTGATTTCCCTATTTCTGTTCCACCACAGCCATTGGCTCAAGTGACTTGGGGTATAGAAACACCTACATTAGTGAGTATTGCTGACGCCTTTGTACTTATAGGAGGAGAATGGGGTACTAATGCTGAAGTTTCTATGATCATGAAAAGAAATAGCTCCCTTGCTCGTCATGGTACACGCTTAGTTCCTATTATTGCAATAAATGGATCAGGTAAACTTGCAGACATTTTGGAGCAATTAACCCGGGTTTTTCCAACCAGTGAGGGAACATTCCTAAAAGTAGGTACTTCGACTGAATTGGCAAGTATGCTTGTGCAAGTTTTTGGCGGTGTAGTATTTTCATTATTCTTACAATTCTAGTTGCTACATCTTGAGGGGATTCTCCATCTGTTGTTTGACGCAGTTCTTCTAGTTCTTCCGCGATGTTATAATAAGCTTCCCATAGACCATCTCCATGTCTGTCTTTGAGAGCCTGTTCGTAAGCAGCAGGAATGTTAGATTCGTACAAGCTATACAAAGGGCGTGTACCATTTTGTGTTTTGCCAAGGACTACCTATTTTACTGCAAAAGGATTTTGATCGCCAAATTCTCGTAGTTAATCTGTTGCTATTTCTGCCGTTTGTTGTGCTCTGGCTCCGTAGGTGCCGAGTAGCTTGGTTGGACTGTGTAAAAACAAAAAATCGGTTGGAGTGTTACTAGAGGTTTGGAAAATTTCAGTAATTTTGCCCCGTGCAACTAATTTTGTTCTGCTTATTCCCTCTGGGGTTAACAAGCCAGCATGTTTCGCTGCTTCTTGTTGATTGCCAGAAAGAGCAGGATTGGCTGAATCATATTGGCCATGGCGCTGTAAAAGTATTTTACATTGCCAACCCTGCTCAGCTTGTAGTTTTTCTCTGTATCTCTCCATTTTATTTTTTTTGGATTATACGTAGTTGAAAACAAATTCTGAGTTGGATTTATAGCACGTTTAACTTTTCGTGCTTTCCCCTCAAAAACCTGCTAAAATCGAGCTATGAGAAAGTTACAAATTGGTGTTATGGGATCTTGTGCAGACCTTAAATACAGTAAAAGAGTTGAGGGGTTAGCTGAACGTGTTGGCGAACTTATTGCCGAATCGGGTAATATTATGGTTTTTGGGGCGGAGAAAGATTTAAACTCTTTATCTACAGCAGCTTGCCGCGGCGCTAAAAGAAAAGAGGGTCTGACTGTGGGAATAACTTACGGGAAGCACAAAAATATTTTCGAAAAAGGTGTGGATGTAGTTATCGCATCCGGACTTGAACGAGGTGGAGGGCGAGAATTTGTTCTCTCTCTTTCTTGCGACGCTATTATCGCAATTTCTGGAGGCTCTGGGACTTTAAATGAGTTGGTTGTTGCGTATCAGGCTGATATACCGATGGTTGCGCTTCGCGGAACCGGCGGTTGGGCCGATAAGCTTGCTGACCAATATTTTGATGCAAGACAAAGAAGAAAAGTCTTGGGTAGCGATACTCCAGAAGAAGCAGTCAAAATCGCAATCAAAGAGGCTAGGGGATATGTGAAGAAATATGGTTAGATTCTTCTATCCCCCCTTTTTCTTTTCAGAATGTCGCGAATCAAGCTCCTTTAAAACCTCCTCTGGTTTAATGTCTAATGCGGCCAAAAGCACAAGGGAATGAAACCAAAGATCGGCCATTTCGTAAATGATTTCCTTCTTATCTTTATTTTTTGCTGCAATCACAACCTCAGTTGCTTCCTCCCCAACTTTTTGGATAATCTTATCCTCACCCTTGGTAAACAGTAAAGCAACATACGAACCAACAGGCATGGTTTTCCTGCGGGTCTGAATAATTTTGTAAAGTGTATCTATTGTCATATTTTTTGGAAAAAGCAATTTCTCGCCCCAGTATGGCAAACCCCGGTTCCTATGCAACTAACTTTTACAAGTACTGTGTCATTATCGCAGTCGATAAAAATTTCTTCCACTTTTAGTTTATTCCCTGAAGATTCTCCTTTTAGCCAAAGTTCTTTTCTTTTCCTGCTCCAAAAGTGTACAAATCCAGTTTCTCTTGTTTTCTTAAGAGCTTCTTTGTTCATATATCCCAACATTAGAACCTCACCTGTTTTTGCGTCCTGAATTATTGCAGGAACTAAACCACCCCCTTTTTTATAATCAATCTTGATCATAAATATTCGTAATCCTTTCCCCCTAAAACTTCGCTAATCTTTACTTTCAAATCGTCAATGATCTTGGCTTTTTCTTTGCTAGTAACTTCGTTGGGAGTAATAAGAAGCGCTTGAGAATCGGAAATCTTTTGTAGAATACGCAAATTATTTAAGACAAGAGTTTTACCTGTTGCTACTATATCTACAATTGCATGCGCGAACCCCAAACTTGGCGCAATTTCAACCGCGCCCTTAATATTGACTATTTTTATTGGTATTTTATTTTCCTTGAAGTACTCTTTAGCGCTATTTGGATAAGATGTAGCAATTGTCGAATTCCTTAAGTCAGAAGCTCTGCTAATATTAGAATTCTGGGGGACCGCGATAACAAGCGAACATCTACAAAAACCCAAATCTAATAAAGTATTAACCCTAAACCCACTTTCTCTTAAAACATTCTGGCCAACTATACCCAAATCAGCGATTCCTGAAGCAACATAGTAGGGGATATCATCATCTCTTACATAAAGCACCTCAGCCGGATAATTTCGACATTTTACAAACAGTTTTCTGTTGTAATTCTCAAAACTTAAACCAGCAGCCCGCAAAAGAGAGACAGTATCTTGAGTCAATCTCCCATCTTTCTGGATTGCTATTTTAACGCTCTTATTATCTGAATTGCCCATATATTCCTAAAAAAACCCCTCATTCTTCACTTACCATCAAGGCAGCAATGATAAGCAAGGAACGAGAGGTTTTTCTAAACAAAAAAAGGACCCCCCGCGGTCCCATCCTTATTCTACGTTCAGTTTTAATAAACGTAGCCCTCAGTGCTGGCTCCGCCTAAGCGACATCAGCTGCTTGGTTTAACGGTTAAGCCTCCGTAGAGCATTTTGGCTCTCAGCTAACGGATCGTGACTCCGCTTCTTCCCTACGTAACATCTGGGAACGCTTTTATTCGATTAGATACGAGTTTACCAAAACAATAATCCAAAAGTCAAGAAAACACCTCGAAAGAGTGGGGCACCAGATCGGGTGTTTATTGATAAAATTGATCTTACCCGATCCGGTGCTAGCAGGCTATGGGCGAATGTGGAGTGTGTGAAGAGGCACCTGTAGGATTGTGCCCGGCCTTGCGATATCGTGGCAGGGCATCCGCTCGATACTCTTCACACAGACACGTGCTGCTCCCGGACCCTGGATTTCCTCCAGAACTACTACCGCCTCCATCAGGCTGTCCCCGATGTACACCCGGAGGTTGAGGAGAGAGCCTACTGGAAGGTCGCACACAGGGTCATCCACTCTACCAGAGCGAACCGCAACCATCGCATCCTCCTTAGAACAAAACTGGGTTTAATGAGCGTGCAAGGTATTGTACGCTAGTTTGACGCGTGAAGCAAATTTTTGTATTACTCCGTTGTAGTTGTAGTCGGTGTGGGTGTGGGTTTTTTAGTCGGAGTAGGGGATGGTTTTTCTTTTTTGGTTAAACCCTGCGCATTCCCTGGTATAACATGAACTCTTGTTGCATTCAAAGTATCTTGGGTTTTAGCATCCCTTGTACCCACAGCAACTATCCGGTCACCTTCATTTACCTCCTCAATATCAATCTCTTCCATTTTCTCTCCCACCTTGCCCGTTATAATTGTTTTCCGAGCTGTTTTTATAGTCCAAACATCACCAGCTTTAGGATGTTTAATAGTTACGATGCCTTTGGAATTGTTTGTGACAATGCCGTATGCTGATTCTTTGTTTTGTGTTGGTTTCTTGTCATATACAATTACGCGTTTTGCATCCAAGACATCCTTGCCATTTCGATAACCCATCGCAACTACAAATTCTCCTATCACAAGTTCGTCAAATTTAATTTCCTTTTTCTTCCCATCTGTTACTCTGTAGTAGAGCATGTCCTTAGAAGTTGAAGCAAGCAACACTTTCCCGCTGTTATCTTTTATCTCAAGCGTAGAATCTGCAACTTGTTCTAAAGTTCCCACAAGTGCCATTGGTTTTTGCGTTAAATTATCAATTTTTGCCTTAACACGCTCCCGAACCAGATCACGTACAGAAGAAGTAGCAGAACTGGCCTCTTCTTGTGCAAATACTGGCACAGCGGCAAAAGCAAAAAACAAGATGAAAAATACAAATTGTAATTTTGACTTTTGCATTTTGAATTTTGAACTTTTCATTGTTCTTCTCCTCCAAACTCTGTTGAGTAAACTACTGTAACTGTTTGTTCTGATTTATTTCCATCCTTATCGTATGCAGCTACTTTTACTTCGTTTGCTCCACCTAGAAGTTCTATCTCTTCTTTAAAACTTCCATCTGCTTGAGTTTCCGCTATTAACTCTCCTGCGTTTGCAGTTATCACAACACTAGAACCCGGTATGGCTGTACCCTCAACCGTTACCCTCTCTGTTGAAACTACAAGATTATTTTCAGGGGCTGTTATAACAAGTTGGCTAGTTTTTATCTTTTCCTCTTGTTGCTCTGGAGAAATAGAAGGTATTTGAACTGCCTCTTTTGAGCGCTGAGGCAAGAATGCCTTGTTTGCGCGCCAAATCCCAAAGGCAATAGCAAGGCCAATAATCACACCTATCAATATTGCAAAAAGTAATTCTTTTCGCATTCGTCGCTACTATAGCCCACCGCTATATCAAAGTCAAATGCGACTGCAAAATACCGGAGGTGCCAACGTATTCCACCTTAGAGGTGGAACCAAAGCTACACCTTTAGTTTGACACAAAATTACGTCTACGTCATCGAGTAAAACTTGTCGCACATAAAACCCTCCTTGTTAAGCCTTGTATAGAGGTGTTAAAATGCCAGTGCGATGGATATTGTATGGCTTGGACACTCTTCTTTTAGAATTAAAGGTAAAGATGCTTCTTTAGTTACTGACCCGTTTTCTCCTGATATGGTTGGATTAAAATTCCCCAAAGTTGAAGCTGATATTGTTACAATTTCCCACGACCACAAAGACCACAACAACTTGAAAGGAGTAGAAGGCAACCCAAAAGTTGTTGATGGACCGGGTGAGTATGAAATAAAAGAAATTTCTATTTTTGGGATCCACTCATACCATGATAATCAAAACGGTAAAGAGCGCGGAGCCAACACTATCTATGCTATAACCATAGACGGGATCAAGCTCTGTCATTTAGGAGATTTGGGGCACAAACTTTCCTCCGAACAAATAAGCGAAATAGGCACTATCGACATTCTCTTTATTCCAGTCGGTGATGTCTACACAATAGGACCTGCTAAAGCTGTGGAAATTGTTTCTGCAATTGAACCGAAGGTTGTTATACCAATGCACTACAAAGTTCCAGGCCTGAATCCTGCAACATTCTCAGAACTTTCAGGTATTGATGATTTTATAAAAGAAACAGGGGTTGAACCCTTGCGCCTTGACAAGTACACAGTAAGCTTGGATAAACTGCCAGAAGAGCGACAAGTGGTTGTTCTTGAACGCAGGGCATAAAACAGGTAATTTTTAATTTGAAATTTCAAATTTTTAATCAATATTAAATGAATAAAATGATTAAAATAGAGATTAAGCTTAGTAGTTCTTGTTTAAAAATTTAGACATTTAGTATTAAAAATTGAGTAAAAATTAAGAATTAAAAATTAGAAATTACTTTCCCTCTGCCCCCATGCTATGCCAGCCAACATTCACATCAGAATACCACCTCATTCAATAGACGCTGAAATCTCCGTCCTTGGAGCTCTTCTTCTCGATAAAAATGCCATTGTTAATGTTGCCGAATTCCTGCGCTCCGAGCACTTCTATGATGTTAAGAATGCTTCAATTTATGAAGTAATGGTTGATTTGTACGAAGCTCGGGAACCTATTGATGTTTTAACAGTCTCAGAAAGACTGAAAAGAAAAAAAAGGCTGACTGAAATCGGCGGAGTTTCATATCTTGCAGATCTTGTTAATAGAGTACCTACTGCTGCGCACGTTGAACACTACGGAAAGATAGTTAAAGAAGCAGCAATAAAAAGAGCCCTGATGCAAGCCGCAGCCAGACTTGTTGAATTGTCAGTCGACGAAGGATTGGGAGCAGACGAACTTTTGGACAAAGCAGAATCCGAAGTTTTCGCTTTAACCCAGCAACACCTCGCCAACGCCTTTACTCCTGTTCGGGCAACTCTTGTTGAGTCTTTTGATCGTTTAGATGAACTCCACAAGCAAGCAGGAGGTCTACGAGGTGTGCCCTCAGGTTTTCACTCGCTCGACGACGCTCTAGCTGGTTTCCAAAAATCAAATCTTTTAATATTAGCTGCTCGCCCCGGAGTAGGGAAAACCGCACTTGCCTTAAACGTCGCGCAATTTATTGCCAACAAAGCGAAGAGGCCTGTCGGAATTTTCTCGCTTGAGATGAGCAAAGAGGAGCTTGTTGACAGACTTCTTATTTCTCAAGCGGATATTGATGCATGGCGACTTAAGACTGGAAAGCTAACGGAGGCAGATTTTACAAAATTGTCTGACGCAATGGGAGAACTTGCAGAAGCGCCTTTATACATAGATGACACACCAGCCCTTTCGATTCTCGAGATGAGGACAAAAGCAAGAAGACTTCAAGTTGACCATGGCCTGGACTTACTGGTTGTTGACTATCTGCAACTTGTCCGCGGCCGAAATCTAGAAAACAGAGTGCAAGAAGTTTCCGAGATCTCCCAAGGCTTAAAAAACCTTGCCCGTGAGCTTAAGATTCCTATTATTGCGATCTCACAACTTTCACGCGCAGTTGAACACAGGGGATCTGGAAAGCCACAGCTTGCCGACCTTCGCGAGTCTGGAGCAATTGAACAAGATGCGGATGTTGTTATGTTTTTGTGGCGCGAAGATGCAGAAAATACCGAAAACTATATTTTGGATATCGCAAAACACAGGAACGGCCCTTTGAGACAAATGAAACTTTTCTTCAAAGGCGATAGAATTCGATTTTTTGAGAAGGAAACTAAGAGGGCAGAGGGAAGTAGTACAGTATAATCAAAATAGGAATTTTGCTTCAATCTGCGATAGAATAAATATTCGTATGGCATTTAAAACATTACCTATTACACTTCTGATCTTAGGAATTTTATTAGGCACCATAACTGCTTTTGCGGCCTTTGCACCAAACCGCAAACCGGAATTCCAGACAAATGATGCTGTGTCTCAAACTCCTACGCCAAAACCGAATGAGAACAAAAAAATCCAGTTTGAGGAGATAGGCAAAGGTAGTAACAGTAAACAGAGTACTCGTAAAAACTATGTGATAAATAGCAGTAAAGAATGGCAGAAGATTATCGAAACACAACCAGAAGACCCTGAAGTTCGTGTAGATTTCTCAAAAGAAACAGTCATAGCAGTTTTTCAAGGTAAGAAAAACACAGGTGGGTATGGTATTGAGGTCTCCGAGGTTTGGCAGAAGGATGGAAACTTGGAGGTTTCGGTTACAGAAACTTCTCCAGGTGCAAATTGCTTCACAGTACAAATGCTCACAGCTCCTTACCACATAGTCAAAATTCCAAAGTTCACAGAAGAGGTTGAGTTTAAGGTAGAAAAAAACATTACCATCTGCCAATGAAGCAAAGTATTTATTGCATGGTTAGGTTAAACTAAATACCGTGACTGAACTTCGTGACCAACAAGAAATACAAATAACACATGATTCCGACAAGGCATTTCTTCCACCCGAAGTGACCGAATTTGCTCTTGACGTTAAACAGTGGGTCAAGAAGAGTTCTAGGAATCCCACTTGTAGGCAATATTCAGTTGCAGCTTATAAGGCGTTGGAAAGCTCGGGTATAAAGCCCGTCATCGCAGTAAAACTTAATGAGCAAGGAATGGCTGAACATTGCTGGGTAGAGATTGGGCAGCTTGCAATTGATTTTGTTCCAGGAGCTTTAGTAAGGAGCCTGTTGCGTGGAGAAGATCCAGTTAAAGATTTTGCGGCTAGGATCTCTCTTTTAAATGTTCTGATTTTAGATAAAACTTCTGATGGATATAGACAGGTTTTAAGTAGTGGAATTGTAAAAACTGTTTCTAGAGAAGATGCTCTATGGAATGACGAATTTGCGCTCGATGATGCCGAGAAACAGGTGATGCTGGATCGAATCCCTCCGAATCTTATAGATAAAGCTTCTAAGTTAAAGGAGCTGTTAGGATAACTTTTCTCTAGGTGTATTTATACAACCACTTTCTTTTTCAATTAAGGAAGAAGAAAATTTTGCAAGGATTTTTATTTTCGAGCGTTTTTCAATGCTTTCGTCCACCAAATAAGCTGAGTCAGCATGGCTTCGGCGCTTTCAGTAAATGATCCGAGCGTGCCCTTTTTCAAATTTCCCTTCTCGTCTAATAAAGTCCAATGTTGTGGAATATGAACAGCTTGTCGAATTGGCGCCATTTGAAGCTCAATGGCGTTCAAGCGGAGTTGCTCCACCGCTCTTGCCCCTCCGACACTGCCGTAGCTCACAAAGGCAACCGGTTTATTATTCCATTCTGGATATACCCAGTCCATTGCATTTTTCAGTACGCCCGATGTTCCGTGATTATATTCCGGGGTAACAACGACAAAAGCATCTCCTTCGCCGATTTTCTTGGTAAAACGGGAAACTGCTTCGTTTTTGAACGGTTCCTGTTTGTATGACGGACTTACCGGTTCATTATAAAACGGCATATCGTAATCGCGCAGATCCAGTATTTCAGCCCCAACCTCTTTTTGTTTCCTGATTTCCTGGGTAATCCACGCGGCCGCTTTATCGCTAAAACGGGCTTCGCGAGTACTGCCGACAATAACTTTTATATTTAATTTTGCGTTGTTTGCCATAGATTTGAATTATTTATTTTAATATTGATTATGAAAACGAGTTGTATGCCTTTGCCGAACCCTTTCATTGCCTCGCATAAATCAGTCATATAGAGATATTAGCGTATCATTATATCCTAATGCAAGTCCTGTATAAAATGCCCATTTAGGTTATAATTATTGTTATCATCGCGGTTGTTCTCGTAGGTGGTTATTTCCTCTTCCGTCTCAACAACCACCAGCAGCGCAAGCGCCGATAGTGAGAGAAAAGAGGATTCATCGGGGCAAAATCAGTGGGCGGCCGTTGCGGCCGCCCACCAAATGGCTCTCAAAAAGCCGTCTAGTTTTGTCTTGGTGCGTTTATTCTACCAAATCCGAACCTATTTTGAGCGAAACTGACGCTCCGCCCCGCCGCCGCTCGCTGACGCTCGCCAGCCAGCAAAAAAGTTTTCTTCTCAATTTTTGATTTTCGCGCGCCACCCCCTTTTTCTTCTAAAAGGTAAAGAAAACTTTTTTGCTGGCTTCTGCTCTTAACAGAACAGGCGGCGGGGCTTCGCTTCGGCTCGGGCGCGGCGGAATTCCCCCCACACCCCCCTTCCGCCGCGCCCTCGCTTGGACGGCCAATTTTTTCGGCGGACAAATTTAGCTAACTTCCTCTATTCTATCGCTATTTATCCAATTGAGAAAGGTTGGTTTTTTCTTATCATCCGACGAGATCAAAAACACTTTACGCCTAGCCCGTGTCAGCGCGACTAAAAATTTGCAAATGTCCTTGTCGGTAATTTTTGTTTTGTCTTTATCCTTTATGAAATATCTGTCGTCAAAATAGGTTATAAATACATAATCGGCGGCAAGTCCTTTTGAGCTTTCTATCGTTGTGGCTTTAATTTGTGTTTTTCTCAAACCAGGATTTCCAACACGCTGTGAGCCAAACTCAATCTCCTCTTTCAAGTTTTCTTTTGCTATGTCGTAAGGATTGAAACCAACCTTTCTCAAAACTTCGTCAAGTTTTTCTTCTTTTATCTTTTTCCCATTTTTTACAGAACGCAAAATTTTTAGTGCACTTTCAACCTCTTTCTTTTTTGAAGAATCTATCATTTCAGAAAAGCGTTTTGGGTTTTCAGAATTACTATTCGTAAGTAGAGCAACAAAATCCTTTTCAGTGAGATAGAAGCGAGAAACTATACGCCAGCCAAGATTACTATTCTCGTCATCAAGTAAAATTTTTAGTCCGTCTAACAATGTCGGTTCTTTATCGTCTTTTTTATCGCTCCATTCGATACTTGAAAACCCCTTCTTTTTTAATCCCTCGACAGTTGAACGGCATTGAGTTTTTGTGGGGGAGATAATAAGAACAGAAAACTTCCCTTTTATCTCATTGGCAATTTCTCCAAGTTGCTTTTCAATAAACCACGGTATTTTTCTGGCGAATTGTTGGCTGTAAATAATCTTTGGATTTTTTTCGCTTTCAACATCTTTCTCCTTGTGGTCAAAATACTCGTAGCGTTTGCCTATCCTCTCTTTTACAGCTCCGTTTTTGCTTGCGTTGGAAACAATATCATTTACTGCTTCAACAATAGTTCGTGTACATCGGCGACAGTGTGGCAGAGAAAATGACTTGTAGTCAGTGCAACTATCACTAAACCTTTCTCTTATATGTTTTGGGCTGGCACTTTTTAAGTCCTCGTAAAGAGCTTGGTCGTCATCTCCGGCAATAAGTATCGGGCTTTTCTCGGACAAAAGGTCAATTAGGGCAATCTCTAACTTGTTAAAATCTTGAAATTCATCAACGAGTACATGATCGAAGGCGGGCACTTTTCCTTTGTTCGCTTCAAGATATTTTACTAAAGCAAATATAATATCTGAATATCCGTAATGTTTGTCATAGTAATTTTTCCTTTTCTTATAGAATTCTATATCTTCATTTCCATCGTCCATATTATGAAAGATGAAATCAAAATCAATTTCTTTTTTGAGAAGAATTTTTGCGTCCTCTTTTACAACTTCCGAAAGTTTGGGGAAAACCTTTACATTTCCAGTTGCAGTTCCTAATGTGCTTCTAGCAAAGCTATGTAGGGTTTTAACGTCAGACATTCCATACAATTCAAGCGACAAATCTTCAACAAGAGCATTTACAAATGTCAAAGTGAGAGCGTTATTCTTGCCCTCAATTATTCTCTTGAAAAGATAAGTTTTCCCCGTACCGGGTCCAGCAACAACTACTTTTTTACGAGAAGAAGATTCTACAATCGCGTCAGTGTGTTTTTTGCTTTCATCTTCCGCAATACCATATTTATCTTTTTGATTGGTAAGATTTTGCGTCATAAACGTTTCTATTCGCGTTGAATAATGATTCCGGTCTTCCATTAAGTCGTTTTTCCGCCGCCTTGAAATATTTTTCGTCAATCTCAACACCGATAAATTTTCGGTCTAAATTAAGCGCGGCAACTCCCGTCGAGCCAACGCCCATAAATGGATCAAAAACGACATCTCCGGGCCTTGAAGCTAATTTTATACAATGTTCCAAAACTCTCACTGGTTTTTGCGTTGGGTGGTTCGGGTCTTTTATCCGCTCAACACCCATACAAATTGGCGTTTCAATAAAATTGTGCATTTCGTTTTGTTTTGTGAAATTCCAAGTGTGATTTTTATTCCACATACAAACGATAAGCTCACAACTATTCAAAAAACCGGCTCGGCGAATTTTTGGTGCAGGATTAGTTTTGTGCCACACCATAAATTGAAAAGTATCAAATTCGGGGTCAAATGCTTCGTGCCATTTGCCGAGAAGGTTATAGCTTGTGAACGCAAAAATATTTCCGGTTGGTTTCAAAATCCGCTTAAACTCTTTCACCCAATCACGCGGAATAAATTCTTTTTTGTCCCAATCTGCCAAGTCATTATTTAATTCTTTACGCCACGACAGCTTAATGTTTCCAGTAGAATAAGGGCTTAAATTGTATGGCGGATCGGTCAAAATCAAATCCACCGAGCCGTCGGGAATTGTTTTGATATGCTCATAACTATCTGCGAGGTGAATTTGATGTTTATCGTTCATAATTTTAGCCAAGATATGTTTTTTTAATTGAGTCCAAT